>CAXTHM010000001.1:0-54979 GCA_964244115.1 uncultured Thermomicrobiales bacterium
CGTTCACGGCCCCCTGGCCAACCCATAGTTAGGCGGACTAGTCGCGATCGAGCACCGCCAGGCCAGCGGCGCAAGCCCAGACGACGAATCCCTGCACGTCGCGCGACCGCTCTCGCGGGGTTGCGTAGCTCGATGATCCGTCAGCGTGACCCTGCAGCAGCCGGACCTCCCAGAGCAGCTGTGCCCAGCGATCCGGCACCCGTTCGGCCCAGATCTCGACCGCGGCCGGCTTGGCGATGATCACGCCATCGATGACCGTCGACAGGATCCGGCAGAGGGTGACAACCGTCCACACGACCGGCGTGTCCTCACGCAGTGGTAGCGCCGCCGCGGACGTGGCGTACGCCGGCCAGTAGCTGCTGAGATTGAAGCGCATCGCCGACCGGACCTCGTCCCAGGTCACATCGAGCGGGAGGTCGGCCGCCGGCGGACCGAGAAGCGGGATGCCGTGCTCGCGCAGGACCCAGCGTGTCGTCGCGTTGAGGTCGCCGCGCCCGGTCATGACGAGATCGCCCTCACGGTAGACGGGATAGTCAGCCGCCGGGGCCGTCCCGCGAAGGACCGGCAGCGTCAGATACTGCACTTCCAGGCGGGAACCGAGTGTGTACCGGCTGGCGAGATGCTCATGGAGGGTCGCGAGCCGGTCGACCTGTTCGTCAGACAGTCGAGCGTTGGTGGCGACGATGAGGTCGATGTCACTTGAGCGCTCGTCGAAGGCGCCGAGCGCGACCGAGCCGTAGACCCAGACGCCCATGACGTCCGGGGTGACGCGTGACAGGCCATGGACCAGGTCCGTCAGGAGCGGTACCAGGGATTCCGGCACCCGCTCCGACTCGCACAGCTCACCGGGAGCGGTCACGCCGGGCGGCCAGACGACTGGATCCGGGCGAGGTCGTGGAGCTGGTCACGGGTATTGTCGTAGAGGTCGCGGTAGATCCCGTAGAGCTCGTCGTAGAGCGGCCGGACCGCTGCGGCTGGTCGGAGCGTCTCGCCGATCCGGACCCACTGGCTCGTCAGCTTGCCGAGGTCCGGGATCAGCCCGGTCGCGAGCCCGGCCAGGAAGGCGTCCCCATAGGCGGCGCCGGTCGTCCGCTCCGGGACGTCCTGCGGGACGCCGGTCACGTCCGAGACGATCTGGAGCCAGGTCCGGTTCCTGGCCCCACCACCGACCGCGACCAGCCGCCGGGGCGTCGAACCCATCGCCGCCATCGTCTCCAGGTTGTGCCGGACGCCGAAGGCGGTCCCCTCCAGGATCGCTCGGTAGAGGTCGGCCCGCGTGTGGCCCAACGTCAGGCCGGCGAACATACCGCGGGCGTCCGGGTCGTTGATCGGCGTCCGCTCGCCGGCGAAGTACGGCAGGCAGACCAGCCCGTGCCCGCCCGGCGGCGAAGTCGCGGCCAGCTCGGCCAGGGCGGCGTAGGCGTTCGGCCCCCCGGCCCGCTCGGCCTCCAGCTCCGGCTGGCCGAAGGTGTCGCGGCCCCAGCGGGTCAGCCCGCCGGCCGCGGACAGCCCGCCCGAGACGCAGAAGGCCTCCGGCGTGGCGTAGGCGGCGCTCCACATCCGGCGGTCGGCAACTGGGGCGCCCGTCCGCTGGATGAAGAACAGGGTCGTCCCGTACATGACCATCATGTCGCCCGGCGCGGTCACGCCGACGCTGATGGCCTCGGCCGCCGCGTCGATCGTCCCGACCGTGACCGGCGTGCCGACTGACAGCCCGGTCTCGGCGGCGGCATCGGGCGTGACAATCCCGGCGACCTCCGTCGCCGTCGCGATCCGGGGCAACCGGGCAAGGTCGGTGATGGGTTCGGCGAAGCGGCCGTCCCAGGTCAGGCGGCGCAGGTCGATCAGCGGGTTGTAGTAGGACGCCGTGTGGGCGTCCATCACCCGCTCGCCGGTCAGCTTGAGGACGATGTACGACGACGCCGTCAGGAAGGTCTCCGTCGCCGCGAAGACCTCCGGCTCATGCCGCCGCAACCAGAGGATCTTCGGCCCCATCGCCTGGCTGGTCAGCACCATGCCGCCAAGGTCGAACAGGGCGTCCTCACCGAAATGCCCGTTGAGCCACTCGATCTCGGCGGTCGCACGGGAATCGATCCCGTAGAGGATGCCGGGCCGGAGGGGCCGCCCAGCCGCGTCGACCGGCAGCAGGCACGGCCCGATCGCGCTGACGGCGACGCCGTGGACCGCGTCGGCCCGGCCCGGCAGGAGTTGCCGGCAGACCGCGACGACGTCGGCCCACCAGACCCCGTCGGCGTCCTGCTCGTACCAGCCGGGACGGGGCTGATCGACCCCGTGCTCGATCACTGTCTCGGCAACGACCGTGCCGTCCGGGGTACAGAGCACCCCCTTGGTGCTCGACGTCCCGATATCGATCCCGAGCAGGAGTTCCGTCTGACCGGCCATGCCGTCCCCTGTCGCGGGCGGTACCCTCTCACCCGGAACCCCGCGCGGAGTCGCCGCGCCGGTACACCGGATGAGATGAGGACCATGCCGCCGCTATCCGCCGACCATCATCGAACCGAGCGTGACCTGATCGACGCCATTATCGCCGGTCTGGGACGGGTCTCATCGGGGCATCTCTGGCCGGGCTTCGACCCCGCCGCCCTGCCCCTCGCCGTCGCGATCCCGTCGGCGCCCGCCACCTGGCTGATCACCTGCGATCCGGTGGAGGGCTACGAGGTCGTCGAGCCGCCGGCGCTCCACCGGCAGCGGCGGGACGGGCTGGACGAGCGGATCGTCGCCGACGGCGTCGCCCTGATCGCCGGTCGCCTGACCGCGACCATCATCGTCGATGACCCGACTCGCGTGGTGGCGGCGACCGCCCTGGCCGCCCACGAGCTGTTCCACGCCCATCAGGCCGACCACTACCCGGGATGGGGCGCCGACGAGGCCGACCTGCTCATCTGGCCGTGGGACGACGCGGCGAACATCGCCCGGTCGACGCACGAGCTATCCGTGCTCCACGCGGCGACCGCGGCGCCCAATGATGAGACGTGCCTGGAACTGGCCAGGCAGGCCCTGGCGACGCGGTGGGACCGATTCGCCACGCTTCCGGCCGAGGCGCGAGGCTATGAGGACGCCGTCGAACTCGTCGAAGGGACGGCCCACTGGGTCGAATACCGGACGGCGATGGTGCTCGGAGAGCCACGGGACGACCGACAGGACGTCAACCCGATCGATGTCCGCCGCCGCTGTTACCGGACCGGTCGCGCCTGGTGCGTCCTCCTCGAACGGCTGGTCGGGCCGGACTGGATGGGACGATTGCCGGAGGGTCCCGAGCAGCCCATGCCGGTCCTGCCCGATCTGCTCGCAGCGGCCATCGGTCCACCGCCGGCCGGAACCGACGATCGCTGGCGAGACGGTCTCCCCCTCGCGACGGCGGAGATCGCGGCCGATCGGACCCGCCGCCGGGATCTGGTCACGTCCCTGCGCACGTCGCTCGACGGCTCGGTCATGATCCGGGCCGGCACGGACGGGCCGCTCCGGGTGGCCGGGTTCGACCCGATGAACCTGTCGGCGCTCGCGGACGGTCAGGTCCTCCACGAGCGCTACCTCGCCCTGACGATCGGCGAGACGCGAATCACCGTCCTGAACCACCCGACGCTGACGACCTCGGTTGGCGACCACCCGCTGTTCGCCCGTCTTGAGCGGGCCGAGGTGCTCGTCGATGACGGTCTGATTCTGGCCCTTGAGGACGCGGCCGCGCAGGCGCTGACGGCGCTGGGCCTCCGGATCGATGGTCCATACGCCGTCCGGCGGACCGGCCCACGAACCATCGAGATCACGCCGGGCACGTCTGGGCCGACTGGCCGATAGCGACGGCCGGCCGGACAGCGGCTGGTATCCTTCGCGGGCTATCGCACCTGTTCGGCCGACCAGCCTGGGAGAAGCGGCCACCGATGATTGCCACCACCGCCACGGCACCGGAGTCTCGCCGGAGCACCGGCAGCGACCGGTTCACCTACCCGCTGGTCGTCGGCCTCGCTCACTTCCTGATCGTCCAGATCACCGCGGCGCTGGCCCTGATCTACGGGACAGTCCGGGACGACCCCGGCAACCGGGTCGCAGGGGCGCTCGAGTCGGCTCCGCAGTACTACAAGAACAACCCCGCTGGGCCAGCGGATCTCAACGGTCTGATCCGTCTTCTGGTCGAACCTCTCCGGAGCTGGGATGGCCTCTGGTACTCACAGATCGCCGACCTCGGCTACGGCTCGTTCCCGACGGCCAACCCGGCCTTCTGGCCGGTCTTCCCCTGGCTGATGGAGGGCGGCGCCCGCCTGACCGGGCAACCGGTCGAGGTCGTCGGCTGGGTCCTGAGCAACCTCTTCTTCGTCGTCGCGCTGGGCTTCGTCTACGCGCTGGTCCGGCTGGACTTCCCGGAGCGGATCGCCCGGATCACGCTCTGGGCGCTGGCGCTGTTCCCGATGGCGCTGTTCTTCTCGGCCGTCTACACCGAATCCCTGTTCCTGATGCTGGCGGCCGGTGCGCTGTACTTCGCCCGGACCCGCGCCTGGGCCCTGGCCGGCATCCTCGGCCTGCTCGCCGCGCTGTCCCGCTCCAACGGCGTCATGCTGCTGCTGCCGTTCGCGGTCCTGTTCATCCAGCAGTACGGCTGGTCGCCCCGCCGCTGGCTGACGACCGGGCTGGCCAGCGCCGTCTTCGCCATCCTGCCGATCCTCGGGCCGGTGCTGTTCTACGTCTACCTCAACGCCGAGGACATCCCGCAGACTCCGACCAATCCGGCGTTCGTCGAGGTTCAGCAGCAGTGGTATCGCTTCTCGGCCCTTCCCTGGGAGACGTTCCAGTGCGCGGTCTCGAGTTGCACGGGACCGGACGACCACGAATACATGCAGCCCAACTACCCGGTCATCGGCGCGGACTGGTCCTGGGTACGAAGCCTGATCGACGACCCGAGCTGGGGCCACCTGACATCGTTCGAGTTCCGGGACGCGTTCGCCCAGAGCGATACGGTCGAACTGGTCAGCCTTCTGCTGTTCCTGGGGCTGGCAATCATCGGGCTGCGGACCCTGCCGCTCTACCAGACCGCGTACCTGCTCCCACCGCTGCTGTTCCCGCTGTTCCAGCCCGGCGGGGTCCATCCCCTGATGAGCATCCCGCGCTTCGGGATCGTGCTGTTCCCGCTATTCATCGTCCTCGCGATCCTGCTCCAGCGGCGCGGCCCCCTGATCACCTACAGCGTGATCTCCGGTGCCCTGCTGGTCCTGTTCACGATCCAGTTCACGCACTGGTACTGGGTGTCGTAGCGAGTCGTCGGGAGCGGCTGGGCCGCTGGCTAGTCCGCGAACAGCGCGACCGGGTCGACCGTCAGGCCCGGCAGGACGGTGCTCCGGGCGTGTCCCTGCTCGTTGGCGCCAAGGGCGGTCCAGTCCTCGTCCCCCGCCACCCAGACGGTCAGCGTGCGCTCGTCGACATCGACGAACCAGTACTCGCGGACACCGGCTTCGCGGTAGGCATCGCGCTTGCCCACCAGATCGTGGTGACGCGTGGTGGGCGAGGAGATCTCCACGACGAGGTCCGGCGCACCGATGATCCGGGCGTCCGTGATGACGTCGCGACGAGCCGACGAGACGAACAGGAGATCCGGCTGCAGGACCCGGCCGTCCGAGAGTTCGACGTCGAGTGGAGCAAGGAGTACCTCGCCCAGGTGATCACGCTGGACGAACCCGGCGATGACGAGAAACAGCCAGCCAACGAGTCGCTGATGAAGAACACTCGGTCCGGGCATCTCGATCAGCACTCCGTCGATCAGTTCATGGCGCGGACCATCCTCGGGCAACAGGTCGTAATCGGCTACGGTGTAGCGACGTGGCAGAGTGACGACCTGCGGCTGGTGCTGACGTGTCCGTGGCTCGACGACCATGGTTCCCCATCCTTACCGGTCCACTCTGCGTGGAGCTAGTGTCCGGGATCTCCCGCGAACAGCTGCCGAACGTCGACGGTGAAGCCCGGCAGAATGGTACTCCTGACCACTCCGTCGCGAACGAACTCAGCCCGGCGGAAGGACTCGGTCTCGTCGTAGGCCCGAACGGCGACGTCCTCCTCGACGAGGTTCACGGTCCAGTACTCCCGGACACCGGCGCGATTGTAGATCCCGTTCTTGCGGCCCAGATCGCGACCGATGGTTGGGAGTGCCGAGACCTCGACCACGAGATCGGGTGCCTCCATGATGCGGTCCGGTCTGACGGCGTCACGTCGCCCACCGGCGAGGAAGATCAGATCGGGGAGCGACACGTCGTGCTCCCCGAGCACGACCCAGGGAGGCGACACCATGATTTCTCCAGTGGCGTGCCCGGCGATGAAGCCGTCCAGGAGCCGGAGGAACGCCAGCACCACGCGTTGGTGCCGGGCGTCGGGCGGCGGCAACGGGAACAGAACGCCTCCCAGGATCTCGTAGCGCGGTCCGTCGGACGGCAGGTAGTCGAGATCGGCGACGGTCATCGACCGGTCCTGCCCGATCCCCTCGGCGTCCTTCTCGATCAGTTCCCCATCGATCAGTTCGAATCGCCGACCGTCGTCCGGCAGGCGGTCGTAATCTTCCACGGTGTACAGCCGGTACTGCGGGAGCAACGGGCGATCACCGGTCACGACCGTTCTCCCTGTCGCTGAAGGTTTGTCACGCCATCTCTCCTATCGCTGGCGATCCGCATCGGTGAACAACCTCTCCATATCGACCGTGAAACCATCGATGACAGTGCTCCAAAGCAACCCATCGGCTTCCGGTCGTAACGCGATGTACTGGTCGCCGTCCAGTATCCAGACCGTCGCACTCCGAGCCTCGGTGTCGATGAACCAGTACTCGAGGACACCAGACGCTCGATAGAGTTCGCGCTTGTCACCCAGATCATGATCGGCCGTTGACGGGGAGGAGATCTCGACGACCAGGTCAGGCGCACCGACCACCCGCTTCTCGGTCACGATCTGACTTCGGGTCCTGGACACGAACAGCACGTCAGGCTGCACGATGGCTGAGTTCAAAAGTTCGACATCGAATGGTGAAACGAAGACCTCACCGGCGTTCTCCTCCTCGACCAACCGATCGAGAGATCGAACGAAACGCATCAACAGTCGCTGATGGAGTGTCGTCGGGGCGGGCATCTCGATCAATTCCCCATTGATGAGCTCGTACCGCGGGCCGTCATCCGGCAGCCGGTCGTAATCGGCGACGGTCAATCGTGTCTGAACTGGTGATCGTGGTTTGGCAACCATGTCGTCGCTCCGTTCCAACGAGGAATCCTGTAGCAGACGCCGACACGCACGGTCGAGCTACTCGACGGCGGCGATCGCCGCGGCGACATCGACGGCGAAGCCAGACAGGACCGTGCTGACGTGCTGCCCCTGCTCATCCGGACGTTGCTCGACGTACCGATCCTCGACCAGCGCCCAGACCGTCGCTGCCCGCTTCTCCACGTCGATGAACCAGTACTCGCGGACACCGGCCATCCGGTACACCTCGCGCTTGTCGCCCTGATCGTAGTCTTTCGTCGACGGGGACGAAACCTCCAGGACCAGGTCGGGCGCCCCGACGATGCGGCGGTCCGTGATGATGTCGATCCGATCGGCGGAGATGTAGAGGACGTCGGGCTGGACGATCCTCCCTGACAGCTCAACGTCCAGTGGTGCCCCGATTACACGGCCCAGACCACGTTGCGTGACGAAGAAGTAGATCAGCGCGAGGAGATGGACCTGCACCATCTGATGCAGCGGTGTCGGGGCGGGCATCTCGATCAGCTCTCCGTCGATGAGTTCATAGCGCGGCCCGTCATCCGGCAGCGCGTCGTAGTCCGCGACGGTATAGGCTCCCGAGCGGTGCTGAGTGGTCTGCTTCGCGACCATGTCGTATCCCTCCGTGACTGCCCTGGCGGGCGCCAGCCTGTGTCCTCCGAGTGTGCCACACGCACCTGACCGTCTCACCGGCCCGGCCCCGCGTGACGATGCGTCCGGACGGCGCCCGGCCACGTACAATCACCGCCACGACAACCGACGAGACGATCCGACGCCACGGCGGTCACGACGACGCGACCGGTGCGTGGCCGCGCAGACGCGAGCGGATCGCCGCGGAGAAAGGGAACCCAGTGACCGAGGCAACGGCACCCGAGACGACCCGCATCACCGGCATCACCGACACCACCACCCACCGACTGACCGGCGGGCAGGCGCTGGTCGAGCAGCTCAGGGCCGAGGGGATCGACACCCTCTTCGCCCTGCCGGGCATCCAGCTCGACGGCCTGTTCGACGCGATCTACGACGCCGTCAGCGACGGGTGGCTGCGCGTCTTCCACACCCGCCACGAACAGACGACCGCCTACATGGCCGATGGCTGGGCCCGCTCGACCGGGAGGATCGGCACCTGCGTCGTCGTCCCCGGCCCGGGGCTGATGAACGCCCTGGCCGCGCTCTCGACCGCCTACGCCGCCAATTCCCCCGTCCTCTGCATCTCCGGCCAGATCCAGTCCGACCTGATCGAGTTCGGCCGCGGCCTGCTCCACGAGATCCCGAACCAGCTCGGCATGGTCCGCTCCGCCACCAAGCACGCCGAGCGGGCGATCACGCCGGCGGAGGTGCCGGGCACCCTGAACCGGGCAATCCGGACGATGTGGGATGGCCGCGTGCGGCCGGTCGAGATCGAGGTCCCGCAGGACACGCTGTTCCAGACCGGCGACGTCCAGATCCTGCCCGGCGCCGGTGAGCGCCAGCGCCGCGCCCCGAACCCGGACGAGATCGAGGCGGCGGCCAAGCTGCTCGGCGGGGCGAAGAACCCGGTGATCTTCGCCGGCGGCGGCGTGATCTGCGCCGACGCCTCGGCCGAGCTCCAGCAGCTCGCCGAGCTGCTCCAGGCACCGGTGATCATGAGCAGCAACGGCAAGGGCGCCCTGACCTCCCGGCACCCGCTCGCCCAGCACGGTCTGGCGGCGATGGACCTCGTCCCGAAGGCGGACGTGCTGTTCGCGGTCGGGACCCGGTTCGCCGACGCCGTCACCCTGCGCTGGAAGCTCCAGCCGGGCCGGACGGTCGTCCAACTCGACATCGACGATGAGGAGGTGGGCCGCAACTACCCGGTCGCCGCCCCGATCGTCGCCGACGCGAAGCTCGGGCTGGCCGCGCTGATCGAGCGCATCCCGAGCTACAGCGGCGCCCGGCCGGACCGGACGGCCGAGTTCGCGGCGCTCAACCGCGACATCCAGGAGCGGGTCGATGGCATCCAGCCGCAGGCCGGCTTCGCCCACGCGATCCGCTCGGAGCTGCCGGACGAGGGCATCTGGGTGTCGGAACAGACCCAGATCGGCTACTGGG
This sequence comes from uncultured Thermomicrobiales bacterium, assembly GCA_964244115.1. Lineage (GTDB taxonomy): Bacteria > Chloroflexota > Chloroflexia > Thermomicrobiales > UBA6265 > CADCWK01. Next base: position 9,313 of record CAXTHM010000001.1, read on the forward strand.
CCAACCTGGGCCTGCCGGTCTACAACCCGCGCACCTTCCTCGGCCCGAGCTACCAGGGCACCCTCGGCTACGGCTTCCCGACCGCGCTCGGCGTCCAGGTCGCCCACTGGGACACGCCGGTCGTCTCGGTCAACGGCGACGGCGGCTTCGGCTTCGCGCTGGCCGAACTCGCGACGCAGGCCCAGTTCGGCATCCCGCTGGTCAGCGTCGTCTTCGACGATGGCGCCTTCGGCAACGTCCGCCGGATCCAGCAGGAGCAGATGAACGGCCGGACGATCGCGTCCAACCTGCGGAACCCGGACTTCCGCGACCTCGCCAACGTCTTCGGCGTCACCGGTCGCCGGGCCGAGACACCCGAGCAGCTCCGGACGCACCTGCGCGAGGGCTTCGCCGCCCGAGAACCGACGCTCATCCACGTCCCGGTCCAGCCGATGCCGAACCCGTGGACGATCCTGGGTATCCGGTAGTCTCAAGTTCAGGGTCGTTGCACGTGAGCGCGGCTTGTGCAGGCGATCGCCCCGTATGAGATCAGCGTCTGTTCAAGATGCGTGGCGATCGCCTCGATTAGCCGAAGGAATAGGTTTATCGAGCTCAAGTCTTCGCTCCTTAACCGTGTTTTCAATGACCGCAATGACTTGGTCCAAAGCCTCCGTTATGTCGCTCTCCCAGAACCGTAGGACGCACCAGCCAAGGGACTTTAGCCGCTCGGTTACCTCCTGGTCGCGCTCCATATTGCGTTCAATCTTGGCCACCCACCATTCGGTGCGGTTAGGAAACATCGCTGCCATATTGGGCAGTCCACGTCGCCGCCACGCGTTGCCGTGCCACATGTCACCGTCAATGAAGATGGCGATTTTGAGACGAGTGAAGGCGATATCCGGACGACCTTCTACTTTATGCTGGACACGATAGCGGTAGCCCAATGCATGGAGACGTCGTCGAACGGCCATTTCAGCTTTCGAGTCTTTGTTCTTCACCGTTGCCATCATGCGCGAAGTGATAGCCGAGTCCCGCCCAGATAGTTTAACCATGCGTTGAACCAGCTAGCATTGTCCTGACTCGCTCTCCTAGTAACTTGGCGAGTCGAGGCGGGACGGCATTACCAATTTGACGTATCGCTTGGGACCGTTTGCCGGAGAAGTTGTAGCGGTCTGGAAAGCTCTGCATTCGAGCGCACTCACGGACGCTCAGATATCGTAGGGAGCCGTCGTCTTGGATGATAATGTGCTCACCACCAGGATTCCCATGGGATCCTGCCTTGATGGTCTTGGCTGGCACATCCAAATCGTTACCACTATGGCCCTTATAGATCCGCGCTTCGGGAATACCCACATGGAAGGTATGGGTCTTCGACTCCTGCCCAATAACAGGGGGGGTGAGACCCATTAGCTCATCACGGACGGTCTTCCACCGCGCGGTTGACGGCTCCTGTCCTTCGTGTCGCAGAGCAGATACCCTATTGGCAACTTGGGCAGGAACCAGACGCGGGTCTAAGCCATGGTCGCGCCAATAGTCGCCCGTCACATATTGGTCCCATAGAAGCCGATCTCGCGAATGGGTGGCGGCCGGATACGACCACGACACACCGAGGTCATTACGCACCGCTACCATGATGAGCCGATAGCGGGACTGTGGGACTCCAAAGTCGGCCGCATGTAGAACGTCCTCACTGGCATTCATGGTATAGGTTCTTACCGCGTCCAGTCGGGCTGATGATTGCAAGTGCTGATTGATTCGGCGTTGATGATCCCGCCAATCCTCTTCTAATCGTGGTGCAATCTCGGGATAATTCATCTGCAGTCGAATGTAATCTAGGTACGGGCGAAACGAGGGTCGCTTGAGACCGCGAACGTTCTCAAGGAGGACTACTTTAGGATTAAGGGATCGAATAGCTCGAAAGACCTCTGGGAACATGTTGCGGCCATCGCGATCTGCTCGGTGGTGTCCACCCATACTGAAGGGCTGACACGGCGCTCCCGCAACGAGGAGGTCAATAGGTTGATCGATCCGGGACAGATCGAAGGCCTGAACGTCGGTCTCGAACACTGGCCACTCAAATCCGAGTCTTTCCGCGTTCACACGAAGCGTGGAGCAAGCCCATGAATCCCACTCCAGAAGCCCGAGATGGCGAAATCCCGCTTCTTCCAATCCTAGTGAAAGCCCACCACAGCCGGCGAACAGGTCGACGGCCGTCATGCTGAAGGCTGGAACGATGACCATCAAATCATAACCTTACGCTTGATTGTAAGCTTTGAAGAGTCTTGCCTAGACGGTCCGTGGAATGCCACCGTACTCCGTGACTTCAGCGGAAACATCCCTACTTCCCAGCTCAATTATCCTATGGACGACGATGAATTCGAGACCTCGTGACCCGATGTCAGTCCAGATGGAGGTCACGGAGTAGTTGAAAGGGCGGTCCTCCAGATTCGTGCGGATTGCTGTCGGACATTCTCGACTCGACCGGAACGAGGCGTGAGAAGATACCCGATACCCGGCTAGGAGGTTGCTTGGACACTGGAGAAGTGGCTGTTTCGCGAACTGAATCATCCGGAGCCAAATCGTGGTCGGACCGGCTCAAGGTTGGACCGCTTGGGAAGAACGTCCTTCCCGAGTGGTGTCGCCTTTTGCTTGAACTCGGACAGAGCATCGCTAGCAACGCCGATGAAACCATACGCACACGGCAAGTTGTTGTCTGCACAGTGCCCGCTCGGTCCTACGCGGCCCTGTTGATCGCCTCGGGAATATTGCTGGATCGGTACGAATCGATACAGAACACGAGCCCTGAGGAGCACTTCGAGTCCCTCATCGCACTACCTCCAAATACGCCCCTTATGCTGCGACCACCGGGATCTTCCACCACGACAAGTAAAGTTCGTCTGGTGGGTCATTTGGAGAGGGGCGGCGTGGAATACATCAAGATTGAGGAGCGTAAGGGCAGGCTAAGGTTGTTGCCCAAAGATCAATGCCTAAGACTCGCGCGGGTAGAAACGACCAACACCTCTCGCTTTGGCTCGCGACGAGATATGCGGCAAGATCTAGGTCTCCTGGAAGCGATGCTGCCTACAGAAGTGGCGTTGAGCGTTGTCTCCTCATCGAGTTTCGAATGCCTGATATTGGGGCACGCGGAGAAGAATTTGATCGAGTCGGAAGAGGGCATCTTCTCCGCTTTCGTGGATGGCACTGTAAGAACAGGTGCCTTGCGGGATTTTGTTCGACCGGCCAATGAATCCGGGGCGCATTCCCGCACGCGCATCGATTCCGTGAGCGGTGCAAACCAAACGCTTACGGCCAATTCAGACAAACCCGCTGTCATCATCGCGGACGGCGCGACGGCGCTCTTCGCCCTGGATCACAGGTGGCGTGACCACGACCAAGTAATTGTCCTAGATCGGTCTTCTCCACCGTTTGATGGCGCACTGGATCAGATTAATGCCAATCTCATTAGAGGGTATGACGAACTTACTTGGTTGAAGGAGCTGACAGTGCCGGCAGGTATTGAGCTAACTGGCTATGTGCAAGTGGTGCGAAGATGAGCGAGGACCTCTGGGAGACGAGTTACCTCTATGACATCGCCCGAGATTGCACGCTAACCCTGGAAGGCGTCTACGATCGTGACTACGCCCGATTAACCGAGTTGCTGCGCGCGGTGCAGGCGCTCGAGCAAGATTCCCTGGACTCTGTCGTCAGCGATTTCTCTTACTTAACGGGCTTGTATGTCGCTCGCCAAGCGGCATCGCCATTGCCGTTCAACCACCCCGCGCAGTTAGATGGAGTCGGCCTCGAACGGCTTCGTGAACTCGCCAGGCTTGTCGGTCTTGGTTATGGTGAGCAACGACAGCTTGCGCGAGAGCTAGTCGAGCGGATCGAGCTTCTCGTTCAATCCGCTCGACAACCACTTGGTGATCGCCTGTTGCAAATTCGACAGGAGAGCGGCAACGAGAAGCTGCTTGTGATACCGCTGGCTCGCGGTCAACTCGAACCCACAAAATCGTGGGTTGAATATCAGGCGGCCACTGGTAACCAAGTCAAGGTCGGTGACCTGCGGTCGGTACGGGCGACCAAACGGTACGATCGCATTGTCGTCGTTGGACCCAGCCGATGGATCCGTCCCCACTCGTTCGACGCCCCGCGGTCAGGGAAGATTCATGTCTTGTCCTATCGCTGGCTATTGTTCGACACCATCGTCAGGGAGATGTCGTCGCCGAACTTCGATGGTCCGACATGGGGACAGCGAGCCAGCTTTACCGTCGTGAAGCGACTAGACCCGATCTTACCTGACTCAACGTTTACTCCAACTCAACCGCTTACGGAATCGCGGAATCACTCTTGGACTATGAACGCGACTTATGATCGTCCTTTGGGTTCTGACGTGATCGTCCCGCGCGGCTGGGCGTTGGGCGGCGACTGGAAAGCTGCGGTTACTCGTCAACTGCACGACGCCCAAGTTGTCTCGACCGGCGCGACTGATGAAGACGACGTACTTGCCCGACTGACGCTTCTGGCCGACAGTCACGCGACCTACCTTGAGAGCTCGGATCGTCGGATCGCTTTGACCATTGATGACGACGCGAGCGTTAGTGACCGAGCCCGACAGGTCCGAGAAACGGACGTCCTCCCAGGGATGTATCTGGTCCTTCGTACCAACGCTTCCCGTGGCTACATAGAAGATGTTGCGAACCGCCTGCTTGGCGGCGATGCCAAAAAACTGCGTCACTCCTTGGCTGAGTGGAAGCGGATCTTCCGCATTCGCACGGTCGGCATGGAGGCGGACCGGCTGTCAGGGCGATTAGGAAGCGTCAACTCAAAGCATTTAATCCAGGATGCCAAACGATGGGGGTCTCCTAATACGATCGGGCCACGAGATCGGGAGACAATGAACGCCATAGCTGATTTGCTTGGTCGATCAGCGGACGCGGATCGGTACTGGGAAGAGCTGGAATGTATCCGCGCAGCTCATGGCCAAGCTGGTCAAGAGGTCCGTCGCGCGCTGAATCGACTAATTACCCCTGATTTGGTCGAGCAGCTCAGAGAAATCGGCTTCATTTCCGTAACTCTACCCGATTTTCCAGACGTTCAACTCAGTGCTCTTCGCGTGGAAGCGAAGAGCACTGAGTTGGCTCATGTGCGGACCCTCGATCTCGAACGCCTCTTCAAACTGACATGAGTCCGGAAGGATGGAACGCTAATGTCTACCGCCACTCGAGACCTCAACATGCGCAACCGCGCTCGCATTATCGACTCGCTTCAAGCTGAGATGGTTGGCCCACGACCGGCCGGCGCTCCCATAACCGCTGAGACAATCGCATCGTCCATTAGCTCCGATAAGGCGAGAAAACCGCATCGTCAAGCGGAAACGGGTGAAGAGATCCTCACTGACAAGCCCACTACCCGATACGGCGTCGGCGTGCTCTACCCACGGTCTGCGGAGGCGGAGACGACCTTCCAAACTGAAGCCAGTTCGAGTCCAGATTCCACTATGAACAATCAGGCGGTCTGGAGTGAGAAGGAAGACGAGCAACGACGTGAGCCGTTCGAATCGGGTGATCCCGATGACCTAGATCTCTCTGAAGCCAACGCCTACTCCGCGAGCAGTATGGCGATGAGCTTCCTGATTTCGACAGAAAAGGCAACCCATCTGACGATCGAAGGATCTGGCGGGCGGTACGAAGCACGCCAGATCCAGGTGCTGAAGGATGGGAAAACGTCCTATCGTCCCACATGGTGGTTACGCCGGCCGGTCCGGTTCTCTATTGTGGTTCCTGTGCGGTCATTAGTGCCTTCAGGCAGGATCAGCAAGCACATCTTCGAACTAAGAAATCCGAATACGGAAGTTGGCGCCCAGGTGGAGGGGATCGGCGACCTCGATCTCGCGATCGAGATCTTTGCGCGGCCGGGCCGCACATCACAAGGTTCGCTCCTGCTCACCGTCTGCTTGGTCAACCACTCCGTAGATCAGGGACGCGGCAAGAACGACCCGTGGTGTCTCTTTCAGTCTTTCTTTTCCGCTCGTATAGTCAGCGACGACGCGACCGAAGGCATCCTCCCGTACCCGGCCCAGGAACGGATGGATCCCGCCGACAAGGCGACGAGGGAGGAAGAGGCGAGTCTTGACCTGCTCTATCGCGATCGGCGGGTGTTCGCCACGGGTCACGGATGCTCAGCGGATTGGGATCGAGAGGATGGCGAGATCCGGGCACGATCAATTTCAGCCCTATCCTTTCCGACGGCCCGCACACAAGGCTTGACGCCAAATCTGGTCGATAAAGACGGAGTGAAGATCGACGCATCCATGGCCGTCCTGTCACGGCTTGGCGATGACCCGTCGAGCTGGGCAAGCCTTGAGCGGCTCGTTTCGGCCTACAATACTTGGATCGCCGACACCAAAGCATCGGTGCCAGGCCTTGGCTTGACTCCTCGACAACGGGAGGCCGCTGAGCGCAACATCGCTGGCTGTGAGACCGCTGCGGTCAGGATCGCTGAGGGTATTCAATATCTTCGCGACGATGATACCGCCCGACGAGCCTTCCGCCTGGCGAACCAGGCTATGGACTTGCAGCAGTCCGCCTCAGTCCTACCGGCTCGTACACCGACGATCGCGGCTGACACTGGCAAAATCGAGTTCGACGCGCCCTATGGCGGGCCGGATCAGAACGAGATTTCTCCGGGATCGTGGCGGGCGTTCCAGATCGGCTTCCTACTGGCTTCTGTCCGATCGACCGTCGAAGCGGACGACCCCGATCACGACGCGGTCGAGTTGATTTGGTTTCCCACGGGAGGTGGCAAAACCGAAGCCTATCTTGGCCTCGCCGCGTTCTCCATGTTCCACCGGCGATTGACCGATCCACGGGACGCTGGGGTCAGCGTCCTCATGCGCTACACCCTGAGGCTCCTTACGACCCAACAGTTTGAGCGCGCGAGCAGTCTGCTGTGCGCCATGGAATACCTGCGACGCGAACAGCCACAGTCGTTGGGCGACACCGCGTTCTCCATCGGTATCTGGGTTGGTGGAGGAGCGACGCCAAACCGCCGTAGAGACGCGTTAGCAGCGAAGAAGCGACTGGAATCAGGCGAACGAGGCGCGACTGGTTTTGTACTTGAGCGATGCCCATGGTGTGGCGCTGGTCTCACGCCAGTCGAACATGCTTCAAAGAAAAAGACGGATCGGTGGAAGGTCCCTGCGCTCTACATTTCGAACGCGGGAGCTGGGGGCTCAACAGTCTTCCTTCGCTGTCCTGATATCAGTTGCGTATTCAGCGATCACCTGCCGGTGTACGTAACAGACGATGACATCTATGCGCTCCGACCGTCTTTGGTAATCGGAACGATCGACAAGTTTGCGGGGCTTGCCTGGAAGATAGAACCGCGAGCCCTCTTTGGTCTGGACGAAGGTGGACAGCGACGGATATCGCCACCGCGACTGATCATTCAAGACGAGTTGCATCTGATCTCGGGGCCATTGGGATCGATCGCTGGCCTCTATGAGTCGGTCATCGAAGACCTCTGTATGGACCGTCGCGGAGGGGTCCCTGTGCGACCCAAGATCGTCGCTTCCACAGCCACGATCCGACGGTCAAGTCAGCAGGTCAGAGCGCTCTATGCTCGCGACAAGGTGCATCTCTTCCCTCCCTCTGGGATCGACGTCGACGATTCGTTCTTCGCCAAGAAGGACCACGATGACCCGGGGAAAATCTACGTTGGTATCCATGCCCCAAGTCTTGGTTCTGTCCAAACCCAGTGGTTACGCACTTTCGCGGCCCTACACCAGGCGCCGCAGGCGCTGACCGAGGAAGACCGGGACCCATGGTGGACGAACCTAGGGTTCTTCAACAGCATCCGGGAAATGGGAACGGCGCATACGCTCTACGACACGGACGTCCGTGACTACCTCAAGGTGACGTGGAATCGCATGGGGTTAGAAGGATCCGAATGTCGTTGGCTCAACTCGATCCAAGAGCTGACAGGTGGCATGTCCAGCGATCTGATGAAAGACACGATGCGGACCCTCAACGCGCCTTACCGGGGAAAGACCACGGCCTCCGTCGACGTGTGCCTGGCTTCAAATGTGATCGAGGTCGGTGTGGACATCCAACGCCTAGCACTAATGACGATCGCGGGGCAGCCGAAAACCACCTCGCAGTACATTCAGGTATCCGGTCGAGTCGGGCGACGTCGTGATCGACCAGGTCTCGTCGTAACTCTATACAGCCCTTCAAAACCACGCGATCGCTCGCACTTTGAGCGATTTAGGGCCTACCACGATCGGCTCTATGCCGAAGTCGAACCAACAAGCGTGACCCCCTTCTCGCCGCCGGTCCTCGACCGTGCGCTCCATGCCGCGATGATCATCTACGTTCGCTATCTCGGTGCCGCCGATAGCGCGCGCTCACCCCGCACCCTTGATCCAGAAACAATGCGTCGGGTAGTGGACCTTATGACTGAGCGTTGCCGAATGGTCGATCCTGAGGAACTCGACCACCTGACCAACATGCTCGAAAAGCGAGCTCGTGAGTGGACACGCTGGGAGAAGTCGCTCTGGGATCGGAGCACAATGGCTTCAGCGCCCGCCAATTCGTTCCTCTTCTATGGAGCGGGCGAGCACGTGGATGAGGACGACATGCTTCGGTCCTGGCCGATGTTGCGATCGATGCGCAACGTTGACGCGGAATGCGAAGCGGAGATTACGTTCAAGTACGCCGACGACGAGGAGCAATAACATGGTGCCGTTGCCAGTTCGCCGTGCCCAACTGATCGCTCCTTTTGGTGTAGGGGCGATGATGGTGAGTTCAGATGGCTTGAGTCTTATCTGCGGAGGTCTCGACCACTGGTTCTCGTCGACATCCTCGAGCCATCCGGACCCGGAGGAATTCATTGTTCATGAGTGGCGGCTCGAGCGGGAGTTGGGTGTGGACGAGTTTCGTCTGCCACCGGATTTCCGCACCCCAGACCGTACTCAGTCAGGCGAGAGGAGCAACGTCAACACCTTCCTCAAGGTTCCCTTTTTGCGGTTCCCACAGACGCACGTCTGTCCCCGGTGCGGACACCTGGAGGAATACCCACTCACGCAACGGGGTGCGGTCCGGTGCCAGCATTGTCCACAGCAGTTTCAGACCTCGAAATATCGTCCCAAAATGGTGCAGGTTCGGTTTGTAACCATCTGCGGTCATGGACATATTCAGGACTTTCCATGGCGGGAATGGGTCCATAAATCCTCCTTACCGTCCTGCGCCGAGCCAATGAAGCTGTCCAGCTCCGGTGGCGCTGACCTAGGCTCACTCTTTGTGCGATGTGGCTGTGGAGCACGTCGCTCACTCGCTGGAATAACGAATGGCGGAAAGCCCACCGAGGCCGGTGAGGAGTCCGGACCGGAAACATCCTTCCTCTCGCAGGAACTGGACGTCAATGGGACAGCGTTCACCTGCCAGGGTGCCCGCCCGTGGGTAGGTGAGACACGGGCGAAAGGCGCGGGCTGCGGCGAACATCTGATGGGGGCTCTTCGCGGAGCGACGAACATCCACTATCCTCAAGTACTCTCCGCCATCTATCTACCGAATGGGACTGACGAACAGAGCAGGCTGCTTCAGGAAATGCTGGACCGGCAGTCAGTTAGGAAAACGATCGCCGCCGTGGCACTCGGCGGTGGGAAGGTCTCTGGTGACCTTCTGAAAACGCTCCACGGACCGATGTTCGACGACTACACCCCTGCCCAAATCGAAGCCGGAATTGCACGTTCAAAGGAAGAAGTTGATCCGGTCCAGGTTCGACAGGCGGGGGATACCCACGAGACGGCGTTCCGGCGGCAAGAGTACGAAACGCTCCGGAAAAGTCGTGACACCGACTCACTCATCGTCAAGGAACAACACGTCGAGTTTGACCGGTACCCCGGACTGGCAGGAGTGGGACGGCTGTGCCTGGTCGAGAAGCTCCTAGAAACCCGCGTCATGACGGGATTCTCCCGAGTGAAGCCGTCGGACGGGGTGTACAACAAGGAGACGAGCAATCATCTGCTGTGGAAGCGTGCTCCGACCGAGAACACATGGTTACCCGCCTACGTGACTCGCGGCGAAGGCATCTACTTCGAGCTCGACAGCCAGAAAGTCAAGCGTTGGGAAACAATTCCAGAAGTGGTGGCGAGAATACAGCGACTTCAGGATAACCAGCAGAAGGCGGATGAAAAGCGGGGCGTCTCAACCTTTGATCCGGTCTCTCCCCGATTCGTTCTTCTGCATACGCTCGCGCATTTGATGATCAATCAACTGGTGTTTAACTGTGGTTACAGCAGCACCGCTCTTCGTGAGCGACTGTTCGTGAGCGACGATAACGACCATCCAATGGCCGGCGTGCTCATCTACACCGCTTCTGGGGATTCGGAGGGAACCATGGGAGGCCTGGTGCGTATGGGCCAGCCCGGCAACCTCTCCAACGTAATGGTTGAGGCCCTGGAGAAAGCTCGCTGGTGTAGCAGTGATCCGATCTGCATGGAGGTCGGTGCGAATGGCCAAGGACCCGACTCCTGCAACTTGGCAGCCTGCCACAATTGTGCCCTCGTGCCTGAAACCTCCTGCGAGCAGTTTAATAGGTTCCTCGACCGGTGGACCGTCGTGGGCAGTGACGTTGACGGTTCGAATAAGGGATATTTCTGTGTCTAAGCGTGGGTCAGAGATGATCGGCTGGCGACCAGCGAAGCGAAAGGGCGTGACCCTACGTCCACGATCACGGCGGACGGTCCCTCAACACATCAGACAGGTAGACCGGAGTCAGACCCGGTCATCCCGCTCGCCGACCTGGAGGACGCGACACCGGGCAGGATCGTCTCGCGGATGACGGGCCGCGGCCGGGCCTGGGTGCTCGGGAGGTCCAGCGGCGGGACGGTCTCGATCGCGGCGCTGATGACGAGGTCGAGGCTGGGGACGACGTAGATCAGCGATTCGCCGTAGCCGAGCGCGAAGAAGGCCGGGATCCCCTGGATCTCGTCCAGCCACCAGTGGTAGCCGTACCCAGTCCCGCGACCGAAGTTATCGGTCTCGATCGGCTGGGCCTGGAAGGTCGTCGAGACCGCGACCCAGTCGGCCGGGACGACCTGGGTGCCGTCCCACTCCCCACCGTTCAGGAACAGGTAGCCGAACTTGGCCATCTCCCGCGGGGTGATGTGGAGCCCCCAGCCGCCGGCCGATTCCCCCTGCGGCGACTCCAGCCAGTCGGTGATCTCGACGCCGATCGGGGTGAAGATGCGCTCCTGGCTGAACGCCCGCAGCGTCTGCCCGGTCGCGGCCTGCAGCACGGCCGAGAGGACGTGGGAGTTGCCGGAGTTGTAGGTGTGGGCCGTGCCCGGCGGGGCGACCAGCGGCAGCGCCAGCGTCCTGGCAACCCAGTCCGGGGCGTTGTCGAGGTTGGCGTAGTCGGTCGCGCCGCTCCACTGGAGCCCACTGCACATCCGGAGCAGGTCCTCGACGGTGATGTCCGCGACAGCCGGGTCGACCCCGGCCGGAATCCGGTCCGGGATGACATCGCCCAGGCGGCTGCCCAGCGCCAGCGTCCCGTCGCCGATCGCGATCCCGATCGCGGCGCTGGTCACACTCTTGGTCGAGGACCAGATATCCGTCACCCGCTGCGCCGAGAAGCCGTTGGCGTAGTGTTCGTAGACGAGGTCGCCACCATAGGCAACCGTGAACGCGGACAGCGACGGCACCTCGTAGGCCAGCCGCTCGCCGACGACGTCGAACATGGCCGGGTCGAGGCCGACGGCGGCGGGCCGGGCGTGCCGCCAGCCATTCGTCGGCCAGTAACGGGGACGGTCGCCGGGCCGTGACTGGGCCGGTGTCCGGTCAGCGGGACCGGCCAGCGAAAGGGCGAGGGTCGCGGAAACGGCGCCGAGCAGGCGTCGGCGATCGAGGGTAGTCAAAGAGGATTCCCCGGTAGTGTGCAGCGTCGACCTCGTCACGGACGAGATCACGGATCTGACGTCACCTGAAGTTCACCACACGAGGGGCGACCTGGTCGACTGCTGGAAGCACACATCGTGAGCAGACCGACGTACCGGGTTGAATCCGGGCAGCCAGCCCGTCAGTGGGACAGGACCTTGCCGAGGATGACGATGCCGCCGAGGCCGAGCTCGACCAGGACGATCAGCCCCCGCGCGAACCAGCCGAGATCCGAGCGACGGACGGCGTAGATCGAGGCGATCGCGAGCGTCCCCATCAGGGCCACGACGGCCAGGATCAGCGATGTTCGCAGGCTCCAGACCCCGGTCAGGCTGAGCAGGATCAGCCCGACCGGCACGGTCACCAGCGCCCGGCGGTGAAGGCGATCCGCCGCGCGGCGCTCCGGTGGTCGTCCGCCGTGCTGGTCGCGCCGTGGGCGATCACCTCCGAGACGAGGCTGGCCAGCCAGAGCGTCGTCATCGCGATGACGACCGTGACGACGGCCGAGGTCACGGTCTCCTCATCGACATGGATGACCAGCAGCATCACCGTCGCGACGCCGGTCAGCGAGGCGTAGATCCGCTCCCGCAGGGCGCTGGCGACCGTCTCGGCGTCACGCGGTCCGGACCGGCCACCCGGCTCCCCGCTCAGCAACTCCCTCATCCGGCGCCGGCCGTCATGCGAACACCGCTTCGGTCGGCCGCTCCGTCGGCAGGCCGCCGGCCGCCTCGACGTCATAGCCCCAGCTCAGCAGACCGTCGCGCATCGCCCGCAGGATGATCAGCCGGTGGATCTCGCTGGTCCCCTCGACGAGCGTCAGTTGGCGGGCGTCGCGGTAGTAGCGCTCGGTCGGGTAGTCCTTGAGGTAGCCGATCCCGCCGAGCGTCTGGAGGGCGCGGTCGGCGGCCCGGATCGCGACCTCGCTCGCCATCGCCTTGGCCATCGACAGGTAGTGGGCGATGTCACGGTCGCTGCCGCCCTCGTCGACCAGCCAGGCCGCCCGGTACGTCAGCAGGCGGGCGGCCTCGATCTCGATCGCCAGATCGGCCAGCGGGAAACCGATCGCCTGGTGCTCGACGATCGGCTGGCCGAAGGTCTGGCGCTGCTGGGCGTAGGCGAGGGCGTACTCGACGGCGCCGGCGGCCAGCCCGACCCCACGGGCGGCGACCAGCGGCCGGACGACGTTGAGGTGCCGCATGACCAGCTTGAACCCGCGGTTCTCCTCCCCGAGCAGGGCGCTGGCCGGGACGCGCAGGTGGTCCAGGTGGATCTCGACGACCGGGACGCCGAGGACGCCCATCTTCGGCAACTGCCGGACGATCCGGAAGCCGGGGTTCGGCAGGTCGACGAGGAAGGCGCTGACACCGCGGCTGCCGGCGGCCGGGTCCGTCTTGGCGACGACCAGCGCGAAGTCGGCCGCCGTGGCCTGCCCGGCCCAGAGCTTGGCGCCGTCGAGGACGTACTCGTCGCCCTCACGAACGGCCGTCGTCTGGATCGCGGCGGAGTCCGACCCGGTGCCCGGCTCGGTCAGCGCGAAGCAGCCCCGGAGCCGGCCCTCGGCGACGCCGCGAACGTAGCGCTCCTGCTGCTCCGGGGTGCCGGCGATCAGCAGGCCGGAGGTGGCGAGCCGCGTCGTCAACAGCAGGAGCCCGGCGGAGGAGCAGTACTTCGCGACCTCCTCGACCGCCAGGACCAGCCCCATCATGCCGTCGCCAGTCCCCCCGAACTCCTCCGGGAAGGCCAGACGGAGCAGCCCGGCGTCCCGGAAGGCCTCGAAGAGGTCCTCGGGGTAGACACCGTCGCGGTCGATCGCGGCCGCCCGGGGCGCGACGATCGTCTCGGCCACCCGCCGGGCCGTCGCCCGGATCTCCTCCTGCCGCTCGGAAAGCCGAAAGTCCACGGTCATACCCTCCCTGTGCGTGACGAACGTGCCCCGGTCATGGGTGACGGCCCCCTCACCACCGAGGGGGCGCCGGCTCGACCGCTGTCAGCCGGTTACTCGGGCAGCTCATACCGCCCGGACCGCCGCGTGATGACGAGCCGGTAGACGACCGTGTCGTCCGACAGCTCCGGGACGACCTGCGGCTCCGGGTAGACCACCCGCAGCCCGGCCGACCGCGCCGCCGGGTCGGTCAGTTCCTCGTAGGTGACCTCGCAGATGACGCTGCTCCAGCGGTCGGCCTCCTCGGCGGAGTCGACCTCGAAGCTGGCCAGCGCGTTGCGGCGCATCGTCCGGATCTTCCGGCCCGGCCCGCTGTGGGCGTAGATTGCCTCGCCGTCGTAGCCGTAGGCGAGCGGGACGAGGAACGGGCGGCCGTTGTCGACCTCGGGGGACGCACAGGCGATCCGGCCGACCAGCGCGGTGCGGAGCAACTGTTCGATCCGGTCGTCGGGGAGGACGCGAATGACGCCCATGAGCTGTCAGGACCTTCCGTGATGGGGTGGATAGCGGTGTCGCAACCCAGCACGACGTGCTCAGGGTTGCCAGCGGCATGGTACCGCGTGGCGAGACGGGGTTCCCTCTCTCGCCGCCCGGATCGGGCAGGATCGGTCGACACGCCGATGCCCGCACCCTCGTCGTGTTCGCCAACGGGACCGCCTGCGGCACCTTCTGGGGCACGGTCCCGCGCGTCGTCGGGCAGACACTGTCCGTCAGAATCACCGTCGTCGCCCTCCCCCTCTTCACCGGCACGACCCTGATCGGCATCGTCCGTCACCGGGCAACGCCGCCGACGCCGAGCGCCACTGGTCTCCAGCCAAAGGGGCTGATGCTACTCCGGGGCAAGGGCGGCATAATGAGCCGAGCTTTCCCATTCGCCCAGACAGGAGTTCACCGGATGACGCGCGCTGTCTCGACCTGGTCCCTGCACCGCACCCTCGGCCGCTTCGTCGGCCCCGACTCCGCGACATTCGGCGGCCCGTTCATGGCCCCTCCGGCCGAGAGCGGCGGGCTGGCGCTGCTCGACCTCCCCGAACAGTTGAAGGCGCACGGCTACGACACGCTGCAGATCGTTCACTTCCATCTGCCATCGCGTTCACCGGAGTATCTCGGGCAACTCCGGGATGCCCTCGCGGCGGCGGAGATCACGCTGGACACGCTCCTGATCGACGATGGCGACCTGACGGACCCGGAGCGGGCCGACGAGGTCGAGGGCTGGATCGGCGGCTGGCTCGACACCGCCATCGCGCTCGGGGCGAACCGGGCCCGGGTGATCGTCGGCCGGACGGCGCCGACGCCGGAACTCGTCCGATCCTGCGCGGGACGGCTCACCCGCCTCGCTGCCGCCTACCCCGATGTCCGGCTCGTGATCGAGAACTGGCTCGGGATGTTCCCCGATGGAGCGGCCGTCCACGACGTGCTGCGGGAGACCGGCAACGCCGTCGGGCTACTGGTCGACCTGGGCAACTGGCGCGGTCCGGACAAGTTCGACCAGCTCGCCAGCATCGCCCCGCTGGCCGAGACCTGCCACGCCAAGTGCTACACGACCGCCGATGGTCTGGACACCGACGACTTCCGGCGCGGGCTCCAGGTGCTGAAGGGTGCCGGCTTCGGTGGTCCGCTGGCGCTGATCTACGACGGGCCCGACGACGACGAATGGAAGATGCTCGACGCCGAACAGGACGTGGTCCGGAGCATCTTCGGGTAGCGTTCCCGGTTCGATCCCAGACGCTCCCCCAGCGCCGGCGGGGCGTTGGCGAGCCAGGCATCGGTCAGCACCTCGCGCAGATCGTCGTCGCCGATCCGGGCCAGGCGCCCACTCGGACGACCGCCCAGTCCGGATCGGCACGATCGCCCACGAGGGTGAGACGTTCCGGGTTCACGTCCACTCGGAGAACGCTGCGGAGGTCTCCCGGCAGCGGCGATTCCGCGACACCCTCGTCGCGGCCCTCGTCGCGGACAAGTACCGGATCACGACCGGAGGTGGTGTACGGCGACAGGGGCGCCTACTCCGACGCCGAGGGGCGGTTCATCGCGAGCGTGAACGAGACAGCGTGATACAGAGCCCGAGCGCGGTAGTCCCGGCCCTGAAGGGACCGGGCTTAGGGGTGAGTCGCCGAGGATCTGGCTCTGGCTGCATGAGACCCGTCCATCGACCATCCCTGAGCCGGGCGGCTTCAGCCCCCGGATGAACGGTTCGCGGAAGGTGAACGGCCGCGAGCGTTTCGCCTCGCAGCCGCTCCCGCAGTGGTCCCGTTCAGTGCGGTCCGACCGGCTGCCCGTCGGTGCCGCAGGGGCCGCCGCCCGGGTTGGCGTCGATGTAGACCTCTTCGCCCGAGAACGTCAGGACCGGTCGATACCAGGACGACATCACCTCGGTCGAGCGCGGCACGTAGTGGCAGATGAAGGAGCGGCGGAACCGGTCCGTGCTGCTGTTCGGGCCGGAGCCATGGACAAGGGTGCCGTTGAAGAACAGCATGTCGCCCGGCTCCATGATCACCGGGATCTGCTCCAGACCCGGCGGTGGCGCCACGTACTCCCGGGTGAACGACAGCGCCGAGTCGGACTCCTCTGGGCAGAACAGGTCCATCGCGTGGGTGCCGGGGACGACCTCCAGGCCGCCGTTCTCCTGGTCGGTGTAGTCCAGCGGGCACCAGGCGGCGATGCAGGTGCCGGGGTCGACGTTGAGGAAGAAGTTGTCCTGATGCAGCGCCTGCCCCCGGCCGCCCGGCGGCTTGAAGTAGAGCATGCTCTGGGCGGCCAGCGGTTCCTCCCCGAACAGGTCGGTCAGGACGGGCTCCAGCCGCGAGTCGAGCAGGTACTGGCGCGGGATCTCGCTGAAGCGGTGGGGATGCATGACCCGTGGGTACATCTTGAGCGGGTCGCCGCCGGCTTCCTCCGCGGTCTTCGGCTCGAAGAAGCCCTCGACCGGGCCGTTCCGGTGCATCTCCATGAAGGTCTCACGGAGGAGATCGACCTCCTCCGAGCGGTAGAACCCGCGGATGACGAGGTAGCCCTCGGTGTTGAAGTGGTCGAGCTGGTCCTGGGTCAGACCCCTGAGCTGCTGTTGCTGTGCCGCCGCTACCATGCGAGCGTCTCCTATGTCGATGCGGCCGGCGCGGCCCCTGCCAGGCCGGTCCGCACAATGCCCTGAAGGATACGACCGCGAACTGGAATGGCGACAGTGGTTCCAGCCAAAAACCAGGGCAAATCTGTGCTCTGCCCCGAATGGAACGCTTGGGAATTCTCTTATTCGAGCTGGTCAACCATCGGGACGATTTGAATCGGGCGCTGAAGCGGCACAGCAACTGAAAAGGGCCAACCGCCCGTAACCTAAAGCGCCGGTGACAATCAAGCATCGACGCGTAGGCCCTGTCTGTCCGTCAATCCAGCCATGCGGGTAACACGACGATGAAACGATCCATACCCTGCTATCCTCCCATCATAGAAAGGGCTTTCATGCACAAACATGTCAGGCGCAGTTTCGTCGTCGTGATTGTCTTCATCGCTGGCATCGTTGCCGGATCCTTCCATGAAACGGACGCTGGAGTATCCAGCCAGTTCTCAGCGCAGGAACCACCACCGACGCGCTGGACGTTCCCGACGAGGGCACCGCAGCCAACACGAGCGACGATTCCTACATCGGTACCGCAGCCAACACGAGCAACGATTCCTACATCGGTACCGCAGCCAACACGAGCGACGATCCTTACAACAGCACCGCCAGCACCCCGCTGGACGGTACCTGTAACAGGACCCACTGCGACTTCCATGCTATTGCCCACACAGCCATCAGTACCAACGACCGTTTCCAACGAGATCTTGATTTTGGAGGCGATCGTCACCCAGGAGGCTAGAATCAATGCTCTGGAAACTCGGGTCTCAGGTCTTGAGGGTACCCCGTAAGTAGCCAAGCCATTCGTTGAGCGTCGACGTCCGAATCAAGTCACATCCTGCCGCAGGTCATTCGGCCGGTAGAGGAGATGATCCAGCAGCCAGTACGAGTCAAGCCCGACCGCCTCGGCGATCCGGGCGATCTCCCGGAGGTCGCTGAAGCGGTTCGGGCGCCCATCGTACGTGTGCTCGCTCGTGCGCGAGAAGGTCCCGATCTTCACGCCATGCTCCTCCCTCGTCGAAACGGAAAGGACGAGCATACCGCCGACGGCCCCGCGGCCTGTTCTCCCGGCGTCAGCGCCCGGCGACGGCGATCCCGTGGGCGGCCGGCAGGAGGCGCTCGCCGAGCAGCTCCAGGACGCCGTCGGCGTCGGAGTTGCCCATGCTGATGACGGCGTGGTCGACGCCCAGCGCCGCCTGCCCGTGGAGCGTCTCGATCAGCCGGTCGATCGCCTCCTCGCCGGCCGCGTCGGGCGTAATCGCGGGCAGGATCGTCTGGGTCGTCTTCTCGATCGCGGCGTCGTCCCGGCCGAGCGTGTCGCAGTGCCCGCGCAGAACCTCCAGCTTGTGACCCAGCTCCGGGGTGCTGGAGATGTTGCAGGCGTCGGCGTACTGCGCCACCAGCCGGAGCGTCTTGCGCTCGCCGCTGCCCCCGACCATGATCGGCGGGTGCGGCCGGCTGAGCGGCTGCGGGCTGTTGATCGTCTCGGCGAGCTGGTAGTGCGTGCCGGAGAACGGTCCGTCGTCGTCCGAGAACATCTGCCGGAGGATCTGCAGCGCCTCCTCCAGCCGCTCGAACCGCTCCTTGAGCGGTGGGAACGGGACACCGAGGCCGAGGTGCTCGCGCTCGAACCAGGCGGCGCCGACCCCGCACCAGGCCCGGCCGCCGGACAGCACATCCAGCGTCGTGACGGTCTTGGCGAGGATGCCGGGATTGCGGTAGGTGATCCCGGTGACGAGCGTCCCGAGCCGGATCCGCTCCGTGACGGCGGCGACGAACGTCAGGGCGCTGTAGCCCTCCAGCATCGGGTCAGTGATCGCCCCCCGGTGCGGGAGCTGGAAGAAGTGGTCCATCACCCAGAAGGAATCGAAGCCGGCGGCCTCCGCCCCCTGGGCCAGCTTCGCCAGGCCCGAGCCGATCCCGGCCGTCCCGCCCGCGTACGTGAAGTGTCCGACCTGCAACCCGACCTGCATCGTGCTGTCCCTTCGTCCTGAACCCGGATGCGCCACGACCGGAATCATGGCGCATCCGGGGGTCGAAGTGTGACATCGGAGAGATGCGGTTGCGGCGGCCTGTCTACAGGATCGGCCGGGCCGGCGTTCATGAAATCGGTGAAGGAGACCTCGCGGGATTCCCCGGTCGGCATTCGGCGGTGCTTGGCGATCCAGTGGTCGATGGCAAGGTCAAGCCCGTTGAGAAGCTGCGGCGGCCGGGCTCGCAAGCGTCGCCCCTACAGGACAACGACGTGCCCATTTCAGGAGGGCGAAGCCGACCTGCGGAAGCCCCTCTCCGGGCGTAAGCGCCGCAGCGCGAAACGAGCCGGGGAGGGGTCTCGCTGCGCTGGGGGAGGGGTCTGCTCGCGAACGACCCTGTCGCGGTTAACGACGTGTGTCGCGTACACCGCTATCGCCCCTCCCCCGCCACGATCGCTCACGACGCCGCGGCGATCCCGGCGTCGAGTCCGCGGTCCGGGATGGCTCGCAGCCCGGCCGCACCCAGGAGGTCGCGGACCTGCTCGGGGTGGTCGGTGATGACGCCGCCCAGCCCGGCCCGGACACGGTCGACGACGGTGTCGAGGTCATGGATCAGGGCGACGGTGCCGATCCCCTTGGCGGCCGCCTCGGCCAGCACCTCGTCGACCGCGGCCCACCACGGCAGGCTGACCGCCGCCGCGCCGACCTCGACCGCCGCGTCGATGTGGGCCGAGAACTCGCGCCTGGTCTTCTGGCGTTCCTCGACGAGGATCACCAGCGCCTCCGGAACCATCGAACGGGCCAGCAGGGCCGACTCACTCCCGTGCAGCCAGAGCGCCGTCCGGGCGCCCAGTCGTCGCCGCCGGATCTGCTGGAGCGCCGCCCGGACGCCACCCTGATCCTTGACGTGCAGCGCCGGTCCCGGCAACCCCGGATCGGACGCGATCAGGTCGAGCGCCTGGGAGAGTTCCGGGAGGTGCTCGCCGTCGCCGTCGCTGAGCAGCATCCGCCGGAGCAGGCGTCCCGGCGTGGCCCGGACCGGCACGTTCCGGCCGGCGACGCTCCGGTTCAAGGACCAGTCGTGGTGGATGAACGGCGTCCCGTCGAGGCTGCGACGGACGTCGAGCTCGACCAGGTCCGTGCCCAACGCCCCGTTGGCGCGGATGCCGGCCAGGCTGTTCTCGGAGACACCGGGAGCGTTGGCCCGGTGGGCGACGATGAGGGGGGGCGTCCAGCCGGACCGGGCGAACGGCGCGGCGGTTGGGACGGCGGTCGGTGCGGCGGTGGTCATGGGGTCGTCTCTGCCTCCTGTGTTCGGCCTGTCGTCGGCTCCGTGGCGGCGTTGCCAGTTCCGCGCCGTCGTGCGCGACGGACGGGTCTCATGGCGTCCGGGACGTGCGGCCTGGCACGCGTCCCGGACCGCACAGGGAGCCCGAAGGCAGCCAGACTGACATAAGGAACCCCGGCCCTGTGCTATACTCTGCTGGTTCGGTACCCCAACGACGACGCGTCCAGACGATGTCCGGATCGCGCACCCATCGCCGGACCCTCCCGGGCGCCTGCCGCCCGTCCCTTCCAGCGATCCGAATCGACCGACACCGTTCCCCCGTCCGTCCGCCTTTCTCTCGTGGAGCGCCGAGACCGTGGTTCAGACTGTCCAGTCCGCCGCCGGCATCATCGTGCCCGGCCAGCCGACTTCAGCCGCCGACATCCGTAATATTGCCATCATCGCGCATGTCGATCATGGCAAGACCACCCTGGTCGATGGCCTGCTCAAGCAGAGTCATATCTTCCGCGACCCGGATAGCGCCGGCTCGCTGATCATGGACTCGAACGACCTCGAGCGCGAGCGCGGCATCACCGTCTTCTCGAAGACGGCCGCCGTCACCTACCACGGCACCAAGATCAACGTGATCGACACGCCGGGCCACGCCGACTTCGGCGGCGAGGTCGAGCGCGTCCTCAACATGGCCGGCGGCTGCGTGCTGGTGATCGACTCCGTCGAGGGGCCGATGCCGCAGACGCGGACGGTCCTGCAGCGCGCCCTCGCCCTGGGCCTGCGGCCGATCGTCGTCGTCAACAAGGTCGACCGCCCGATGGCCCGCTGCGAGGAGGTCGTCTCGCTGACGCAGGACCTCTTCCTGGATCTCGCGACCGACGAGAGCCAGCTCGACTTCCCCGTCCTCTACGCCATCGCCCGCGATGGCCGGGCCGGCTACAAGCCGGACGAGCTGGAGGACGACCTCCGGCCGCTGTTCGAGACGATCCTGAGCTACGTCCCGGCGCCGGACGTCGAGGCCGAGGGTCCGGCCCAGATGCTGATCGCGTCGCTGGACTACGACACCCACAAGGGCCGGATCGCGATCGGCCGTCTCGAGCGGGGCCACATCTCCGCCGGTGACACCCTCGTCATGGTCGGCCCGGTCGGGCAGGACCACCCGGCCTCCCGCCAGCGCGTCACGGCCCTGGCGACCTTCGAGGGTCTCGGCCGCCGCGAGATCCCGATGGCGATCGCCGGCGACATCATCGCCCTGGCCGGCTTCAGCGAGGCCCGGATCGGCGCCACGCTGGCCGACCCGTCCACCCCGGATCCGCTCCCCGCCCCCGAGATCGAGGAGCCGACGCTCCGGCTGACCTTCGGCGTCAACACCAGCCCGTTCTCCGGCCGCGAGGGCCAGTTCCACACCAGCCGCCAGTTGGGCGACCGGCTCCGCCGCGAGCTGGAGACCAACCTCTCCCTCCGGATCGCCGACACCGAGCAGGCTGACGTCTTCGCCGTCTCGGGCCGAGGTGAATTGCACCTCTCGATCCTGATCGAGACGATGCGCCGTGAGGGCTACGAGTTCCAGGTCTCCCGGCCGGAAGTCATCACCCGCGAGATCGGCGGCAAGCTCCATGAGCCGGTCGAGGAGCTCGTGATTGACTCCACCGAGGAGTTTATCGGGACGGTCAC
The DNA here is from genome assembly GCA_964244115.1 of uncultured Thermomicrobiales bacterium. Lineage (GTDB taxonomy): Bacteria > Chloroflexota > Chloroflexia > Thermomicrobiales > UBA6265 > CADCWK01. The sequence continues at coordinate 31,211 of CAXTHM010000001.1, forward strand.
GGAGCTCGTCGGCTCCCGCCGGGCTCAGATGAACGACATGGTCAACGACGGCCGCGGCAACGTCCGCGTCGTCTACACCATCCCGACGCGCGGCCTGATCGGGCTGCGCAACGCCTTCCTGACGGCGACCAAGGGCAACGGCGTGATGTCGTCCCGCCTGATCGGCTTCGAGCCGTGGCAGGGCGCCATCCAGTCGAACCGGTCCGGCGCGCTCGTCTCCTCGGAGACCGGTACCGCCCTCGCCTTCGGCCTGGCCAACTCGCAGGAGCGCGGGATCACCTTCATCGAGCCGCAGACCGAGGTCTACGAGGGCATGATCGTCGGCCTCAACGCCCGCGGCGACGACCTCGCGGTCAACGTCTGCCGGGCCAAGAAGCTGACCAACATGCGCTCCAGCAACGCCGACATCTCGGTCCGGCTGACCCCGCCGACGCTCCTGAGCATGGAGCAGTCGCTCGACTTCCTCGCCGATGACGAGCTGCTCGAGGTCACGCCCAAGGGCTGGCGGCTCCGCAAGCGGCTCCTCAACGCCGACGAGCGCGGCAAGGCCAAGAAGCGCGGCCAGCAGTAGCTGACCGTCAACGGGTTCCCGGTTCGGCACGACAGCGGCGCTCCCATCAGGTGGGAGCGCCGCTGTCGTCGTATCGCCGCGATGTCATCCGGTCGGATCCGATCTGCCGACGTGCTGGTGGCGGAGCGGACCGCTCCCCCGGCCCCTCTCGGGGCGTGAGCGCCGCGGCACGAAACGAGCCGGGGGAGGGGTTCTGGCCTCACCGACGGACGGGACGGCCCCGCCACCCGAACGATTCGAGGGCATGCCGTTGCGCCGCCGATCCGGTGCCAACCCGCGTCAGGTCGCGACCCGCTCCGGACCGTTACGGCTGCTGCATGAGGCCGATGACGTTGCCGTCGGCATCCTTGACGCTGGCGATCATCGCGCCACCGCCGACATCCTTCGGCGCTTCGTGCTCCGTGGCGCCAGCGGCGAGGAGCTCCTGGTAACGGGTCTCGATGTCCTCGACCTCCCAGTAACCGACCGAACCGGTGAAGCCGCGGACGTGCCCGTTGGGGTCGAGCCCGAGGCGCTGGTCGCCGACCTCGAACTGGACGTAGTAGGGTGAGTCGACGGTCGGCTCGGCGCCGAGGAGGGCGCCGAAGACGGCCTTCGCCTGGTCGAGGTCCTTGACCGGATAGATGAAGGTCTTCACGCCTGACACGAGGGGATACTCCTTCTGCTGCGGTCACATCGACCCATACGTGGCCGATGCGACCATGATGCGTTCCTGCCGACGATCGGGACGGATGACGATGGCGGACCGGGCCGTGCTGGCCGAGCGAGTCACGGCCCAGCCGGTTGCCGAAGACGACGCGCTCCTCGACCGACGATCAGCCCGTCCACTCGCCGGCGAGCTGCCGGGTCGCGACGTTGATCCGGTTCCAGACGTTGATCGTCGCGATCGAGATGGTCAGCGCCGCCAGTTCGGCCTCACCGTAGTGCCGGGCGGCTGCGTCCCAGACCTCGTCCGGGACCGGGTCGGGTCGGTCGCTGAGCCGGGTGACGGCTTCGGTCAGGGCGAGCGCGGCCCGCTCGGCATCGGTGAAGTACGGCGCCTCCCGCCAGGCGGCGACGGTGTCGATGCGCTGGTCGGGCTCCCCGGCCGTGCGCATGTCCTCGGCGTGCATCGCGACGCAGAAGCTACAGCCGTTGATCTGGCTGGCCCGCAGATTGGTCAGGTTGATCGTCCCGACCGGGATAGCCTTCGCCGCGGAACGCGAGAGGGCGCTCAGCGCCTGGAGCACGCCGGGGACGGTCGTCGCAGGCTGGGCGATCCGTGGCTGCATGGAGGGCTCTCCTGGATCTGGTCACATCGGACGGAACGCGTCCGTCCATGGTACGAGGAGGACCGACGAGGCGACGTCACGGTTGCCTGACCACGACCTGTCGGCACAGCGACTCGATCACAACCGGCCTCGCCCGCAGGCGGTCGCCTCCCCGGTGCTCGGCTGGCTCAGCGATGTGGACAGCGCCCCGCTGAGGATGGGAGTCGTGGTGGTGCGTCTTTCCATTCGACCGTCACCGCCCCGATTCCTCCCAACCCCTACCCGGAGGTCGTCCCGCCCGCGACGAGGTCGGCGTACTCCGGGTGCCGCCTGATGTAGGTGGCGATGAAGGGGCAGTGCGGCGCGACGCGCATCCCCCGCTGGCGGATGTCGTCCAGCGCCGCGCGGGCCAGGCGGCTCCCGAGCCCACGCCCCTCGAAGGCCGGATCGACCTCCGTGTGCGGGATCGCGATCACGCCCGGTCCGACCGTGTAATCGGCGAAGCCGACGACCGTCCCGTCGAGGTGGATCTCGTAGCGGCTGTCCGCCTCGTTGTTCGTGACGCTCGGCGTGCTCACCGGGTCGGTCCGATCGGCTGCTGCCATAGGTGTTCCTCTTGGGTCTGACGCGGTCTGCGGGTCGAGGGGTTGCCGACCCATCCGTCCGGACCAATCGTAGCGCCCCGCGGCGAGATCACGAGCAGCCGGCATGACATTGCCGGTCTGACGCATACTCAGTCCCCATGCAGACTCACCCGTCATCCTCACCCGTCACCGTCGCGATCCTGTCCGATGTCCACGGCAACGACATCGCGCTGCGAGCGGTACTGGCCGACCTGGATGCGACCCCGCACGACCTCATGGTGATCGCCGGCGATCACGTCTGGAACGGCGTCCGGCCCTCCGAGGCCCTGCGGCGGCTCCGGACGCTGGACGTCCCGATGCTGCTCGGGAACACAGACGAGTACCTCTGGCTGCCGTCCAGGCACCCGGACATGCCGGTCATGATCGACTGGACGCGGCGTGAGATCGGCGACGACGGCGTCGCGTTCCTGCGGGCGCTACCGATCGCGTGGCGCTTCACCCCGCCGGGCGGGACGTCGCCGGACGACGACCTGCTGGTCGTCCACGCGACCCCGACCGACGTCGACGCCGAGTTGGTCCTGGAACCGGACCCGTTCGGCAGCCTCGCCGTCACGCCCATTGAGGAGGCCCGGCGACTGATCGGCGACGCTCGGGCCGGGCTGATCGTCGCGGGTCACCTCCATTACCCCTCGTCCGGTACGGTCGACGGGCAGCGGCTGGCGACGGTCGGCTCGGTCGGCGGGAGCCTGGACGGCAACCCGGCCGCCGCCTGGGCGCTGGCGCACTGGGACGGCCTGACCTGGACCCTCGCGCACCGCCGGACGCCCTACGACATCGAGACCGCCGCGGCGGAGATCGAGCGGCGCCACCCCGTCCCGGCACTAGGCGTTGTGCTGGCGGAGCGCCTCCGGCAGGCCCGCTGGCTGCCGTTCGCGTAACGCCGTCAGCTCCCGAACAGGTCAATGGGCAGCGCCGGCATGGGCCACGCGGGGTCCGGCCGCCAGTCCCGCCACGACCCGTCGAACGGCGGTCTACCGGCGAGGATGTCCGCGACGACACGCTCACCCTCGCACCGAATTTCTCTGGCCGAATCCGCACTGAGGCGGCGGACGGCGACCGCCTCCTGAAGTTCGTCTTCGTCCTTCCAGCGCCAAGTCAGGTCCGGTTGGACTACGAGGTCGAGGAAGTGATCCGTCGTCCGGAAACCCTTCTCCCAGCGCTCGACCGGGTCCTGCAGGTTGACGTACCAGCGCTCGAAGACCCAGTCCGGCCGAGACCAGTTGTGATGGACGGCGTGGGCGCGACCGGGCTGCGTCACGAGCAGGATCGGGCTCGGCTCCCACTCCTCGATCACGTACTGCTTCGGCATTCGGGCAAACGTGTCGGGTGGAATGACGCGGGGCAGCGGCTCGCCCGGCCCGATTACCAGCCAGCGGTGTAGCGTGCCAGGGGCAAGGTACAGGACGAGCAGGTCGGGCTCGTCCGCGACGACGGTCACTGGGATCGTCGCGGATGGTTGCCCCATGATCATCGTCTGGTAGAGCACATGGTCGCCTGATCGCCAGCGCTGCATCGTCGTCGGGTCAGCGTCGCTCTGCATAAGACACCTCCTGATTGCGTCACCTGCAACCGACCTGTCTGGTCGAGGCCATGACCCGGATGCCTGCGGTCCGTCCGTAGGGGCGCAGCTTGCAAGCCTGGCCGCCGCAGCGGCCGTCGCCCCGCAGGGCGACAACCGGCGCATGGGGTTCGACAATGTCAGCAAAAACCGGATCGTTCGATTTGTTGCCAGACCGTCGTACCGGACAACACTGGTGCCAGCGCTCGTCGTTCCAACGGACACGGTCGATCCCGGGAGACCAATTATCGCCCTGTGGGGCGATGGCCGCTGCGGCGACCGGGCTCGCAAGCGTCGCCCCTACACGGTCTAGCCGCGCAGCGACCCGGCCAGACCGGAACGCCCTGAATACCGATGTCGGTTATCGCCCCGCGGGGCGATGGCCGCTGCGGCGGCCGGTCAGGATCAGCGAAGCGAGAGCCCGTGACCCTACGATTCGGCCCGCTGCGGCGTCGTACTGATCGCCTCAATGGCTCAGTGCGTCACGCTGCCCTGCTGATCCAGAGCGTCGGCGACATGGTGGGTGCTCCAGAAGCCGAGGGCCCAGAGCGGGTCGGTCTCCAGCATCGCCGAGACGGTCTCGCCGGGGAGCGGGCCACTGAAGTAGAACCCCTGGCCGCGATGACAGCCGACCGCCCGGAGCTGCTGGACCTGATCCTCGCGCTCGATCCCCTCGGCGCAGACGTCCAGCCCCAAGGTCGTCGCGAAGGCCATCACCGCGTGGATCATGGCAGTGTCGCTGGAGTCCGACCCCAGCCCGCTGATGTACGAGCGGTCGATCTTGATCGTATCGATCGGGCACTCGCGCAGATAGTTCAGGCCGGAATAGCCCGTCCCGAAGTCGTCGATCGCGAGCCGGACGCCGAGCCCCCGCAGCGCCCGCATCGTCAGCGTGGTCGCCGCGAAATCGTTCAGGGCGACGTTCTCGGTGATCTCCAACCGGAGCAGGGAGGGCGAGAGGTCGGCCGCGGCCAGGATGCGCGTGACATCGTCGAGCAGGTCCGGGTGGAGGAACTGCCGGGCGGACAGGTTGACGCTGATCGTCAGCGGTTCCAGACCGCGCTCCCGCCGCTGTCGGTTCCAGTTCCCGGCCATCCCGCAGGCGTGCTCCAGCACGAACTGCCCCAGGGAGACGATCATGCCGATCTCCTCCGCGACGGGGATGAAGTCGCGCGGAGCGATCAGGCCACGCGTCGGGTGGTCCCAGCGGATCAACGCCTCGAACTCGGTGATCCGGCCGGTCGTCAGTTCCACCTGCGGCTGGTAGTGGATCCGGAGCTGGTCCAGGGCGATCGCCCGGCGGAGCTCGCCCTGGAGCTGCATCCGCGCCCAGGCCCGCGAGTTCATGTTGTCATCGTAGACGACCCGCTGGCCCTTGCCCCGGGACTTGGCCTCGTACATCGCGATGTCGGCCTCGCGGAGCAGGTCGTGGCCGATGTCGTCGTTCGGCCGCCCGATCGCGATTCCCAGGCACGGCGAGACCAGCACCTCGTGGCCGTTGATCATCACCGGCTCCTGGAGGCGTCGGATCACGCGGTCCGCGAAGGCCTCGGCACTGGCGACGTCATGGAGCTCCTCGATCAGGATCGTGAACTCGTCCCCGCCCATTCGGGCCACCACGTCGTCGCCACGGGCGATCGCACTGAGCCGATCGGCGATCGTCCGGAGCAGCTGGTCGCCAGCGATGTGGCCGAGGGTGTCGTTGACGACCTTGAAGTCGTCGAGATCCAGGAAGACGACCGCGAAGGAGGCATCGGTCTTCCGGGCCCGCTGCCGCGCCTCGACGAGCCGCTCGTTGAAGAGCGCCCGGTTCGGCAGGCCGGTCAGCGGGTCGTGGTACGCCTGATGGATGAGCTGCTGCTCCAGCGACCGGCGCTCGGTGACGTCGTGGGCGTTGATGACGATCCCGCGGACGTTGTGGTTGTCGAGCAGCGAGGTCGCGATGATCTGGAGATCGCGCCAGGAGCCATCGGCGTGGCGGAAGGAGATCACGATCGGGCCGACCGGTTCCGGTCGCTGGCGGCTCTGGAGGAGCAGATCGTCGAACCGGGGCCGGTCGCTGCGGTTGATCCAGTCGAAGTCGGTCTTGCCCTCGATCTCGTCCGGGGCGAAGCCGAGGATGCGCTGGCTGGATGGGGTCACGAAGCTGACCGTGCCGTCGTCCCCGACGAGCATCGTCAGGTCGGACCCATGCTGGACCAGCAGCCGGAAACGCTCCTCGCTCTCGCGCAGCAGCCCCTCGGCCTGCTTGCGCCAGGTGATGTCGCGGGCGTTGAGGACGAGGCCGCCAACGCTGGCGTGGGAGAGCAGGTTGGTGACGGTGATCTCCCACCACAGCCAGGTGCCGCTCCGGTGGCGGACCCGGGCCTCGAAGGAGACCGCCTCGCTCGGGTTCTCCAGGGCGCGGTCGAACTGGGTGACCACCGTGCCGAAGTCGTCCGGGTGGAAGCGCAACTGCGTCTCCCGATCGACGAACCGGGTCATGGTGTCACCGAGAGCGACCTCGACGCTGGGGCTGGCGAACAGCACGAGCCCGTCCGGGTCCAGGACCATGACGATGTCCGGTGCGTGGCGAAACAGGGAGCGAAACCGGTCCTCGCTGTCGCGTAGGCGCTGCTCGGCCTCGCGGTAGTCGGTCATGTCGTGGCCGTTGATCAGATAGCCATGGATGCCGATCGTCTCGGTGTGGTTGGTGATCACCATCCGGATCCAGCGCCACTGCCCGTCGGCCCGGCGGAGCTGTACCTCCAACTGCGTCTCGGCGCCGGGCTGCCCTTCCAGCCGGCGAAGATCGTTCACGAACTGGTCGTATGCTCCCTCGCGGAAGAGACTGGACGAGATCATGGGATCCAAGCCGGTGCCGGCCTCACCCAGGAATTCCAGCGACGAGGGGCTGGCGTACGTGATGTCGTAGTTGGCGTTGATGACGGTGATGAAATCGGCGGCGTGGCGAACCAGGGTCCCCAGGAGGGACTCCCGATAGCGGAGCGATTCCTCGGCCAGCATCTGGTCCGTCACGTCCCGGGCGGTGATCACGATCCCGCCGATCTCGGGCTGATCTTCCTTGTTGATGCCCGCGACTTCCAGCCAGCGCCAGCTCTGGTTGGCGTGCCGCACCTTGACCCGGAGCCCGGCGAACCGGGCACCGGGCGTCGCGCGGATCCGGCGAAGCTCGGACGCGAATTCGATGAGGTGATCCGGGTGGACGACCCGTTCGAGCATGACCCTGGTCTGTTCCTCGATACGGTAGCCCAGGATCACCTCGAAGGCCTGGCTGATGAACGTGGGCATCCCGAAGTGATCGGTCACGATCAGGATCTCGGACGCCTGCTCGACGACCGAGCGCATCCGGGCGTCCTGGGTCCGGGCACGCTCCGCGGCCATCCGCTGGTCGGTGACATCGATCACGATCCCGCGCCAGGTCACCGTCCCGTCGGCCGCGGGGAGCGGGTCGCGCTGGACCATGTTCCGCACCCAGCGGGTCTGCCCGTCGCGATGGGTGATCCGGTAGGCGACGCTGGAGCGGCCGTCCGCCAGCGCGTCGCTGGGCAGGCTGGCGAGGGCGATCTCGCGATCCTCCGGGTGGACGATGGGAAGGAATGGTGGCTGGCGGATCTCGGCGTCGCCCAGGTCGTACCCGGTCAGCGTCGACACCTGCGGGCTCAGGTACGAGGTCGAGACCGCGCCCGTCGCCGGATGGAGCTCCTGCGTGTAGAGCGTGGCCGATGGCGACTGCTCGACGAGGAGCCGGAACCGGGCCTCGCGGTCCCGGAGCGCCGCCTCCGCTTCTCGCTGCTGAGTGATGTCGACCACGACGCCGTGCCACCGCTCGACCCCGAGAGCCCGATCGTCCGGAATCGGAATCGACTTCACGGAGTTGCGCAGCCAACGGACCTGCCCGTCCGAGCGGATGATCCGGAACTCATGCGTGAAATCGGCATGACGGTCGACGACCGCGGCGGCGGCTGACGTCACCCGCTCCCGATCATCAGGGTGGACGAGGGTATCGATGTTGAGGCTGTCCGCGATCCAGCGCTCGGCCGAAACCCCCGTCAGGTCCTCGACCCCCTTGCTCATGTAGGTCGTCCGGAGCGTCCCGAACCGGGGGTCGAACTCACGGATGTAGACGACGACGCCCGGCAGGTCATCGACGAGGAAGCGGTAGCGGAGTTCGGTCTCCCGAAGGAGGTCGACCGTCTGCTGCTGGTTGGTGATATCGATGACCAGGGACGCGGCGGTGAGCGCACCGTCAGCATCGGCGAAGACGACGGCATCCTCCTTGAACAGGCGCCACGTCCCGTCCTGCCGCTGGAACCGGTAGACCGCCTGGGATCGCTGCCCCGGCTCGGGCGCCATCGACTGGGCCAGCTGAGCCAGCGACCGGTCTTCCGGATGGACCCGCGACGACCAGAGGTCGGGGTCCGCAAGCAGGTGCGCGACCGAGTACCCGCTCAGCAGGGTGATGCGATCACTCATCCCGCTCAGCGGCCAGCGGCCGGATTCCGGGTCCCAGCGTCGTGCCCGGATCGCCTGGTCTGGCGCGGACGCCATGGTGGCCGTGGGCATCGCGGACGCGGACGGTTCGCCCGACGGCTCCACCGGAGGGTGGACCCCGTTGCGCGCGGCCCGGTCAGGCGCTTCGGGGATGACCAGCAGAGGATCTCCGGAGCGGGAATCGTCCGTCCGGCTCCGGGCGGCGAAGGCGCGCGCAAGGATCCGGGCGAACTGGGCGATCCGGACGAGATCCGTCTCGGTGCCGCCGGTCGACTCCCGCCATTCGACGGTCACGATCCCGGCCGATCCGTCGTCCGACCGGACGCCGAACGGGGCATGGATGGCCACGCGGGAGTCGTCGGCGATCCATGACACCAGGTCACGGTGGTCCACCCGGACGGCGGTACCGCGGGACAGCGCCACCCTGAGGCCCGGGTCGGACAGGGGGCGGAGCAGATCGATCAGGCCATACCCGGCGTACTGGACGATCAGCAGCCGCTCGCCGGACAGGAGCCCGAGCGAGACGCGCTGGCTCCCGGTGATCCGGACGAGCCACTCGACGGCCACCCGGAAGGACTGCTCGGCCGTGACGCTGTCGGCGATCTCCCGATAGGCATCCTGGAGCCAGAGCGGGATCGCCTCGTCCGCCGGGCTGACCGGACCAGGCTCGGCTCCGAGCGATAGCGGGGGCTCGGCGTCAGCCGGGTCGGCTGGCTCACCGGCTGGCGCGTCGGTCGGCGCCCCGCCAGCCTGGTCCGCGTCGTCTGCATGGTCAGCGGCTGGCTGGAAGATGATCGACAGGCCGCTCGGGGTCGGGGTGACGATCGTCTGGACCGTCTCCTGACCGAGCGGATCGATGATCGTCAGGGCGTCGGGCACGCGGCTGGCCATGGCGGCGTGCAACCGCGCGACCCCGTCGTCCGAGATCCGCCCGTCGGTCAGATCCCAGAACGACGCGCCGGCAACGTCCCACTCCCGCGCCGCCGGCCCGGCGCCAACCATCCAGCGCTCGACCGCCCAGCCAGCATCGACCAGCACGACCGTCAATTGGCGCCTCGGTGCCGAGGACGCTCCATCTGATGGCAGGGTGGGCGGAGACTGGGCGAGCATTCGGAGGACCTCGACGACGAACGGGAACCACCGTCGAACAGCCAGCGACCGACAGGGCCCACCCCGGATCAAGCGAGGGCGGGAGACCGCCCGTGGTCCCGAACCGGCTCGCGGCGCCCTGGTCCGATCCCGCGGGACGCGTTGGGAGCAGGGGCGAGCGGCACGTCGCACCCGACGCGACCCTATATATAGTCGATCCCGATGCCAACGGATACCGCAGAGTTCCCGAAATCCCCTGGCATGACCTATGGGGGATGCGGAAGCCGGTCGAGACCGTACGATCAGCCGAACGAAATCGTGACGAAAGTACTGGGTCCGTGCGCGAGCCCGGATCTCCGGCGTCATGCCCGGTTGCGCGATGCTCGATGCACGCGATACCGTGGTTCCGGGCCCAAGCTATGCTACTGTACGAGCCGGTCGCGTCGTGGCGTCCATCGCCCTTCGCGACTCATCCAGGGCACGGTCGTGCCCGGACCGCCGCCCCACCAAGGTACCTTGCTCTGTGATCTCCATCTCCCCAGAATCGGATCCGGCCAGCGGCGATGCCGGGGATGCCGGTCCGTCCGGAACCTTCGACGACTACCCGCTCAGTCCGTCCCTGCTGACGGCGCTCGCCGAGCGCGGGATGGCCGTGCCGACGCCGATCCAGGCAGCCGCCATCCCGGCCCTGCTCAATGGCCGCGACGTCGTCGGCCAGGCCCGGACCGGGTCGGGCAAGACGCTGGCGTTCAGCCTGCCCCTGCTGGAGGCCGTCGACGCCGGCCGTGCCTCCGTGCAGGCGCTCGTGCTGGCGCCGACGCGTGAGCTCGCCTCGCAGGTCGCGGCCGTGATCGCCGACCTCGGCACGACCAAGGGGATCACCGTCGCGCTCCTCTACGGCGGCACGTCGTCCGGCCCGCAGCGGACGGCCCTGCGTCGCGGCGCCCAGGTCGCGGTCGGGACGCCGGGCCGGATCCTCGACCTGATCGGCCAGGGCGCCCTCTGGCTGGACCAGGCCCGGTTCGTCGTGCTCGACGAGGCCGACGAGATGTTCGACCAGGGGTTCGCCCAGGACGTCGAGCGGATCATGGACAAGACCTCGAACAGCCGCCAGACGGCGCTGTTCTCGGCCACGATGCCGGAGTGGGTCCGCCAGACGGCCGCCCGCTACCTCTACGACCCGGAGACGATCGCCGTCGATGCCGGCTCCGAACCGACCAGCCTCGTCCCCCACACGGCCTATGTCGTCCCCTCGATCGAGCGGGGATCGAGCCGCGGCGGCCATGACCGGGGCCGGGACGACGCCGACATGCAGGCCAAGGTCGTCGCGCTACGCGACCTCCTCGACCACCGCGGCGAGGGCTCGACGATCGTCTTCGGGCGGACCAAGCAGGGCGTCGACGCGTTGTCCAGGAACCTGGACCGAGCCGGCTATCCGGTCGGTGCCCTCCAGGGGAACATGACCCAGGCGGAGCGCGACTTCGTGATGGCGTCGTTCCGCTCCGGCCGGATCGACATCCTCGTCGCGACCAACGTCGCCGCCCGTGGTCTCGATCTGGTCGGCGTCAACCTGGTCGTCAACGTCGAGCTACCCGAGTCGGCGGAGCTCCTGACGCACCGCGTCGGCCGGACCGGGCGGATGGGCCGTGGCGGCCAGGCGATCACGCTGCTGGCCGGCGCGGATCTGGCCCGCTGGCAGCTCCTGATCCGGGACGTCGCCCTGCCGATCCGGCAACTGCCCTGGCCGGGGGCGGTCGCGGCCCTCGCGCTCGGCGAAGAGCAGCCGGCGGTCCCTGGGATGGACGAGGCCCTCGCCGCTTCGACACCGGTCATCGCATCCCCCCCCGGACCGGACGCTGCCCCCGCCTATCTCGCTGAATCAGCTGAATCGCTCAAGGAAGAAGCCGCCCGCATGGACGAGTCCGACTCGCAGTCAGCCCCGAACCGAACCGGCCAGCGCGGCGGCTCAGGCCCGGACGCCGAGGAGCGCCCGACTCCCGACGGCTATCGCCCCCCGACCCGCCGCGCCAGCCGGCGGCCCGCCGATCCAGCCTCCACCCCGGCGCCGACCGCCACCTCGTCTCTGGCGGAACGGCCACGCCCAACGGGAGACGCCGCCGACCTGATCGCCCGGGCGCTGGCCAGCGTCGGGGTCACCGGCCAAGCCCCGACCCCTGCGGCGGCGGCGGCGACCGCGCGGCCCGACCCGGCACCCGCTCCGACGCCATCCCCCACGACCCGCCGTGTCGTTGAACCTGCCGCGGCTCCGGCCCAGCCACCGCCACGACGCGAGGAGCGCCGCCCTGTCGCGCAGCCCGCACCGGTCGCGGCCCCCGAGCCGATCCGCGGCACCCCGCGCCCGGCATGGCTCCGGAGCGCGGCCGAGCGCGTGGCCCACTGGCCGGCCGCACCGTCGGCCACCGTCGCCCGGACGATCGCGGCGCCGTCGGGAGGATCGCCGACTGTCCCACCGACGGCGATCCTCCCGACGGCCAGCGCGCCCGCTGGCCAGCCGGACGCCGCCCCCACCGCCCGGACCAGTCCGGAACCGCGCGGCGCGATCGCCCCCGAAGTCGTGCCGGACGCGCCGGTGCCGTCGCGGCGTCCGGCAGCAGTGGAGGCACTGGCGGCCCAGCCCCAGCCGGCCACCCCCGCGCCCCGGATCGACGCCACGATCGCGCGATCCGTCGTCCCGCCACCGCGACCATCGACCCCACCCACGGTCCGGCGCCGTGGCGCACCACAGCCCATCGGGCAGGTCGAGCCGGTGGCCGTTGCGGCACCAGCTCCCGTCACGCGCCCCGAGACGGAGCCCACGGAGCTGGTGACGGTCGAGGTGCCGGTGGCCCGAGCGACGGACGCCCGACGGGTCCCGACGGTCCGCGCGTCCCGGTCTCGCCCGGCCGCCCCCTCGGCGAGCGACCTTGCCGCCGATGTCGCTCCGTCGACGGGAACGGCCCCGGATGGTGCATCAGGGCTCCCTGAATCCCCGTCCGCCCCTCCCATCCCTCCCATGGAAGCGCCGGCTGAGACGACATCCCCGGCGGATATCGCCCAGGCGGTCAGCCCGGAGCCCGCAACCGAGGAACTGACGGTCGAAGCCTCGATACCCACCGTGACGGAACTCGTCGAGGCGCCAGTCCCACCGGCCCGCCGACGGACCCGGACGAGCCGGACCGCGCCAGCCGAAGCGCCGGTGGCGGACCAGGCGACGGGGATCGACGCCGCAACCGCCCCCCTGGTCGACGGGGAGGCCGCCGAGGCGCCCCCCGCGCCAGCGAAGCCACGCCGGGTCTCATCCCGCAAGGCGACGCCGGAGCCATCCACCGCACCGACGGCCGCATCCGAGGCGACGCCAGCGCCAATCCGGCCGATCGGTGACCTGATCGACGCCGCGCTGGCCGGCGCCGGAGCCGCCTCGACGACCTCGATCGGCCCCACGGACGAGCCGCCGGCGCCCGCCCCCCGAACCCGGCGCGGCCGAGCGGCAGCGGGCGACGCGGCCGGGGTGGTCGATCCCCCGGCCGCCGCCGCCGAGACCGGTTCGATGGATGACCAGCCGTCGAGTCCGGACCAGGAACCAGCGGCAGCGCCCACCCCGGCGAAGGGACGGGGTCGGGGCCGCCAGTCCGAGCCGACCGACGGCGATCAGCCCGCCCCTGGCAACCGACGCCGGGCCGGGCCGGGCCCCGACCAGACGACCGCCGCCAGTCGGAGTCGATCGCCGAAGACCGACGAGCAGCCGGCGCCCGGCAACCGGCGAGCACCGACGCCGCGGCAGGCCGAGCCCATCGGCGATGGGCCGAACGGCAACCGCGCCCAGAGCCAGGGACCGGCCGGACCGCGCAATCGCTCGGCCAGCGGACCGCAGGCTGGCAACGGCGCCCCTGGCCGGACGACGGCGCGCCCCCCGTTCGGGGGCTCATCGTCCGGTGGCGCCCCGCCCCGCCGCCGCTTCATGACGGCGCCGACCGCGACCCGCTGCGCCGCCTGCGGGACGCCGAACCCTAAGGGCAGCACGCGGACGTACTGCCCGGCCTGCGAGCGCGAGCTGGCGGTCCGGAGTCAGGAATCCTGACGGTCGGGCATCCGTGCCGACCAGCGGTCTCGGGTCGGCACGGATGGCTGATCCGGCGGCGGCGTCACGTATCATGTCGCGGCCCCGAACGGCCGTAACGGTTCGGCTCGAGGGCCGTCTTCGTCTCGTAGGATGGGCTGGCTGGATGCGACGGGGCGGGAACGCGCGGTGAAGACAGTCTGGCGACCCCTCCTCGGCCTGGCGATCAGCGTGATCTTCCTGGTGATCGCGTTCCGGGGGCAGGACTTCGGGCAGATCCGGGACGCGCTCCGGGCAGTCAACTACTGGTACCTGGCGCCCGCGCTCGTCCTCTACTTCGCGGGGGTGATGGTCCGGGCGGTCCGCTGGAGCATCCTGCTCCGGCCGGCCGCCGCGGTCTCGCCCCGGCAGGCCTTCCCGATCATCGTGATCGGCTACACCGCCAACAATGTCCTGCCCCTGCGGACCGGTGAGCTCGTCCGCTCATTCGTGCTCGGGCAGCGGTACGGTGTCCGCAAGACGACGGCACTGGCGACGATCGCGATCGAGCGCCTGTTCGACGGCTTCACGATGATCGGGTTCATCCTGATCGCGACGGTGTTCGTCTCCTTCACCGCCGAACTCCAGCACGTCGCCCTGATCGCCTTCGTCATCTTCGCCGTCATCCTGATCGGCCTGTTCGTCCTCACCCTCGGTGGCTCGTTCCGCGACCGCCTGCTCCAGCTCGTGCTCGGCCCGATGCCCCCGGCGCTGGCCGACCGCGTCGAGCGGATGATGGGATCGTTCCTGTCCGGCCTCGGCGTGCTGCGGAGCCGGCGCGACCTGGCGCTGGTCTCCGGGACGTCGCTGCTGGCGTGGGGGCTGGAAGCGGGGATGTACTGGACGATCGCCCGCGGCTTCGGCGGCGACCTCGCCAGCGTGATGACCTTCGCCGCCTCGCTGATGACGACCGGCGTCGCCAACCTCGCGACCCTGATCCCGTCGTCGCCGGGCTACGTCGGGCCGTTCGAGACGGCGACCGTCCTCGTCGTCAACGGCGCCCTCGACATCCCGCGGGCGGTCGCCCTGTCCTACGCGATCGTGGTCCACGCCGCCCTCTGGGGGCCGATCACGGTCCTGGGCGCGATCGAGTGGTCGCGGCAGCAACTGTCGCTGGCCCGCCTTCGGCAGACCGCCAAGGACGACGCGGCCAACGAGCCGACGCCCGGTGGTGGCGAGCGCCCGTCCTCGCTGGCGTAGCGACGGTTCGGTCGCAGGGGCGTGGGCTTGCAAGCCCCTACGACCGAACGCCCTCGGCGGTCGCTGATTGTCGGGCAATGGCGAGACCGAGCGGGGTCGCTCGGGGGTAGGCCTGGGCGCAGAGCCAGGCGACGGCCGCCGTCAGCGTCAGCAGGGCGATCGCGAAGACGCCCCAGATCTCGCCGACCGCCAGGGCGATGACGAGCGTCACGCCGCCGGCCAGGAGCAGCCCCTGGCTCATCATGACCAACGGGACGGCCCGGCGAAGCGACTGGGCGTCCCACCACCCCCGGCGCTCCAGATCGGCGGTGATCGCCCGGCTGAACGGCCCGTCCCGGTGAGCGATCGATGCCAGCCCGTGGTGATCGACGATCCCGGCCACGGCGAGCGACGCCAGGTCGTCCCATGTCGCCCGGTCGATCCCGTCATCGGCCAGATCCCGGTCGAGCAGCCGGATCGACGACGGCAGGTGCCCGGGCTGGCCCTCGACGGCGACCGTGAGGGCACCGTGTCGCTCCAGGTGCCGGACGGCGGCGAGCAGGACCGACTGGTCGATCCGGTTGGCGGCGAGGGCCGCCCGCAGCACCGGGGAGTCCGGGCGTCGCGGGCCGCAACGCCCGGGCTCCTCGGGGACGGCTCGGGGTCGGCCCCGCCAGATCATCGCGATCGCCGCCGCCGCCAGCATGGCAAGGACGACGCTCAGGATCGGCAACAGGTAGCGGGCGAAGGTCGCCGCGGTCCGCTCCGCCGTGGAGGGCGCTGGCGCGGACGGCAGCCCGAGGAGCAGACGTCGTTCCGTCGCCGCGAGGTTGAAGGTGACCGTGTCGGTCAGTTCCCGGGAGGTATCGACGAACGTCGTCAACCCCCGGACGCTGCCGGCGCTGATCCGCTCGGTCTCCCCGATCGGCAGCCGGCTGTCCTTGAGCTGCTCACCGGGGATCAGGGCGACGTGGTCCGGATCCCCGGCGAGCCGGTCCACGTCGAGCAACAGGACCAGGCCGTCGTCGGCGCCGGGTCCGGATTCGACCCCCCACGACCGCATCAGCGCCCGAGCGTCGGCCCGGGTGTCGTCGGCGTCCGGTTTGGAGGACCGGATGTAGACCACGACCGGGACGCCAGACCGCTCGATCGCGGCGGCACGCAGATCCAGGGAGACGAGGTCCGTACTAGTCAGGAGACCGGTCTGGTCGTAGATCCGCTGACCGGGGACCTGGGTGCCGAAATCCGGCGTCGACGGCTCCGGGTCGCGGCTGACCAGGATCGTGACGACACCGAGCAGGAGGACCAGCCCGAGGCCGGCGCCGACGAGGCCGACACGGCGCGGCCGATGCCGACGGGCGGACTGGTTGATCCGAATCGGGAACCAGGGAAGGCGGGGTCGCATCGGATCGCCTCCGGACGCATGCCGTGTCGCTTAGACGACGGTGGCGTGCTCACCGACCCAGTCGATCAGGCACCCCGCCAGGGATTCCTGGGTCGCCAGATCGGCCGTGATCATGGCCGCCATCAGGACGCCGGACGCCTCGCGAGGGGAATCGTACGTCCCCTCCCGCCGCCCCTCGTAGACGCCGAGGCGAGCGTTGAACGCGAACTCGGCGATCGCCCAGCCGTAAGCGGTGCGATCCATGAGCAGCAGCCGGCTCCCCGACTGCCAGATGAACGGGACGTACCGGAGTTCGTGGCTGACCGTGTCGTCGATGAGACCCGGACCGGGTCGACACTCATCCTGCGAGGGGGGATACACCGGGGCTCCTGCGGGATTACCGCCAGCGGCGGCGGGAACAACACGACGGACTAGCAACCGGACGCGGACCCGTCAGCTCGCCCGGATCGAGACCGACAGCTCGAAGGGGGTCGTTCCGACAGGAAAAGACTAACAGGGCGGGGCCATCGACCGCAAAGCATCCGGCAATACCGGCGGGATCCGCTACGGCGCCTCGGCGCGGCGCGGGGGCGCTAGAAGGTCTCCTCGACCGTGACGGTCGCTTCCTGGACGACCTGCCCGTCGACGGTGATCACGACACCGTACTCGCCGTCGGGCCAGTCGGCCTCGCTCCTTGGCTCCGGGGTCGCCGGGTTCTCGGCCCGCTCCAGCCGGAAGGCGACCCAGATGCCGGCGGACGCGGTCGAGGCCGTTACCGAGGCGGACAGGGTGTCGAGGGGGACGCCGTTGTAGGACCAGGCAGCCCCGATCACCGTGCCGGCAGCGATGCTCGTCAGCGGCAGGGCGGCGTAGATCTCCGGGGCGTCGTCGGGGATGGTCTCCAGCGGCTCGGCCGGCGCCTGCGTGGCCGGGTCGACCGCGCCCGTCCAGACGACCTCGCCGATCGTCGTGCCGCCGACCGAGACCGGGCCGGCGCCGGGCGTGCCGGCAACGAGCGACGGCCCGGCCGGGCTGGCGATCTCGGTCGGGCCGACTGCAACGACCGCCGTCGTGGTCGGCTGGCTGTTGTCGGCGGTGTCGGGCGCGACATCGTCGCCCCTGCCGCGCTGGACGTTCCAGCCCACGATGATGAGCACGAGGACGAGGACGCCGAGGCCGGCCGCCCACCAGATGGGTTGCACGCTGGTCGATCTTCGGGATGGCGGGCGACGGATGGGTCTGTTCACGATCGCAGAGTGTACCCGACGGACCCCTCCTCCAGCCCCGCCCCATCTGCGGATGACGCAGGGAGCCGACTCGCGAAGGGCCCGACTCAACCAGAGAGATGCTCGAACACCGGCCCGAGCACCAGCAGCGGAGCGAAGCTCAGCGCCCCGACCAGCAGGGCGGTCGCGATGACGATGCCGGCGAACAGCGGCGTGTCGACGGGCAGGCTGCCGGGGGCGGGGTCGCGCCGGGCCTGGGCCGCCAGGCTGCCGGCCAGCGCGAGGGCGATCACGCCGAGGCCGAACCGCCCGGCCAGCATCGCGATCGCCAGCGCCGTGTTGTAGAAGGGCGTATTGGCACTGAGACCGGCGAAGTTCTGGCCGTTGTTGGTGAAGGCACTGGCGAAGGCGTAGCCGATCTCGCTGAGCCCGTGCGCCCCGCTGTTGGTCGTCAGACCGGCCAGCCCGTCGTCCGTCACGACCGCGACCGCGGTCGGGACGAGGATCGCGATCGCGGCGACCAGGCTGTAGAGCGCGATGGCGCGCAACTCCCGCGGGCCGAGGCGCTTGCCGAGGTACTCCGGCGTCCGGCCGATCATCAGCCCGGTCAGGAAGATCGCCAGCAGCGCGACCATGAGGAAACTGTACATCCCGGTCCCGAGCCCGCCGTAGATGATCTCCCCGAGCAGCATGTCGACGAACGGGACCAGCCCGCCAAGCGCCGTGTACGAGTCGTGCATCGAGTTGTAGGAGCCCGTCGCGGTGTTCGAGGTGACCACCGCGGTCAGGATCGAACCCGGCACGCCGAACCGGATCTCCTTGCCCTCCATGTTGCCGCTGGCGGCATCGGCGCCCGCGACGTCATCGGCGAGGACGATGCCCGTCGCCGCCAGCGCCGGGGATGTCTGGCGCTCGAACGTGTCCCCGAGCGCCAGCCCGGCGACGAACAGGACGGTCATCGTCCCGTAGATCATCCAGCCGAGCCGGGCCCGCCCCGTCATCAGGGCGAAGGTCCGGGTCAGCGCGGCCGGGATGACGACGATCACGAGCATCCCGATGAGATTGGTGAGCGCGGTCGGGTTCGCGAACGGGTGGGCGCCGTTGGCGTTGAAGTACCCGCCGCCATTGGTGCCGAGATTCTTGATCAGCTCCAGCGTCGCGACCGGCCCCGTCGGGACGGTCACGGTCTGACCGGCGAGCGTCGTGAACTCGCGGCTGGCATCCAGCGTCGCCGGGACACCCTGCCAGACGAGGACGAGCGCCCCGACCAGCGCGACCGGCAAGAGTACCCAGAGCACCGCGCGGGTCAGGTCGACCCAGAAGTTGCCCAGATCGTCGGTGCCGTGCCGGGCGAACCCGCGCAGGAAAGCAATCCCGATCGCGAGGCCCGCCGCCCCGGCGAGGAAGCCCTGAGCGGTAAGCCCGGCCGACTGCGACAGGACGCTCATCGTCGTCTCGCCGGCGTAGCTCTGCCAGGTCGTGGTCGTCGCGAAGCTGATCGCGGTGTTCGCGGAGAGGTCGTTGGTCAGCGGCGTCGCCGGGGTGCCGGTCTCCGAGCCCGGCAGGGAGGACTGGAGCCGGAGCAGAGCGTAGAGCAGCAGGACTCCGAGCGCCGAGAACTGGACGAAGGAGGCCGCATACCGCTTCCACGACATCCCCTCGGCGGCGTCCACCCCGCAGATCCGGTAGATCAGCCGCTCGACCGGCACCAGGACCAGGTCCAGGCGGGTCCGCCGGCCGGTGAAGACGTGCCAGAGGTAGCGGCCGACCGGTCGGACGAGGACCGTCACGATGACGATGAAGACGAGGTACGTGATCAGGGCCGGAATGGTCATTCTCCCGAGGGTGCGAGGGACCCTGCGCCAGAGCGGGTCTCCGGCGCGATCGAGTCGACATCGTCGCGGGGAGGGTAGGGCGGGCGGTGTGTGGGCAGCATTAGAGACCGGAGGATCGGTGTTGGAATAGCGTTAGAAGGCGGCGACGGCTGTTCCTGCCCACACCCTGGTCGGTGGTGGGGCGTCTCTGTAACCACGATCGTCCACCGCCACAACCCTTGCCTGCCAACCCGGCCCCCCAATGCGAACGGTCCCACCGCGCAGCGCCTTCCCCGCCGCTACGACCCAGGGACCGGGGAGACCACCATCAGGGCGACGAGGCCGCCAGCGCCGTGGACGGCTCGCTGCGACATGTCGTAGTGCCCGACCGACCCGTCGCGCATCGTGGCCGGTGTGGGGGCATGGACGACGGGAATCAGCCCGGAGACCCCGCCGGCCTCGCGGACCTGCGCCTCGGCCGCCCGCCAGGACTCGACGAAGCCGGGGTAGTGGCCGAACCGCTCGGGGACGGTGCGGAACCACGCCTCATGGCGACGCACCTGGTTGTCGAGCAGGAACCGCAGGACCTGGAACCGTCGGGCGGTCTCGGGCTCGACCAGCCGCCCGGCCATGCCGAGGGCCGGGTCCCAGACCAGATCGAAGATCGAGAGGTCCATCCCCCGCCAGGCCGCTCCGATCCCGGCCGGCTGCCCGAACTCGGCGGCGAGGGCCGGGTTAACAGCGAGCAGCCGACCCCGGAAGTCGAACAGGAACGCCGGCTCTCGCAGGGCGCTGAGCTCGGGCCGGAGGGCGACGAGCAGACGATCCTCCTCGCCGACGGTGAGCGGCTCGGTGTCGGGGAGGTGGCCGGCCAGCCCGAGCAGCGTCATCCGGTCGGCGTAGCCGAGCTCGAGCACCTGGGCGAGGAGATTGACCGTGTCCGGGTCCGGCTGAGGGGCGTCCGGGCCGCCGCGCTCGTAGCGGTAGACGGGCGCGGTCCTGGCCCAGCCCATCGCCACAGCGAGATCGATCGCCCGCAGACCGCGCCGATCGCGAGCGGCCCGGACCATCACACCGAATGCGTCGAGATCGAGCGCCACGGGACCTCCGGCGGTCGCAACTCCGGCGTTGCACGGCGGGACAGGACGACGGATCGATCCGGGCTGCCCTTCCCGTCACCGGGTCGGGTCAGACCGGGCGTCAGGATCAGATCGACCGGGATATTGGTCACATGATGACATATCACCATCGGCGCGATGGCCGTCCACGCTACGATCCTCCCGACCGGCCTCGGCATCGTCGGTCTCACGGCCGGCAGCGACACGGCGACGCTGCTCGCCCTGATCTGACGGTGCCACATTGGCTTTGACCGGGTGGTCGGCTTCGAGATCGAGTTCCCCGACCAGTTCGGCCATACCCATCTCGGCCGGGAGGGTCGGGCGGAGGCCCTCGGCCATGCCGGGGTTGTCGAGGCAGCGTCGGCCAGACCATGAGCGGGATATGGCTGTCTACCGACGAGTCGGATGGCTGGCGCCGCTGGGACATGACTTGCCTTGTCCGCGCCGACCGGCGCCACGCATGGCCGACAGGGGTATACGCATCGAACACCCATGTTGCCAACGCCGTTATCGCCCTGTGGGGCGATGGTCGCTGCGGCGACCGGACTCGCAAGCTTCGCCCCTACCATCGAAACGTCGCCTTCCATGTCAGGAAGGCGAAGCCGACCACCATGAAGCCCCTCTCCGGGCGTGAGCCCCGCAGCGCGAAACGAGCCGGGAGGGGTTCTCGCTTCGCTGGGGGAGGGGACGTTCTACCAAACGGGCCGGAGAGGGCGGTCCTACATGTGCCGGTCGAACCAGCCGACCAGCCGCTCCATGTGCTCGATCCGGTGCTTCGGCTTGCCGCCCCGGGTCAGGCCGTGGCTCTCGTCCGGGAAGCGAACGAATTCGACCTCTCGACCGAGCTGCTTCAGCGCCAGGTAGAGCTGCTCGGCCTGCTCCATCGGGCAGCGGTAGTCCTCCTCGGCGTGGAGGATCAGCAGCGGCGTCGTGATGTCCTTCACGTACGTGATCGGCGACAGCTCCATGTAGCGCCGCGTCAGCTCCGGGCTGTCCCAGGGCGCCCCGCCGAGCTCGTGGAACATCGAGATCACCGCGATGTCGTCGGTGCCGTACATCGAGTACATGTTCGAGATCGTCCGCTGCGTGACGGCCGCCCGGAACCG
Source organism: uncultured Thermomicrobiales bacterium (assembly GCA_964244115.1). Lineage (GTDB taxonomy): Bacteria > Chloroflexota > Chloroflexia > Thermomicrobiales > UBA6265 > CADCWK01. The sequence continues at coordinate 52,740 of CAXTHM010000001.1, forward strand.
GTCGGTGTGGCCGATCACCCAGTTGGTCATGAAGCCGCCGTACGAGCCGCCGGCGACCCCGAGCCGCCGCGGGTCGAGATCGGCGTGGGCGATGGCGGCGTCGACGACCGCCATCTGCTGCGGGTGGTCGACCTCGCCCCAGGCGCCACGGAGCGCCTCCGTATAGGCCTGCGCGTAGCCAGTGCTGCCCTGCGGGTTGGCGAAGATCACCGCGTAGCCCCGGCTAGCCAGGACCTGGAACTCGTGGAAGTAGCCCCAGCCGTACATCGCGTGCGGCCCGCCGTGGATCTCCAGCACCGCCGGAACCTTGACGCCGGGGGCGATAACGGTCCCGGATGGCCGCATCACCCAGCTCTGGATCGGGACACCGTTGTGCTCGACGGTCAGTTCCTCGGGCAGGCTCAGCGCCAGCTCCCGCAACAGCGCCTCATTGAATCGGGTCAGGACGACCTCATCCTGCCCGGCCGTGACCAGGTGGATCTCCGGCGGCCTGACCGAGTCGTGGACCGCGATCGCGAGCCGAGTCCCGTCGGGGGCGGTCGGATCGATCGCGAAGGTGCCGACCTGACGCCGGCCGGCCGTCACCGGCGAGACGACGCCGGGGCCGGACACCGGAACGCTGACCCGCTGGACATGGGCCTCGCCGTCGCGCCCGACGATGACCAGGATCGACTGGCCGTCCGGCGCCCAGATCGGTGCCCGCCCGGCGAAGGCGGCGGTGTCGCCGATCGCACCGTTGGCGATCGAACGGTCGTAGCCCGTCGTCAGCGCCCGGGGCGTCCCACCGCCGGCGGACACCACCCAGAGGTCGTCGTCCGGCGCCTCCAGGGCCATGTCGTCGGTCCCGGTGTAGGCCAGCCAGCGGCCGTCGGGAGAGAACGACGGCCGGCCGTACTGCCCGGCGCCGTCCGTGATCCGCTTCGGCGGGGAGCCCGGCACGACCGTCCAGATGTCGCTGGTCCGCTCCAGTTCCCAGCCGGGGTTCCGGTTGGCGGCGAAGGCGATCTCCCGGCCACTCGGGGACCAGGCCGGCGCGTGATGGTCGAACGACCCGTCGGTGATCTGCTCCGGCGCCCGGTCCCCGTCGATCCCGACGACGAACAGATGGTCGCGCTGGCCGCCGAGGAAGCCCTTGCCGTCGAACTTGTAGCGGATGTCGCGGATCAGCTTCGCGTCGCTGTCCGGGTTGTCGTCCTCCGGGGTGACGGCGCTGACGAAGACGACCCGGCGGCCGTCCGGTGACCAGACCGGCGACCCGGCGCCGTTCTCGAGGTCGGTGACGCGGCGCGCCTCACCGGAGGTGGCCGGGATCACCCAGAGGTTGCCGGCTTTGGTCTCGCGGTTCGAGACGAACAGGAGCTGGCGGCCGTCCGGCGACCAGACGGGCGAGGAGTCTCGCTTGGTGCCGGCCGTCAATTGCCGCGGCTCGACAGCAGCGGGATCGGTCGGGACCAGCCAGATCGCGGCGGTGTAGCCGTCGGCGTCGAGGTCGGCGCTCGTCACGCTGACGGCGACGTGGCGGCCGTCCGGGCTCATCGCCGGCTCGCCGACGACGCGGATCCTGGCCAGATCCTCCGGCGTCACGGTCCGGCCGCCACTCGCCCGCGCCTCGACCGGTGGGACGGACGGCGGCGTGACGGGCTCGGCGGGTAGTTCCACCGGGTGAGCCGCGCCACCCGCCTCGTGCGCGGCGTCGGCGAACACGATGGGCATCGGGTCGCCGATGAGCTGATCGTGCTCCCCGGTCTCGCCGTCGGGCTCCGGGAGGGCGGGCTCATCGGTCGCCGCCTGCGAGGCGGCCTCGTCCTCGACCAGCGTCTCAGGCGCGGGCGACTGGACGGGCTGCTGCTCAGCACGCCTGCCGCCCTTGTCCCCCTTCCTGCCCTTGCCGTCCTTCTTGCCGCCGCCCTTGCCCTTGTCCTTGCTCATGCCTTCTCCCGGTCCCGCGTCGTCTCACTGCCCTCACCTACCGCACACAGTGAACCGTGACCGCCCGGGCTTGTCTATGGCCGCTCGGACGACGAGACCCCCGCCGCCCGGGAGCGAGCCGTGATCTCGGCGACGACCGCGCTCTTGGCGTCGGCGTAATGCTGAACGTAGCGCCACGTCCGGGCGGCGAGTTCCCGCTTGCTCCGGGCGTACAGGTCCCGGTCATCGTCGTACGCCCGCAGCCAGTCCCGGAACCGGATCATCTCGTCGATCTCGGTGAGCTCGCAGATCCGGCAGAAGGCGGCGGCGCG
>CAXTHM010000001.1:54989-61086 GCA_964244115.1 uncultured Thermomicrobiales bacterium
CGTCGATCTCGGTGCAGCCCTCGGTGAAGACGTGGAGGTTGACCTGCTCGTCGTCCCGCGTCAGCACCCGGTGCTGGAACCAGTCCGGCTCGCGGATCGTCAGCCGGAAGCCGGCCGCCTCCAGACCGGGGACATAGGTAGGCTCATCGGACGAATCCGGAACCGCCAGCACCATGTCGATCCGCGGCTTGGCGACCAGACCCGACACCGACGTCGAGCCGACATGTTCGAGCCGCCTCACCCGCTCGCCCAGTGCCGCCCGGACGATGCCCGCCAGTCGCTCGTACCGTCGCGGCCACTCCGGGTCGTACTCCGCCAGCGTGATCGTGGTGTTGAGCTCCGGCGGCGCCGCGACCCATGCCCGCACGATCTCGTCGTCGCGGGTCCGCCCGTCCGGGGGTCCCGTTCTCGTTCCTGTCTCCGTGCCATCAGCCATCGCGTCGATCCCTCCCTGCGCCGGTCCGCCGCTCCGTGGCCGGGCAATCTGCTCACCGTGGGCAGCCGGGCACCATATCATCGACCGACCATCGGGGCCACTCCTGCATCTACGGTACGGCCATCGAAATCACGGTCCCTCCCACCCCGGTGTTCGCCAATCACCCCTGAGCCGGGCAGCTTCAGCTCCCGGCGCCGCCAATCGGCGAGTCGAGAATGCAAGGCCAACCATCTCAACAGACCCGTATCACGCTCAGGTTGACGGATGCCCGCCAGACGGCGACCCTTCCCCCCTGGCAACGTTGCCGGACCGTCCGGCCGTCCCCGACACCCCTGCGCCTGACGCAATCCGACGGAGGTGCTCCCCATGACCATCGCTCCCACCCACGCCGAGATCACCACCGAGGACCACGCCCGGGCGCTCGATGCCGCCGACCCGCTCGCGTCGTTCCGGGACCGGTTCTACCTCGCGCCAGACACCATCTACCTTGATGGCAACTCGCTCGGCCTGCTCTCGCGGGACGCCGAGGAGGAGGTCCTGCGGGTGCTGGATCAGTGGAAGCGGCTCGGGGTCGATGGCTGGATGCGGGCCGACCCGCCCTGGTACTGGGTCGGCGAGGAGCTCGGCCGGCAGGTCGCGCCGCTGGTCGGGGCCGACCCGGACGAGGTCGTGGTCACCGGCAGCACGACCGTCAACCTGCACGCGATGGTCGCGACCTTCTACCGGCCGGAAGGCTCGCGCCGGAAGATCGTTGCCTCGGCGCTGGACTTCCCCTCCGACATCTACGCCCTCCAGAGCCAGATCGCCCTCCGCGGTGGCGACCCGGACCGCGACCTCACCCTCGTCCCGAGCGCGGACGGCCGGACGCTCGACGAGGCCGACCTGATCGCGGCGATGACCGAAGAGGTCGCGCTGGTCGTGCTGCCGTCGGTGATCTACCGCTCCGGCCAACTGCTCGACATGGCGCGGCTGACGGCGTCGGCGCGGGAGCGCGGCCTCCTGATCGGCTTCGACTGCGCCCACTCGGCCGGTGCCGTCCCCCATCGCTTCTCCGAGTGGGGAGTCGACTTCGCCGTCTGGTGCTCCTACAAGTATCTCAACGCCGGGCCGGGTTCCGTCGCCGGGCTCTACGTCAACCGGCGCCACTTCGGCGCGGCGCCGGGGCTGGCCGGCTGGTGGGGCTCGGACAAGGAGCGTCAGTTCGACATGCGTCACGAGTTCGAGGGCGCCGCCAGCGCCGGCGCCTGGCAGATCAGCACCCCGCCGCTGCTCTCCACGGCCCCGCTGGCCGGCTCGCTCCGGATCGTCGCCGAGGCCGGGATGGGAACGCTGCGGGCGAAGTCGATCGCCCAAACCACCTATCTCATGGATCTGCTGGAGGAATCGGGTCTGACCGAAGCACCCTACGGCTACCGGATCGGGACGCCCCGCGAGGCCGATCGGCGTGGCGGCCACGTCGCCGTCGAGCACGACGCCGGGCCACGCATCGCCCGGGCCCTCAAGCGGCGCGGCGTCATCCCCGACTTCCGCCCGCCGGACGTCGTCCGCCTCGCCCCGATCCCCCTCTACACCTCGTACCTCGACATATGGCAGACCGTGGGGCACCTCCGCGCGATCATCGACGCCGGCGAGCACCTGGAAGGGGCGGGGGAACGGGACATCGTCGCCTGACGGGTTGCCATCGTCGTGGGCAGCTGGACAGACCCATCGGCCCGTCCCCAGCCTGAAGGCCTTTCACCCCAGCGATACCCTCACGAATCGTCGTCTCCCTGCCGGCCCACCGCGTCATCCGTCGGGTCGGCGAGGGTCGTCTTCGCCCTCTCGCGGGACCCGTTCGTCGTCGGCGTGATCTGGGCCCTGTTCGGCGCCCATGCGATGGTCTGCCGCACCGTGGTCGTGACGGTGCGGCAGACCATCGTGCCGCCGCACCTGCTCGGCCGCGTGACGAGTGCCTACATGACGATCGCGACTAGCAACGGCGCGGTCGAGGTCGGCGGCCTCCTCGCCAGCGGGCTCGATCTCACCGCCCCGTTCTGGTTCGCCGCCATGCTGGACATCGCGATCCTGGTCTGGGCGTGGTGGGTCCTGGGACAAGGTCCGATAGGAGAGCCGGAGACGCAGGCCGGGCTCGATGGCATGACGGGAGCGGGTCCGATCCGCCACATCCGGAACGAGCAGGAGCGAAACGGCTGACGTGAGGGAGCATCGCGACATGGACGGACAGCAGCCCCGGGTGTCCCTCATCCTGATCACCGGGTCACCGGGCAGCGGCAAGACGACACTGTCGGGGACCCTTCAGGGAGAACTCGACTACCCGTTGCTCCGGCGCGACGCCCTGAAGGAGGTGCTGCTCGACGGGCTGGGCGCCGTTGACCGGGCCGAATCGCAGCGACTGGGCGGAGCCTCATGGTCGCTGCTGTATGCGATGCTCGATCAGTTCGCGGGTCGCGTCCCGGTCATCGTCGAGTCCAACTTCTCGCGCGGCCGGGATGAGGCGAACCTGGAGCCATTCCTCGCCAGAGCCCGGTCGATGGTGCTGCACTGCCAGACCGACCCAGGCACGATCCAGCGACGCATCGCCGCCCGGAAGGGGTCGATCGATCGTCACCCCGGCCACTTCGACGACATCGTCTGGCCAGAACTCGCGCAACGTCTCCGGGACGACGTCTACGAGCCGCTAGACCTGCCCTGCCCGACCCTCCGGATCGATACGACCGACGGCCTGGAACCGACCCTTGCCGCGATCGTCGAGTTCATCCGGACAGGCGGTCAGGGGGATTCCGACCCGGACGGCTGGTGACAGGCTCCCGCCGCATCCGTGCTCTCATGCGCCATCCGACTGACCGACATGATTCCGTTCAATCGATTGGTCGCGGAGACCATCATCGCCCTCCGGGGCGATGGCCGCTGCGGCGGCCGGGCTCGCAAGCGTTGCCCCTACACGACTGGACCATCGCCGTCACGACCCGCAGGAGCGCTTGCGCGACCAGCATGAAGCCCCTCTCCAACCGATGAGTCCCCGCAGGGACGAATCGAGATGGGGAGGGGTCTCGCTTCGCTGGGGTGGGGTCTGCTCGCCACCAACCTGTTACGACGACGACGCCACCAGGCGGACGATGCTGCCACCGTCCTGCCCGAACAGGGCCAGGTAGACCTCGCCATCGTTGCCCTGCCCGAAGGACGTGATGTTGAAGCCGGTCTCGATCGGCGCGGAGACGGCGTAGGTGCCGTCACCGACCGGCTGAGCGCCCCAGAGCAGGCCGGTGCCGAAGTCGGCGTAGAGGTACGTCCCGTCGAGTTCCGGGAGGGCGGTGCCGTGGTAGACGTAGCCGCCGGTCACGGAGACCCCCTCGCTGTGGGCATACTCGGCGATGGGGTCGGTCAGGCCGTCAGTGGCGCAGGTGGCGGCCTCGAAGCAGTGCGTTGCCTCGCGGATCGACCAGCCGTAGTCCTCGCCGCCGGCGCTGTCGGCCGCGACGTGGTTGACCTCCTCCCACTCGTTCTGCCCGACGTCGGCGATCCAGAGGTCGCCCGTCGCCGTGTCGAAGCTGACCCGCCACGGGTTGCGGAGCCCATAGGCCCAGATCTCCGGCAGCGCGTCGGCGGTATCGACGAACGGGTTATCGGCCGGGACGGCGTATTGCGTGGCGCCGGCCGCGGCGGCCGGGTCGGGGTCGATCCGGAGCAGCTTGCCCAGCCACGTCCCGAGGTTCTGGCCGTTGCCGTCCGGGTCGCCGCCCGAGCCACCGTCGCCCAGCCCGAGGTAGAGGTAGCCGTCCGGGCCGAAGAGGATCGCGCCGCCGTTGTGGTTGGGGAACTTCTTGCCCTGGGTGAGCTGGACGACCTCGCTGGCCGGGTCGGCGACGTTCGGGTCGTCGGTCACGCTGAACCGGCTGACGGTGACGACCCCGTCGGTGTCGGTGTAGTAGACGTAGAAGGCGCCGTTGGTGGCGTATCCCGGGTGGAAGGCGAGCCCGAGCAGGCCCTGCTCGGAGCCCTGCGTGGTGATCCGGTCGCTGATGTCGAGGAACGGGTCGGGCAGCAGTGTCCCGTCCTGGATGATCCGGACGGTCCCGGTCTGCTCCAGCACGAACAGGCGCGCATCGTCCGGGGGTGACGTGATCCAGAGCGGGTTGGAGAGCCCGGTCGCGATCTCCTCGAAGCCGACCCCGGTGCCGGCGAGATCCCAGCCGTCCTGCGGGGTGCCGGTCGCGGTCGTGTCCTGCGCGAGGGCCGGGGACAGCGTGGCGCCCGCCCCGGTCAGCCCGAGCAGCAGCGTCAGGGCGACGGTGAGCGCGACGAGCGATCGACGGGAACGGGCAGGCGTGGTGGACGTGAGATGCATGGGAACCCTTTCCGGGGCATCATCGCGGGTCGGTGTTCCGCGGCGATGGTTCAGATGATCATGTCCTACCAAGATGTACGCCAGCGCTACCCGGAAACGTTCTCCGGGCGACACGATCCGTGCAGCGGCTCGCCATCTGGTTCAGCACCTCGCGACGATCCGTGCGTCCGACCCGTGCTGCGACGACGGAGCCAGATCTCGCCACGACCAGCCCGATCCTCACCCCCGACCGCCTCATCGTCCGCCTGAAACGGGTTGACAGAGCGCTCGGAACGACGTCTCTCAACGACCCTCCTGCCATTCGACCACGACTCCGGAGCGACAGGGCAAGCGATGGCACGCGTTATCCTCCACGCTACGCTCCCGACCTCGGGTGGGTCTGCCCTGCCGTCGAGGAGACCGGACCACGTATCATCGGCGGTGGCCGCGACGACGCGGGGCCAGACCGCCCGCCTCATTCGCTGCTGAAGGGAACGTTCCTCCGATGGCTCAGCCCGGCATCCGCACCCTGTTCCAGGGCGAATACGCCACCCGGTCGATCGCGATCGCGGGTGGGACGGTCCTCCACGCCGTCAATGTCCTGATCGCGACGACGATCCTGCCGTCCGTCGTCCGGGACATCGGCGGCCAGAACCTCTACGCCTGGAACACGACGCTGTACGTCGTCGCTTCGATCATCGGGGCGGCGCTCTCGCCCCGGGTGCTGGTCCGGCTCGGGCCGGGGGTCGCCTTCCGGGTGGCGGTGATCTGCTTCATCGTCGGCGGGCTGCTCTGCGCCCTCGCCCCGGCCATGGTCGTGCTGCTCCTCGGCCGGACGGTGCAGGGGTTCGGCGGCGGCTTCCTCTCGGCCCTGATCTACGCCATCATCCGGGAGGCGTACCCGCAGCGGCTCTGGCCCCGGGCGTTCGCCCTCAGCAGCGCGATGTGGGGCATCGCGACGGTCAGCGGCCCGACCATCGGCGGCGTCTTCGGCTCCCTCGACGCCTGGCGGTGGGCCTTCGGCAGCATCCTGCCGGTCGCCGTCGTGATCCTGTTCCTGTTCGAGCGCATCCTGCGGGACATCCGCCCCCCGGAGATGACGCTGACGAAGCTGCCGACCGCGCAGTTGCTCCTGCTCGCCGGCAGCGTGATGGCGATCTCGGCCGGGAGCATCAGCGACGAGGCGGTGACGAACGGGCTCGGCATCGTCGTCGCGCTGGCCCTGCTGGTCGCCCTCGCCCGGACCGAACGACGCTCCCCGAACCGCCTCCTGCCGACCGGGACGTTCTCGCTGCGGTCGCCGAGGGAGGCGGCCCAGGACACGAGCTCCACGACCT
>CAXTHM010000001.1:61096-76082 GCA_964244115.1 uncultured Thermomicrobiales bacterium
ATGATCGGGATCAGCGCGGAAGTGTTCACGCCGTACTTCCTCCAGTTGCTCCACGGCCTCTCGCCCCTCGTCGCGGGCTACATGGTCGCCCTGCTCTCGGCCGGCTGGACGATCAGCTCGATACTCGTCTCTGGCTACGCGGGCAACCGGGAACGGGTGGTCATCCTCTACGCGCCCCTGGTCATCCTGGCGGGGCTGGCCCTGATCGCGCTGTCGATGCCGAGCCAGAGCGACAGCGCCATCCGGATCAGCGTGATCGGCGTCGGGCTGTTCCTGCTCGGCGTCGGCATCGGCAGCACCTGGCCGCACCTCCTGACCCGGGCGCTGGCCTCCTCGCCGCGGCACGAGCAGGCCCTGACCGCGTCCTCGATGACGACGGTCCAGCTGGTCGCGACGGCCTTCGGGGCCGCCATCGGCGGGGTGATCACCAACCTGGCCGACTACTCCAACCTTGCCTCCGGCGGGACGCAGACGGCCGCCGCCTGGTACTTCGGGCTCCTCTGCCTGGCCCCGGCCCTGGCCTTTCTGACCGGCCTCCTCGTCGTCCGCCGCAGATCGGCCCCCGTCCCGGCGGGGGAGCCCGTAACGAGCCACTGACCCGATCCGTGCGGGCGCCGCTTGCGAGGCCGGCCGCCGCAGCGGCACCTGCGTCGCTGGTTATCGCCCGGCGAACACGACCCGGCGATTCCGCGGTAGTGGCGACGGCTTGCCTCGCTCGGCTCCCGTGGCGGGCGGCCTCGCAGGGCGGCAACCGGCGGTCCGGGCAAGGCGCCAGTGACTGATCAGGATGTCCGACAGGCCCGCTACGGCAGGACCCGATGGCCGCCGAACAGCTCCGGATGGGCCGCGACGTACGCCCGGATCGTCGCTGGGTACAGCTGGCACTCGGCCGAGAAGACGCGGGCACCGAGTGTCGACGCCGTGTCGCCCGGCAGGACCGGGACCGCGATCTCGGCCACGACCGGGCCGGTATCGTAGCCGTTGTCGACGACGTGGATCGTCGCGCCGGACCGCTCGTCCCCGTTGGCGAGGACGGCGGCGTGGACCCGCTCGCCGTAGAAACCCCGGCCCGAGGCGTACGGGAACGCGGCGGCCAGCGCGGGGTGGATGTTCAGGATGCGGCCATCCCACTCGGCCGGGACGTCCAGCTTGCGGAGGAACCCGGCCAGGACGATCAGGTCCGGCCGGTGCGGCGCCAGCCAGCCGTAGACGGCCGCGCTGTAGGCGGCATCGTCGGCGAACCCCTTCCGGGTGATCGTCGCGTGGGGCAGACCGGCCCCCGCCGCGATCGCCAGCCCACGAACTCCCGCGACCGACGACACGACCGCGACGACCTCGGCATCCAGCTCCCCGGCATCGATCACGGCGAGCAGGTTCGCCAGTGACCGGCCCGACCCGGAGATCAGGACGGCGATTCGAACTGGCCCATGACGGGCGGACGACCGAGTGCGACCGGACGGCGACTGATCGGCAGGCACAGGCAGCACGGCTCCTGATGGCGGTGGGTGGGAGAGCATCCCGTTTCAATCATCTAGCCTACCGCGGGTTGCGGTGGAAGCGCTCGGGCAGCGGAGCAGGCGGCTCCCCTGACCGGGGTGAGCCTGCTCGCTCACCCGCTGAAGCGGTGTTCGACGCACAGGTGCCCGGAGAGGGGAGCAGCACCGCTTGCCCGAGCGCGACGACTTCTCATGAAACCCGCTGTCGTGTGCCAGTCGCACGGTTGACGTAACATTCACGGCGCATCGTCCCGACTCCCGGATACCGATTGCCGCATCATGCGGATGGAGAAGCCCCTTTGCGATTGCTGCTGCACGACGCCCTCGCCACCCTCCCGCTCGTCGAACCCCTTCGCGCCGGCTGGGTCGACACCGCCGGGATCGACGTCGTCTTCGACCCCGACCTCGGCGCTGGCCGCGTCGGCAGCGAGGACATCGCGCTGATCCCGGCCGGCGAGCTGACGGCGCTGGCGGGCCGGTTCCAGGTCGTCCCCGACATCGGCGTGATCGCCGACGGGGCCGGGCCGATCAGCCTGCGGGTGCCCGTCCGGCCGGACGAGATCGACGTCACGAGCGTCCGGCTGCTCGCGGTCGGGTCGACGGCGGAGATCCTGGCCCGGGCCACCCTGCGGCCGTACTTCGGGATCGAGGCATCGCGCTGGAGCCGCGAGCCGGACCCGGACGCGCAGGCGGTGGTGATCGAGGGGGAGGCCGCCCTGGTCGAGCCCGAGGGCGGCTTCGCCGAGGATCTCTGCCGGGCCTGGTTCATCATGACCGGGCAGGCTGTCGTCCTCCACGTCCTGATCGCGCCGATCGGGATGGAGCGGAGCGTCCTCGAACCCGTCCTGCAGCTGCTGACCGCCGCGCAGAAGATCGACAAGGGCCAGCGCCGCGAGATGCGCCGCCCGATCGCGGAGCGGCTCGGGCTGACGACGGAACAGATCAACGCCTTCTTCGAGCGCCTGTTCTTCAGCCTGGAGGCGGACGACCTCGACTCGCTCGAGCAGATGCTGCGGCGCGGCGTGCCGGGCTCAGCGTACCCGGTACCAGGCCCGCTGACGTTCATGCCGTCCCCGCTGACCGCCGTCGCGGAGGACGAGGACGAGGCCGGGTTCGTACCGGATGATGCCGACGACGAGTGGCCCGCCGGGGTGGACCAGCCCGGCGCCGATACGGACGACGCGGATGACCTCGACGGAGATGTCCCGCCTCGGTAGGCATCGCATCCCGTCATGCGGTAGTCGGCAGGACGCCGCACCTCGATGAGGTGGGTGGATCGCCGACAACGGTTCCCTGGGCCTGGCTGTCACGGTGACGACGGGTCGGGTATACTGGCCTTACCCGCAGAACCCGCGTACGTACGATGACATTCTTGCTCTGGGGGAGGCACGCATGAGCGTTGCCCGGGCGCCTCGCGTCCTGCAGACGGCCACTGTTCACACCGCGAATCATCCCCGGAGGGTCGCGCTCGCGGCCGGAGCGCTGGCCGTCGCGGCGCTGTCGCTGGCGGTCCGCTCCGGCGGGCTGGCCGGGGCCGCGCTGCTGCTCGCGGTGGTCGCCGCGAGTGCCGCCGTCGCGCTCTGGTCCCGGCTCCGCGACGCCGAACGGTCTCACGCCGCCCTCGCGCTGACCGTGGCCGATCTGACGACCCGACTGGACCTCCTGTCGGTCGCCACACGGGTCGTGCCGGCCGGGCAGGTTCTGGCAGACGCTGTCATTCCGAACCAGGCGACGCCCGAAGCGGGGACCGCCGACGCAGATTCCACAGGTACGGCGTCCGATCCCGACGCAACGGACGTCTCCCCTCTCCGGGCACCTGCGGAGTCGAAGCCGCTTCAGCGGGTGAGCGAGCAGGTGAGCCGGGGAGGGGCCGGGGGAGAGGTCGGCTCTGCCACCGGAGCGCTCACGTTACTGCCCGAGTCTGTGCCGCCCGACCAGGCCGCCACCAACGCGGACCCCCGGACACCCCTCGTCGCCGCGACGGTCGGCTTCGCCGATGTCGTTGCGTCTGGCCCGCTGGCGCTGGCTTCAGGGCCGGACGACAGCACCGACGCGACCCTGGCATCCATCCCGGAATCGATGCCGCCCTTCACCCTGACCGCCCTCAACGGCGCGGCCATCACGGGTGATGAGCTGGCGGGCACGCCGGCCGTCGTCGTGTTCTGGCGACCTGGCTGCCAGCACTGCCAGCGCCTGACGCCGGAACTCGTCGCCTGGGAATCGCTCCAGGGGCCGCGCCTGATCGTCTTCGCCGCCTGTGACGGTCCGACGGCCTTCCGGGCCGGGCTGCCGGGCCTCGTCATCCTGGACCCCGGCTTCACCGTCGGGCAGGCGCTCGGGGCGCCGGGCACTCCGGCCGCCCTGCCGCTCGACGCGGCTGGTCGCCCGTCGGGTCCCGTCGTCGCCGGCGCCTCGGCCGTGACGACTCTCCTGCTGGACGCCATGCGGGACTGGGCCTCGGTCGAGTCGGAGTCGTCAGCCCGGCTCCCGGCTCCGGGTGTCGAGCCGGATGCGGAATCGGCGTCTCCCGATGACTCGGAGACCGCCGCACTAGTCGGTGAAGTCGTGATCGCCCCACCGACGGTGCTGCTTCGCCGAGCGGAGACGATGCCCCTGGGATCGGTCGCCGTCGCTCCCGGGTGGGACGACGAATCCGACGCCCGCCGGGTGGGCTGATGACGTCCTGGTTGGAACGAACGGCCACCGAAGAGGCGAAGTCGACGACCGATGGGAGCGTGCGCGGAATCGTAGGGGAGGGGCAAGCCCCATCCGCACCGCGCCGCGGTCCCGGCGGTTCGGGGCAACGGCGTTCGGATCCGACAGGTGCTGGGCCGAATCGGTCTCCCCGTGACAAAGCCGCTGCGGCGGCCCGGATGGGGCAAGCCCCACCCCTACGAAGGGCCATGCACCGGTTGGCTGATGCGGCGCGGCACCTGTGACCATTGGCGATGCCCTCCGGGACGCGACGCGGCGGCTGGCCGACGCCGGGCTGGAGACGCCGCGGCTCGATGCCGAGCTGCTGTTGCGCCACGTCCTCGGGATCGATCGCACCGCGCTCTTCCTGCGGGCGCCGGAGCCGATCGATCCCGATGCGATGCGGACCTACGCTGGTCTGCTCGCCCGGCGCCTTGACGGGCAGCCGGTCGCCTACCTGACCGGGCGGCGCGGCTTCCTCGGGCTGTCCATGACGGTGACCCCCGACGTCCTCATCCCGCGGCCGGAGACTGAGCAGCTGGTCGAGTGGGCGCGGGACTGGCTGGCGCACCCGGGCCGGGATCGGGCGACGGTCGTCGATGTCGGGACGGGCAGCGGCGCGATCGCGATCGGGCTGGCGTCGCTGCTCCCGGCGGGGTGGGCTGGCCGGATCACCGCCGTCGATGTCTCCGCGGCGGCGCTGGCGGTGGCCGAGGCCAACTGGGAACGGGTCCGGCCCGATCTGATCGCGCCGTCCGGCGTGGGACCGGAGATGGTCTTCGCGTCGAGCGATCTGCTGGGATCGGTCGCCGGACCGGTTGATCTCGTCCTCGCCAACCTGCCGTACCTGACGCCGGAGCAGGTCGATGGCAACCCGGACCTCGCCGCCGAGCCGCGGCTGGCGCTGGACGGCGGCCCGGACGGGCTCGACCTCATCTGTCGCCTGATCGCCGACCTGCCGCGGGTGCTGACCCCAGGTGGTGCGGTCGCCCTGGAGCTCGACCCGGCGCAGGCAGAGGCTGTCGCTGGGCTGCTGCGGGCCGCCGAGCCGGACCCGATGGTCGCGATCGTCAATGACCTCTCCGGACGCGCCCGGTTCGTGACGATGACCCAGGATGGAGATGGTTAGTCCATCCCGCGGGCGGGGAAGCCAGCCTCCTGCCAGCGCCGATACTGCCAGAGGTTGATCTCGCGACGAATCTCCCGCAGGCTCCGGGCGTCCATGTTGGAGAGCGACAGCAGGGTATCGTCATCGGTCTCGTGGGTCTGGCGGATCGTCTCGTAGCCGTGCCGGAGCAGGATGTGCTCGACCCGCGGCGACAGGCCGAGCTGCTCGATGTGTGGGGAGAGGCGCCGCCGGAGCAGTCGAATCCCCTCCTCGGCCAGGCTCCAGACCAGGATCGGCAGCGTCAGGATCAACGCCGAGATCAGCAGCCAGCCGACGCTGACCATGACCAGCTTGGTCGCCGATCCGCCCAGGGCGATGCCGGTGCCGAGGATCAGTGATGAGAACGCGACGACCGCGAACGAGCGCCGGATCGGGTTGATCGAGAAGGGGTCGCCCATGCCGGTCGACGACACCGAGCGGTGGATGGGCTCGGCGCCGTTCCGGTAGCCGTAGCGGGACATCGAGGACATGCGCGGCGTCTCCGGGACTCGGTCGAGGCGTCAGGCGATGAGAATGGCGGCGTGAATCCCGTGCCAGGGCAGGTGCGACGATCCGGAGTGGACGTCTCGAAGAGCCCCTAAGCGGGGGATCGGAGTATCGCAGACGGGACGCCCGATCGGCACCGGCGCTACCGGGCGGGGAAGCCGGATTCCTGCCACCGCCGGTAGTCCCAGAGCGAGAGGGCCCGGCGGATCTGGCGGACGTCGTGGTCCTCCATCCGGGGCAGCCCGAGGAGCTGGTCGTCATCGAGGCCGACGATGTCGGCGACCGTCTCGTGGCCCGAGCGCCGGAGGATGTTCTCGGTCCGGACGGAGAGGCGCAGGTCGGCGAGGTCGGGCGACGTCCGGCGGCGATGCCGGCGGGCCGCGTCGGCGACGATGCTCCAGAGCAGGAGCGGGACGGCCAGCAGCAGGATCGCCGTCGCCAGCGCCGCCGCCATCACCAGCACACCGCTGCCGCGGGTCCCGCCGTGCTGGAACAGGACGACGACCGTGGCGATCACGGCCAGGCAGACGGCGATCAGCGTGATCGATCGCCGGATCGGGTTGGTCGCGAAGATGCCGTTCAGAGACGGCTCGCCCGGCCCGGGGATCCGCCCGTCATGCCAGCCCGTCCCGATGTGAGGCGGTACGCCCCGGTAGTCGCCCCGCATTGGACCCCACGTTCCTTTGTGACGCACGAGAAGGTATCGAAGCGTCTCACTCACCGGGCTGTGAGGATCGGCGGGGAGAACCAACCGGCTGGACACGCTTTGATACGGATAGTCATGTCATCCACCGACACTGTGCAATGCAAACACTTTCGGGACACCGGTGCAATCAGTCCGCGGATTCCCGAGACAGAAAGGTTTGCCGTGATCGATGGCCCGGCTGGTCATTGGATAGGTGAGTGCTCGAATGATCGTTTTGGGTCGATCCACCGGCGTAGCGGAGTGTGAGGGAACCAGACCGCGACCGTGAACGGCGTTTGGGGCCGTCTTCGGACCGAATCTGGATAGCTGGCGACGTGACGTCATTGATCGATAGGCGGATCCGCTGCGGCTTCTCCGCGTCCTGGGCGGCCGCGATCGCGGCGCCACGGATGAACTCGGACTGCCTCAGGCCGAGCTTGCGCGCGGCCGATCGAACCTGGCGGATGCCTTCCCGATCGAACCGTACGGAGACGATGATCCCGTGATCCCGTGACGGCTTGAACGTCATTGCGCTCTCGGGGTAGTCATTGGGATCAAGCGATCGCACCTGGGCTTCCAGCGTATCGAGATCTTCTTCGACGAATGGCTGATCCAAACGAGTCCCTTTCTATCGTGTTCGCCGACCTGTGGCTCGGGTGTGGTGGTCAATCCATTGCCGTTCAGCGGGGAATGCCGTGATGACCTTCCATTGCCTGGGACCGGCGCGCTCGACGATGATCTGGAGATACTGTCCGCTGGTCGTCTGACCGACGACCAGTCGCCGTCCGGCTGGATGGCTGCCATGGTTCGGCCAATCGCGAGCATCGTCGTTCAGAAGCACAGCTTCGACGTCATCAGGCGAGAGCAGGTGCCGCTCCCAGATATGATCGATGCGTCGTTCCTCGTCAGCTTCGCTGTTGCCCCAAACGATGTCGATTCCCCGGAACTCACTCACCGTCGCAAGCTCCTCTGATAGTGTATGACCGTGTCATACATTCGTCTCTTCAAGGGTAGGCCATGACTGTCCGCAACACCGGTGCAGACGAAGATCGTTCCCGCGCTGACGCTGCCCGAGGCATCACCGTGCAGGCGTTCCTGTTATGTACAGCCTTCAACACCACCGAAGGGCGCCGCTTCAACCTGCTTGGCGGCGGCATCGAATCATTGCCGCTGGAACGGATTCCCGGGAACGTTCCGTTGGGTCTGATCACCCGTTTCACGCTGCCTACCCGCCCGGTCGAGATCGTCTCCGTGCGCACGGAAGTCCGGCACGGAACGGATCGACTTCTCGTCCTGCCTCCCCTGATCGTCGATATCGACCCGGAGGATGGCCCGAATGATCCTCGGACCGGAGGGGCCATGATCACCCTTCCGATCGACCTGACCCCGTTCGCGATCGAACAACCGGGAGACTACTGGTTCGGACTGTTCGTGGACGATGTGCTGATCACGTCGACGACGCTCGTCGCCTACATCGAGGCTCGCGACCAAGACCAGTCCGGGGAGTAGACGCGGCGCAGCCCCACGGCCGGTAGCTAGCGCTGGGGCCAGTCGAGGTGCCTGGTGGCGGAGCAGATCTCTCCTCCAGCCTGGGGTGAACCCGCTCGCTCACCAGAGGTGGCTCTCGCTGGGCTGCGGCTCCGCAAGTGCCCGGAGCGGGGAGCACGACCGCCCGTCAGGTTCGGGTACTTCACCTGAACCCCGCTGTAGTCGGATACGACTCACTCCCACTCGATCGTGCCCGGCGGCTTGGACGTGATGTCGTAGACCACGCGGCCGATACCGGTGACCTCGTTCGTGATCCGGTTGCTCATCCGGGCCAGCAGGTCGTAGGGCAGCCGGGCCCAGTCGGCCGTCATGGCGTCCTCGGACGTGATCGCCCGGATGGCGCAGACGCGGGCGTAGGTCCGGTAGTCGCCGGTGACGCCGGTCGAGTTGACCGGTAGCAGGACGGCGAAGAACTGCCAGACCGGCATCTCCAGGTCGCCGTTCACGCCGGCGGCCTCGATCTCCTCGCGGACGACGCGGTCGGCGGCGCGGAGCAGCTCGAGGTCGGTCCGGTTCATCTCGCCCAGCAGCCGGACGGCCAGCCCCGGACCGGGGAACGGCTGCCGCTCGACGACGACGTCGGGCAGCCCGAGCGCCCGGCCGACCCGACGGACCTCGTCCTTGAAGAGGAACTTCAACGGTTCCAGCAGCTCGAAGTCCATGTCCTCGGGCAGCCCGCCGACGTTGTGGTGCGTCTTGATCTTGACGGCCGCGCCGGTCTCGGCCGTCGTGCTCTCGATCACGTCCGGGTAGAGCGTGCCCTGGGCGAGGAAGCGGAACGGGCCGCCCTCGGCCTCCTGCCGCCGGGCCTCGGCCTCGAACTGGCGGACGAAGACCTCGCCGATCACCTTGCGCTTCTGCTCCGGGTCCGAGACGCCCGACAGCCGATCGAGGAACGTATCGCTGGCATCGACGTAGACGAGGGGCATCTCGAAGGCGCCGGCGAAGACCTCGCGGACGAGGTCGGCCTCACCGGCCCGGAGCAACCCGTTGTCGACGAAGACTGGGGTGAGCTGGTCGCCGATCGCCCGGTGGATCAGGGCCGCGGCGACGGATGAATCGACCCCGCCGCTCAGCCCAAGCAGCACGCGGTCGCCGCCGACCTTCGCCCGGATGTCCGCCACGGTCGCCTCGATGAACGACTCGGCCTGCCAGTTGGTCTCGCAGCCGCAGACATCGACGAGGAAGTTGCGGATGATCGCCGCGCCCTGCGGAGTGTGGGAGACCTCGGGGTGGAACTGGAGGCAGACGATCTGGCCCCGGCCCATCGCCGCGACGGGGGAGTTCGCCGACCGGGCGAGGACGGTGAAGCCCTCGGGCGGGGTCGGGAGGTGGTCGCCGTGGCTCATCCAGACTGGCAGCCGGTCCGGCAACCCGGCGAAGAGCCGGCTGGCCGGCTCGTCCGTGGTCGGGTGGGTGATCTCGATCGTGGCCGGACCGTACTCGCGATGGTCGGCGAGGTCGACGGTGCCGCCGAAGGCCCGCGCGATCAGCTGCATCCCGTAGCAGATCCCCAGCACCGGCAGCCCGCGCTCCAGCACCCAGCCCGGCAACTGCGGGGAGCCCTCCTCATAGACGCTGGCCGGGCCGCCGGACAGGATCACGCCCTTGGGCGCCAGCCGCTCGACGTCGGCCCAGGCGACGTCGTGGTGAAGCAGCTCGCTGTAGACGCCGGCCTCCCGGACGCGCCGCGTGATGAGCTGGCTGTACTGGGAACCGAAGTCCAGCACGACGACGGCATCGACGGCCGTCGATGCCTGCGCGAGCAGGTGGGCCGACTCGTCGACCGGCGGCTCGCCCAGGTGGACAGTGCCTTCGGTCGGGTTGAGGGTGGGAGGGGTGGCCGTCTGGGGGGTGCTCACGGGCGGGCCTCATGGTGGGGCCACCGGCCGGGTCGTCCGGTGCTCCGGGGCGGCAGATCTCTGCGGCGATTGTACGTGACGCCACCGGTCTGGGGCGGTGATGCGGCCCGGCCGGCCGTGGTGCGCCATGCCCATCGGAGCGGGGCCGCTTCAGCCGCCATCGCCCAGGTAGACGTAGGTCTGGTCGTACGTCCAGTCGGGGATCGTCTCGATCTCGACCTCGAGCCGGGGGTTGAGCGGGTCGATTCGCTTGCTCAGGTGCAGGTCGACGACCGTCCGGTCGTCGAAGCCCAGCGCCCGGCCGAGGCTGTCGAGCGCGATCTTGAGGCCGCCGTCGAGGTCGCGGCGGTGGGGCGTCTCGAAGAAGAACTCCAGCATCATGCCGATCGGCGACCGCCCGAGGGCGGCTTCGATCTCGGGCGTTACCGTCCCGGCCCGGCGGGCCAGCTCGATCGCCGCCGCGGCATCCGTGTGGAACGCCCGCGCGGTCTTGCTCAGGACGCGACGTCGCCCGACCGTGACGTACTGGTTGTTGACCCCGGGCGGCAGGGGCAACGTCAGCCTCAGCGTGACCGGGTCCGGTCCGCTGCTGGCCCGATGATCGGTCATTGCCAAGCCCTGTGGACGTCATGGGTCGGACGGATTGGCTGGCGCCCTTGCGGTGGGACGTGTCGACCAGCGTCCGGGTCGGTCGACTCGGACGCACCGCTGTCTGAGGTATGGGCACCCACTCTCACACCACACTGGTCGACGATTCAGGATACCGGAGATTTCGGGTCGATCGTCCGAGACGTCCAATACCGAGTGGGTGACGGGATCATCGTCTCGCGAAGCACTCGACGCGGCATCGCGCCGGAGTTCCCCACTGCCAGGGCCGACGTCATGTGAAAAAGGACCTGATCCCGATGGAAGCATCTGCTCCTCTCTCCGGGCACCTGCGGAGCCGCGGCGCGGCGAGAGCCGCCCCTGGGGGGTGAGCGAACAGGTTCTCCGCGGCTGGGGGAGAGGTCTGCTCCGCCGCCGCGCACGTCGATGGAAACCGGCACTACCGCTTCGGGTCGACCAGTTCCCGGAGAGCGTCGATCGGGAAGCGTGGGTACGAGCCGAAGACTGAGACGTTGGCCGTCACCTCGCTCAGCCGGGCCAGCGCCCGCCGGGCCGAGGGGTCCTCCCGGTGGGCCTCGAAGTCCACCAGGAAGACGTAGTCGCCCAGCCAGGCCTTGGCCGGCCGGCTCTCGATCTTGCTGAGCTGGAGCCCCTCGGCCGCGAACGCCCCGAGCGCCTCGTGCAGGACCCCCGGGATGTTGCTGCGGACGGTGAAGCCAAGACTGGTCTTGTCGTGGCCGGTCGGCTCGGCGTCGTGGCCCCGCAGGACGACGAAGCGGGTGACGTTGGCGCGGACGTCCTGGATGTCGTGGGCCAGCACCGTGCCGCCGTAGAGGTTGGCCGCCCGGGCCGTCCCGATCGCGGCCCGGCTCGGGTCACCGGCGGCCAGGACGTCCGCGACGGCCGCCGAGGTACTCAGGGCGGCGATCTGGTCGACGCCCGGCAGGCAGCGGTCGAGGAACCGGCGGCTCTGCCCGAGCGCCTGCGGGTGGCTGGTCACGACCTGGATGTCGGCGAGGCTGGCCCCCGGCACGGTGATGAGGTCGTGGCGGACCGGCACGACGATCTCGGCGGCGATCTTGAGGGTCGTCTCGTGGATGAGCAGGTCGAGCGTCGCGCTGACAGCGCCTTCGAGCGAGTTCTCGATCGGCAGCAGCGCCTCGGTCGCCAGCCCGGTCTCGACGGCTGCCGTCAGGGCCGGAATGCTCGCGAACGGCAGCAGGCCGTCGATCTCCCCGACGCCGGCCGTCGCCTCGGTCACCGTCACGGCCGGGCTGCCCGCCGCCCGGCGGACATGGAGCCGGGTCGCGTCCTCGCTGAAACTGCCCTTGGGCCCCAGATACGCCGTCGCCATCCCGGTCTCCCTTGTCACGCCGCCCGGCCTCACCGCGCCGGCCGGGTCTTCGTATGCGTCGCAACCGGCCGGTCGCAAGGTTGCATCCCTGCGCGATGCGGCCCGGACCCGGCGGCCAGGCCCGGACGTATACTCCACCGGTACGACGCTGATCGATGGAGAACCGACCCTGAGCATCCCGGCGGCACGCCCGAGCGTCGCATCGCCACGACTCGCTGCCCGGCGAACCGTCGGCCGGCGGGAGACCATGATCCCATGCAGACCCCAGAGCGGCCGGCCCCGACCAGCGGCCACCCCATCCGGATGACCGACGGGCAGCGACCTGACGACCCGGGGAGCGAGCAGACGGAGGATACCAACCCCGCCCCCGGCAAGTCCGGCCTGCGGGTAGCGCGGGAGATCGTCGAGACGGTCCTGATCGCCGTCATCCTCTACGTCGGTGTCCGCACCGTCGTGATGCCCTACCAGGTGGACGGCGCCAGTATGGAGCCGAATTTCGTCAACCACGAGCGCGTGCTGGTCAACCGGGTCGCCTACTGGGACATCGACCTCAATACGCCGCTCAACTGGCTCCCCGGCGTCGACCGCGAGGGGAGCTGGACATTCACCCCGTTCGGCGGCGTCGCCCGCGGGGACGTGATCGTGCTGGAGCCGCCGGTCGACCACGACCAGCCCTACATCAAGCGGGTGATCGGCCTGCCCGGCGACCACATCACCTTCCAGGGTGGTTATGTCATGATCAACGGCGCGCGGCTCGACGAGGACTACATCGACGGCGCGATCACCGAGTGCGTCAACCGCGCGACCTGCGACGTAATCGTCCCGGAGGGCGCGGTCTATGTCCTCGGCGACCACCGGGACAATAGCAGCGACTCGCGCTACTTCGGCGTCGTGCCGGAGGACGACATCGACGGCAAGGCCTTCTTCAGCAACTGGCCAATCAGTGAACTGGGTCCGATCGGCCACGGCGACTACGACGGGTAACGGCGCCCGCGTCCGGCTCCGGGCACGGGCCAGGCGGCATCTCGGGAACGGACGACCGAGCGACGGGGGAGCAACGGCATCCCTCCCGCGGCCATCCCGGTCCGATCGTCGATGATCCGATCCAAGCGATTCGCCGCCGCCCGGCCAGGCGCTCACCGCTAGCCGCGCCCAGACCCGGGCGCCCTGACGATCGCACCCCATGCCCGACGGTCGAGGGCAACGGGAGAGACGGTGGACGGTTTCCGTTCCCGGCCTTCACACCGCGGACATCGATCCTGACGATACCGACTATCGTCGTCCTTGCGCTCATTTCGATTGCTGTATACTCTCCAATACTGAGTAGTCCGTCGACCTCGAGACGATTTTCCGAGCATCAAGAGGAGTCCTCATGGAATCCAGACACTTCGATACGCTGACCCGCTCCCTGGCATCGACGCACTCCCGCCGGACGGCGCTCCGGGCGGGCGGGCTCGCGCTCTCGGCGGGTCTGGCCGGGAGCTCGTCGCTACGGGTCCGGGCTCAGGACGCGACACCCGACCCCCTCGCCGACGACGCGACATTCCTGTTCGTCCAATCGGCCTCCTCCGGGACCTTCGCCGCCAACCCGGGCGCTGGCACGCCGACGGCCGAGGGCACGCCGACGCCCGGCGGTGGCGCTGACTACCTCCTGACGCTGGAGGGACATACCGGCAACACCGTCTATTTCTCCGACCGTCCCGAACGCATCTTCGGCGAGGCGCCGACCCAGCGGTTCCTCGATGGCCTGGGCTTCTCGCCAGCGAACCCACCCAACGCGGCCCTGGTCACGAACGACGCCGACGGCAACGAGGACATCCTCGTCGTCGAGCTGCTGAACCCGGTCTACGACGCCGGCGTGGGTTCCGTCACCTATGGCGTGAACATCCTGAATGACTACGAGGGCGGGCTGGATTTCGTTGCCGGGCGGCAGCGGGACGCGGACCTGGCACCGACGTTCGGCGAGGCGAGCCTGTTCATCGACGACTGCCCCGATGTCTCCGGCTGCCTGACCAGTGATGGGGTCATCGGCGACCCGAGTTACTACATCGGTCCGCTCCCGGCCGGCACCCCGTCGGGCCAGTGCTGGCATTGGGATTCCCTGACGTGCAAACCCTGCAGCGGCTTGGGCCAGTCGGACTACGACAGCATCTGCAACGCGGCCTATGCCGAGTGCGACAACCACTGCTTCGTGTACCTGGGTGACTGACCAGCGTCAGCGCGTGGCCCGTTGCTCGCAGGGCTGGACACGGTCTGTCGATCAGCCACCGGTTCTCCGTCAGGTCGAGAAGGCCAGGAGCCGCCAGATTCGTCTGGCGGCTCCTGGCCTTCTCGCGGGTCGGCTGTGGTCGGGGTGCCGGTGATCAGTCCTCCTGGTCGGACGCGGTCCCGATGACCTCGGTCGCGCCGACTGTCCAGGTCAGGGCAGCCTCGCCCTCGCCGACGACATCGACGGCGTGCCCTCGCCGAAGAGGGGTACGCCGGATCAGCGCGGCCAGGCGGGCCTCATCCTCGACGATCAGGACGCTCACAGGTCGTGCTCTCACTCCGTTGCACGAGCGGGAACCGACCGGCAACCAGTCTGACGGGACCGGGATGAAGCGCGGATGAGGATCCGAGCATCATTCAGGCACGGGGAGTTCATCGGCACTTCATGTCCGGGCATCACGGTAGGCGGGTCTCCGGGCTACGGGCTGGCCATGCCGACCAGCACGGGAATCCACCATTCCCCCGGGAGAGCAGCGTGGCTCGCGGTCGCCGTCATTAAGGTAGGGCAGGGAAGCACCCGAACGCCCGATGCATCTCTCATCAGTGCCGCCGTCGCCGTCGTCCGTCCGAACCTGCCGTAGGAGAACGCCGTCCGTGCACGCGATCGAGACGACCCTGATCGACCTGATCCGCTCCCTGTTCGACAGCTTCGGCTCGGTCGGCGTCGTGCTCGCGATGACGATCGAGAGCGCCTGCATCCCGCTCCCGAGCGAGATCACGATGCCGCTCGCCGGCTGGCTGCTCGTCTCCGAGCACGGCACCGGCTGGCCGGGCATCCTCCTGATCGGCTTCTGGGGCGCGCTCGGCAACCTGATCGGC
>CAXTHM010000001.1:76092-82476 GCA_964244115.1 uncultured Thermomicrobiales bacterium
ATCGGCTCGGTCATCGCCTACTGGGTCGGCGCGAAAGGCGGCCGGCCGCTGCTGGAACGGTACGGCCGCTACCTGCTCATCACCCGCAGGGACATCGACCGCTCGCAGGAGTGGTTCGACCGCTGGGGCGAGGCGACGGCGTTCGTCTCCCGCCTGCTGCCGGTCGTCCGGACGTTCATCTCCCTGCCAGCCGGGATCGCCCGGATGCACTTCGGCCGCTTCTGCCTGTTCACCTTCGCCGGCTCATACCTGTGGTGCGTGCTGCTGACCTGGATCGGCTACCGGCTCGGCCCGGACTGGGAGCGGCTCCGCGAGCAGGCCCGCTACCTCGACTACCCGATCGCGGCGATCATCGTCGTCGCCGTCGCCTGGTTCCTCTGGCACCGCATCTCCGAGCTCCGCCGCGAGGGCGCCCTGCCCGAGTAAGTGTCGTTCCAATGCGTTGACGACACGCGATTGGCGCCGTTGCTCCCCTCTCCGGGCACCTGTGAGCCGCAGCGCAGCGAGAGCCGCTTCCGGCGGCTGAGCGAGCAGGTGATACCGAATCCGGGTAAAGACTCCCCTCTCCGGGCGGTGAGGAGCCGAAGCCGCCTTTGGCGGGTGAGCGACGATCCGAGCCGGCGGGTGCCCTCTGGGCGCGGCTGGGGGAGAGGTCTGCTCCGCTACCTGCCAACCTGGATGAATACTGCTCCAACCTGGACGCCACGACGGGGCGCACGTCTTTCGCAGTCTGTTCGTCACGGTAACAGGCTAGAATGGGTGGCGCGTCGCCGGTCCTCACGGCGTCGCGGCCGGGAACGACCGTCTCGTCGACCCCTGACGGCCCGGGCAGCCCGCATCCTGATTCCGTGGATGCTCAAACGAACAACGAGATGACATGCAGGACAGACCCGTGATCGACCGGCCCGAGACCGACCGGCCTGATAGCGACGAGATGCCAGCCGGCGCGACCCCGGCGGCCGAACCCGCCAAGCGTCGGAACTCTACCGTCGCCGCCATCCGCGAGATCGTCCAGACGCTGCTGCTGGCCGCGATCCTCTTCTTCGGCGTCCGGGCGTTCGTCCTCCCCTACGAGGTCGACGGCTCCAGCATGACGCCGAACCTGACCAACCACGAGCGCGTGCTGGTCAACCGGCAGGCCTTCCACCAGTTCGACCTCAACCGTGTCCTGAACTGGATCCCCGGCGTCGATCGCGAGGGCACCTGGAACTTCAGCCCCTTCGGCGAGCTGGAGCGCGGCGACGTCGTCGTCCTCGAACCGCCACTTGAACACAACCAGCCATACATCAAGCGAATCATCGGGCTGCCCGGCGACCGAATATCATTCGCGGACGGCTACGTGCTCGTCAACGGCGAGCGCCTCAACGAGCAGTACATTCCAGAGTTGATCACACAGTGCACCCCATCTAGGGCACTGGTCGACACGTCGACCTGCGACCTTACGGTGCCGGACGGCTACGTCTACGTTATGGGCGACAACCGAACGCCGAACGGTAGTCAAGATTCGCGCATCTTTGGGGTAGTATCGATCGACGACCTTGTTGGAGAGGCGTTCTTCAGCAACTGGCCATGGGACCGAATCGGCCCAATCAAGCACGGCGACTACGGCGATCGAGAATAGCATCAGAGCGCCATTTCGATCAACGCATGGCTGAACTTGATGGCGCCGCAGCATTGACTTGAGCACAGATCTTACAGATTATTGGCGGCCATCGACGCTCCTCAATCAAGATGCACTCCAACGTTCGCGACTGTTCGAAAGTTGGGCAGGTCGGTCTGGTTGGATGCTGAGTTTCGCCGGCACGCTACTTGTCACCGGAAGTACATTGGACCAATTCTTGAATAGCTGATCGTCTTGCCAATATCGAGCTGCAATCGGATAGACTGCATTCACAGAATGTTTTCTACGAATCAACGCCCTACTGGTCGATTGAGAGGGGCCAACCGGATTCGGTTGGCCCCTCTCAATCGACCAGTAGTTGAGTCGGATTCAACCAACCTGACGGGGCGTTATCGGACCGACACAGGTATAGTACCGATATATTGGGTAGTTGTAGTCGCCTGGAGTGTTGATCTCAGAGTAGGTGAAGACGGTGTTTCCCCCGGACGTATCGCTCAAGATTATGGTACCGGTGAAGGTCCAATAACCACCGATACGATCCCGCTCTACATAAGTATAGGAGTAATTACCACACGCTGCGGAAAAGTCAGCGGGTCGGGCTGCCGAGATCATAGATACGGGAGAGGCGATCAACGCTACGGCAAGGACAACGATCAACAACAACGTGCTTCGCTTTGACATGATCACTCCTTGGAGAAGCTTACAAAGCCGATGGATCGACCCAAAGTGCTAACCTCCCTCGCTAGTAAATCGGATGCTATCAACGAAGAGCAGCTCATTCGACCTTGCCTCACGATGGGCATTGTCGAAAATAGATTGTGCTACATCGAGCATATGATCATGCTACCGGAATTGGTTCTGTTGTGTCAATAGGTGCGATTGGCTAGGCAATCATGCAAATATTTTCTTCTCGGTAATCAGGGTGTTTTTTTACTTCGTTCTTTCGGTCAACACTCGGAGTGCCCCCGCAGAGTAGTTGGAGATCGAACGAGACCGCAAGTCACATCAAATCCCTGAACTGGATCCCCGGCGTCGACCGCGAGGGCACCTGGAACTTCAGTCCCTTCGGCGAACTCGAGCGTGGCGACGTCGTCGTCCTCGAACCGCCGATCCCCCACGACCAGCCGTTCATCAAGCGAGTCATCGGGCTGCCCGGCGACCAGATCTCGTTCGCGGACGGCTACGTGCTCGTCAACGGCGAGCGCCTCAACGAGCAGTACATTCCCGAACCGATCACGATGTGCACCCCTTCCCGGGCGCTCGTCGACACGTCCACCTGCGACCTGACGGTCCCGGACGGAACGGTCTTCGTGATGGGCGACAACCGGACGCCGAACGGCAGCGAGGATTCCCGCATCTTCGGCGTCGTGCCAATCGACAACCTCGTCGGCGAGGCGTTCTTCAGCAACTGGCCGATCGACCAGATCGGCCCGATCGGCCATGGGGACTACAACGAGTAGGCGCGACCCTTGTGGTCATCCGGACGACCGGTCGTCACCCGGGTGACCCGACCATGAATGGATCGGGCTCAGGAACGATGTCGCGGATGCACCGGGAGAAGCTTGACCTACCGCAGCGAAACACAGCTCGTTCGTGATGCGGCCCGTTCCGGGCCGCATCCGCGTTTCGTGAACATCCGAACCGTAATGGAACCACTCACCGATCGATACATCGTTCCTGAGCCCGATCCATTCATGGTCGGGCATCGCTGCGGGCGATCATGCATCCCCCAACACGCCGACCCTGTCCCGCGGTCCCGCATGGCGGCAACGGCCGCAGCGGCGACCGGACGACCGGACGACCGCAAGGGTCGCCCCTACGAGAACGCCCTCCGGTTCGACCGATTCCACCCGCACAACGGACGACCGAACGGCCCCGCCCAGAACGATGGGCGGGGCCGTTCTCTGTGTGGGGGGCGATCGTGATGGGAGGAGCGGCCTACACCTCGGGGGTGGCGACCGGGGTGGCGTTGTCCGGGTCCTGATCCTGGCCGGTGCCGACCTCGACGACCGGCGTGCCCTCCGGCGTACCGGCGGCGGCCGGGGTGCCCGCGGCCGGCGTGCCGGTGGCGTCGCCCGGGATGACCTCGAAGGCGAGGAACTGGGTGAGCTGCGTGTCGCTGAAGTTGTTGTCCGAGCCGATCACCAGCGAGCGGTTGCCGTTCGCCAGGTCCGGCCCGAAGGCCAGCGTCTCGAGGTTGTCGACGGTGAAGTCGCTGCCGTCGAACTCCGCGATCAGGCGCTTGGCGATCGGGGTGTAGTCCGCGCCGATCAGCGAATCGACGCCGCTGATGTCGGTCGCGCCGGTCAGGTCGATCTCATAGAGGCGGATGTCGTTGGAATAGCTCTCGTCGGCGGCCTGGACCGTGCCGCGCTCGAGCAGCAGCATCGTCGTGTCGGTGACGGCGAGGATCTCGGTGATGCCATTGATCGTGAAGAGGGCCCCAGCCTCGACGTTCGGCACGGCGTCGGCCTCATAGGCGTACTGGGCGAGGACGGTGCCCTCGCGGTCGTACTGCGTGATCCGGTTGACCGAGCCGGCATCGCCCGTGGCCAGGTCGCCGTCCTGGTAGAGCGGCAGCTCGGTCGAGACGAAGTACGAGGAGCCATCCGGGGCGAAGGTCAGCCCCTCGAAGGCGCCGTTGTCGCGGATGCCCGTCTCGCCGTTGACATCGGCGTCGAACACGTCATCGGCCGGGAGGCTCGCGACGAAGGTGCCGTCCGGCTCGGTGACGTAGACGCCAGGGTCGATGCCGAGCACCTGGCTGCCCTCGGTCGTCCAGTAGAAGTTGCCGCTCTGGGGGTCGACGCGGATCGACTCCGGGTCCGGGACGTTGCCGCCGGCATCGACGTTCGGGAACGGCGTGCCGTCCTCCTGCAGGAGGGTAACGGCGGAGGTCAGCTCGGCGCTGTCGAACGATACGTCGTCGTACGTCAGCGTCGCGTCGTAGAACCGGGCCGGGGCGTTGTCCGAGCGGTCGTCGCTGAGGACGATCCAGCTCTCGCTCTCGGCGTCGTAGTCCAGGCCGGATAGCCCGCCGACGAGGGTATCGTCGACCGTGAGGTCGTTCGGGAGGTCCTGCTCGCCGATCAGGCGGACGGAGGCGACGGATGCGAGCGCGGCGTCCTGCGCGGCGAGGGCGGACGGGAGCACCTGCCCGGTCAGGAGGGCGGTGGCGACGAGGGACGTGGCGACAAGCCGTGTGCGCGTCATGGTGGTCCTTTCGCGGCTGTGACGATGTCCCGCTGGACATCGGGGACAGTCAGGCCCCGTCCCGATCGGCTCCGTTATCGCAGAACATGTCGCGCAGAGTGTTAGGGCTCTGCGATGCTTTCCCCGCTCAGGGTCGTGCCCGTCAACAGGGAGTTCAGATGCATTGCCTGCCCTTTCAAGCAAAGCCGCTGCTCCCCGCTCCGGGCACCTGTGAGTCCGAACACCGCTTTCGGCGGTGAGAGCGAGCAGGTGAGCCGGAGCGGGGCTGGGGGAGAGGTCCGCTCAGCTACCCGAGCGCAGCGATCGAAACCCGCTCTGGCGGGACGAAGCGTCTGGCACGGGCCAGGCGTATGGCCGGCGACCTGCGTACCGCTTGAGACCATCCGGACGAGCAAACGAGAAAGGAACCCCGTGACCGACACGAGCGATCGACCGACGGTCCTGCTGACCGGCGCCGCCGGCAATATCGGCCGCGCGTTTCGCCGGATCGCAGGGGAGCGGTATGCCCTCCGCCTGGCCGACACCAAGGGGATCAGCCTGGCACCGGGGGAGGCGGCCGAGCGGCTCTATCTCGATGTCTCCGACCTCGAGGCCTGCCGGGCCGCCTGCCGGGGCATCGGCACGGTCGTCCATCTCGCCGCCGACCCGTCGCCGGAGGCCGGCTTCTACGAGTCGCTGCTGGAGAACAACATCAAGGGGGTCTTCAACGTCTACCGGGCCGCCAGCGACAATGGCGTCCGCCGGGTGATCTTCGCCAGCAGCGTCCACGCCGTCGGCGGCTACCCGGCCGGCTTCCAGCCCCACAACGAGACGGCGCCCCGGCCGCGAAACCTCTACGGCGCCTCGAAGGCGTTCGGGGAGACGATCGGCTCCGTCTTCGCCACCCAGCACGGGCTGACCAGCATCGCCATCCGGATCGGCGCCTTCGACCACGCCCCGACGGACCCGCGGCACCCAGACCCGGCGACCGCCTCCGCCTTCGTCAGCCCGCGTGATCTCACGCACCTGATCGAGCGCTGCATCGCCGCCGACCTGACCGGGTTCCACGTCGTCCATGGCCTCTCGAACAACCGGCTGACGGCGTTCGACATCTCCTCGACCCGCACGCTCGTCGGCTACGAGCCGCGGGACGATGGCTTCGCCTATCATGGCTGACCGGGTCCGTGGCCCATCGACCGCGATCGACACAAGCAGTGATCGAGCAGGAGAGGCACCCATGTCGGAGCAGACAGGCAAGCGGACCGTGCTCCTGACCGGGGCGGGGGGCGACATCGGGACGGAGTTCCGGCAATACGTCGGGGACCGGTACGCGATGCGGCTGGCCGGCCGGAGCGATATCCCCCTCGCCGACGGCGAGCGGGCCGAAGTGATCTCGCTGGACATCGCCGATCTCGACGCCTGCCAGGCGGCCTGCCGGGGGATCGACACGGTCGTCCACCTCGCCGCCGACCGCCGGATGCACGCCGAGTTCTACGACTCGCTGATCGAGAACAACATCAAGGGCACCTACAACATCTACCGGGCTGCCAGGGACCAGGGCGTCCGCCGGG
>CAXTHM010000001.1:82486-93624 GCA_964244115.1 uncultured Thermomicrobiales bacterium
CCAGCAGCGTCAACGCCGTCGCCGGGGCACCGACGCGCCACCAGGCCCAGACGGACGAGGTCCCGACCCCGCTCAACATCTACGGCGCCTCGAAGGTCTGGGGCGAGGCGCTGGGCGCCTACTTCGATGCCGTCGAGGGGCTGGGCGGCTTCGCGATCCGGATCGGCGCCTTCAAGCCGGACTTCGACGAGCTCGGCGACGAGCCGGCGTCGGCCCGCCACATCTCGATGCTCGTCAGCCCCCGGGACCTCTCGCACCTGATCGTGCGCTGCATCGAGACGGACGTGACCGGCTTCCACATCGTCCACGGCCTGTCGAACAACGCACTTCCGTTCATGGACATCGAGTCCACCAAGACGCTGCTTGGCTGGGAGCCGGAGGACGACGGCTTCGCCCTCTACGGCAACCGGTTCAGCACCGTCGATTAGGCGCGGGTCACCGCGAAGCAAGCAGGTGAACCGGAGCAGACCTCTCCCCCGACCCCTCTCCAAGCACCTGCTTGCTCACCCGCCGGAAGCGGCTCTCGCTGCGCTGCGGCTCCGCAAGTGACCGGAGAGGGGAGACGCACGCCTATCCAGCGCAGCTATCTTATGCGAATGCCGCTTCAGATAGGGCCTTACGGCGGCCCTCGGTCCTGCGCTCAACCTTGCTCCAAGGGCCTGCTCCCCTCTCCGGCTCGTTTCGCGCTGCGGCGCTCACGCCCGGAGAGGGGCTGGGGGAGGGGTCTCCTCCGCCACCAGCCAACACCAAGGAAACCGCGCTACCGGGGGGATCAGCGCTGATCTCCTGGCCGCTCGCCATCCCGGAGCCGCTGGCGGGTCGTCCGGGTCTGCCGGACAGTCCGGATCAGCGCGACGGCCAGCAGGAGGACGATGGCGATCCCGACGCCGATACCGAGCTGCCCGGAGACGATCACGATCAGATAGAACGCGACCCCGGCCAGTACCCCGACGATGGTCGGCGTGCTGAGCTCGGGCAGCCGCCAGCGCCGGGTTGAGGGGTCATCGGTCGGGTGATCGCTCATGACGGCAGTGTGATCGGCATCCGATCCGGCCGCAAGGGACGGCCACCTACTCGGACCGATCAGGCAAGGCCGTCATCGTCATCGTCCCCGTTCTTGCCAGTCCGACTCCGGGCATTGGCGCTCAGGGCCACTCCGAGGCCAGCGCCGATCGCGAGGCCGATGCCGATCCCCAGCCCGATGTTGTCGAAGATGAGCAGCCCAAACACGATGCCGAAGATCAAGCCGAGGCTGATCCCGAGCGGCAGATACCCGGCGGCGTTTACCCGCTCCTCGTCCCCCGACGATCCGGCGATCTTCGGTTGCTCCTGGTCGGTCATGAGGTGCTCCCTGCGTCCTGGACTCAACGGACCGTATCGCCAGGCGGTTCGCTTTCGAGGCGGATGGGTAGCGGACGGGTAGCGGAGCGGAGCGCTCTCCCGATGCAGAGGTTTGCTCCGCCTCCGAGCGCCTCCGTTGCAGACCAGGCTACTTCCGGGGATTGGCCCGCCGCATCATCCCGTAGAGGGCGCCGAGCAGCGCCCCGAAGACGACCCCGATGATTGGTTGACCGACCAGGAACCCGACGCTCGTCCCGAAGAAGACGCCGAGGGCGACCGAGAAGTAGACCGGGGCGGGGCCGATCGCATCGGAGCGTTTGCGGAACAGCCCGTGGTCCGTGCCACTGGTCGAAACGGGCGGCGTTGCGGGGCGATCCGCGGACTGACGAGTTCCGGTGGTGGCCGGGGGCTCCGTCGATCGCGCCGGGTTGGCCCGCGACTGGTCGCTCGGTCGCGGAGCGTCGGCCGTCATAGGGTGGCGTCCAGACGGGCGCGTTCACGGCGGCGGTCGATGACGATGCCGAGGATCGCGCCGATCAGCCCGCCGATCGCGCAGGCGGCCAGCAGCGGGAACGACGTCGGAAGCGCGGCGATCGCCCCGATCACAACGCCGAGCGCCAGTAGCGGACCGACCGACGAACTCATCGATTGCGGTCGGCTGTCCGGGACTTCGGCGATGACGGGCTCATCGTCCTCGACCTCCGCCAGCGGGGCCGGCGCGAGTTCGGGACGGACACGGGGGACAACCCGGCTGCCGTCCGGGTTGCGGGCGATGGGTTTGCGACGCCTGGCCATGGGCCCCTTGCTCTGGTGACCGGGACGGATTGCCCGGTCGGGCAACCGGTCTCAGGTGATGGTCAGGAATGGTCCCGAGCGATCAGGACAGGATGAAGGGGGCCATCAGATCGGTGATCCGCTGCTCGATGATGGCGACGACGTCACCGAGCGGGATCAGCTCCGACTCGGACGCCGTCCGGGCCCGGAGTTCGGCCTGCCCCTCGCCGAGGGTCCGGGTGCTGACCGAGAGCCGCAGGGGGCAGCCGATCAGCTCGGCGTCGGCGAACTTGACGCCGGGCCGCTCCGTCCGGTCGTCGAACAGGACATCGACCCCGGCCGCAGTCAGGTCGTCGTAGATCCCCGCCGCCGCCTCGAACGTCGCCGTGTCGGTGTCCTTGCCGATCCACGTCAGGTAGACGGAGAACGGCGCGACCGGCGCCGGCCAGATGATCCCCTTGTCATCGTAGTTCTGCTCGACGATCGAGGCCACGAGCCGACCGGAACCGATGCCGTACGACCCCATCTGGATCGGTCGATCCACCCCCTGCTCGTCCAGGTACGTCGCGCCGAGCATGGCCGTGTAGCGGTCGCCGAGGGCGAAGATGTTGCCGACCTCGATCGCCCGCTCGGCCCGCAGCGGCGCCCCGTCGGTCGGGCTCGGGAAGCCGTCCTCGGCCGAGGCGATGTCGTCGACTAGCAGGCTCGTCCAGTCACGCCCGAAGTTGACGTTGCGCAGATGGAAGCCGGTCCGGTTGGCGCCGGCGACGAGGTTGGGCGTGTCCCGGATGCTGACGTCGGCGACCACCACGACGTTCTCGCTCTCCGGCAGGCCGACCGGGGAGGCGTAGCCGGGGTCGGCCCCGGCGGCGCGGATTGCCTCCGTCGTCGCCGGGGTGAGGTTGCCCTCGCCGGTGACCTTACGGAGCTTGGTCTCGTTGACCTCCAGGTCGCCCCGGATGACGGCGAAGATCAGCCGGCCGCTGTCCCCGGTGAAGAAGACGGCCTTGGCGGTCCGGCTGGTCGGGACGTCGAGCAGCCGGGCCAGTGCCTCGATCGTCGGCGTCGCGGGGGTCGCGACCTCCTCCATAGGCAGGGCGTCCTCGGCCGGCGGCGTGTCGCGGCGGAAGGTCGCGACCTCGCGGTTGGCCGCGTAGTCGCCGCTCGGGGAGATCAGGATGATGTCCTCACCGAACGGCGAGGGGGCCATGAACTCCTCGCTGCGCTTGCCGCCCATCATGCCGGTGTCGGCGCCGACCATGTAGAAGTCCAGCCCCGTCCGCCGGTAGATCCGGTCGTAGGCGACGCGATGCTGCTCGTAGGCGGCGAACATCCCGGCCTCGTCGCGGTCCAGACTGTAGGAGTCCTTCATCGTGAACTCGCGGACCCGGATCAGGCCGCCGCGGGAGCGGGGCTCGTCGCGCCACTTAGTCTGGAGGTGATAGATGATCTGGGGCAGCTGCCGATAGGAGTTGATCTCGGAGCGGGCGAGGTCGGTGACGACCTCCTCGTGCGTCATCGCCAGGACGAGATCGCGGCCGGCCCGGTCCTTGAACCGGGTCAGCGAGGCGTCGATCTGGTCGTAGCGGCCGGTCTCCCGCCAGATCTCGGCCGGGTGGACGACCGGCATGAGCATCTCCTGCCCGCCGATCGCGTTCATCTCTTCCCGGATGATCCGTTCGATCTTCTGCGTGACCCGCCAGCCCAGCGGCAGCAGGCTGAACATGCCGGAGCCGAGCGGCCGGATGAACCCGCCGCGCAGGAGCAGGCGGTGGCTGGGCAGCTCCGCGTCATTGGGCGCCTCGCGCAGGGTCCGGCCGAAGAGATGACTGATCCGCATGGGGAAAGGGCCTCATTTCCGTCGAAGGGCGATGCCGCTGATTCACTGGATCATCAACACGGGTGCGTCCGGCAGGATAGGGGCGGACAGCCTTTGCCCGCAATGGCCGACACGGTCGACATGTCGGAGGGTGGAGAAGTTCCCTCTGACGACAGAGGTGTTCCCTCATACCGGCATACCGGGCAGACGACGTCCCAAGTCATGCGTTGGGTCTGGTCCGCGAGACGGTAGGAGCAGCCATGAAGACTGTACAATCTACGCGTAGCCCCCGTGGCAGGAGAGGCACTCCCTGACGCTTGGAAGAGACCCCGAATCTAGTGCATCGGGCGGGGGCTACTCCTCATACCGTTCTTGGCATCAGTTGCCCCTCACGGATGAATCGCCTCACGCGGCTCTCATCAATGCAATGCATCGACAGGAGATTGAACGAGGCGTTCGAGTCAGCGCCGATGACGGCGGTGATCGGCACAAGCCGGCCAGACAGCGGGTCACTGACGTAGAAGATGACCTCCCACTTCGCCCCCTCCTTGGATCGCTCCACGACGCGCAACCACGTCCAGTCTGCGATGAACATCGTGAGATCCAGGTAGATGGCGACATAGCGCAGGTGCTTGGTTCGCTGCTTCTGATCGATTGCTGGGCTGACCCGCAGATAGGGCGTGGGCGCCTCGATAAGCCGCTGGAGATCCGCAGGCATCCTCTTGCGCTGTCCAGCCAGTTCCCAACTCAGGACCGCTAGCTGCTCGCTCCCAGGGATGGCTGGTTCACTCAACGCCAGGATCCGACGGAGGACTGCCATCCTGACGCGAGGAGTCCTTCGCCAGCCGGAGGGCGTGGCCGGACTCGCGGTCCTCGAAGCGGGCGAGGATGAAGAGCAGCGACGACAACCGGTTGAGGTAGCGCAGGATCTCCGGGTTGTCGATCCTGCCCGCCTCCCCCAGCGCGACCGCGAACCGCTCGGCCCGCCGGGCGACCGTCCGGGCGACGTCGAGCGCGGCGCCGGGGATGCTCTCGCCGGGCAGGACGAACTGCGGCGGCAGCGGCACGTCGGCCGACAAACGGTCAGTCTCGGTCTCCAGCCAGGTCGTCCGGTCGGCGCCGAAGGCACGGCTGTCCGGCCGCAGCTCGGACGTGTAGGCCAGCTCGGCCATGATCTCGTAGAGGTCGCGCTGGGTATCGATCAGCAGAGCTCGGGTCCGGGCCTGGGTCGCGTGGGCCCGAGCCAGCCCGATGGCGGCGCTGGCCTCGTCGAGCTCGCCGAGGATCTCGATCCGGGGGTCGGACTTGCCGACCCGCGCCCCCAGCAGATCGGTCGCACCCTGATCGCCCTTGCCGGTGTAGAGCCGCATGGGATCTCCTGTCACGGTTGATCGAACTACCGATCAGATCGTCCGAACGATCTGTCCGGACCTCTTGGCCTGCTGTCAGACCAGGCATACGTACGATATGGGCGAAGTGTACGTGCGGTCGTCGCCGCGTGTTAAGATGACCCGGATATGCCAGCCAGTCATCGCCCCTGGTTGGCCCGGTTTCGGTCCGTCCGTCACGCTCCCGAGTCGTGCGGGCCGTCGGCTGATGACTGTACGCTCGACAGGGAAAGGACGTATTCGGATGGACCGCTATCTCCGTCGGGTCCCCGGCGAGCCAGGGTCACTCCGGAAGCTCCCCGACCTCCCGCCGTACCCGTTCGCGCCCGACGACGGCGTCCCCGACGGGGCGCCCCAGGACGCATTCGACGACGAGCCCGACGATACCGATGACGTCCCTGTCGCAACCCTCGCGCCGGAGCCCGATTTCGCGCCCCTGCGCCGCGGCACGCCCGAGCGCCCACTCCGCATCGGCGTGATCGGGGTCGGGATGGGTGCGGCGGTCCACATCCCGGCCGTGATGCACATGGCCGAGACGGATCTGATCGCGATCTGCGCCCGCCGGACCGGCCGGGCGATCGCCATCGCCGCCCAGTACGAGGTCCCACTGGTGACGACCGACTTCCGCCAGGTCGTCAACGAATCCTCGATCGAGGCCGTCATCATCGCGACCCCGCCCCACCTCCACCACCAGATGGTGATCGCCGCGCTGGAGGCCGGCAAGCATGTCCTCTGCGAGACGCCGATGGCGCGGTCGTTGGCCGAATCACGGGACATGGCCCGGATGGCCGCCAACGCCAAGGTCGTCGCGATGGTCAACCATCAGCTGCGGTTCGATCCCGTCCGGGCCCGGATCAAGTCGCTGCTGGACAGCGGCTACATCGGCACGCCGCAGGCCGTGAACCTGACCGTGTTCCGCTCGACGCTCAGCGACCCGTACTCCCGACCCTTCAGTTGGCACAGCCAGCTGGAGCAGGGCGGCGGGATGCTCGGGGCGATCGGCTCGCACGAGATCGACTCGCTGCGCTGGTGGCTGGGGGACGTCGAGAGCGTCGCCGGGATCGCCTCGACGATGGTCGACCGCCGGATCACCGCCGACGGCGGCGGGATGGCTCGCGTCGACGCCGATGACAACTTCGCATTCGTCCTCCGGTTCGCCTCCGGGGCGCTCGGGACCGTCCACGTGACGACGACGTCCGGCGTGGAATCGGGCGAGGAGATCCTGCTGTCCGGCTCCGAGGGGATGCTGATCGCGCAGAGCGGCGGCACGCTGCTCGGCGCTCGCCGCGGCGAGAGTCAGCTCGTCGAGATCGAGCCGAACGCCGACGACGACACCGACCTGCCGCCTGGCACCCACCCGATGCTGGCGCCGACCTACCGGCTGATCCAGCGCTGGGTCGCCGCGATCCGGGACGGAGCGGTGTCGCCGTCGCCCTCGTTCCACGACGGGAGCAAGGCGCAGGAGATCATGAACGGCGTCCGGCGCTCCGGCCAGCAGGGGCAATGGATCGACACCAGCGGTCGCAAGTTCCAGACGGCCATCCCCCGCCACGTCAGCATCTGACCGGTGACTCCGATGCTGGACCGGGCAGGTGTCGCGTCTGGCAGAGCCTGTATCGCTGAAAGCCCGAGAGACCGGGCGCTGAAGCCGCCCGGCAACCCGAAGATGGCCGGAATTGAATGGTCGTCGGTCGGCGCGGACCGGAGGCTAAAGCCGTCCGGCTCAGGGATGATTCGCAAATGTGGCGTTGAATCGGCGCCTGTATCCGGGTGTAAGGAGCAGGTTTCGTTTCCGGTGTGTGGATAGAAGTTATAGGTAACCGACCTCAATGGCGAGATCGGCTCCCCTCCCTGGGACCCGTTGCAGCCGAACACCGCTTCAGCGGTGAGAGCGCGACGGGGAGCCGGGGTGGGGTCGGGGGTGGGGACTGCTCCGCCACAAGCCAACTCCCGATGAATGCCGCACGACTCCGCAACGTTACCCCCCATCAGCACCGGTTCGAACGATGAATCGCTCACGATCGGTCTGATATCGATGGCTCCGGTATGATGCGCCTGTTCACCCTGATCCGACCTTCCCTCCCCGGTGGTGCAATGCCGCCGGGCGCCGCTGACACCGACCTGGAGTCCACCGATGGCCACCGTCCTCTCCGCCGAGCCCCTGTTCGTCTCGCCGCTGTCCCCGCTGGACACGCCGGCCCTGATCGTCGACGAGCCGACGATGCAGCGCAACATCGCCGAGATGGCGTCGTTCGCGGCCTCCGCCAGCGTGACGCTACGGCCCCACATCAAGACGCACAAGACGCCCCAGATCACCCGGCTCCAGATGGCGGCCGGGGCCGTCGGCATCACCTGCGCCAAGCTGGGCGAGGCCGAGGTGATGGTCGAGCAGGCCGAGGTCAGCGACATCCTGATCGCCTACCCGGTCCTCGGCGCCGCCAAGATCACCCGGCTGCTGGCCCTGATGGAGCGGGCGAGGATGATCGTCGCGCTGGACAACCGCGAGGTCGGCGAGGCGATCGGACGGGCCGTCGCCCAGCAGGACCGCGCGATCGACGTCTACGTCGAAGTCAATACCGGCGGCGACCGGGCCGGGGCGCTCGTCGGCGACGAGGCCGTCGAACTGGCGCTGGACCTGGCCCGGATCGCCGGGCTCCGGGTCGTTGGGATCATGACCCATGAGGGCCACGCCAACAGCGCCGAACCGGACGCCCTGCGGGAGACCGCCCTGACGGCCGGCCACGCGATGGTCGAGACGGCCGACCGCCTCCGTAGCCACGGGCTCGACATCCGGACGGTCAGCGTCGGCTCGACCCCGGCCGCGCTCTTCACCCCGACGGTCGCCGGCGTGACCGAGATGCGACCCGGCACCTACGTCTTCAACGACAACTCCGAGTTCCGCCACGGCCGGGTCAGCCCGGCCACCTGCGCCCTCCGGATCCTCGCGACCGTCGTCAGCCACCCGACGGCCGACCGGGCGCTGATCGACTCCGGCTCCAAGACGCTGGCGATGGACCCGAGCCGCAGCCACCCCGGCCACGGCTACATCGTCGGCCACCCGGAGGCCACGATCACCAAGCTCAGCGAGGAGCACGGCTTCGTCCATGTCCCGGCCGGCACACGGGGCCTCGACATCGGGGATCGGGTGGAGGTCATCCCCAACCACGTCTGCCCGACGGTGAACCTGCAGGACGAACTCTTCATCGTCCGCGACGGCGACCTGATCGACCGGTGGCCGGTGGCGGCGCGGGGCAAGGTCAGGTAGGGCGGGGTATTTTGGCTGCGGCGCCTCGTCGCAGGGTCATGGGCTCTCGCTTCGCTGGCCCTGATAGACGCCAGCAGGCGCCATTGCCCCGCAGGGCGATAACCGATGGTGCAGACACGCGTGTTCATGGCGACCCAGCTGGTCGCGCACGCGCTCCTGTCCGTCGTAGCGGTGCCGTTCATAGTAGGGGCGATGGCCGCTGCGGCGGCCTGGCTCGCAAGCGTCGCTCCTGCGACGAACGGCACCCCCTGGCACGAAAGAACCCTCTCCATCGGCGGATGGAGAGGGTTCTTTCGTGAGGTCGATCAGTCTCGCTAGTCCTGGAGGTGCGCCTCGAGGAACCAGAGGTCCATGTCAGTCTGGCGGGAGATGTCGGTGAACAGGTCGGCGCTGTCCTTGTCCTCGAACTCGTCGGCCACGTCGATCGCCGCCCGGCTGGAGGTGGCGTAGTTGCCCCAGCGCTCGACCAGCGCCGCGACGTGGTCCATCCCGCCGGTGATGTCGGTCGGGTACTCCGGCAACCGCGACGCGGCGGCGGACATCTTCACCGTCCCGGTCGCGTAGCCACCGATCGCCGTGACGCGCTCGGCGATCAGGTCGATCCACTCCTCGACGTGCTCGGCGTGGGCGTCGAACAGCAGATGCAGCTGATAGAAGTCCTTGCCCTTGACGTTCCAGTGCGCCTGCTTGGTCTGGGAGTACAGGTCGAGCGAATCGGCGAGCTGCTGGTTGAGCGTCTCGATCAGCCGGGCCTTGGTCGGGTCGGGCAGGCTGTTGTGGTTCGGGAACATCCGCGTCGTCGCCTTGCTGGCCGTTGCCATGAGCGTCCTCTTTCCTGGGTTGGTCGGATGGGATCGTAGCGATGGGTCCACATGGCGCCGCGGCCGGTCGGGCCCCGGCGGAGCCCGGTCGGGCGCGTACAGGGGGTCGCTGCGCAGGCCCGGTGCCACAGCATCGCCGGCTCGCCGGGCCGGCACGATCCGGGGACGAGCGCCATCGACGGTGACGACGGATCGGGCTTGTCACGGGACGAACGATCCGTCGATCCCCGGCCAGATCGGCAAAGCCTGGAAACGGCTGGTGCCAAACCGCTCCTTTCGGTGCCTGTCAGTCAAATTACCGTCGATCCTCTGGCTGACAGCCGCATCGCATATTGCCGTGTACGGTCATCTGGGCAGTCGGCTCATCCTCACGCATACTCGACCCACGCCGAATGTGCGTTGAAGCGGTTCCGCGGCGGGAGCAACCATGTCCATGGCGCCTGAGCCGAGCGTTGCAGCCCGGCTCGACCGTGCCCCGACACTGACGCCGGGGAGCTGGGCCAGCTATCGCGACCGGATGATCACGGCCGGACAGATGACGGCGCCGGTCCGATGGGCCGGTCTCGCCACGGCCCTGGAGCGGGTACCCGGCGTCTTCATCGTGGCGGACCGTTTCGGCGACGGCGAGCAGGTCCTCGATATCGGCCATGCCCGTGACCTGCGCGCCCATTTCGCCGACACCCACCGGATCGCCGGCTGGCACAAACGGACCTTCGGCGAGGTCGTGATCTACACCATCCCCACCCTGGCCGTCATGGATCGCGTCCGCTCCCCGTCTCCCGACCCGGCCGGCTCACTCGAGCACCTCTCGGAGTAACCACTCCCTGGCCGCAGTCGCCGGCCTACCCCCTCCCGATCATCGTGCGT
This sequence comes from uncultured Thermomicrobiales bacterium, assembly GCA_964244115.1. Classification (GTDB taxonomy): domain Bacteria; phylum Chloroflexota; class Chloroflexia; order Thermomicrobiales; family UBA6265; genus CADCWK01. The sequence continues at coordinate 92,762 of CAXTHM010000001.1, forward strand.
TCCAGCCGGTCCGTCCCCCACCGATCGGCTCGTGGTGATACGTCGGCGCCGTGCGCGGTGTACCGGGATCTCCCGACTGTGTCGGGCCGGCACGGTCGGCGCCCGATCGATTATTATGAAGTCGTTAAGATCACCCCGATCGACCCGGACCCCGTTCGCTCCGACCCACCCGCGGTTGGGGCGTTCATCGTCCGGGAGGGTCGGGGCGTACCGTCGATTGGGATCTCGTCGTCCGGGGGATGGGTATGGTCATGGAAGAAGTGATCCCGACGGTGACGACGCTCTCGATCGGACCTCGGGCGGCCGTGTCGGTCAACCTGCTCGAAGCCGTCCGGGACGCCTGGGACCTCGGCACCATCGTCGACATGGCCGGTCTGGGCGACGTCGGTGGGACCTACAATCTGAACGTGCGTCTCCAGACGGATCGCGGCGACGTCGTCATGCGGGTCTACCGGCCCTGGGTCGAGCCGGAACGGCTGATCGCCGTCCAGGCGCTGCGCGAGGCGCTCTGGCAGGCCGGGGTTCCCGTGATCACGCCACTGGTCCGGCCGGACGGCTCGACCACGCTGACCTGGGGGGACCGCCAGATCGAGGTCGAGCCGTGGGTCTCCAGCGATGGCGGTGCCGATAGCTGGGAGCGCTACCAGGCGGCGGCGATCGACCTCGGCCGGCTCCACGTCGCGCTGCGTCAGGTCCCATTCGGGCGCCGGCACCCGGAAATCCGGGTCGTCGCGCGTGTTGTCGGCGAGCTCGGACAGGGCGGCGGCCTCGAGGCGCAGGTCGATCTCGACCGCGACCGAGCGGGCGAGCGTTTCCACGATCTCGAGCGGCTTCAGCCGGCGCGCCTCCGGGAGGGTGCGCTC
>CAXTHM010000001.1:93634-98513 GCA_964244115.1 uncultured Thermomicrobiales bacterium
CGTCGCGCTGCGTCAGGTCGAGTTGCCGGTCCCGTTCGCGCCGGCTCCCGTCAGCAACGTCCTGAGCGAGACGACGTTCGACGAGTGGCTGTCCCGCACGCGTCACCAGATCGCGAGCGTCCCGGCCAACCTCCACAGCTTTGCCGCCCTGCACGCCTGCGACGAGGCGGAGCGCCTGCGCGGGCTCATCGAGGCGATCCCGCGGGAGTCGGCGCCCTTCGTCCAGTTGACGCACGGCGACTTCGCCCACGAGAACGTGCGCTTCTTCGGGTCCGCGCCGGTCGCGATCCTGGACTTCGACTTCGCGGACTACCGCGACCGGCTCTCGGACATCGCCTACATCAGCTACTGGATGTTCGAGCACCTCCAGTGGGACCAGCACGCCGCCATCCGGGACTGGCGCCAGGTCGGCGGCATCATCCGGGGCTTCGGCACGACGTCCGGGATGCCGCTCACCCAGGCGGAGATCCGGCGGCTGCCGCTGATGATGGCGACCATCCCGCTGAACTGGGTGGCCGAGGCCTGGCTGATGGACGACCCCGTCGCGGCGGTCGGCATCGTCTCGCCGCAGCTGACGACATCGGCCTGGATGATCGCGAACCACGCCGACCTGTCGGCGATGTGGGCTGCCGACCAGCCCTGATCGTTCCATACGGATCGGCAGGTTCGCCCACGGCCGTGGCAGGATGACGCCATGCATGATCCTGCCGATCGTTCAGCCGTCTCCCCGCTCGGTCCACGGGCCACCAGTTCCACTCGGCTGATCTCAGCGGCGCGGTCAGCCTGGGGCCTGGGCGAGGTTACCGGAACCGGCGACCTCGGTGGGACCTACAACCTCAATCTCCGGCTCTCGATCGATCATAGCGACGTCGTCCTCCGGGTCTACCGGCCGTGGGTCTCCCCGGAACGGCTGGCCGCGACCCAGGCGCTCCGGGCGGCGCTCCACCGCCGGGGACTACCGGCCCTGCCGCCCATCCCGACCGCGTCCGGGGCGATGGCGATCACCGTCGATGACCGGCTCGTCGAGCTCGAGGCGTGGCGGCCGGACGACGGCGGGACGACCACCCTCGATCGGCTCCTCGCCGCCGCTGACTTGCTCGGGCGCCTGCACGACGGGCTCCGGGCGATCACGCCGGACGTCCCGTTCGTCGCCGCCCCGGTCAGCAATGACCTCTCACCGGCCGTCTTCGCCGACTGGCTGGCCCGGACCCGGGGAGCCGTCGGTTCGGCCCCCCGGACGGAGCCGTCCAGGCTGGCGCTCTGGGCGACGAACGAGGCGGCGGCGATCGCGGAGTCGGCTCGGGCCATCCCACGCGGCTCGCGCCCACGCCAGCTCGTCCATGGCGACTACGGGCATGAGAACGTCCGCTTCACCGGGTCGGTTGCCACGGCCATCGTGGACTTCGATTTCGTCGAGGTGGGCGAGCGGATTGCCGACGTCGCCGACCTCGCCTTCAGTCCCCACTGGATGACCGAGTTCGGACAACTCGACCGATCACCGGCCGACCGCGACGGGGACATCGTCCCCGAGCTCATCCGGCGCTACGACGCGGCCACTGATCGGCCCCTCTCGGATGCCGAGGTCGCGGCCCTGCCCCTCGCGATGGCGGCCATCCCGCTGAACTGGATCGCCGCGTCGTGGCTGCTGGAGGACCCGGTCGCGGCGGTCGCCCTCGTCGCCCCGGAGCTGCCGACGGCGGCGTGGCTGGTCGCGAATCGTCGCGAACTGGCCACGGTATGGATGGCTCATCGTGCCCGGCGCGGAGGCCCGTCGCAGGGGCGACCCTTGCGGTCGTCCGGCCGCCACAGCGGCCCGTAACGTAGGGTCATGGGCTTGCCCTGACCGTCTGCCGCGGCGGTCTTCGCCGTCAGGCGAGACCGCGGCAACCGCATCAACCCGGTGATCGGTCAGCGCCATGTCTGTAACACCGTGGGGCACAGCGAACATGGCTGAACCCCACACACCGTTTCGCCCTGCGGGGCGATGGCCGCTGCGGCGGCCTGGCTCGCCAGCGAAGCGAGAGCAAGCCCCTACGACGAACAGCGCTCCCGCGACTGGCAGGAGCGCTTGCGCGACCAGCATGGAACCCCTCTCCATCCGCGGATGGGGAGGGGCCGGGGTGGGGTCAAGCCCGCAACGCCGGCAACAGGTCGGTCGCGATCCGGCCCATCATCTCCAGCTGGTGCGGCTCGGGGCCGTCGACGATGAAATCGGTGATCCCGACCTCGCGGTAGATCCCGACCATGTGGGCGAAGGCGTCCGGCGATTCCCACGGGTCGAACGCCAGCCGGTTGGCCATCGTGTCCCGCGGCACCTGCCCGAAGAACGAGCGGATGATCGCCTGCGGGTCCCGGCCGATCCGAACACAGGCCGCGTCGAGTTGGTCGTTCCGCTCCCGGATCTCGGCGACCGTCCCGAAGGAGTTCCAGCGGTCGGCGTACCGGGCAACGGTGGCGAGCATCCGCGGTCCGTGAGCGCCGAGCGTCAGGGGTGGCCGGGGGCGCTGGAGGCTGGCCGGAGCCAGGGCGGCGCCATCGAGCCGGTAATACGTCCCCGTGAAGCTGCCGCCGGCCTCGCCGAGGAGCAGGTCGAGGATCGCGACCGCCTCGGTGAACCGGCCGACCCGCTCCCCGGCAGCGGGGAAGTCGATGCCGAACTGCTCATGCTCCCGGACGTACCAGCCGGCGCCCAGGCCGACCTCGAGCCGGCCACCGCTGATCTGGTCGAGCGTGATCGCCATCTTGGCCAGCAGGGCCGGTTGGCGGAACGTGTTGCTGGAGACGAGCACCCCTGCCCGGATCGTCCGCGTCTGGGGGATAATGGCGGCGAGGGTGGTCCAGCCTTCCAGATACGGCTCCTCGGGGCCGCTTGGGCGCTGGAAGTGGTCGGTGAGCCAGGCCGTGTCGAAGCCCAGCTCCTCGTACAGCCGGAACTGCCGGACGAGTTCCGGGAACGGCAGGGTCGGGTTGCGGCAGATGCCGAAGGTCAGCGAGCGGGGTATCAGGTCGGCGGGCCGGGTCTCTGCCCCGTGGGGCTCGGTGGACGTCATCGTCGGTCTCCTGTCGGTCTCGTCGCGGACCGGGCGACGCCGGCACCGGGAACTGGCTGACCGTCATTGTCCCGGCATGGTCGATAACGCGCCAGCCCCGTTCCGGCCATTCGCGGGATGGTCCGGATCAGGTCGCTCGCTTCCCGGTCGGTGAGAGCGCAGGGGCGACTGCTTCGGGTCAGCAGCGATCAGGCTCCATCGGCCCGCCGCGCCGCGCCGCATCGGCCAGTCACTCCGACCCAGCACCGATCCGGCTTGCGTCCAGGTCTGGAGTCACGTTCATCGGGACACGCCGTCGTCTCGTCGTCATGCACCGAGGGTCCGAATTGAGTCAGGGAAGCACCAGGCAGATCGTCATCATCGGTGGCGGCATCACCGGCCTCGCCGCCGCCCGGGCCGTCGCCATCGCCGCGCCGGAGGTCGACGTCACCGTCCTCGAAGCGGCGGATCGCCTCGGCGGCAAGATCGTCACCCTCCGGGAGGATGGCTTCGTCATTGAGGGTGGACCGGAGTCGTATCTCGCCGCCAAGAGCTGGATGACCGATCTCTGCGCCGAGCTGGGGCTGGCCGACGAGCTGGAGGGCACCCGACCCGAGAACCGTGGCAGCCGTGTGCTCTGGGAGGGCAAGCTGCTCCCGATCCCCGACGGGCTGAGCGGGCTCGTCCCGACCCGGCTCCGGCCGATCCTGACCTCGCCGCTGCTCTCGCCGCGGGGCAAGGCCCGGATCGCGCTGGACTGGGTGCTGCGGCCCCGGACGGACGCCAACGACGAGACCCTGGAGCACTTCATCACCCGCCGGCTCGGCCACCAGGCCTACGAACGCCTGATCGAGCCGCTCATGGGCGGGATCTACGCCGGCGACGGCGGCCAGCTCAGCACCCTGGCGACGTTCCCCCAACTCCGGGCGGCCGAGCGCGAGCACGGCGGCATCATCCGCGGGGTGATCGCCAATCGGAAGCGCGCCCAGGCCAGCGGGGCCGCGCCGCGGGCGGGCTTCCTGTCCCCCACCGGCGGGATGGGCCGGATCGTCGAGGCACTGACGGCCGACCTCACCCGGCGCGGCGTCAGGCTGCGGACCGGCGTGACCGTCGCCCGGCTGGCCAGGTCCGGGGACGGCGCCGTCGCCCCGTATACCGTCTCGACCATGGCCGGTGAGGAACTCCCCGCCGATGGCGTGATCGTGACGACGCCGGCCCCGGTGACCGCCGACCTGCTGACCGGCGCCGGGGACGGCCTGTCGCCGCTCGCCGGGGCCAACCTGCGGCGCGTTACGCAGGTCGACAGCGTGACGCTGTCGCTGGCCTTCCGGCGCCGCGACGTCGAGCATCCGCTCCGCGGCTACGGGTACGTCGTCCCGCGGGTCCAGGGGCGGCCGATACTCGCCTCGACCTGGACGTCATCGAAGTGGGCCGGACGAGCCCCGGACGGCGAGGCCATCCTCCGGTTCTACATCGGCCGGGCCGGTGGGCGCGACGGCCTCGCCCTCGGCGACGACGAGATCGAGGGACTGGCTCTGGCCGAGATGCGCGAGGTCCTGAAGGTGGACGCCACCCCGACCCGGCGCTGGGTGTTCCGCTGGCCGAACGGCAGCCCGCAGTACACCGTCGGCCACGTCGACCGGGTCGCCGAGATCGAGCGCCGCGTCGCGGCGATCCCGGGACTGGCCATCGCGGGGTGCAGCTATCACGGGGTCGGCATCCCGGACTGCGTCCGCTCCGGTGAGCGGGCCGCCACGCTGAGCAGGGCGTCTATGACCGTGTTGCCCGTCACGAAAATGCGCTCCGGCGGCACGCCGCCGCGCAGAAGGTTGTCCCGGCTCACCTCGGTG
>CAXTHM010000001.1:98523-117438 GCA_964244115.1 uncultured Thermomicrobiales bacterium
AGCGGGCCGCCCGCCGCGTCGTCAGCCACGTCACGAGTCGAACGGCGTAACATTGACAGACGACGTCTCCGCCAGCGCGGGCGGTGGCGCCAGAACCGGTTTCGATCGACCTGCGCGGCGGCGGAGCAGCCCCGTGCCCCGGCCCCGCTGTACCGCCCATCGACGGCCCATCGGGTCATCCCGACCGTCGGCTCACGGGCAGGGCCCCGACCGTTGGGATGATGGACGGTCGGCTCCGATCGTCGGGTCCGGTGCGTGGCGCCCGGCCACGGCGTGCGGTTGCCTTCGGGCGACACGGCTGACGAGCGCCCCCGGACCACGCGATCATGTCTGGCTCACCGCCGAGCGTGGGTCGATCAGGAGGACCACGGACCATGCAAACCGTCTGGGCGACCCGTCTGCGTGTCGTGACCGCAGTCAGCCAGCGAGCGGCGACGACCTTCCGGCTGATCGATCTGAGCACCGACTGGCTCCGGGAGACCGCCGCGGCCTGTGGAGCGACCCTGCCCGAACCGACCGGGGATACCACGACGCTGCAGGACCCACGAAACCACGTCCAGGCGACGATCCGCCGCATCCCCGAACCGCTCGCCTGGCGATCGACGATGACGCACCCCTACGACCTCGCCCTGTTCACCGAGGATGCCGTCCAGCTCCGGACCGATGTCCAGATCCGGTCGACCGACGATGAGAGTCTGGTCACGATCCGGCAGTTGCTCACCTCGCCGGTCAGCGCGATCCGGCCGTTCCAGTACGTCGTGGACCCACCGTCGTTGATCCGGACGATCCTGTCGACCTTTCCCTACGTCTACTTCGGCAGCACCCAGATGGGGTTGCAGTCGTTCGGCTGGGACGAGCACGACATCACCGGCCTCGCCGACGTGCTCCGGCAGCCGGACCGCCAGGCGCCCATCCTGCTGGTCTCGCATCAGCAGAATGGGCGCCTGGCCTATCACCCGGACGACCTCGCTGACGCGACCGCGGGTCTGGCGCAGGTCATCGTCCTGCCCTCATTCCAGGCCGCCTACGATCTGACCGACGCCGTGAACAACCGGACGCTCTCCTGCTACGGCGGGGCGATCCGGATCTACTGGCCCGGCTTCACCTCCGAGGACCAGCCGCTCACGCACCGCTACTGGACACCGGCCGACATCTCGCAGGACTACCTCGCTCCCCATCAGCGAACCGATTTCGGTCAGCGGATCGCCGAGGTCCTGAGTGGCGTCGCCGCCATGCGCGTCGGCCCCGACGAACAGGTTCAGGCCCTCGAGCGGCAGACCGAACGCGCCGCGACCGAGGCGCTGATCGCCCGCCTGCGGACCCAGAGCGCGCAGCCGGCCAGCCTCCCGGCGATCAGCGCCGAGGACGCCGTGACCGAACGCGACCTGCTGACAGAAGCCGGCGAGTCCATCTCGGTGCTCTCGGCCGAGAACGACGCCCTCCGCGAGCGCGTCGAGCGTCTCCAGACCGACCGGCTCTACTTCGAGAGCCGGGTCTGGCAGATGGACCGGGCGCTCCGCGGCAATACGCCGATCGCGGAGGATGCGCGGCCGACATTCAGATCACTGGGTGAGGCGCTCCCCTGGGCGGCCCGGCGCTGGACGAATCCGCACATCGTCTTCGCGGACAGCGCGTTCCGGACGGCACGGGACTCGGACCTTCGACCGGAGCTGATCGACAAGGCGCTGGCTTACATCGAGAAACTCTGCGAGGTTGCCGGGCAATGGGGCAACGGGGAACTCGAGTCCTTCATCGACGCCTTCGTCCAGAGCGGCTACACCTACCGTCCCAAGACCAGCGACGTCTCGGCCGGGCGCCACCCCCACGAGTACTTCTTCACCCACGACGCCATGCGCTGGAAGCTCGACCCACACCTGAAGACGGGGGAAGGCAAAGACGATCTCTCGGTCAGCATCTACTGGGCGATCGACGCGGCCAACCGCCGGTTCATCGTCGGCCACGTCGGCAGCCACCTCCGGGACTCGACGACCTGACCGCCGCTTGAACGAGCCTAGCCGCCTTGGCGACACGCTGGAAATACACGCATTGGCGAGATGTTCAACCTTTGGGCCACACGGTCAGATCGCGTCGCTCATCGCGGGATCAGCACGAAGCCCCTTGACCGGGTCGGGGTGTCGCTAGGCCAGCACGTCGCCCAGCGCGCCGAGCAGCTCGTCGACCTGCGGCCGCTCCCAGATCAGCGGCGGGAGCAGGCGGAACGTCAGCGGGCCGGCCGGGAGGACCAGCACGCCCCGCTCCTGGAGTCCCTTCAGGGTCGGGGTGACGCGCTGCTTGAGCTCGACGCCGATCATCAGGCCACGGCCGCGGATGTCACGGATCTTCGGCGAGTCCAGAGCGCGAAGGCCGGCCAGCAGCTCCTCGCCCAGGGCGGCCGAGTGGGACAGCAGGTCGCGCTCACGGAACTGCTGGAGCGTGACGAGGGCCGCCCGGGCCGCCAGCGGGTTGCCGCCGAACGTCGAGCCGTGGGCACCGGACGGGATCTTCGCGCTGATCTCCTCGGTCACGAGCGTCAGGCCGATCGGGAAGCCGTTGGCCAGCGCCTTGGCCGTGACGATGATGTCCGGCACGATCCCGGCATGGCTGCTGGCCCACCAGGCCCCCGTCCGGAAGCCGCTCTGGATCTCGTCCAGGATCAGGAGGACGCCGCGCTCGTCGCAGACCCGCCGGACGGCCTGTAGGTAGGCGTCGTCGGCGGGGAAGATGCCGGCCTCACCCTGGACCGGTTCCAGGATCACCGCGGCGGTCTCGTCATCGATCGCCGCGGCCAGGGCGTCGATGTCGGCGAAGGCGACGTGGGTGGCCGGGATCGGCAGCGGCTCGAACGGCTCCCGGTACTTCGGCTCGGCGGTGACGGAGAGCGCCCCGAGCGTCCGGCCGTGGTAGCCCTTGCGGGCGGCGACCAGGCGGTGCTTGCCGGTCGCGGCGATCGCGAACTTCAGGGCCGCCTCTACCGCCTCCGCACCGGAGTTGCTGAGGAAGGTCCGGGTCAGGCCGGGCGGCGCGATCCGCTGGATCTCGCGCAGCAACTCGGCCCGGATGTCGCTGCTGAAGCTCTGATGGCAGGTCGTCAGCGTCGCGAGCTGGTCGGTCAGCGCCGCGGCGAAGGCCGGGTTGGCGTGCCCGAGCACGGCGACACCGTAGTTGCTCATCGCGTCCAGGAAGCGTCGCCCGCTGTCGTCATAAAGGTAGGCGCCCTCGCCCCGGACCAGCGTCAGCCCCCGCTGCGCGTAGAGCGGGATCTGGTGGTCGCGCTCGGTCGCCACGATCTCACCGGACGACAAGGCGGTCATGGTCTGATGGCGCTCGGTCGTGGCGGTCATGGGGTATCTCCGATGCTGAGACGAAGGCGACCACGGGCGAACGCGGGACGACCCGGTTCCAGGGACACGTTCGCCCCGCGGCGATCGATGGGACCGGATGCGTCCCGATGGGACCCGAAGGGGATCGATCGTCGTATCGGCCAAGGATAGCGAAGATCTCCCTGCTGCACAGGGGAGCACGCCAGGCAGGGGCGCTTCCTGATGCTATTCCAACATGCTGAGCTCCGTGCGCGAGTAGTTCACGCTACGAATCACTGAATGGGTGGCATCTTCACTGCCTCGTACCGTGTCACCCGAGCGGGCCGCGGCTCACGGTGAGCCGGGACCGGCCGTTCGGAACCAGACCGTCGATCGAACCAGGAGCATGCATGATGAATCGCCTTCTCACGTCTTCCCTGTCCCGCCGCGGCGCCGTCCAGCTCGGCGGTGTCGGCGCCGCCGCCCTGGCGATCGGTTCCGACCGGTTCGCGGCCCGTGCCCAGGATGCGACGCCCGGTGCCGGCGGCACCCCGGCGGCGGGCGGCTCGGCCTCGGACGCCATCCTCCAGGTCTACCCGTACGAGCTGCCGGACCTCCCCTACGCCGCGGATGCCCTCGAGCCGGTGACCTCGGCCACCACCCAGGACCTGCATCACGATGGTCTGCACGCCAACTACGTCGCCGAAGTCAACGCGGCGCTGGGCGATCAGCCGGACCTCCAGGGTTTCACGCTTGAAGACCTGCTCCTGAACCTCGGAGCCGTCCCCACCGACGAGATCACGGCGCTGAACGGGGTCGTCAAGCCACGCAACGTCCTGGTCCAGACCAATGCCGGCGGCCACTACAACCACAGCATCTGGTGGGACGCGATGAGCCCGGACGGGGGCGGCGAGCCCAGCGGTGCGCTTGCCGACGCGATCGACACGGCGTTCGGCACGTTCGACACCTTCAAGGAGGCGATGCGGCTCGGCGCCCTCGGCAACACCGGCTCGGGCTGGACCTGGCTGATCTCCGACACGGCCGGTGCCCTGAGCATCACGACCACGCCGGATCAGGACAACCCGCTCATCACCGGCGAAGGCTACCCCGTCTTCGGCATCGACAACTGGGAGCACGCCTACCTGCTCGACTACACCTCGGCGACCGGTCGCGGTGCGTACATCGACGCCTGGTGGGACATCGCCAACTGGGCGTTCATCGGCGGCCGCTACGACGCCTTCCTCGGTCTGTAGCGTCGTCGACACCGACAACCGAAACCGTTCAGCCGCAGCGGCGCCCCGACCGGGGTGCCGCTGTCGCATTGCCTCCCACTTGCCCAGCTATACTGCCGTATCCGTTTGCCTGAATATGTTCCCACTCTCCGGAGCTCGTTGCGTGGACGCCACTATTCGTCAGTTGACGACGCCCAGTTCCGATGAGCGGTCGGCCTTGGCGGACCTGCTGGTCGCGACGGTCGACGACGGTGCCTCGGTCGGGTTCTTGCCGCCGCTGGCGATGGCCGAGGCAATGGCCTACTGGCAGGCGCTGCCGGACGACCAGACGATTCTGCTTGTCGCCGAAGCAGGCGGGCGGATCGTCGGGACCGTCCAGGGCCAACTGGCGGCGAAAGCCAACGGCCGGCACCGGGCCGAGATCGGCAAGCTGCTCGTCCACCCCGACGCCCGACGGCGCGGCATCGCTCGGCAGCTCATGGTCACGATCGAGGCGGAGCTCCGGGCGGATGGCCGGACCCTGATCGTCCTCGACACCCGGGACGGCGACCCGTCCAACGCGCTCTACCGCGGGATGGCCTATGTCGAAGCGGGCCGGATTCCCGATTACGCCCGCTCGGCCAGCGGCGACCTGCACACGACCGTCTTCTACTACAAACGATTGCCGGCGTCAGGGATGACCGCCAACTGATGGAGGGACCGAGGGCACTTCATCCGGATGCGCTCCGCATCGCCGGCGTGGTCCGCGATGGCTCGCGTGAGTAGTGGGAGGCACCGCCAGACAGCGTCGTTCGTCACGGCTGACGCGACATCATCGGTGAGCTGTGCATCATCAACTCCTTGAGATCTTCCGGATGTGGAGTATCATCATGGGGTAGGTTTTCTTTCCAAGGACTGATCCATCGATTGCTCCGAAGCACGTTTCGGAGCAGGTGTGTCTCGATGTGCGTGGAGGCGAGATGACTCAGCCGAACGGTATCGACGGCAACGGTGTGAACGGACAGGCTCTCCTGGTTGCGCCGATCGGAGACGATCCGCCCGACTTGGTCACCCTGCCCGATTCGCCGCACGCGATCGTCGCCCGAGACCTGCTGCTCACCCAGTTTCAGATGGACCACTGGCTGCGGCCGTGGGTGCGGCGCGAGCGCCTCGGCATCAGCCCGTCACTGGCCAGCGTGCTCTACCTGATCCGCGACGAGGCGACCCCGACCCTGCGCAGCCTGGCCGACCGGCTCGACGTGACGCCGACCGCGATCACCTCGATCACGGACCGGCTGGAGACGCTCGGCTACGTCCGCCGGGTGCGGACCTCGCTCGATCGCCGCCGGACCCAGCTGGAGATCACCGAGTCCGGCCGCGAGATCAGCCTCCGGATCGAGGAGTCTTTCGTCGAGGACATCCAGGCGATCCTGAGCGCGTGGGACGAGGACCGGCTGCTGTCGATCCAGGAATCCGCCCGGACCCTGAGCGCCTTCCTCCGCGAACTCAACGGCAACGATGTCCGCCGCGCCCTCTGACCTGACCGGCCCGGTCCGGCGGGAATCGGGAACGCCGGTGACGGGAGCGCCGTTCCGGTCGCCGTGCCCACCCTCCGGGACCGGCGCGAGGCACGCAGAGGCTCAGCGAGGCCAACCAGCAGGGTGACCAGGCCCGGTCACCCCAAAGCCGAGCCAGCCAGTGCGATCCAGGTCAGCGCGAACCGGGCGGCGACCGGTCAGACCGGTCGTCGCCCGGAATCGCCGCACGCGAACCCTACGTGTCGCTGGCGTGGAGGCGCTCGTACGTCTTGCCGTCATGGGAGACGGTCAGCGCACCACGGTTGACCGTCAGGTAGAGGGTCCCCTGCTCCAGCCGACCGACCGCCGCCGCCGGCACCTCGAGGTCGTCCTCGGAGCCGGGGATCGAGACGAGCAGATAGTTGCGCCGGGCCTCACGAATGGTCCCGAGGCTCTCGCCATCGAGCGCCATGACCCGCGTACCGACCGGCACCTTGCCCTGAACCATCGTGTTCCCTCGCTCCGTTGGGCGGCATTGCGGCGGCACACCCGACGGCCGGTCGCCAGCGCGACCAGCCTTCAGCCGCCCATAGTACATGGTCCCTGCCGTGACCGGCGCCGCCGGACGGGCGACGATTCGCCTCGCGATCGGCGTGCATGGCCATGCGGGCCAACGTATACACTGCCGTACGCGGTATTCGCCCAGGCCAGGGCAGATCCGAACCAGATCCGGGGACCAGGCAGCCGGCCGGGGACGGAATCCGGCCACGATGACGCGTGTCCGGCGCCGGGCAATTCGTGAGGGGGAGACCGTGTCGGCAGGCAGTGGGAGCGGGTCGGGCTCGGCCTGGGGCTGGGGGTCGCGCTTCGCCGCCACGCCCGATCAGCGGCTGCAGGCGTTCAACGCCTCGATCGGCTTCGACCAGCGGTTCATCCGGGAGGACATTCGCGGCTCGGTCGCGCACGCCCGGATGCTCGCCCACCAAGGCATCATCTCCGCCGACGACGCGGCCACACTGGAGGCGGCCCTCTGGCGGGTCTGGGACGACGCGGAGGCCGGCACCGTCGCCTTTACCCTCGCCGACGAAGACATCCACACCGGCGTCGAGCGGATCATGCGCGAGCGGATCGGCGATGTCACCGGCAAGCTCCACACGGCCCGCAGCCGTAACGACCAGGTTGCGACGGACTTCCGCCTCTGGGCCCGCGGCGCGGCCCATCAGGTCCTGAGCGGCGTGCTCGGGCTGGCCGAGACCCTCGCCGAGGTCGCCGCTGACCACGCCGAGACGGTCATGCCCGGCTACACCCACCTCCAGCGGGCGCAGCCGGTCGTCCTCGCCCACCATCTCCACGCCTACATTGCCATGTTCGAGCGTGACGCCGACCGGCTCCGCCAGGCGATCGTCCGGCTCAACCGGAGTCCGCTGGGCGCCGCGGCCCTGGCCGGCTCGACCTTCCCGCTCGACCGGGAGCGTGTCGCGGCCGAGCTCGGCTTCGACGGGCCGATCGAGAACAGCATGGACGCCGTCTCCGACCGCGACTTCGTGCTCGACCTGCTCAGCGCCTGCGCGATGACCCAGCTCCACATCTCCCGGCTGAGCGAGGAGGTCGTGCTCTGGACGTCGGCCGAGTTCCGGTTCGCCGTCCTGGACGACGCCTTCGCGACCGGTTCCTCGATCATGCCACAGAAGAAGAACGCCGACATCGCCGAGCTGGCCCGGGGCAAGACCGGCCGTGTCATCGGGCACCTCGTCGGGATGATGGTCACGACCAAGGGCCTGCCGCTGACCTACAACAAGGATCTCCAGGAGGACAAGGAGGGGCTGTTCGACACGATCGACGCCCTGCTCGTCGTCCTCGATGTCGTCCCGCCGATGCTGCGGACGATGCGCTGGGAGCGGGAGCGGATGGCGACCGCCGCCGTCGCCGACTTCGCCCTCGCCACGGACGCCGCCGATCTGCTCGCCCGGCACGGCGTCCCCTTCCGGGAGGCCCACGGCGTGGTGGGGCGGCTGGTCGCACGGTGCGTCGCCGAGGGGCGGACGTTCGCCGATCTGACCGACGCCGAGTGGGCAGCCGTCCACCCGGTCTTCGGCGCGGAGCGCCCGCCACTGGACGCCCTGACCAGCGTCTCCGCCCGCGACATCACCGGCGGGACGGCGCCGCGGCAGGTCCGGCTGGCGCAGGGTCGGATCGTCGCCCGACTGGCCGAGGCCCGTGCCTGGCTGGGTGAGCGGCAGGCCGCCCACGACGCGATCATGCGGCGTCCGGCGAACACGATCGACCGCGGCACGGCGGGGGCCGAGGCCGATGCGTAGCCTGACCGACTTCTGGCGCCACCTGACCGGCGACGACGACGCGGCTGGCGACGACGGGGGTGAGCCTCCGAGCGTCGTCGAGCGCGGTGAGGTCCGGGCGCGGGAGGGCCGCGGGTCGGCCGACATGCTGGCGATCCAGGTCGTGCGGCGGCGCGTCTTCCATGACGAGCAGGGGTTCATCGGCGAGCTGGTCACCGACTCCGACGATGTCCGCAGCTTCCAGGCGATCGCGACGATCCCCCTCCCGCCGGAGCTGCCCGAGACGTCCCCCCTGGACCTGATCGTCGCGGACCGCCTCGTCGTCAGTGTGGGCCGGCTGACCCTGGGCCGGTCGCCGGGATCGGAAGCGCAGATCACCTGGGTGGCGACGCTGCCGGAGTTCCGGGGCGCCGGGGCCGGCGCGGCGGTGATGCGGCTGCTGCTCCGCGCCGCCGACGAGGGGGGTGCGACGACCGTGAAGCTGAGCGCCCAGGGCCACGCGATCCCGTTCTACCGGCGGCTCGGCTTCATCGCGATCGGCGCCCCCTACGAGATCCGGGGGATGCCGCACCAACTCATGGCCCGCTGGCGAAGCTCGGCTCTGGACTGATCACTGGGTAATTGCCGTCGGAGTCGTTGAGATGATCTGCACCGAACGGGTGGGGGGACACGCAGCCAGGAAGCGCCAAGCTTCTTGTAGGGGCGAAGCTTGCGAGTCCGGCCGCCGCAGCGGCCATCGCCCCGCAGGGCGATAGCGGTGTCGGGGACCGTCTGCCCAAGGCGAACACGAGCGGTGGCGGAGTAGACCTCTTCCCCAGCCCCTCTCCGACTCACCTACTCGTTCACCCGCCCCATGCGGCTCTCGCTAGGCTGCGGCTCGCAGGTGCCCGGAGAGGGGAGCAGCGCCGCCCCTTTGATCTCACCACTCCTTCTTGAAATTCCAGTGGACCTTCGCATATCTGGTGGTCGGATCGTTCACGCTTGGCCGCCGGACACAACCTGCCATCGCTCGCGATGGTCGGTCGGCACGGACGAGATCGCCGCGCACCCTGACGACCAGTCCATCAGTGGTTGAGCACGATGCAATCGGTGGCTATACTCCGTGAGCCTGCGAGTTCGTCACCGACGAGCGTCTTCGCGTCCCAGCGGGTCCAGCCAGCGCGCAAACGTTCTCTGGACCGTCTCCAGCCGTCGCCGGGACTACGCGTTCTGCGACGGGACGGGATGCGTCGTCCACAGGAGTGAGCCGACATGGCCTACATCATCACCCAGCCCTGCATCGGAACCAAGGACGCGTCCTGCGTCGAAGTCTGCCCGGTGGACTGCATCCACTCGTCGGACGACGCCGACCAGTACTTCATCAACCCGGAAGAGTGCATCGACTGCGGCGTCTGCGCCGAGGTCTGCCCGGTCGAGGCGATCTTCTTCGAGGACGACGTCCCGGAGAACTGGTTCAGCTTCAAGGACCTGAATGCGGGGTTCTACAAGCACTGATCCAAAATTGGTCTCTTAAACTCCAACGGATTCTAAGCGAATGAAGTGACACGTAAGGAGTTCGTCCACCTGACTGGCGACTCCTTACGTGTCACGCGCTTTTACCCATGCACGTAAGCGATTCAAGGCAGCAGAACTCGCTATCGCATGCTCCATGATCTTTGCTAACTTTGCTTCTTCGTTCAAACCGTCGAACTCGTGTGTTCCTAGGTTCCGCTCGAAATCAGCCGACTTTCGTTTGAATTCTTCCAGTAGAAGCAGTATATCTGTCTTCCCGTCCGCTGTATCCAATTGTGTCCCATCGCTTTGCCAGACAGCTGTGTCAGCAGGGAGCGTTTCTCGATCTACTTTCGCTGTGGCATGAATAATCAAATCCTGTTGGAGTCCATCCGCAAACGCGACGCTTTGCAATTTGACCTTCCCATTCTTTCCTACTCGAATGCCAACAGCCGAACCTCCGGTCCCTGAGATCTGACAGTCCACGATATTTGATATTCGCTCTGAGGCTTGGATATCGATGCCGATCGATTTCGCCACCACTGAGCATCCTTCGAGGCGAACGCCACCGCTGAGGACGATGATCGTCCCCTCAATCGCAGTTGAAACAAATTGCACTCCCTTGAACGTTGCAACGCTATTTTGAGCGTCGACGATGAGTGCGGGTTGACTACCACCGTCAATCTGGAACCAGTGCACATCGTCATTACAGCGGAAGGTGAAGGGAGTGCGCGCAATGACAGTTTCTTCGAAGACTCCACAAGCCACATCGATAATGGAACTTCCCAGCCTGTCGACGAACGACTGAACATTACCTTGAGAGTGGTAGAAATGATTGACGAAGATTTGGTTCGCAGTTAACGACACGGGAGCCTGGACCAGAGCCTTCGCTCGACCAAACGGTTTCACAGTCAAGCCTGCCTCGGAGCAGTCGTGTTTCCGATCTGTGCCGTAGTCAAAGGGGATATATTCATTATTTGGCATATACGTGATCCAAAGCCGCCGGCCGCAAGTTACACAGTTCTTGGCATACGATCTCTTCATCGGTCATCTCCAGATAGGAATAAGCGGGAACCGAACTGGCTTGTCAACTGCAACTATTCGATTTGACTCTTCGATTCCAAGTGTATGCACATTCTCCGACAGCAAGACGAGGCCTACAACAATGGTGTCTGATAAATTCAGTAACCGTGACACCGTTATCTGATTGGGGCTGGTGTCTGCGTCAACTTCAACCTCTCCCTAGTCGCCGGTGCTTGTAGTCGCCTCTACCCGTCTCTCGTTTGCCGGTCCACTGTCGCTCAGTCGGTTGAGCAACATCGCCTCAGCCAAAGCCGCGCCGCACAAAATCCCAGAGCCCGTGGTCGACCTCGACCTGAGCCAGGCCCGGCACACCGAGGCGGGCGAGGATGTGGACGATCTCGGTCCGGTGCCCCTCATTGTGGAGGATCACCATGAGGATTGCCCCGCCGAAGGTGAAGGGATAACCGGAGTCGTCGAAGAAGGTGTCGTCCAGGCGACCCTCGGCCTGGACGCGGCGGGCGACCTCGGCGAAGGCCGCGTAGCCGCGCTCGTGGTCCGCGGTCAGCGAGTCGACCGTGCTCGGCCCCCGCGCGGCGTAGGCCCGCTCGTTGTCCCCGATCAATGCGCCCAATGAGCCAGAGACCTCCGCTTCCCCGGCCAGCGGCCCTGACATCAGGCCGGCCCAGAACGCGACGTTCGGGATGGCGTGGTCGAACGTCGCCCGCAGCGTCCGGTGACCGATGTCGAACGCCTGGTCGAGCTGCGCGTCCGTGAGATCGCGGCACCGGCCGAGCAGGTTGGCCGTCGCCCAGCGGTCGTGCGCCAGCAACCGGTCGAGCACATCCATGTCGATGTCTGTCCTCCCTGTCCGTGCCCTCGATGACCAGGATCTCCCTAGCCACCATCACCCACCCGGAACGGCTCCGCGCCGTGCTCCCTGGACGGACGCGATCCCGCCGGCGGGTGAGCCATCGGATGTCCAAGCAGGAGAGACGGGTCGGAGCCTCAGTCGCTCTGAACCGTCTGGCGTGCCGCGGCTCGGTCGCTCGGTCGCTCAGACGGCGTCGCGCCGGTCCGTCTCGATCGAGATCGTATCCGTGGCGGTCGTATCGGTGGCCGTCGTCAGGTCCAGGTCTCGCGGGTCGAGGTTCTGCTCCGGGACGTCGTCTTCGAAGACCTCGGCCGTCTCGGTCCGGACGGTGCCGCGGACCCGGCGGACGGTCTCGACCGCCTCCCGGGTGATGATGATCTCCTCGATCACCCGGACGCGGCGCTCGACGTCGACATCCTCGCCGTAGAACGGGACCTCGAACGTGCCGCCGTCGACGGTGATGTCCGACCCGTTCCCGTCCTTGTCGAAGCTGCGCCGCTGGATCCGGACGCGCTCCTCGGTGACCGGGACCTCGAGCGTCTCCTCATGCTCGCTGACCTGGGTCTCGATCCGGACCCGGCCCCGGACGACCGGCCGCCGGGTCGCCGCCAGTTCCTCGCGGATGATCGGCACCCGGACGTTGCCCTCGACGTCGGTCAGGTACTCCAGCCGCTCCTCGGTGTCCATCGCGCTCGGGTCGGCCGCGGCCGCTCCGGCGCCGCCGCGCACGGCGGGCCGCTGATGCCAGATCCGGGCGGCCGCATCGTCAGCCACGACGTTGAGGTAGATCGTGGTCTCGTCATGGGAACCGATCGCGCCGAACGGGATGTAGTAGTCGGTCGCGAAGAAGCGGCCCTTGCGGACGACGAGATGGCCGTCCCGGATGTCGTCGACCCGACCGACGTGGTGGCCGAGCGAATCGACCACGTCCGTACCGGGCTCGACGACCCACTCCTGTGCCGTTGGGTCGGTCGTTGCCTCAGCGTTCGTGTCGTTTGGGGTATCCATCAGTGCCTCTCCATCTCATCACCGCTGTCCGGTCATCGGGTCTCTCGGCTGTCGTTGAAGCAGATTGGGTGCCGTAGCGCGGTCAGCGATCTCGTTTACGCCAGTCGCCCGGATCTGGGGTGTCCGGTCGACGGCCCACATCAGTACTGGGCCAGGGTATGCAGCGCGACGACATCGTCACCCACTACGCGCACAGAGGCGGTCTCGATCCCGGCCACGCCCTCGGCCAGATCGAGGATTCCAATTCCCTTGTGGACGCCGATCCAGACCCGCTCCAGGGCAACAAGCGCGTCCGTGGCTGTGATGATGCCGCAACCACTCATGGGGCAGACGATCCGGGAATCGAGCATCTCCAGACTGTCGGTGCCCGGGCCGAGGACGATACCCGTTCGGCCAGAGATGAGGCAGTTCTCCAGCCGGAGATGGCCGTTGACGACCAGCACAGTCCCGTATCGGGAGTCCGCGTTGAGCGTCATGTTGCGGAGTGTGACCACCTGCCCGGGCGAATCGACGATCAGCGCGGGCTGATCCCCACCATACACGGAAACACCCGAGCTATCCGCGCACGATATGGTCAGTTCGGCCTGGATGATCGCGGTCCCGGACGCTACCCCGGCGACGAGGTCGAGTTGGGTCTCATCCGGTTCCTCGGCGATGAGCCCCTGCAGGTCGCCTGTCACGAGCAGGAGCGCCGCGTCGAGATCCTTCAGCGTCTCGAACACCCTAAGCTCGGCAATGATGCGATCGAGCGGAGACAGGGAGTGCATGACCTGAGCGAGAAGCGCCTGTAGGGCTGGCTCTCGTTTGATCCGGTACGTCGAGAAGTCATGGAACGGCAAGCCGTCAAGGAGTGCAGCGACCCGCTGACGGCGATGCGACTTCCAGGCGCCCGGCTCCACCTTCGCGGGCTGCGTCATCGCGGATATTGGCTGGGTCGCCGCGTGTGTCGCCAGCCGAGAGGCGGTGTAGTCCTTTCGCAGACTCACACCAGCATCACGCGTCTCAGACGACGCTACCGACGGACGAGCGGAGTTGACCGAAGCAATTGCCAGCCACTGGTCCGGTGTGACCGACGTTCGGGTGACGGATCTCCAGCCGCCCGTTCCGGCAACCACCTTCGTCGCGCAGGCGTGCGGGACATCCGTGCCCATCTCGAAAGCCACGTAGTGCCCATGCGGCATCTTGCGAAACGAGATTCGCCGACCACAATCCCGACAATCCGCAATCCTGCTCATTGGGATAGCAGCCCGGACTCACGGAGGAACCGGCTCGGTGCGACAGCCGTGTTGCAGGACTTCTCCAGGTAACTCACGACGAGATTGTGGCTGGCCCTGGTCATCCCGACGTAGAACAGCCGCCGCTCCTCCTCAACTGTTCCCTCCTGTACGGACTGCCGGATGGGAATGATGGCTTCGTTACAGGACGCCATTACCACCGTATGCCATTGCCGTCCCTTGGCTCCGAAATAGGTCAGGAGATCGACGGCGTCACGATCCTCAGGTCCACTGTTCAGCACCTTCGCTCGGTCTCGTGCCCGGACCATCAGGGCGACGAATTCGTCCACCGTCCCCGGATGGTTGGCGGCAACCTCGATGATCTCGGCCAGCGGCTCGTCATCCTCAATGGCGTCCTCCAGCGACGCGACCATTCCCTTGAGCCCGTTGAACCGGGCGGCGAGGAATTCGAAGGTCTTGCCAAGCTCGGCATAGTGCGGCAGTGCCTCGACTGACGCCTGGAAGTTCCCTTCGCTGGACTTGGGCAGGATGACCGCGAAGCGGGGCGCATGGATCGCGTCGAGGAAGCTGGAGCGATAGTCGCTGAGATGGGCGAACAGGCGGTCGGCTACGTCACGGGCCAGATCCCGACGGAAGTAAGCCCGGATGACGTTCAACCCGTCGGCCGGGTCGAACGGCTCAAGCCGTTCCATGCACAGCTTGACCCGCAGGATGCCGAGCAGACGCTCCAGCAGTTCGCCCTGCAGGATGTCGTGCTCAGCCCTGACCCGGTATGGCATGTTGGCCAGGATCAGTTCGATCTGTAAGGGCAGGCTCTGGGCATTCATCCGGTACAGAATGGCGAAATCCCGAAAGCCCAGCGCCGAATTGCTTCGCCGAACTTCCTGGATCAGTTCGATGACCCACCGTGCCTCAACTCCGGCGCTCAGCGTCGGCGACACCTGGATCGGCGCGTCATCGCGCCGGGCAGCTACTGGCTTCTTGTCGATCCGATCATCGTTATGGCGAATCAGTCGGTCAGCGTACGCCACGATATTGGGCGGACAGCGATAGTTGGTCTGCAACTCGATACTCTCGAATGGCCGTTGAAGCTTCTCCTGCAAGTCCATGATGTATCTCGGGGAGCAGCCGCGAAAGCCGTAGATCGCCTGATCGTCGTCGCCGGTGACAACGAGACGGGACTCAGCGGCAATCTGGCGGATCAACTGGAAGTCGAGCTCGTTGATATCCTGGAACTCGTCGACGATGACCTCGTCGTACCGGCGCTGAATGACGCGCAGAACCCCGTGATGATCCCTCAGACACTGATAGGCCCGTAACTTCTGGTCGTCGAAGTCCATCAACTGAGCTTCCGCCATCAGGATCTCCTGCGCGCGGAACAACCAGACGATCGCCGACAGGGTGGCGTTGACCGCGTCCTCGTCATCGGGCTGGGAGAACAGTACGAGTCCCTTGGACCAGTTAAGCAGGAAATCCGCGACGTGCTCGCCACAGTCCTCACGAGGATCAATCGTCTGGTTCTTGAGCAGGGAAAAGATGTCGAGGTAGAAGCGATCCTTCATGTAGACCGGAAGCGTTGCCGCGAGTTCGGGGGTCCGGGCCTGCAACACCTCCCGGGACTCACGGACGAACCAGCGGAGTTGCCGGGATTCGGCAAGCGGCTTGTGCTCATTCCCGAAATTCTCCCGGAGGATGCGATAGCCAAAGGCGTTGAGGGTCTGGATCGAGGGATTGCCGGTGCGTATTGCTACCCCCGAGTCCGCCTGGATTTCGGCCAGCTTGCTTGTCAACGATGAAGTCGCGGACTTGTCGAAGGTCAGCATCAGGAATCGTCCGGCATCCACCCCATTGGATCTCGCCTGCAAGACCACCCGGTTGATCATCGTGTGCGTCTTGCCGGAACCAGCCGGCGCGATCACTCGCAACGTAGTGGCGGACGATGTCGCGACCCGATGCTGATCCCTGTCCAGCTTCGACGACGCGAGCAGGAGTGCCGGATGGGAGGTGACCCGTGCCGCTTTGGCGCGCGCACTCATACCCGCAAAGGCATCCTTGCGCACCCTAACCGCGGGTACTTCCAGGGAGTCGAGCAGCGACGCTTTCGGCGTGCGGATGGATCCGGGTCCATCTCGTTTGGAAAGAGCAAGACCATCGAGCGGAAAGTTGACACTCATGCGGGATCCTCGAACTACGACACTGTCGTTCGGTACAGGTTCCCGCGTTTATCGCATAGTCCGACAGCCGGGACCATCCCGTGATTGGACCAACTGCCTCAGCGGATGGCGGCGGCGAAGACCGGCAGGTTGCGCTCGATGTACGCCGCGGCCGGACCCCAGTGGTCGGCGTGGCCTTCGGCGTGGAGGCGGGCCCAGGGCTGGCGACAGGTCCGGGCGCCGTCCTCCAGCAGGTCGAACATGGCGCGGGTGTGGTCGACGATCAATTGCGGCAGGGCGCGGCGCTGCCCGGCGTCGAGGCCGTAGCCGTCGACGAGGGCGCGGAGCCGCAGCGCGTCATAGGCCGGGTCGCCACCGGCGCCGAGCTGGACGAAACCGTGAGCGGCGTAGGCGAGATCCCAGAGCCGTGAACCGGGGCCGGAACCGTCCCAGTCGATGAAGACCCAGCGGTCGCCGTCCCGGACGAGGTTCCACGGCGCCAGGTCGTGGTGGCAGATCAGCTCCTCGCGGTCCGGCGGGATCGCGACGTCCCATTCGGCGTCGGCTGGCGGGACGAACGTGGCCGACGCGTCGTGCAGCTCCCGGATCAGCCGACCGACCCGGTTCAGCTCCGGCAGCGTCATCGGCGGCAGGTCGTGGGCGAGCTGGCCGGGGACGAACTCGACGACGTGCCGGCCCCGCCCGTCGATCCCAAAGGTCGCCGGAGCGCCGACGAACCCGGCCGCGTCGAGATGGGCCAGGAACGCATCGACCGCCGGGGTCGCTGGCGTCGCCGGCTTCCGGACCGTGTCGCCGACCCGGACGACGGAGTCCGAGACGTTGCCGCCGCTGAGTCGCTCCTCGTGTACGTCCCTATCGTCTGCTTCGGCGATCGCCCAGGACCGGACCCGCTCCTGGGCGATCCGATGCGTCTCGTCACGTATCCCCTCACGGTCGAGGAAGTCGTCGAACGATGAGCCGATGTGGTCATTGATAGGCATGTTCGTCACTCCCAGTATCCGGTGGGTAGCGTATTGACGGTGAGATCAGGGTGCAATCGAAGCATCTCGGTGGCGGAGTAGACCTCTCCCCCGATCCCGCTCCGGCTCACCTGCTCGCTTATCCGCCCCATGCGACATCGGCTCCGCGGGTGCCCGGAGCGGGGAGACGGACCGCGTATCGAGCGCAGGTAATCCAGTCGAGAGCCGTCAAGCGAGCATCGGTTCATGGCCCCCCTCCCGGCAACACGAGATGTCACCGGGAGGCTTCAGCGCCCGGACAGGGTCGCGAGTTCTCAACGATGACCGCGGCCCTGAAGCGTACGCTCAGTCGTCCCCGACCAGCTCCCGGGCGATGCGCTCGGCGCCGGCCCGGTCGTCGGATGCCAGTTCGCCATCAATGACGAGTTCCCGCAGGTGGTCCTTAATCTCGGCGATCCAGCGGCCCGGCCGGCGGTCGAACAGCGCCATCAGGTCGTTGCCGTCCAGCGGGCTCTGCAGACGGTCGAGGGCCTGCTCCGCTTCCAGCCGGGCGATGTGCTCCCGCAGGGCCGCGATCCGGTCGGCCGCCAGCCGCCGCCGGTGCTCCCGAGCGGAGGTGACGTCGGCCTCGGCGAGGTCGAGCAGGTCGTCCAGCACGTCGCCGGCCTCGAGCGCCAGTCGCCGGACGGCGCTGTCCGTCCAGTCGGGCTCGTAGGCTTCTGGCCGGGCGTGGAACTCCACCAGCCGACTGACCCGGCCAATCGTCTGCCTGTCCGCCCCCAGTCGCCGGAGCAGGCGCTCGGCCAGTCTGGCGCCCTCGCGCTCGTGCCCGAAGAAATGGACCTCGCCGGCCGCGTCGACGGAGCGGGTCGCGGGCTTGGCGGCGTCGTGGAGCAGCGCCGCCCAGCGGACCACCGTCCGGGCCGGTGCCTGCCGGACGACCTGCCGGGTGTGATCCCAGAGGTCCTTCTCCCGCCCGACCCCACCCTGGCCCCGGCCGAAGCCGTACGGGTCGACCGTCATCTCGGCGATCGGCTCCAGCTCCGGCAGCGCCTCGGCCAGCAGCCCGGTCGTGCGCAGCGTCTCCAGCCCGTGATCGACGTACTGCCCGGTCAGCAGCCGGCTCATCTCGGCCAGGATGCGCTCCCGGCTGATCCGGGCCAGGTCCGGTGCCGTCCGGGCGATCGCCGCCTCGGTCTCCGCCTCCAGCCGGAAGCCGAGCTGGGAGACGAACCGGGCCGCCCGGAGCAGCCGGAGCGGATCCTCGGCGAAGCGCTCGTCCGGGTCACCGACGGCCCGGAGGACGGCGAGGTCGAGGTCCGGCAGTCCGCCGTAGGGGTCGGCCAGCGCCCCGGTCCCGGCGTCGGCGGCCATCGCGTTGATCGTGAAGTCCCGCCGGGCGAGGTCGTCCGCCAGCGTCCCGCCGAGCTCGACGACCGGGTGCCGGGTGCCATCGACGTAGGCCTCGCGGCGGTAGGTCGTGATCTCGACCCCGAGCGTCGGGGGCGTCGAGGCGTCGCCATTGGGGGAAACGTCGGGATGCTCTCCGGGCTCGACCGTGTCGGTGAAGATCAGACCAACCGTGCCGAACCGCTCGCCGACGAGGTAGACCGACGAGGCGCCGGCCGCCCGGCCCAGCCGCTGGGTAGTGTCCGGCAGGGCCGAGGTCGCGAAGTCGAGGTCGAAGGCGTGACCGGCGGCGATCCGGCCGAGGAGGGCGTCGCGGATCACCCCACCGACGAGGAACAGCTCCTCGCCGGCCGCAGCGTAGGCGGCGGCAAGCCGCTCGACGCAGGCGGCGGCGAACGGGTCCAGGATGTCGAGGACGTT
>CAXTHM010000001.1:117448-133474 GCA_964244115.1 uncultured Thermomicrobiales bacterium
TCCATCGGTCTCCGGTCGCCTGGGCAGCGCGGCCGGAGGGCATCTCATCCCGAGCCGTCGCGCGGGGGCAGGTCGCGCAGTGCTCCGGAGAGTCTAATCGGTTGGCCTGCCGGGGCGGGTCCAGGCCGCCGATTCAGCGACCGATCAATCTCCGAGCCTGGCTACCTGAGCCCGGTCCGCTGGCTCAGCCAGGCCCGGGCGACGGCGCCCTGGGCGGCCTGGAAGGCCCGCAGGGTCGGGAGGCCGGGCGGCGGCGGCGCCACGGCCTGGATGGTGAAGAACCCGGCGATGGCGGCGACGACCGCGGTCAGGGCCGCGTCGTCCGGCGCCCGCGCGCCGGCCAGCCGACCCATCAGCGCGTCGGGGGCCGGTCCACCCTGCATCGCCACCGACGGCGCCAGGAAGGCGAGATCCACCCAGGCCGCGCCTAGCCGGGCATGGGGCCAGTCGACGAAGCGGACGCCATCGGCCGTCAGCAGCATGTTGTCGGCCCGCAGGTCGAGGTGAAGGAGCGTCTCACCCGTCGCCGCGTCCGGGGCCGCCCGCTCCAGCTCCGCCAGCGCCGCCGCGTGCCGGACCGACCATCCGTCGAGCCCGTCCGGCCGGAACAGCGCCGCCCGTCGCCACCAGCCGCCGGCCAGCCCACCCCATCCCTCGATGCCGCCGACGATATCCGCCGGGACCGGTGAGGGCGTCAGGAGCGCCGACAGGCGATCGAGACCGGCCAGGACCAGTCCCAGTTCGTCCGGCTTCCACGGTATCTCCGGGGAGCGGCCGTCGATCGCGTCGAAGGCCAGGACCACCCAACCATCGGCACCGGTATCCCAGGACCAGCGCAGCCGGGAGGTCGGGGCGTCTGCGGGGAGGGCCGCGGCGACGACGGCTTCCCGCCGGTGGAACTCGGCCGACGTCAGGTTGGGCTCCGGGCCCGCCGCCTTGACGAACGCCCGGCGCCCGCCGCTGGTCTCGATCAGCGCGGCCAGCCCCGGCGAGAACCCGCCCGGCTGCGACTGAACGTCCGTCACGTCGCCGCCGAGCCGCTCCGCGATCCCGGCCCGGATCGGCTCCGGCAGGTCGTCCCAGCCCAGCCGGACACCCGCCGCCGGAGGTGGCCGGTCGTCAGGGTAGGGTGATTCGCCGGGTGGTGTCATAGAGTGACGTCCCTCATTCAGGTCTTTGGGCGGTGGCAGGTCCGGCCGGCCGGGCCGCGGGACCCGGCGAGGGACGAGATCTCCTTGTGGCGTCCCGGTAGGGGTTGGTCAGCGCTCGGGTCGCGGTTCGCTGCTCGGGCCGACGTGGCGGTCGAGCAGCTTTAGCAGCGGGATGGATGCGTCGCGGAACCGAACGATCTCACCGACCAGATCGGGAGACGCCAGCCGGTCCGGGTCGTCGACCCGGTGGCTCGCGATCGCCCCTTTCCAGCGCAGCCATTCGATCCGGGGATGATCCTTCGCGTAGCCGCGCGGGGTCCCCTTGAGCGGGTCCTCGATGCCGCCGCCGACGGTCAGACCGTCGCCGGTCAGTGACTCGACCACCTTGAGGAAGGCCGGACCGGTGCGGTCGTCGGCGACCATCTCGCGAAAGCGGTGCAACTGGTCCCGCGCCAGCCAGTGGTAGCCGCTGGCCGCCATCAGGCCGTCGGCATCGAGCTGGAGGTAGAGGATCCCGCCCTCGGGCCGGTCGCGGAGGGCGCCCTGCTGCGTCTTGTAGGGCGACTTGTCGCGGGAGAACCGGACATCGCGATGCATCCGGAACAGGCGCATCGGGCCGGTCTGTGGCTCCAGGGCCGCGACCAGCGCCTCCATCGGCTCGCGGACCTGGGACGCGAATGCCAGCCGGTTGGCCTGCCAGTAGTCCCGCGAGTTGTCGGCGGCGAGGCCGACGAAGAAGTCCGGGGCCGTATCGGGGAAGCCGGCGAAGGCTGTGGTCGTAGTCTTCGGCACAGGCACTCCCGTAGCGACCGATCGGGACGAACGCTCGTCACCGGTCGGAGTCTCACGGCCCCGCCCGATCGAACCGGCAGCGGTGGCCAGCAGCGTCCGGTGGGCGACCGTCCCGGACTGCCGGTCCCCGCACGTTCATGACCAGCCCGAGAGCGGTCGGTCGAAGCCTGGCCGGAGTCAGCCTTCGGGTGTCGGGTCACGGGACGATGGGCCCGCGCCTGGGTCCTCTCCCCCTCGGATCGTCGCCCTCCGGCTGACCGGCGGATTCCCGGCGGGATCACCGGTTCTTCCCGACAGACACCGTCACCTCCCTCCCGTAGCATTGAGGCACCCGGCCTGGGCCAGAATCATGCACCGGTCGGGCCGGCAGGGAGGGGGGCGACGACGATGACACAGACAGCGCGCGGGCGACAGTCCGGCAGCATTCCGAGACCGGTGACGCGATGGGCGATGGGGTGGCGGGTCCGGGTCATCCTGGTCGCACTGATCGTCGCGCTCATTCCCGGCGTCGCGTCGGCCCACGCCCGCTGGTTCACGCCGTACGGCCCGTACTGGGAGCCGGAATGGTCGCGGATCTGGTCGCTGCCAGTGCTGCTCGCGCTCGGGGCGGCGGCCGGGGCGGTCGCGATGCTGGCGCTCGGCGAGCGGCTGACCGGTGACCCGCTCTGGCCCCGGCCGCCCGTCTTCCAGCGCCTGGAGCCGGCCGCCCCGGCCATCCTCGGGGTACAGGCCGCGATCACGCTGATCTACGCCGCCTCGCAGATGACGCTGTTCGTGCCCAACATCCCGCTGCCGCACAGCGTCGTCGGCTACGGGATCGCCGCCATCGCCGTCATCGCCGGTTTCTCGTTCATCACCGGCGTGCTGTCGCGGGTCGGCGCCCTGCTCGTGCTCGGCCTGTTCGGGCTCGCCTTCGCCTACGGCTCCTGGTACGAGGCGCTGGAGCAGATCCTGTTCATCGGGATCGCCCTCTACCTGCTGGCGGTCGGACGCGGCGTCGTCCGGTACGCCGACGGCCGCGAGGAGGACCGGACCGCCCTGTCCGACCGGCTGCGGCCCCACGCCCTGACGATCCTGCGGGTGACGGTCGGCGCCTCGATCGTGATACTCGGCTTCACCGAGAAGCTGATCGCACCCGATCTCACCGTCGCCTTCCTGCGCGAGTACCCCGAGTTCAACGTCCTGGGCTCGCTCGGCCTGTCATGGTTCACCGACGAGCGCTTCACCTACGCCGCCGGGATCGTCGAGATCACGGCCGGTACCGCCCTGATCTCCGGCAAGCTGATCCGCGTCGTGATCGTCGGGCTCTGGATCCCGTTCAACCTCGGCATCGCCTTCCTCCCGCCGCAGGAGCTGATCGGCCACCTGCCGATCCTCTCGGCGATCTACGTCCTGCTCGTCCGTGGGACCGAGGGCATCCCGGCCCCGGGCGAGCGGTCGTCGCAATCGTCGCAGCCGTCACCCCGGCAGGCGGACGCCGGCGAGCGGACCGCCGCCCCGGCCGCATCCCTCTCCGGCCGGTCGCTGTTCGCAAGGGTGCCTCAGCCGAGGAACGTCCCGGCCGGGCAGGGCCGATCCGGACACGGTCAGGTTGGTCGGTAGCGTGGTTGTCATCGGGAGTTGGCGGGTGGCGGAACGGACCTCCCCCAGCCAGGATGAACCCGCTCGCTGACCCGCCAAATGCGCTCGCTGCGCTGCGGCTCCGCAGGTGCCCAGAGAGGGGGCAACGCCACCCATCGACCTACGGGCATATCTGGTCAGTGCGATTCAACACGCCGTGCTCGAGCGCGAGATGCGAACGATTCTCCGAGTTGACGGGCGGCTTCAGCGCCCGGTCCGGGGCACCGGAAATCCCGCCGGCAGCGAGACCTACGCGCGTTCCACCCATCTGAAGCGCCACGGTAGGCTATGGTTTCGCGACGGCCGGTTCGGATGGGCGCCGATCACGAGCAAGCACCGGGACGGGCCAAGGTGGAGAGACCGTCGATGCGCGATCACCACTTCACCCGCCTGCCGTCGCCGGCCGGATTGCTCTGGCCCGTTGGGCTGATCGCGGCGGTCCTCGTCGTCTGGGAGATCACCGTCCGGCTCCGCGACGTCCCCCGCTGGCTGCTGCCGCCGCCGTCGGCCATCGGGCGGGCGCTGATCGACGACCGGGCGCTGCTGCTGCAGAACGCCCGGGTGACGTTGAACGAGATCCTGCTCGGCTTCGGGCTGGCCGTCGTCATCGGGGTGACGCTCGGGGTGCTGATCGCCAACGTCGGGCCGGTCGCCCGGGCGGTCTACCCGATCGTGATCACCTCGCAGACGATCCCGATCCCGGCGATCGCGCCGCTGCTGCTGATCTGGTTCGGTTACGGCCTGTTCCCGAAGGTGCTCGTCACCACCCTGATCGGCTTCTTCCCGATCGTCGTCAGCACCGTCGACGGCATACGCTCGACCGACCGTGACACGCTCGACCTGTTCCGGACGCTCCGGGCCAGCGCCTGGTCCCGGCTCCGCCACGCCCAGTTGCCCTCGGCGCTGCCGGCGATCTTCTCCGGCGCCCGGATCGCGATGACGGCCTGCGTGATCGGCGCGGTCTTCGCCGAGCTGACGGGCGCCAGCGAGGGGCTCGGCTACCTGCTCAACCGCGCTGGCGCCCAGTTCCTGACCGCCCGCGTCTTCGCGATCATCGTCGTCCTCTCGCTGCTCGGGATCGGCCTGTTCAGCCTGCTCGCCGTGCTGGAGCGGCTCGCCCTGCCGTGGCGCCGCGTCCGGTAGGCCAGGTCGTGAGCGGTTCCGTAACGTAGAGCGAATCTCGTGGCCCTTGTCGGTCGCGAGCGGCGAGCCCCACCCCCCGGGCCCCTCCCCATCCCGGTCTGGCTCCGTCGCCTGCGGGCGACTCCGTCCCGACCGGATGGAGAGGGGGAGGCAGCTCCACCGTCAACCGCTATGAGCCGCGCTGTAGGGGCCATGGTTTCTCACCTCGCTGACCCGACGACGATCCACCACCGCTGCCACTGACAGGAGCGCTCGCGCGACCCGTGGAAGCCCCTCTCCGGGACCGGTGAGCCGAATTCACCTTCAGGTGATTGAGCGAACCGGGAGCGGGGGAGGGGTCTGCTCCGCCACCGACCATGTGGCGAAAACGATCTCGCCTACCGGCGAAGGCCGCTGCGGTGGCCGGGCTCGCAAGCTTCGCCGCTACGACGACGGCGCCGCGTCCGGTGGACGCGACGAACCCCGGCCGGCGCGACGCCGACCGGGGTCTCTTGGTCGTTTCGATGACGCTGAGCCGACGGCTTCGCCTACAGGACGGAGCCGACCGCGAACAGACCGACGCCGAAGATCAGGCCCATGATGCCGAGGACGAGGAACTCCAGGATCACCGCGATGACCGCGATGCCGATCGCCCGGAGGACGGACGTCTCCAGCGCCGCCTGGATGGCGACGATCCGGGTGATCAGATACCAGATGCCGACCGCGAAAGCGATCAGCCCGCCGAAGAGCGGGAACGCAGCCACGACCAGCAGCAGGTTCGGCGCGGCCGCGAAGCCCTGCGTCCGCAGCACCTGGCCGACCGTGGCCTCGACCCGGTCACTCGGGATCACCCGCGTCCCGGCGACGTAGATGAACGCCGAGGAGACCACCCAGGCCAGCAGGCCACCGATCAGGCCGGCGATCAGCCCCCGGCCACCCTCATCGACCTGCCCGATCGCGGCGGCGACCGCGGCGACCAGGATGACGATCGCGGCCTGCGAGGTCGCGTTCCGGTCGTGCTCGACCTCCTCGTACGCCGACCGGTCCAGCCTGGCGACCGCGATCATCCGGTCCGTGAACGACCGGCCCCCGGCCGGCTGCGGATAGATTCGCCCGTACATGATGTCCCCGTTCCCCTGTGTATCCATGCGCGTCGGCGATGCGGTCGGCACGCCGTCATGTCCCCTATCGTACCGGCCATCTGTGGCACCGCTATGCCCCAACCGTTGCGATTCACGGAACGACGGTGTCGGCTCTGTGACAGAACGTCCGTGGCCCCACTCACTGAGGCGCGAGTGGGGCCACGGACGCTGCGGATGTCATCGACCGGGACCGGGACCGAGCCAGACCAGACCAGAGCGCCTAGAAGATCGAGTCGATCGCGTAGATGCCGACGCCGAAGATCGCGGCGATGATCACGGTCGCGATCACCTGCAGGATCACGGCAATGATCGCGATCGCGACCGCTCGCGGGACGGACGTTTCAAGGGCGGACTGAATGCCGATGATTCGGGTGATGATGTACCAGACGAAGACGACAAGGGCGACCAGCGGCCCAAGGACCGGGATGGCCGCGACGACGAGCAGAAAGTTCGGAACGGAGGCGAACCCCTGTGTCCGAAGGACCTGACCCATGTCAGCCTGGACCCGGTCGCTGGGAATGATGCGCGTGCCGACGATGTAGATGAACGCCGACGAGACCACCCAGCCGATCAGCGCACCGATCAGGCCGGAGACCGCACCCTGCCAACCGCCGCTCAGACCGCCGATCGCGCTGGCGATCGCTGCGATCGCGACGACGATGGCGGCCTGGGTTGTCGCCGTCGTGTCGCGCTCGACCTCCTCATAGACCGACCGGTCCAGCCGGGCCGCGCCGATCAGCCGATCGGAGAAGGAGCGGTTCGATCCCACAGGCTGCGCCGTCCGT
Source organism: uncultured Thermomicrobiales bacterium (assembly GCA_964244115.1). Classification (GTDB taxonomy): domain Bacteria; phylum Chloroflexota; class Chloroflexia; order Thermomicrobiales; family UBA6265; genus CADCWK01. The sequence continues at coordinate 124,061 of CAXTHM010000001.1, forward strand.
CCACCACTGAACATGCTGTCTCTCCCCGTCCTCGTCGCCGCTCAGCCGCCGGACTCCCGATCGGCCTGCCTTAGGCGGCTATTCTATCCTCTTCGCGCAGGGTTTCTGCACGGGCTCCGGGTGCCCAGGCGTCACATCCAACGGTCAGGGGGCGGACTCGGCCGCCACATCGCTGGCTGGCCCTGGCGGTACGGAACCGTCGGTCGCTGGGTCGGCAAGCCCGTTCCCGCCCTGGCCGGTCTTCGCCCCCTGGTCGTCGTTCGGCTTCCGGCCGGCCGCCTCGATCTCGGCTGGCCCGTACGGCATCGGCTGGAGCGGGAACGGGTCCGGGGTGATCGGGCGGCTGGCGCGACCGGGCTGTTCCGGGGCGAGGTCCGGCGCGAAGCGGCGCAGCAGCCCCCGCGTGCCCTCGACGATCCGGTGGACCGGGTTGCTGTTCTCGGCGACCTGGCTGGCGTAGTCCTCGGCCGCCGCCAGTGGTCCGACGTCCTGCCCGACGCGCTGCTCCAGTTCGCCGCGGTGGTGCATCACCCAGAGGTAGACGTCGGCGTCGGTCCGGGAGGGGAACCGGTCCAGCACGCCGCGATCGGCCGCGACCCGGACGATCGGCAGGTAGATGAAGTCGTACCAGTCGGCGACGGTCTCGGCGACGGTGGCGTAGCGGTGCCAGATCGCGGTCAGCCAGACCTGGTGACCGAGGATCTGCTGCCAGATCTCGTCGTACCGGCCCAGCGCGGTCGGGCGGATGTCGTGGTCGGGCCGGAGGCGGTCGATGTCCGTCCGACGCAGGAACTCGGCGTACTCGACCTGGAGCAGCAGCTCCTGCGGCGACATCGAGGCGTTGAGCGGCACGCGGATGTGCCCCTCGATCACTTCGGCGTCGATGAAGTCGCCCCCCCGCTGCCGGGCGACGGAGACACGGTGGTTGCCGTCCTTGACGAAGTAGATATCGCCGACCTGATAGAGCTGGATCGGCGGCAGCGTGACGTCGTCGTAGAACGCCTTGTCGACGCGCTTCCAGCGCTGGGACATATGGCGCTGGCGGGGCAGGAAGGCGCGATCGAAGTCCTGGAAACGGTCCATGCTGCCGATGATGTGATTGATCGGCACGATCTGGAGGCCGCGGTAGCTCTCGCCCTCCGGCGACATGCGCTTGCGGATGTCATGGAAGGAGACGAGGTCGTTGGGCTGGCGCCGGACGGCGGCGACCATGTCATGCAGGAACGCCCGCTGCCGGGCGCGATCAAAGTCATGATCTACCCGGTTATCGGCCATGATCGTTCCTCCCCGGTCGGTTCCGGGGCCTGTCCGTCGTCGTCATGTCCCGCAACGATACCGTGCCGGCTGGGCCGGGACAACTCCGTGAGATCCCGGAGACGGGCCGATCCGGCCGTGAGGATCGGGAGACGCGCACCCATGACCCAGGCCCGCGCGGGGGACTACCGGCTCGCGGACACCGTCGTCACGCGCTCCTGGATCACCGTCCGGCCCCGGTCGCTGACCATCTCGGTGGTCGTGGATTCGAACGTCGCGACCTGACCGGTGAAGCGGCCACCGCCCTCGACCCGCAGTGGGCTGAAACTCCCGCCCGTCGGCGTCATCCGCTCGATGGCGGAACCACCCGAGCGGGACGTTGGCCGGTAGCTCATCTCGATCACCGGGACACTGATCTCCAGCGCCTGGTACGGGTAGACGTTGATGATCGTCGTCTCCCCGTAGCACAGCACGGGGGACTGGGACCGGTCGTAGAGATGGACATGACCGTGGAGGTGGTAGGCCGGCTTGAAGCGGTCGAGGAACGAGCGGATGACCGTGAAGCCCTGATGCGCCTCGTCGTCCCGATCCCCCAACCCGCGTGGTGGGGAGTGCGTGACGAGGACATCGAGGGCGCGTCCGTAGCGGTGCTGGTTCCAGAGCAGGCGCGGCGTCATCCTGGCGATCTTGAGCGCCATCTCGCGCTCCGAGTACTGCTCCGGCTCGCTGTCGTTGTACTTCGGCGACCCGGGCAGCCCGGCGAGGATCAGGCCGGTCCGCTGATCGCGGACGACCTTGCCGCCGATGTCGATGCAGCCGAGCGGGCCACGGGGCCGACCGTCGCGGTCGCGCTGGATCTCGTCGGCGTGGTTGCCCAGCACGTAGTAGAGCGGCCGGTTGACGGCATCGACGATGAACTCGAGATACCGGCCCGGCAGGTCCCCACAGCCGATCGCCAGATCGACGTCGGGCATCCGCTCACGGAGCGATGAGCTGTGGATTCGCTGGTCGATCACGTCGGATACGGCCAGGATCTGGACGGGCATGGCAGGTACGCTCCCTGGCGTCGAGCCGTCATGGCTCCTGCGCGACCCACCGGATCCGTCGTCGAATCCGGAGCGACCGCGCAGTGTGACGAAGGCTAGCGGGTTTTTCCTGTGACCGCAAGGAAATCCGCCCCACTCCGGCGGGCGATCGGGTCGCCGGAGTCCTTCTCATGCGACCCCTAACGCAAACGCGATTCCTCGAACCGTCTGATGGCGTCCATCATCGATCTGGCCGCCTCCGTCGCGACTTCGGCGGCCTTCTGGGCGGTTTCGGCGGCGGACTTCGCGGCCTCGGCGGCGGCCCGGGCAGCGTCGGCGGCGACGTCGGTCGCGGTCCGGGGCAGCGCGGCCTGCGGGTCCTGCCCCGCCGCCCACGACGGCGAGCCCGACGCGGCCGGCGTCACGGAGACGCCGAGCCGCCGGAGCAGGTCGGCGCACCAGGCCGCCCGCCACGGTCGCGGGTCGACCGGCTGGCGCGGGGCGTGGCTGTCCGACCCGCAGGAGACGAGCAGGCTCCGGTTGGCAGCCAGCGCCCGGTAGAACTCGGTCTGCGTGTCCGTATAGGAGCGGTAGTGCGCCTCGATCCCGTCGACCGGGACCGTCGCCAGCAGCCGGTCGAGGTCCGGCTCGGTCAGGATGCCGACGGCATCGGGCCGGCCGGGATGGGCGATCACGCAGATGCCGCCGGCCTGGTGGGCGGCGTCGACGACGCGCTCGATCGGCAGCTCGGCGCTGAACTGGCCGCCGAGCTTCTCGAGGTGGCGGGCGGAGTGGTAGAGACTCTTGACGTGGCCGGCCTTGATCGCCGCCGTCAGGACGTGGAACGGCCACATCGGCCGGTCGCCGTGGAGCTCGTGGACGTCGGGGATCGGCTTGTCGTCGGCCTCGAACCGCCGCCGAGCGTCCTCGGCCATGTCGATCAGCATCCGGTCGACGTCGCGGGTGCAGTCGATGAAGGCCTGCGCCGCCTGGTCCGTGCGGTCCGGCGAGATGCCGTAGACGAGCAGGTGGAGCTGGCGCCGGTTCCAGCCCACCGTCATCTCGACGCCGGGGATGACGCGGATGCCCCGCTCCGCCGCCAACCGGGTGACTTCCAGCACCGAGCGCTGGGTATCGTGGTCGCAGACGGCGACCACTTTGAAGCCCTCGGTGGCGAGGTGATCGACCAGGTCGGCCGGGGACCAGGCGCCGTCGCTGGCGTACGTGTGGAGGTGGAGGTCGACCGGATCGGCGGGGTGGAGCGGGTTGGTCCGGGAGCCGGGCAGGTCGATCGCGACGGCGGGCTCGACGGCGGCGGGGGGATCGGCGACAGCGGTCATCGGGATGGGGCTCCTGGGCGGCGACGGGGATGCAAGGACGGGCGACCGTCACCTCCCTCACGAGGGGGTCGGCCGCGCAACCGGTCAATGGTACGACACCGGCGCCGTGTTATGACGAGTCTCTCGTCCGGCCCGTCCGGGCAGCACGAGGGGTTCGGGTTGGGATCATGGCCGTACGGGATCCAGTGCGCAACAACCGAACGGACCGACCCGGCGACATCGGGTGTCGCCGGATCGGTCCGTTCTCCGTCCCGGATCGGTCAGTGGCCGGCGTTCTCGTCGATGCCGTGCTCCTGATCCGGGTAGATCTTCTCGCCGGCGGCGATCCGGACGCGGACCATGTTCTCGAAGGGCGGGACCGGGCAGGTCCACCCATCGCTGTAGGCGCAGTACGGGTTGTAGGCGTAGTTGAAGTCGACCTGCAGGGTCCCATCGGGGCGGGCCTGCGGGTCGAGGTAGCGCCCGACCGGGTAGGTCTCCTCACCGGCCGTCAGGTCGCGGAACGGCAGGAAGAACCGGCCCCGGGCGATGTCCTTGAAGACGGTCAGCGTGACCGGCTGGCCCTCGACGTCGAAGTGGATCCGGCCGGCCCGGATGTACTCCTTGGGCTTGCCGTCCAGCCCGGCGATCGTGAGTTGCTCGCCGATGCCCGGCCCGTCGATGTCCATCGCGAGTTCCAGCGCCAGGGCCGGATTCTCGGGGTAGTAGACGAGGCCGGTGAAGCGCTCGCGCTGGCCGGCGGTCAGCGGCGAGTTGGCGTGGGTGGCGAAGTACTTGCCGCGGCGCTCACGGAAGCCCTCGCAGCGGCTGGCGGTCGCCGGGGTCGTCTCGGTCGTGGTCGTGTCAGTGGTCGCGGAGGATGGGGTCGTCATCGGCGGACGCTCCTTCGGGGCCAGCGGCGGGACGATCGACATCCCGGCCGAAGCCTCAGGTCAAGGCAAATACTATCTATTGGGAAGTATAGCAGATCATCTGTACGGACACTTGCCGCGGGCGAACCGTCCCGGCGGGTATGCATAGCCGGTATGCACGGCGAATGTCGGGAATGTCGTGACGGTCCGATCGCGTACGGACCCGCGATCTCGGCGGTGCACCCGATGCTCGATCGGACCATGCTCGACACCCGCACTGGTATCGCCCGGTGGGGCGATCACCGCCGCGCCAATCCCGGTGAGGAACGCCTCACCGCTACGTCGCGGCGCCGATCCGGACATAGCCGTGTCGTGTCGCGTAAACGGGCGGGCGCATTGAGCGGCCAGACAGGCCCATCGTCGAGCCGGATCAGCCCGAAGCTCCGCTCCTGATCACGTCCCAGCCGAGCGCCTAGTCGGCGGCATCCGCCTCGCCGAGGCGCTCGGCCTCGTCCACCGCTCGGAGCTCGTTGAGCAATGGGTCGAGGTTGCCGGCCAGCACGCCGGGGATGTTGCTGACGTTCATCCTGATCCGGTGGTCGGTGATCCGGTCCTGCGGGAAGTTGTAGGTCCGGATCTTCTCGCTGCGCTCGCCGGAGCCGATCTGCGAGCGGCGGGCGTCGCCACGCTCCTGGTTGGCCTTCTGCTGCTCGATGTCGTAGAGCCGGGAGCGCAGGACCGTCATCGCCTTAAGCTTGTTCTTGAGCTGGCTCTTCTCGTCCTGGCAGGTCACGACCAGCCCGGTCGGCAGGTGGGTGATCCGGACGGCGGAGTCGGTCGTGTTGACGCTCTGCCCGCCGTTGCCGCTGGAACGGTAGACGTCGATCCGGAGGTCGTTGTCGGCGATCTGGATGTCGACGTCCTCGGCCTCGGGCAGGACCGCGACGCTGGCGGTGCTGGTGTGGATCCGGCCCTGGCTCTCCGTCGAGGGCACGCGCTGGACGCGGTGGACGCCGCTCTCGTAGCGCAGGTAGCTGTAGGCGCCGGTGCCGTTGACCTGGAAGATGATCTCCCGGAAGCCGCCGCCGTCGGTCAGCGTCTCGGAGATGACCTCGACTCGCCACCGCATCTTCTCGGCGTACCGGACGTACATCCGGAACAGGTCGGCGGCGAACAGGGCGGCCTCGTCGCCGCCGGTCCCGGCCCGGATCTCGATGATGACGTTCTTGTCGTCGTTCGGGTCCTTCGGCACGAGCAGCCGCCGGATCGCGGCGACCTGCCCCTCGCTGGCCTGACGCAGGGTCTGGAGCTCGTCACCGGCGAGTTCGGCCAGCTCGCGATCCGGCCCGGCCCCGGCGACCATCTCCTCGGCCTCGGCGATGCCCTGGACGGTCGCCAAGTACTCGCGGTAGGCGACGACGATCGGCTCGAGCTCGGCCCGCTCGCGGCCGATCTCCTGGAGGCGGGTCGGGTCGGTCGAGACGGCGGGGTCGGCCATCAGGTGCTCGAGTTCTCCGGCCCGCCGGTCGAGTTCGGCCAGCTGGCGGAGCAGGTTGTTGGCGGCGGGGGCGGTGGTCGTCATCCGGGGTCTCGTCCTTGGATCAGGCAATGGGGACGCCCCGTCCGACGCCAGACGGGCGGCGTCACGGGGCGATAGCTCCTTCCATTATACCTGACCCATGCCAGCCCTCCTACGTTCCCTATGCGTCGTCCGGGGTATAGGGGCCGGAAGCAGGGCGGCCGGGAAGCCGGAACGGCCAGGAACTCGTCGATCAGCAATCACCCTCCCTGATGGACGACGATGTGGTCGAACAGGTCCGGCAGGGTTCGGCAGAGACCACGCGGAGCAGCGGCGGAGCCTGGCGCTACGGTCCGCCCGTCGGACCATATCGGGATCTCGTGACCGATCCCCGGGATCATGATCGTGCGTCAGCCCCCATCCCCTCCTCTACGAACACCTCACCCGCGAAACCATGACATTCCCGCCGCAGGAAGTCAGGAACACGGAACGGCGCCACCGGGTCTCCCCGATGGCGCCACAGGATCGTCGATTGCCCCTCGGTGGCATCGATCAGCCCTGGCTTGGCTTCCCGTCTGGGGTGAGCTCGACCCACTCGTCGATGAGCCACTGGCCGTCGACCTCGACGAAGACGATGAGGTTGCCGTAGTCGGGGCTCCACTCCGATGTCTGCACGACCGCCACGCGACCATCGGGCAGAACGCGTCCGGTCGCCAGGATCTGGTTCTGGTCCAGCGCACCACTGGCTCCACCCCAGGACGAGTACCCGTCGTAGGCGAGCCGCCACACGACCCACGGACGAAGGAAGTAGTCGTCCGAAGAGAAGGCCGCGAGATAGGCACCGTTGCCCGGTCGGCTGCACGATTGCATCCGTTCCAGCGTCGCGGCGATCCCACTGGCCTGCTCCTCCGAGACGGTGGTTCCGCTCGGCAGGTCGTCCCAGCGCATGGCTGGCGCCTGCGTCTGCTGCTCCCCGACGACGATATCGGGTAGCGTGAATGCCGGTGTCGCGGACGGGAGCGGCACGGTCGGTAGTACCGCCGGGCCCCCATCGGGGATCGGGGTGGCATAGACCATGGGACGCGGCGTCACGTCGCAGGGAGGCAATCCGGAGATATCGACCTCGGACCCGGAGACCGTCCTTTCGCCCGGATCGCCCGATCCTCCGACAGCGTAGAGCCAGTCATCCTGGCTCATGAAGTAGACCGTGCCGTTGCCCGCATAGATCTGGCTGGCGATGGCGCCGCCCGTCCGAACGGTCCAGAGCACATCACCGGTCCGCAGATCGATCGCCCGGACCGAGCTGTCGGAATTGCCGGCGTAGACGATCCCGTCGGCGATCGTCGGGATAGGTTCATCCAGAGAGGAGGCCGGCACGTCCCAGAGCACGTCCTGCCCGGTCGCGACATCGATCGCCCGCAATGATCGCCCGTTGTACGGACCGACGGTGAGCACCGCCACGCCATCGGCCACCGCGACCGGTGACGGTTCGTACCCCTGGGTCTCGCGCGTCCATCGCTCCTGCCCGGTCTGAAGACTGACGGCTGCGAAGACGTTCGTCCCGTTGTTGCGGTTGGTCGACAGGAACACGGTGTCACCCGAGATCACCGGATCGATCGTGTTCCGCTGGAAGCCGCTCCCGTAGTCGTCGACCCCGTTTCCGGTTTCCTGCGGCCAGTACCAGGCGACATCACCCGTGTCGAGCCGGAAGGCGTAGGTGAACCCGGAGTAACTCGTGACAACCACGAGGCCGCCGGCGACCGACACGGACGATGACTGTGGTTCGCGTGGCTCATAGGAGATCGCGAACGCTGATGGGACATTGAGACTCGACCACTGGATCTCACCGGTCTGGCTATCGAGCCCGCGAGCGTACCCGTCGCGGTCCATGACGAAGACCATCCCGTCGGCGAAGACCGGGCTCTGGTAGCCGACGAGGCCGACGGCGGTCCGCCACCGCTCCGCACCGGTCGAGGCATCGAACGCCACGACATAGCCCCGAGTCCGGTCGACCTGCTCATTCGGGTCCGGTGTCCCGCCGCTCGGAGACAGGACTCCGTCCAAAGGATCGACCGCCACGAACACCAGACCGTCGGCGATCACCGGTGAGCCCAGGGAGACGCCGTTGAATGTCGTCGACCAGTGCTCGTCGGACGTTGCGGCATCGATCGCGTGAAGCGTGACGTCGGCCAATGGCGGGGCCGTCGGCGAACCCTGCGTGCTCTGACGCTCGACGGAGAGCACCATCCCGCCACTGACCAGCACGGTCGAGCCCGCATCCGGAAGGAGTCCTGGTCGCCCCGACTCGTCCATGGCATCGACCGGCAGTCGCCATCGCAGCGTCGGGTCGCTGCGGACGCCGGGGCCGGGCATCTCCCCGGTCCGGCCGGCATTGCCCTGGGCCATCGCGACCTCGCCGGCCGCAACCGCCGGCGTCGAGACCTGGGTGGTCTGGCCGAAGCCGGGGACGAGGGCGGGCAGCCCGTCGCCGCTGCCGCCCATCAGGACGGAGACGAGGCCGACGATCAGGGCCGCGGCGCCGAGCAGTTCGACGATCGGCCAGCCCAGCCGATCCCAGCGCCGGGCCAGACCGTTGCGGCGCCGTGGCACCCCTGTCCGGGATGGTGTCGCGCGTCGCGGCGATACGGGAAGCGTTGCCAGGCGAGTGCCAACCGGTGTCCGGTCAGACATCGTGTCCTCCTTATGGCCCCTCATTGGGCCAACTGGTGCGTGCGGTCGGATCGGTTGAGGTGGCGTCAGCACCGGACGATCGGCGTCGGGCTGGCTGGCCTGGGCAGTCGCCCACGTCCGCTCGGCGTCGGCCGCCGCGACGACCCAGGCCCGGAGCGCCGCCGGCGCCGGACGGGCATCCCCAGTCAGCGCGGCCGTGATCGCGCGGAGCTCGTCGGCTGCCAGCAGGTCGTGGTCGTCCGTGGCGTCTGGTCCCGTCGTGCTGGCGGGCCAGTCACCGGAGGGTGGTCGGGTCATCGATCGCCCCTTTCAGCTGGGCCAGCGTCCGACGGAGCCGCTGCCGCGCCGCCACATCGGAGATACCGAGGGTGCCGGCGATCTGGACGAGGGTCAGACCGGCCGCGAACCGGAGATGGAGCAACTCGCGCTGCTCCGGGGAGAGGCCGTCGAGCAGCGCGGCCACCTCCCGCCGCTGCTCGGAGCGGACCGCGGCGATCTCCGGCCGCTCGTCGGGGTCGACGGGCTCCGGCGCCGCCCCACCCATCCCCTCCCACGAGACCTCGCGACCCCGCTGACGGGTGAGGTTGGTGGCCTCGTTCCGAGCGATCCGGAACAGCCAGCCGACCATGGCGTCGTCGTCGCCCCGGAAGCGGTCGCGCGCCTGACAGGCCTTCAGGAAGACCTGCTGGGCGATATCCTCGGCGAGCTGATCGTCCCGGAGCCAGCCCCGGAGG
>CAXTHM010000002.1:0-25807 GCA_964244115.1 uncultured Thermomicrobiales bacterium
AACCAGAGATGCCAAAGGATGCCGCCTACAAGCGGGCCAGGAAGCGGGCCGAGGACCTCGCCGGTTACTGGAGCCACCTCTCCTCCTACCTGATCGTGATCGGCGTCCTGATCCTGGTGAACCTGATCACCTGGGGCGGCTACTTCTGGGCGATCTGGCCGGCGATGGGGTGGGGGATCGGTCTGCTCTTCCACACCATGAACACCTTCGGCCTGCGGATGGACAAGGACTGGCAGGAGCGCAAGGCCCGCGAGTTCGTCGCCCGTGAGCAGGGTGGCCGCCCCGCCCGCTACGGTGAGGGTCGCATCCAGGCGCCGTTCGCCGGTGGTGCGGCGACGCAGGCCGGCACGGTCGATCCGTCTCCCGCCAGTGTGGCCGAACTGACCGCCCAGGCCGGCGAGGAGATCGACCGTCTGCGCCGCGTCTCCCGCCAGATCCCGACGCCGGACGTTCGCCGGCAGGCCCTCGAAGTGCTCGCCTCGGCCGACCAGATCGTCGCCGCCCTCGGTGACGGGGAGGGGGACGAGGTAACCGCCCGGACCTTCCTCGACCGCTACCTCGGCCCGACCGGGACGATCCTCGTCCGCTACCAGCGCCTCGCCACCCGCGACATCGAGGCGGCCCGCCCGGCCCTGCGGCGGGTCGAGGAGCACGACCTGCCGCTGCTCAACCGCCGCATGAACGAACTCCGCGGTCAGCTCCATCAGGGCGACGTGATCGACCTCGAAGTCGCGAGCGAGATGCTCGCCTTCGAGCTCGATGAGCCGGATGACTCCGGCCCGTCCCTCACCGACTCCGCCGGCAGGATCGACGCATTGGCTCCCCGCAAGGCGACCCGCTGACCGCGTTCCTCTCGACCGATCCTTCCGACAACCCATCCACCGGTCACCACGGGCGGCTCCCCTGATGATCGGCGGCTCCCGGCTCCGCCGGGAGGAGGACGTGACCATGCCGTTCCACCGCACCGGTGCCCGCTACTCCCGCTGGGATGGCACGCAGTCCCTCGAGACGCTCGACCCCGACGAAGTGATGAGCGCCCTCTCCGATGACCTGATGAACAGCGGCGACCTCGACCTCGCCATGCAGCGGATGTTCCGCTGGGGCTTCGAGCGCCCCGACGGTTCCCATATGCCCGGCCTGCGTGACCTGATGAACCGCGTCCGCCAGCAGCGGCAGGAGCAGATGCAGCGCTACGACCTCGACTCGGTCCTCGACGAGGTGCGCGAGCGCCTCCGCCAGGTCATGGCGACGGAGCGCGACGGGATCGAGGCGCGACTCGCCGATGGTCGCCGCCAGCTTGAGCAGTCCGACGCGGCCGAGTCCGGTGATGCCGGTCAGGACGGCGAGGACGTCCAGCAGGGCGGTGATTCACCGGACGGCGAGCGGGTGTCTTCGTCCCGGTCCAGATCGGACTTCGATTCGGAGCCCGGTGACGGGAGCCCGACGTCGGGTTCGCCCGGTGAGGGCGGGCAGGGTATGCAAGGCGACGCGGGTAGCCAGCCCGGCGCAGCCTACGACGCCGACCTGCACCGGTTGCTGGAGCAGATGGCGGCCCGGAAGCAGCAGCAGCTCGACCGGGTCCCGGGCGACCCGGCCGGGGCGATTCAGGCCCTGCGCGACTACGAGTTCATGGTCCCGGAGGCGTACGACCAGTTCCGCGAATTGCTCCAGATGCTTCAGCGGCAGGTGATGGACTCCACCTTCCAGGGCATGTCGGACTCGCTCCAGAACCTGTCCTCGGACGACGTCGACGACCTCAACCGGATGCTCGGCGACCTCAACGAGATGCTCGAGGCCAACCAGCGCGGCGAGCCGACCGACTTCGAGCAGTTCAGGCACAAGTGGGGGCACTATTTCGGCAACGACGTCGAGAACCTCGACCAGCTGATGCAGCGCATGGGGCAGCAGATGCAGAACATGCAGCAGCTCATGCAGAACATGTCGCCCGACCAGCGCCAACAGCTCGACGGGATGATGCAGGCCGCCCTCCAGGACCCGGACACGCGAGCCCAGATGGCACGACTGGCCCGGAACCTCGGCCAGTCGATGCCGGCCGACGCCCGGCGCCAGCCGATGGATTTCTCCGGCGACGAGTCGCTGACCCTGAGCGAGGCGACCCGGCTGATGAGCCGGATGAACGAGTACGATGACCTCGAACGGGAACTCCAGGACATCGACAGTTGGCAGGACCTCGCGAAGCTGGACGATGACCGTCTGCGCGACCTGCTCGGCGAGGCGGGCGCCCAGGAAGTCGCCAACCTGCGCCAGCTCTCGAAGGTGCTGGAGGACGCCGGCTTCGTCAAGGAGGGCAAGCGCGGGCTGGAGTTGACCCCGCAGGGCGTCCGGAAGATCGGCGAGAAGGCCCTGACCGATATCTTCCTCCACCTCAAGCGGGACCGGGTCGGGCAGCACGAGGTGCGGGCCAACGGCTCGACCGGTGAGCGGGTCGACCAGAGCAAGCCCTACGAGTTCGGCGACCCGTTCATGCTGGACCTGCCCCGGACCGTCATGAACGCGGTCCAGCGGGACGGTGTCGGTAGCCCGGTCCGCCTCCGGCCGGACGACTTCGAGGTCTACCGGACCGAGTACCTGACCCGGACCGCGACGGTGCTGATGATCGACATGAGCCGGTCGATGCTCTACAACGGCTGCTTCAACGCCGCCAAGAAGGTCGCCCTGGCGCTCGACTCGCTGATCCGCTCGCAGTACCCGCGCGACGCGATGACGATCATCGGCTTCAGCTCGCTGGCCGAGGAGCTCAAGGCGACGGACCTGCCGACGCTGAAGTGGAACGAGCACAACTACGGCACCAACATGCAGCACGGCTTCCAGCTCTCGCGCCAGTTCCTGGGCAAGCACAAGGGCGCCAACAAGCAGATCATCGTGATCACCGACGGCGAGCCGACCGCGCACTTCGACGAGACCGGCAAGGTCCGGTTCCACTACCCGCCGCAGCCCCGGACCTTCCGCGAGACGCTCAAGGAGGTCGTCCGGGCGACGCGGGACGGGATCACGATCAACACCTTCATGATGGAGCGGTCGCTCTACATGGTGCAGTTCATCGACGACCTGATGAAGATCAACCGCGGCCGCGTCTTCGCGGCGACGCCGGACCGGCTCGGCGAGTACGTGCTGGTCGACTACGTCGCCAACAAGCGCAAGCTCGTCAGCTGACGAAGGGCCGGCAACCCGGTCGGGTTCCTGCTAACCTGCGCGCAATCGCCCGGATCGGGTCGACGAGTTCACAGAAGGGACACACCCATGCGCTTCGGGGCGGGCATCATCATCGGCACGGTCATCGGGGCGATCATCGTCATCTGGATCATCGTCCAGATCATCCAGGCCATCCTCTAACGATCACGAGACGGCTGGCCGCGACGCACCCGACCCCGTCGTCATCGCTCCGCCGTCGCGCGTCGGTCGGAGTCGTCGTACGACCCATCGAACCTGGGAAGAACGCAACCGGTCAGGCCCATTCCGCGCCGGTCCCGGGTCCGATCCTCTCGACGCGAGTGGCGCCTGGTTCGGCGTCAGTCGGCCTCTCTGCCCTCCGCGGTGGAGTTTCCTTCAGGAGGGTCGATGCCTTCGCCAGAGTCGATTGCCCGGACCGTCGCTCTACGCCCGGGACGGTCGTCCGATGCCGACGAGATTCTGCGGCTGTTCGACGAATCGGTCGTCTGGCTGGCCGCTCGTGGGCGTCAGGGCCAGTGGGGCGCCGAGCCGTGGTCGACCGACCCACTCCGGCGTGAACGTGTCCAGAGGATGCTCGCGGACCATGATCCGACGATCGCCGAGTCGGACGGTCAGGTCGTCGCGGCCCTGGTCACCGGCCGGACGGCACCGCCGTACATCCCACCTTGCCGCGAGCCCGAACTCTACATCCATCTCCTGATCTCATCGCCCGCGCTCCGCGGATCCGGCCTCGGCTCGCGGTTGCTGGGTCACGCCCGGGATCTCGCCCGGACGGCGGGGATCGGTCTGCTCCGCGTCGATTCCTGGGGCGGAGGCGACCGGAAACTGGTCGCCTACTACGTCGGCCAGGGATTCACGCCGGTGGCCGCGTTCGACCGCGACGGCTGGGTCGGGCAGCTCTACGAGCAGCGGCTGACATGACCGGGGGCAGTCGCCGGACGACCCGGCGACCGCCTCGATTGGTGCCAAGACATCCGCTCCCGAGGCTAGTCGCCCCAGTCCAGCGAGGTGCCGCGGCGATAGTCGGTGACACGGCTCTCGAAGAAGTTCTTCTCCTTGCCGAGGTCGATCGTCTCGCTCATCCACGGGAACGGGTTGCGGGCCATGTACTGGCGCGGGAGCCCGATGCGCTCCAGCCGCCGGTCCGCGACGTAGCGGACGTACTCCTCGAACTGGGGCGCGTTGAGACCCATGACGCCGTTCGGCAGGCAGGCCCGGGCGTAGGCCGTCTCCAGCTCGACCGCGTGCCGGATCCGCCCGACCAGGTGATCCCGGAAGTCGGCCGTCCAGACCCGCGGGTTCTCGGCGATGATCCCGTTGATCAGGTCGATGCCGAAGTTCAGGTGGACCGTCTCGTCGCGGAGGATGTACTGGAACTGCTCGCCGATCCCGGTCATCCGGTTCTGGCGATGGAACGAGAGCATCATCGCGAAGCCGGCGTAGAAGAAGATGCCCTCCATGATGACGTAGAAGCCGACCAGGTTCTCCAGGAACCGCTGGGTCCCGGCCTCGCTGGCGGTGCTGAAGGTCGGGTCGAGGAGGGCCTGGGTGAGCTCCATCTCCAGGTCGTCCTTGGCGGCGATCGCCGGGATGTCCCGGTACATGCCGAAGACCTCGCGCTCGTCCAGACCGAGGCTCTCCACGATGTAGTGGAAGGTGTGGGTGTGGATCGCCTCCTCGAACGCCTGCCGGAGGAGGTACTGTCGGCACTCGGCGTTGGTGACCTGTTTGAAGATCGCCAGCGTCAGGTTGTTCGCGACCAGGCTCTCGGCGGTCGAGAAGAAACCGAGGTTCCGCATGATGACGAGGCGCTCGTCCTCGCTGAGCCCGTTGCTCTTCCAGAGGGCGATGTCACCGCCCATCGGAACTTCGGTCGGCATCCAGTGGTTGGCGCAGCCGTTGAGGTAGTGCTCCCACGCCCACTCGTACTTGAGTGGCATGAGCTGGTTGACGTCGACCGTCTCGCAGTTGATCAACCGCTTGGTGTCGGCGGAGCGCCGGGGAGCCGTCGCGACCGTCTCGATCGACGAGGGTGCCAGAGAGAAGTCGAGGACCATGGCTGAGTGACCTTTCTGGGGTGTCCCACCGCCGGAGCGGTGGAGCGGACGGAGCGGGTGCCAGTCGACGGGGCGCTACTGGCAGGCCTCGCAGTCGAGTTCCGGCTCGATCGTCGGCTGGACGGCCGATGCCGTCGGCGCCCGGTCGAGGGCGACGTTGCCGGAGGCGCTGTAGGACTTCATCCAGCGCGGCTGGATCCCCCAGCGGTTGACGTCGAGGGTCGACTTCTCGGCCTGCGTCGCCCCGCGCGAGCGGAGGTAGTAGGTCGTCTTCAGCCCCTTGCGCCACGCGAGCGTGTACATGTCGTTGAGCTTCCTGCCGTTGGGCTCCGCGACGTAGAGGTTGAGGGACTGGCCCATGTCGATCCACTTCTGGCGCCGGGCGGCGCACTCGATCACCCACGAGGCATCGACCTCGAACGCCGTCGGGTAGCGTTCCTTGATCTCCAGCGGGATCCGGTCGATGTGCTGGATCGAGCCATCCCAGTACTTGAGTTCCTGCAGCAGGTCGTCGTCCCAGAGGCCCGCGGCGACGAGATCGCGGTGGAGGTACTCGTTGACGACGGTGAACTCGCCGGACAGGTTGCTCTTGACGAACAGGTTGCTGAACAGCGGCTCAATCGACTGCGACACGCCCTG
Organism: uncultured Thermomicrobiales bacterium; assembly: GCA_964244115.1. GTDB lineage: Bacteria > Chloroflexota > Chloroflexia > Thermomicrobiales > UBA6265 > CADCWK01. Next base: position 5,889 of record CAXTHM010000002.1, read on the forward strand.
GATGTTGGAGATCGTGGCGGTCGGCGCGATCGCCAGGCAGTTGCTGTTCCGCAGGCCGTGCTCGGCGATCGCCGCGCGGACCGGCTCCCAGTCCAGCCACCCGCCTCGGGCGACCTCGACGGCTTCGCCCCGCTCGGCGGAGAGCAGATCGATCGTGTCCTGCGGCAGCAGGCCCCGGTCCCACTTCGAGCCCGGGAAGCTCGCGTAGGCGCCGCGCTCGGCGGCCAGTTCCGCGGAGGCCATGAAGGCGTGCCAGGCGATGATCTCGGTCGACCTGTCGGCGAACTCGACCGCCTTCTGCGAGGCGTAGGAGACGCCGAGCTCGGACAGGACGTCCTGGAAGCCCATCAGCCCGAGGCCGATCGGCCGGTGCCGGAGGTTCGCGGCCCTCGCCTCGGGGACCGGGTAGTAGTTGATGTCGATGACGTCGTCGAGCATCCGGATCGCGATCGAGACGGTCTCGGCGAGGAGGTCGCGGTCGAGTTCGCCGTCCCGGACGTGGCTGACCAGATTGACGGAGGCGAGGTTGCAGACCGCGATCTCGTCCTCGCTGGTGTTGAGCAGGATCTCCGTGCAGAGATTGGAGTTGTGGATGACGCCGGCGTGATCCTGCGGTGAGCGCACGTTCGACGGGTCCTTGAACGTGATCCACGGATGACCGGTCTCGAACAGGGTCGTCAGCATCCTGCGCCAGAGGTCGACCGCCTTGACCGAGCGCGCCAGCGGGATCTCGCCACGCTCCGCGGCAGTCTCGTAGGCGGCGTATCGCTCGGCGAACGCCCGGCCGTAGAGGTCGTGGAGGTCGGGCACGTCATCGGGGCTGAACAGCGTCCAGTCGCCGCCGCTCTCCACGCGCTGCATGAACAGGTCGGGCACCCAGAGAGCCGTGTTCATGTCGTGCGTCCGACGCCGGTCGTCGCCGGTGTTCTTGCGCAGGTCGAGGAACTCCTCCACGTCGAGGTGCCAGTTCTCCAGGTAAGCGCAGACGGCCCCCTTGCGCTTGCCGCCCTGGTTGACCGCGACCGCGGCGTCGTTGACCACCTTGAGGAACGGGATCACGCCCTGGCTCTGGCCGTTCGTGCCCTTGATGTGGCTCCCGAGCGCCCGGACGTTGGTCCAGTCGTTACCGAGGCCGCCGCTCCACTTCGAGAGGAGCGCGTTGTCCCGGACGCTCTTGAAGATGTGGTCGAGGTCGTCGGTGACGGTCGTCAGGTAGCAGGAGGAAAGCTGGGGGTGAAGCGTGCCGGCGTTGAACAGGGTCGGGGACGAGGAGCAGAGCCGGAACGAGGATAGGACGTCGTAGAACGCGATCGCCCGCTCGTCCCGCTGAGCCACGTCCTCGCCGAGCGCGAGGCCCATCGCGACACGCATCCAGAACGCCTGCGGCAGCTCGATCCGCCGCTTGCGGTGATGGACGAGGTAGCGATCGTAGAGGGTCTGGAGCCCGAGGTATCTGAACTGGAGGTCGCGCTCGGGTCGCAGCGCCTGACCCAGGCGATCGAGGTCGAAACCGAGCAGGTCCGAGGTGTAGAGCCCGTGCTCGACTCCCAGGCGGACCGAAGACTCGAACGTGCCGGCGTAGAAGGCGGTGTCCAGCATGCCCACCCGGCGGCCGGAGACCTCACTGTAGATCGTCCTGAGCAGGGCGCGGGCGGCGACGTTCGAGTAGGACGGGGCCTGCTCGATCCGGGCGCGGGCGGCGAGGACGATCGCCCGGTCCAGCTCGCTGAGCGTCATCCCGGTGTGGAGATTGGCCACGACGTCGTCTTCGAGGGACTTGACCGATACGTCCGGGTACGCCCCCGCAGCCTCCTGGATCCAGCCCCGGAGCAGCGACCGGTTGACGAGCAGTTCCTCGCCGCGGTCGTTCCGGAGATGGACGTGCTCGTCATAACGCCGTCGCGTCCGGGCCTCACGGTACAGGATGTAGCGCCGGGCGACGTCGAACGCCCCGGCCGCCATCAACTGGCGCTCCACCTCGTCCTGGACCGACTCGACCGTCGTGGTGATCGTCCCATCCGCGCCGGTCGGCAGCGTCGCGATGATCTCGTCCGTGATTTGCTCGACCTGCTCGGCGACGGTATTGGGGATCGGGTCGGGGAATGGGGCGCCGACTTCGGCCCGGAAGGCCATCTCGATCGCGTGGGCGATCCGAGACCGGTCGAAGGGCAGCGATCGCCCATCGCGCTTGACGATCATGCCGATGACGTCGGGGTCGTACGATCCGCTGCTCTGGCGGCTGGCTGACGACCGGACCTGTTCGCGCTCGAGGACCATGTGACGCACTCCTCCAGGCGATCGCTTTCGGGGGAGCGAGCGCCAGACAATGGGATTGCGGGAACTGGCGCTGGGGAGCTTCGGTCGTCCCGGAAACCCGGGGGAAGGCCAATGCACCGGCGTCGGTGCCACCTGATCCTCGGGCGTCGGGAGGGGTAGGGGAAGCCGGCCGGTCGTGCCACCGTTCGCGGTGGTCGGCAACCGGCAGGACTCCGCCCACCTCTCCCTCGGAGGCTCAGGCGACGACACACCCGTGGGATGCGTCACATCGGCAGGTCTTCGGACTCACAGGCATCCCGGATCGACTCCGGATCCCTACTGGCCGTCGCTTCCCAACCCGGTCGGGGTCAGTGCGTGTGACGGCGGTCGTTCCTGTTCACCGCTGCGGGGCAGTTCCGGTCTCGAACCGGATTCCCTTCTTGCGCCGACCGACATCCGTAGACGTCGGTCAGACCGATGATGGAGAGACCATAGCAGGGGGGCGTCTCGGTGTCAATATATAGTGGTCGTCGGACGAAGACCTACCACGAATGGTATGCGCATAATCCTCGACGCCTGCGGACAATGGCTGCCTGATGGGATACGGAATCAGGGTAAGCGGTCGGTGGACCCGTGACCCCTCGGTGGCGGAGCAGACCGCTCCCCCAGCCGGGGTGAACCTGCTCGCTCACCCGCTGACGCTGCTCTCGCTCCGCTGCGGCTCCCAGGTGCCCAGAGGGGGGAGCCGTATGCACCTGCGGGTACGCACCAGGCCTCAACCCGGAGTAACCCGGAGTCCGTATGACACGAAAACACGGAAGCGCCGCTCGTCGGACGCACGACGAGCGGCGCTTCTCTCCCTAGGCGGATCTCGCTGGGTAGCGTCCTAGACGCTGGCCGGTGCCAGGTCGAACCGGGCGAGGTCGAGCGCCGCCATCGTCTCGGTCAGGTCCTCGGCGGTGCCGGCGTCCAGCACGGGGCCGGGCTTGATCACGTCGGCGTGGGTGATCAGGCCGCGACGGCGAAGGATCTCCTTGCGGATCGCCAGACCGAGCTTGGGCTGCCCCTCGAAGACGAGCAGCGGCAGGTACTGGTAGTACGTCCGGGCGGCGGCCTCGCGGTCGCCGGCCCGCCAGGCCGAGACGATCTCGACTAGCACCTCGGGGAAGGCGAAGCCGGTCATCGTCCCGGCGCTGCCCCGGCGCAGCTCATCGAGCAGATAGACGCCGCCCAGCCCGCCGAGGACCGAGACGTCGCGGTCGATCAACGCCAGCGTCTGGGCGGTGCGCTGCGGCGTCGGGACGTCCTCCAGCTTGATCGTCACGATCGACGGGACGGCGTTGGCGAGATCGGCCATCGCCCTGGGCGTCATCGTGACGCCGTTGACGATCGGGTAGTCCTGCAGCACGATCGGGAGGTCGACCGCCTCGCCGATCGTCCGGTAGTGCTCCGTCAGCCCGGGGCCGGGCTGGAGGAACGTCGGCGGGGCGATCATCAGCCCGGCGGCACCGGCGTCGAGCGCCTCGCGGGAAGCGGCGATCGCGGCCGGTGTGCTGTCCCGCGACGTGCCGACGATGATCGGCACCCGCCCGGCGTTGACCTCCATGGCGACGGTGAGGACTTCGGTCCGCTGGGCGTCGGTCTGCTTCTGAGCCTCGCCGACGACGCCGAGGATGGTGATCCCCGTCACGCCCATCCGGATCGTCGCGTCGACCAGCCGGCGCAGACTGTCGATGTCGAGCTGGCCGTCCGGGAAGACCGGGGTCGCGAGGATGTTGTAGACGCCGACGAGTGGCTGCATCGTCATCTGGAGTTCTCCCGAGAAATGTGTAAGTAGGTGAGACGCGGATGCGTTTCAGGTCTGGGCGCCGATCCGTAGGGGCGGCCCTTGGGTCGTCCGGGCCGCCGCAGCGGCCAGCGCCGTCAATCGTCGCTAACTGGGCCGGAACAGGCTCCGGGCGAAGTTCAGGACGTTGGCCGGCCGCTCGGCCAGGCGGCGCATGTAGAAGAAGTACCAGTCCGGGCCGAACGGCGCCGCGACGAGAACCCGGTACCCGCGTCTGACGAGGTCCTGCTGCAGGGCTGGCCGGATGCCGTAGAGCATCTGGAACTCGAACCGGTCCCGCGGGATCGCGTTGGCCTCGGTGTAGCGGATCACCTGGTCGATCAGGCGCTCGTCGTGGGTCGCGATCGCCGTGAAGCTGTCCACGGCGAGCATCCGCTCGGCGAGACGCAGGTACGAGGCGTCGATCTCGGTCTTCTTCGGGTAGGAGACGGTGGGGGATTCGAGATAGGCGCCCTTGACCAGCCGCAGGTTCGGCCGGAGCGGGGCGATCGCCTCCAGGTCAGCCGCCGTCCGGTAGAGGTAGGACTGGAGCACCGTGCCGACGTTGTCGTGACCGGCGGCGCGGAGGCGCCGGTAGATCCGCAGCGTCGCGTCGACGCGGCCGAACTCCTCCATGTCGATCCGGACGACGTTGCCGTGCGACGCGGCGTGCGTGACGAGCCGCTCGACGTTCCGGTAGGCGGCGTCCTCGTCCAGATCCAGCCCGAGCTGGGTCAGCTTGACGGCCAGGTTGGTGTTCAGCCGCTCGGCCGCGATCCGGTCCAGGACGCCGATGTAGCTCTGGACGACCCGCCCGACGGCGGCCTCGTCACGGATCGCCTCGCCGAGGATCGTCGTGTTGGTCCGCAGCCCGAGCCCGCTGAGGCGATGGAGGTTGGCGACCGCCTCGTCCAGCGTCGTGCCGGCGACGAAGTTCCCGGCCCCGAGCCGCATCCCGTAGCGCCGGACGAAGGCCGAGATCGGCCGGTTGTGGGTCGCGAGCAGGATGCCCTTCCGGAAGACCGGGTTGAGGCGACGGGCGAGCCGATCGGCCGGTCCGCCGACCGATGGCTGGGTGACGGCGAGCGGATCGACCTGAACGGGATGAGCGGGGGACACGTCAACGCTCGCCATGGGAACCACCTCGCCACCGTCGTGGCCATGCGCGGTGCCGATCGCCGGACTGCCCGGCTTGGCACCGCGGGACGCTACTGGACGCGCTCGCCGATCGCCTTGGCATAGACATAATTGTGGAGATAGTCGGGGCCACCGGCCTTGGAGTTGGTGCCGCTCAGCTTGATCCCCGCGAACGGATGGATGCCGACCATCGCTCCGGTGCACTTCCGGTTGAAGTAGAGGTTGCCGACCTCCGCCTCGTCGCGGGCCCGTTCGAGCAGCGCCCGGTCCCTGGCGTAGACGGAGCCGGTCAGGCCGTACTCGCTGTCGTTGAAGATGTCGAGCGCCTCGTCGAAGCTCTCGACCTTCACGATCGCGAGGACCGGACCGAAGATCTCCTCGCAGGCGATCCGGGCGGTCCGGGGGACGTCGGCGTAGATCGTCGGCGGGATGTAGTACCCGCCCTCCAGCCCGGTCGGGACCTCGCCCTGGTAGGCCAGCCGACCCTCGCTGGCGCCGATCTCGATGTACTGGCGGATCGACTCGTACTGACTCGCGTCGACCACCGCGCCGACCGTCGCGTCGCCACTGACCCCGGAGCCGACCGTGACGAGCCGCTCGGTCCGCTCGACGACGCCGGCCACGACCGCGTCGTAGACATCGGCATGGACGAGGGCCCGGGAGCAGGCCGAGCACTTCTGACCCTGGAAACCCCAGGCGGACGTAACGATGCCCTCGACCGCCGCGTCGATGTCCGCCGAGGCGTCGACGATGATCGCGTCCTTGCCACCCAGTTCAGCCGTGACGCGCTTCAGCCATCGCTGGCCGGGCTGGACCTTCGCCGCCTTCTCGAAGATCCGGACGCCGACGGCCTTGGACCCGGTGAAGGCGATGAAGCGGATCTTGGCATGTTCGACCATCAGGTCGCCGATCTCGCCGCCGTCACCGGGGACGAAGTTGACCACGCCGGCCGGCGCGCCGGCTTCCTCCATGATCTCGAACATCTTGTAGCCGATCACCGGCGTGTTGCTGGCCGGCTTCAGGATGACCGTGTTGCCGACGGCGACCGGCGCCATCGTCATGCCGGTCAGGATCGCGCAGGGGAAGTTCCAGGGCGGGATCACGCTGCCGACGCCGAGCGGCAGGTACTTGTAGTCCGTGATCTCGTTGGGCAGATGCGCCAGATCGGCTGGCAGATCCAGCTTGAGCGCCTGACGACCGTACCATTCGAGGAAGTCGATCGCCTCGGAGACCTCGCCCTCGGCCTCGTCCCACGCCTTGTCGAGTTCGTAGACCAGCCAGGCCGACAGCGTCAGCTTGCGCTGCCGGAGCAGGCCGGCCATCCGGAACAGCACACTGGCCCGGCCCTCGACGCTCATCTTCCGCCAGTCCGCGAAGGCCCGCTCTCCGGCGGTGATCGCGTCCTCGACGTCAGCGGCCGTCGCCTTGGCGACCTCGCCGACGAGCTGGTCCGGGCGGCCGGGGTTGACCGAGCGAATCCACTGGCCGCTCTCCCGCCGCTCGCCCCCGATCACGATCGGGTAGCGCTGGCCGAGCTGCGACTCGACCTCCTTCAGGGCGGCGAGCATCGCCTCCCGGCTGGCTGGCTCGGTGAAGTCGACGGACGGCTCGGTGGTGAACGGTGCGCGCATGGACATAAGTGTCTAGTGTCCTCCGGTTTGGCGGGCATGGTCGGCCAGCCACGATCTGTCGCGATGCCCGTAGGATACCGCCAACGCCGAGCGCCCGAGGGTTGGCTTTGGCGTCGCTGGCGGACGTCGGGTCACGCCCTTGGTCTGACCGGCGCCCGCAGGCGCCATCGTTCGCTGGGTGATAACGACGCTGGTCAGGTCGGTGAGCAACTTCATAACGCTCTGTTGGCGAGCAGACCCCTCCCCAACCCCTCCCCGGCTCGTTTCGCGCTGCGGCGCTCACGCCCGGAGAGGGGCTTCCACAGGTCGGCTTCACGTTCCTAAGATTGACGGCGAGGTAATCCTGTAGGGGCGACGCTTGCGAGCCCGGCCGCCGCAGCGGCCTTCGACGTCAGGCGAGACGGTGCTTGCGTTCGAGGTGCCGAATCCAAATCACGCTGTTTGCCAACTCATGGACCGTTGTGCGGAATGGCGCCTCGCAGCGCGAACGACCTCAAGGGTCGGACCTACGGTTGCCATCAAACGCTCGTTCGACTACCGAAGGTCGAGGGCCAGCAGCCCGGCGTTGACGATGGTGTCGGCGTCGATGCCGACCTGCTCGTACAGCTCGCCGCGGGAGCCGGACTGGCCGAACTCGTCCACGCCGAGCGGAACGACCGGGGCGCCCCAGACCGAGCCGAGGAAGGCCAGTGAATGGGAGGCGGCGTCCTGGACGGTCACGATCGGGGCGCGACGGTCGGAACCGGGGAACAGCGTCTCCAGGTGGCCGTGATCGTGGCCGGCCCGGGCGTCGCGCATCTGGGCGGAGCGAGCCGTCCGGCCGGCACGATAGAGGCGGTCGGCGCTGGTGACGTTGATGACGTTGACGGCGACGCCCTCGCTCTGGAGGACGCGAGCGGCGGCGATGGCTTCCGGGACCATGATCCCGCCGACGGCGATCGTGACCGCGTCCTCGCCGGGGAGGTCCGGCGTCTCGACGTGGCGGTCGACGATCCGGTAGCCGCCGGCGAGGACCTGGCGGCGCAGCTCGGCCTCGCCCAGCCGGGCCAGCGGCTCGGCGAACAGGCTCTGGTCGATCGGCTTGGTCGAGAGGCGCAGGTACGTCGACTGGCCATGCTCGCGGTCGAGGCACTGGCCGATCGCGTCGAGCAGCACCCAGTCGACCTCGCGCCCGAAGGCCGGTTCGTAGAAGCGCAGGTTGGGCAGTTCGATCCCGAGCGACGCCGTCACCGAGCTCTGGTGGGCGCCGCCCTCCGGGCTAAGCGAGACGCCGGCCGGGGTGCCGGCGAAGATCATCCGGGACCTGATGTAGAGGCCGTAGATCAGCGCGTCCAGGCCCCGGCAGACAAACGGATCGTAGACCGTTCCGATCGGGATCAGGGGCTGCCCGATCAGCTCCTCGGCCAGCCCGAACTGGCTGAGAGCCATGAACAGGTTCATCTCGGAGATGCCGAACTCGATGTGCTGGCCGGTGGGGGAGGGGCGCCAGCGCAGCATCCGCTGCTGGTTGTCCTCGTAGTGGGTGGTCTCCTCGGCCGCGAAGACGCCGACCTTGTTGATCCAGCCGGAGAGGTGGGTCGAGGTCGCGACGTCGGGCGACATCGTCACGATCCGCTCGCCGATGCCGGGCAGGTCGCCCGCCCGGAGCAGGGCGCGGCCGAACGCCTCCTGCGTCGAGGTCTGCTTCGGGTGCCGACTCTCGATGTCGTCCGGCAGCGCGTCGACCGGCACGGTGGCCCTGCGGCCGGGCTGGGCGAGCTCGGCCCCGCGGGCCAGGCAGAGCCGTCCGGCCGCCGACTCCGGGTCGAACGAGGCCCAGGGGTCGCTCTCCGACGCGCCGAGGCGGGGCCGGAGCTCATCCACCTGCTGGGCGGACAGGAGCTGGGAGTGGTTGAGCGGGTCGGCCGCCATCGGCAGTCCCCAGCCCTTGACGGTGTAGGCGAACAGGACGACGGGCGCGTCGGTCAGGCGGTCGGCCTGCCGGAAGAGGTCGAGGAGGGTGACGAGGTCGTGGCCACCGAGGTTGGCGACCGTCGCCTGGAGGTCGTCGTCCGCGATCTCGGCGACGGCGGCCAGGATGCCGTCGTGATCCGGGGAGGCCGGGTTGCCGGCCAGCCGCTCGCGCAGGGAGGTCGGGTCAGTCGTCCGGACCAGCGCCTGGTACTCCTCGTTGGGCATCTCGTCGATCCGGCGGCGGAGCGAGTCGCCGTGGGTGCCGGCCATCAGCTCGCCGAGGCGCGTGCCGTACTTGGCTTCGAGGACATGCCAGCCCGCGGCCCCGAACAGTCCCTTGAGCCGCTCGGCCTTGATGCCGGGGATGACGCGGTCGAGGCTCTGGCGGTTGAGGTCGACGATCAGCATGACGTTGCCGAGCCGTTGGACCGACTCGTCGATCACCGTCTCCCAGATGTTGCCCTCGTCCAGCTCGGCGTCGCCGATCAGGGAGATGAAGCGCCCGGATGAGACCTGGCCGAAGCGGCGCTCGGCGTACTCGCTCGCCATCGAGGCGAAGATCGGGGCGACGGCGCCGAGCCCGACCGACCCCGTCGAGAAGTCGACTGGGTCCGGGTCCTTGGTCCGCGACGGGTAGGACTGGAGCCCGCCGTACTGGCGCAGCATGGTGAGATAACTCCGGTCGAGCTGGCCAAGCAGGTACTGGATGGAATGGTAGGCCGGTGAGGCGTGGGGCTTGATCGAGACGCGGTCCCCGGCGCGGAGATGATGGAAGTAGAGCGCCGTCAGGATGGTCACGACCGACGCCGACGATGCCTGGTGGCCGCCGACCTTGGTCGGCTTGTCCGGGTTGGGTCGGACGTTGTTGGCATGATGGATCATCAGCGTCGAGAGCCAGAGGATCCGGCGCTCGATCTCGCGAAGGGTGTCGAGGTTCTCCGGCACCACCAGGGAGTGTGTGGCCGACCGCGACGGTGACGGGTTCAAGGGTCGTTCGGTCGTCGTCATGGTGCTCCGTCCTGCTGTCCCGGACGTGCGATCGCCTCGCCGGGGTGAGCCTGTCGATCGTCCCGACGTGACGATGGGTCCGGGCGGTCGGGCCGGGGTCGGCTCCGCCGAACTCCCGCCCGGTCGTCGGTCGATCGTCCGCTACCGCAATGGTACGGGATCGCGACGGAGATTCGGCCAGCGTCACGGGGTGTCGACCGGACCACCGGGCGGGTCGGCGATCCTCCCGCCGGGCTGGTGCCGTTCCTGCGTGACGTCACCCGGATGCCGGGAGACGCGATACAATCGCTCCCGCCTGCTGGTCGGCGCGCTGCGTCTCCGGACGTTCCCGGCTAACCGGGCCGTGCGCCATCCGACGCCGTCGGACCCCGGCGCGATCCACCCCGGCGCCCCAACCCCGAGAGACCCAGCCGCCTCAGCTCAAGGAGCCTTCGACTCACCATGACCGCACTCTCGACCAGCGGCGGCGGCGGCACCCGGGCGCTGATCCGCCGGTTCGCCGGTTTCTACCGACCCTACCGCCATCTCTTCGCCCTGGACTTCTCCTGCGCCGTCATCTCCGGCCTGCTCGAACTCGGCTTCCCGCTGGCGGTCGGCCTGTTCCTCGACAACCTGCTGCCGGGCGGCAACTGGCCGCTGATCCTGGCGGCGGCCGGTGGCCTGCTCGGCATCTACCTGCTCAACACCGGGCTGATGGTCGTCGTGACGTACTGGGGCCACGTCCTCGGGATCAACATCGAGACCGACATGCGGCGGCTGGCCTTCGACCATCTCCAGAAGCTGTCGTTCGGGTTCTACGACAACCAGAAGACCGGCCACATCGTCGCCCGGGTCACCAAGGACCTGGAGGAAGTCGGCGAGGTCGCCCACCACGGCCCCGAGGACGCCTTCATCGCGATCATGACCTTCGTCGGGGCCTTCGTCCTGATGTTCTTTGTCCACCCGTCGCTGGCGTTCATCACGGCGATCGTCGTCCCGATCACGGTCTGGGTGACGAGCCGCTACGGTGGCCAGATGACGCAGACCTGGAAGCAGCTCTTCGCCCGGGTCGGGTCGTTCAACGCCCGGATCGAGGAGAACGTCGGCGGGATGCGGGTCGTCCAGGCCTTCGCCAACGAGCAGCACGAGCGCGACCTGTTCGCCCGGGACAACGACGGCTACCGCCGGACCAAGAAGCAAGCCTACCTCGTCATGACCAAGACGATGTCGCTCAGCTATCTCAGCATGCGCGTCACGCAGTTGATCGTCATGGTCGCCGGTACCTACTACGTGATCGAGGGCGACCTCACCAACGGCGGTTTCGTGACGTTCCTGCTGCTGATCAACGTCTTCTTCCGGCCGGTCGAGAAGATCAACTCGGTGCTGGAGATCTACCCGAAGGGCATCGCCGGCTTCCGACGCTTCACCGAACTCGTCGACACCGAGCCCGACATCGTCGACGCTCCGAACGCGATCGCCGTCGGTGAACTGCGCGGCGAGATCCGGTACGAGCGCGTCAGCTTCCGCTACAGCACCGGTCGCCAGGTCCTGAAGGACATCGACCTCGTCATCCACGCCGGCGAGACGATCGCCTTCGTCGGGCCGTCCGGCGCCGGCAAGACGACGATCTCCTCGCTGCTGCCACGCTTCTATGAAGTGACCGGCGGCCGGATCACGATCGACGGGATCGACATCCGGGACATGACGCTAGCCTCGCTCCGCCGGGAGATCGGCATCGTCCAGCAGGACGTCTTCCTGTTCGCCGGCACGATCCGGGAGAACATCGAGTACGGCCGCCTCGGCGCGGACGAGGCCGCGATCCTCGACGCCGCCCGGCGGGCCCGGCTCGACGAGGTGATCGCCAACCTCGCCGACGGTCTGGACACCGTCATCGGCGAGCGCGGCGTCAAGCTGTCCGGCGGGCAGAAGCAGCGCCTGGCGATCGCCCGGATGTTCCTCAAGAACCCGCCGATCCTGATCCTCGACGAGGCGACCTCGGCCCTCGACACCGAGACCGAGCGGGCGATCCAGCAGTCCCTGACCGAGTTGGCCGTCGGTCGGACGACGCTCGTCATCGCCCACCGCCTCGCCACGATCCGCAACGCCGACCGGATCGTCGTCGTGGACGAGAACGGCGTCGGCGAGCAGGGTCCTCACGCCGAACTCGTCAAGCGCGGCGGCGTCTACCGCCGCCTCCACGACGCCCAGTACCGCCTGCTGGTCGGCCGCGAGGAGCCCGAGGCCGCCTCTGCGGACTAGAGTCGGTCTCGCCTCACGACGCGGATGAGGCTCAGGCTCTCGACCGCCGATCTCCACGCGACTCGACAATCGGTAGACATCATCATCGCCGCGCGTCAATTGTCAGTCCGAGGGGCTCCCGACGACCGGCGATGGAACCATCAGCCGGGAAGCTCATCGCTGGTGAGGTCGACGGTCGGATCATCGGCATCGACCTGCCAGAGCCCGGCGGCGTTCCGAGCGAACGTCGTGTAGGACGTTCCCATCTCGCCGTAGATCTGGGCCCCGACCCGGCCGTCCGCGAAGACCTCGGCGCCGACGATGACGCGTCCCTCCGGGACCGCCGATGATGGCGGCCGTACTTCGGTGAACACGTCCGGGTGTTCGGCGTCGAAGATCGAGATGACGACCAGAGCGAGGTAGTCCGGGCTGAACCCGGCGAGACCGCGTGCGACATCCTGGCTCTGACCACAGGCCGACAGGACGTCGAGTGTGGCGCCGATGCCGGCGACCGTCTCGCTGTCGGCAGGCTGACCGGTCCCGGCCGCGGGACGGAGGCTGTGAAGGAACGGGTCCTCGAAGAGCGCCGAGGCGCGAGCTGGGTCGGCCTGCAGGTCGGCCACGATCGCCGCGATCTGCTCAGGAGTGACCGGGTCGAGGTCGCAGGCCGCCTCCTGCCGGATCGTCGAGGTCGCGGCCGCCGACGATGCGGCGCCATCGAACACCGGTGTCAGGACGGCCGGGGTCGGCCCCGTGGCCGGAGAGGCAACCGTTTCGGCCGGCGAGACGGTCGATAGGGTGACGGCGGGCTCTCGGGCCGGTACGGTCGCTGCCGGGATCTGAACGGCCGGCGTCCCCCCGATCATTACCGCCGCCGGAGGACCACCGGCCACGGCGTACGGGCGAACGAGCAGCGAGACGTAGAGGTTCAGACCCTCGGCCGCCGTCCGGGCGTCCCCGACGACGGACACGCCGGACGTCGCCATCGCGGTGGTCTGGCCTCGGGTCAGTGCTTCGGACTGCTGCCCGTCGGCACCAGTCAGCGAGACACTCCCTCCCAGGACCGAGAGCAGCCCGAGGGACGCCGCATCGTCGTAGGTGCGGGTATCGGCGCTCCCGCGGGGCAGACCCACGATCGGCTGCGGGATCGGGCCGGCGGCCTGCACGACCAGCGGCATCACGACGGTCCGACCGGCCATGCTCTCCGGGATCGATAGCTGACCGACACGCCGCAGGGTGACACCCGGCGGTGTCGCAAGGTCCGGGTCGGTGGCGGCGCCGATACCGAACAGCCAGGCAACGGCGGTCTGATCCCGGCCGTTGCCGATCGTCATGCCCGGCACCGTCGGGCGACTATTGAGGGTGTCGAGCTCGGCCGGCGCATCGGACGCAGCGCCGAAGGCGTCGCTGATCTCCGTGACCCCGATGAAGCCGGCGATCGTCCAGTTCGGTGGGTAGGGGAGTTCCATGGACGCGCCCGGTTCGATCGACAGGGTGTAGAGGCGCAGCTCCAACCCCATGGCCGGATTCGGGATGGTGGTCCCCGTGTTGACGGGACGGCCGAGGTTCGGCCGGACATACGTGCTCGGTGGGCGCTCCCCGAAGACCGGGGTCGCCTGTCGTACCGACTGCCCGCCAGCGGCGGCGGGTTGCAGGCAACCGAACATCAGCAGCAGCGTCATGACGACGAGTCTCATCGGGGCGACTGGCAGGTTGCTGACCATGCTGGCTCTCCTGTCCCGTCCGGACCGACCGGGTGGGCTGCTGCGTCACGGCTTGCCGACGGTGCGGCGACGTCATATTCGTTCGGTCGATGCGTGCCACGGAGAGAGAAAACGCGGTGGGCCAGCGTTCACCGCGATTTCGGGATGATCGAGCGTGCGTTGCGTCTCCTGATCGGCAGATGCGGATTACTGGGCGTTAGGCACAATCAGATCACTCTAACCTTGGCCCGGGAGCGCCCCAGTCGACCCTGCCGATTGACGCCGGGCCGTCTCCACTGCTACCGTCACCGCACTTCGACCAAACTAATCGATTCCCACGTCAGTTCCGCCCGTTCCGCCCGGTTCTCCGGGAGTGAACGACGGATCGGACGGCCGGGGCATCGACACGGGCGTAGCAGGGAATCTCGATCGCAGCCGGGGCGGGTCGACCCGTCACCGGGAAGGGGAGTCGCAATGACCGACGATCACCACGGCGAGTCAGCGTTCACGCGGGCCGGCCGCCGGCTCAGCGCCGCCCAGGCCGACCGCCGGCGGTTCATGAAGGGCCTCCTGGCGACAGGCGCCGTCGCGACGCTGGCCGGTGTGCCGCGGTTCGCCGGCGCCCAGTCCACGCCCGAGGCGGTCACGCCGGCGAGCCCGGAGCCGTACGTCGGTGATCTCGCCGCCGAGCAGATCATGCGGGTGCCGACCGGCGAGCCGGTCACGATGGACCCCGGCGTCAGCTACGGGGACTTCGAGCTCGATATCTTCTACAACGTCTTCGAGGGTCTCGTCGGCGTCGACATGCGGACCGGCGGGGTCGTCATGCGGGCGGCCGAGAGCTTCACCAGTAATGAGGATGACACCCAGTTCACCTTCATCATCCGCCAGGGCGCGATGTGGTCGGACGGGACGCCGCTCAACGCCAACGACTTCGCCTACAGCTGGCAGCGCGTGCTCGATCCCGACACGCTCTCGGAATATACCGCCGCGCTCTACCCGATCCTCAACGCCGAGGCGATCGATGCCGGCGAGATGGAGCTCAGCGAACTCGGCGTCACCGCCATCGACGACTACACCCTTCAGGTGACGCTCCAGGCCGCGACGCCGTACTTCCCACTGCTGGCGACGACGTGGACGTACGCCGCCGTGCCGAAGCACGTCATCGACGCCGTCGGGCCGGAATGGGTCGAGGCCGAGAACATCGTCTCCTCGGGCCCGTTCATGATGACGGAGTGGACCCACGACCAGCAGATCGTGCTCGAGCCCAACCCGAACTACTACGGCGAGAAGCCGACTCTGACCCGGGCCGAGTACCGGATCTTCGAGGACTCCTCGACCCAGGGTTACATCGCCTACGAGGCTGACGAGCTCGACTACGCCGAGCCGGAGGGACCGGACCTGGACCGGATCCTGGCCGACCCGGCGCTGTCCGCCGAACTGATCCAGTTCCCGCAGTCCAACACGTACTTCGTCGTCTGCGATACGACCAACGCGCCGACCGACCAGGTCGCGTTCCGGCAGGCGCTCTCGAAGACCATCGACCGCAACACCCTCGCGAACACGATCCTCCGGGGGCAGTTCCTGCCCGCGTTCTCGGTCCTGCCGCCGGACATCCCCGGCAACAACCCGGACGCGGCCGTGATCGAGAGCGTCGAGGAGGCGCAGGCGCTGCTGGCCGGGGCCGGGATCGACCCGGCCGCGACGACGATCGAGCTGACGTACGTCAGTTCGCCGGCCCGGTACAAGACGGTCGCCGAGTACCTCCAGTCGACTTGGCAGACGGCCCTCGGCATCACCGTGACGCTCGCCCCGCTCGAGGACTCGGCCTACAGCGACTGGCGGGCCTCCCGTGAGACGCAGGCCTACGGCGTCTACACCGGGACCTGGGGGTCGGACTTCGCCGACGCCTCGAACTGGTTCAACCAGAACTTCATCAGCCAGACCGACCACTACCGCAACCACTGGGTGAACGAGGAGTTCGACGCGCTCTGCGCCGCCGCCGCCCCGAACACCGACACCGCCGCGCGGGACGCCGCCTACGCCCAGGCGGAGGCGATCCTCGTCGACCAGGCGCCGATTATCCCGATGTACCGGGGCAAGGCCGTCCGCGCGATCAAGCCGTACGTCAAGGATCTCTGGTTCCAGCCGATCCTCTCGGTCCCGCATCTGCGTACGGTCAAGATCGCCGTCGTCTAGCGGGACGCGACCCAGGCCGGGCAGGGGCGGGCGGGGCGACCCGTCCGCCGCTCCCGGCCGGCGGGGCCGGGCATCGGTCCGGTCCCGCCTGTTCGAGGTGTCATGAATCGCGGGACCTATGTCATCCGGCGGGTGTTGCTGCTGATCCCGACCCTGCTGGCGATCTACACCCTGACCTTCTTCCTGATCCACGCCACGCCGGGCAGTCCGTGGTCGCAGGGCGACAAGCCCGTCCACCCCCGGGTGCTGGCCCGGCTCAACGAGGCCTACGGGCTCGACAAGCCGCTCTGGCAGCAGTACCTCGACTACCTCTGGAACGTCCTCCGGGGCGACTTCGGGCCGTCCTTCGCCCAGCGCTCTCGCTCGGTGACGGACATCATCGCCTCGACCTTCCCGGTCTCCTTCCAGCTCGGGTTGCTCGCGATGGCGATCGCTCTCGTCGTCGGGCTGACCCTGGGGACGATCGGCGCCCTGAAGCACAATTCCCTGCTCGACTACCTGACCAGCTTCCTGGCCATCATCGGGATCTCGACCCCGTCCTACGTGATCGGGTCGCTGCTGATCCTGCTGCTCGCCAGCAAGCTCCACCTCGTCCCGACCGGCGGCTGGGACGGGATCCTGAGCACGAAGGCGATCATCCCGGCGATCGCGCTGGCGCTGTTCCCGGCGGCGGTCCTCGCCCGGTACATGCGAGCCAGCATGCTGGACGTTCTCTCGGCCGACTACGTCCGGACGGCCCGGGCCAAGGGGCTGCGCGAGCAGTCGGTCGTGATCCGGCACGCCGTCCGGAACGCGCTCTTGCCGGTCCTGACCGTCTCCGGCGTCATCCTAGCCGACGTGATCACGGGGTCGTTCTTCGTCGAGACCATCTACTCCGTGCCGGGGCTGGGGCGGTACTTCGTCGAGAGCATCTCCCAGCGCGACTACCCGGTCATCCTCGGGACGGTCCTGCTGTTCGGGGCGGTGATCGCGGTCATGAACCTGGTCGTCGACCTGCTCTACCCGCTGCTCGACCCACGGATGGCGTCGTCCTGATTGCCGCAACGAAACGAGCGGAGCCCTCCCATGGCAACGGCAACCACACTGCGGGCACCGGACGCCGCCGCCCAGTCACGGCTCGAAGTCGGCCGGCGAATCGAGGGGCCGTGGCGGAGCGCCTTCGCCCGGCTGAGCCGCAACCGGCTGGCGGTTGTCTCGGCCGGCTTCATCATCGCGGTCGCGGTCCTGGCCGTCGTCCTGCCCGAGATCCTGCCGACCAAGTACAACGACCAGAACTACGACGCCGTCACCCAGGGGCCGAGCTGGTCGCACTGGCTCGGGACCGATGAGCTGGGTCGCGACATCCTGGTCCGGCTGGTCTACGGCGCCCGGATCTCGCTGACCGTCGGCTTCGTCGTCCAGGTCGTCATCATTGCGATCGGTGTCCCACTCGGACTGATCGCGGGCTACTCCGGCGGCAAGATCGACACGGCGATCATGCGGCTGGTCGACGTGCTCTACGCGATGCCGTCGCTCCTGTTCGTGATCATCATCATGACGTTCCTGCGCGGGACGCTGGACAACAACCCGAGCGGTTTCGCCAGCCTGGTCTCGTCGCTCGACGCCCGCACCGGCGGGCTGGTAGGGGTCTACATCGGCCTCGGCCTGATCAGCTGGCTGACGGTCGCCCGGATCGTCCGCGCCAACGCGATGTCGCTCAAGGAGAAGGAGTTCGTCGAGGCCGCCCGCGGGATCGGCGCGACGCACAACCAGATCATGTTCCGCCACCTGCTGCCGAACACGCTGGCGACCATCGTCGTCGCCACCACGCTCGGCATCCCCGGCGCGATCCTCTACGAGGCTGGCCTCAGCTTCCTCGGGCTCGGCGTGACGCCGCCGACGCCGAGCTGGGGGCTGATGATCAGCGAGGCAATCCCGAACATGCGGGCACACCCGTATATGCTCGTCTTCCCGGCGCTGGCGCTGTCGCTGACCGTGCTGGCCTTCAACTTCCTCGGCGACGGCCTCCGCGACGCCTTCGACCCGTGGATGAAGCGGTAGAGCGTAAGCGGGCCGGCGCGGCGTCAGGGTGACCTGACGCCGAACCCGAGGGTGAGATCGTCCCCCGACGACGCCAGCTGGACGGACGGTCCGTCAGCATCCCATCGAACCTCGTGCGGAATGCGGTCCGAGCGGGAACGACCGTGGCGATAGGGGAGACGGTCGACCTCGATCTTCACCCGGCGACGACTCACGGACGTCGAATGCGGATAAGCTACGTTACCCGCAATACCAGTTCAGGGTTCGGTTCTCCCGGGCGATGACGGGAACCCTCGCTATCTAGCGATCAGGGGGCGAAGCGCTTCCAGTTCCCCTCGGAGATGACTTCGACGGAGCCATCAGCGACTCTGATCGCGGTGTCATCGTCAATCGCGTACGCGGGCCCGGACATGCCGGCGGCCCATCGCTCCGCGTCGGCCATGGTGTTCTGCGGCAGATCCTCGTGGTCCAGGTGCGGGAAGATCGAGAAATCGACCAGGCCCAGCGTCTCGTCGCCACCGGTCGGCGGCGTCCAGCCGACGAAGTACTGTCCGATGCGGGGCGCCATCACCATGCTCCCGGCGCTGAGTCCCACGTAGACCGTGCGGAGCGACGGCAGGAGGTCGGCCAGGCCGGACTGCCGCATCCAGTGGCTCAGGTACAGCGGGTCGCCGCCGTTCACCAGCAGGACATCCGTCTGCCGGACCAATGGGACCCAGAACGATTCGTCGATGCTGGGCAGCGCGGTCAGCTCCAGTACGCCCATCGACTTCCAGCCCAGTTCGACCATCGGACACCTCGGTTCCAGACCGCTGATGAAGTTCCAGGCCCGGCTCGGCCCAGCCATCGCTTGCGCGTACGACCCGGTGGGAATGCAGAGGGCGCTGGACTCGGCGATCGGTTTGCCCAGCATGTCGACCAGCGCGTCGTGAATGCTCGCGTTCCTGATGCCGGCGGATGTGAGCAGTAACTTCACGGTGCCCTCCCGATCGTTCTTCTGAGCCGTCCCCGAACGCTCGGATCGAAGAGCGTCACGGGAATGATCGAACAGCTCATCTGCGGATGACGGCTATGGTACCCGCGATTTCGTCTGGAGAGATCGTACGGTCCCGACATCGGACCGCCGGACCGGTGGGCCCGATGCGAGAATATCGGCTCGGTGTCGGGGATCGAGGGCGGGAAGGAGAACGGGGATGGTCTGCATGGACGTGACGACGGAGCCTGCTCGGTGGCGGATCGGCCTGGCGGCGGTGCGGAACGCCCCGTCGGTCGACGAGCGGCTCGCGACGCTCGACCGGATGCTCGGCGAGGCCGCCACCCGGGAGGTGGCGATCGTCTGCTTCCCGGAGACGTACATCCCTGGGCTGCGCGGGATGGATTTCCCGGTCCCGCCGCCCGACCAGCGCCGGCAGGAAGTGGCGCTCGCGGCGGTCCGGGAATCGGCGAAGCGGCACCGTGTCGCCGTCGTCGTCGGGATGGAATGGGAGACGGAGCGCGGGCTGCACAACACGGCGCTCGTGGTCGGACGCGACGGCGAGGTCCTCGGTCAGCAGACCAAGAACCAGATCCCCGTCGAGGAGTCGGCGCATTATGTCGCCGGGACCGAGCGACGCCTGTTCGCGGTCGACGGTGTCCCGTTCGGCGTGACGATCTGCCACGAGGGCTGGCGCTACCCGGAGAGCGTTCGCTGGGCAGCGGCCGAGGGCGCTCGGGTCGTCTTCCACCCGCAACTGACCGGCAGCGACCTGGCCGGCCCGACCCTCGCGCGATGGGGCGACCCGGCCGCGCCCTACTACGAGAAGGCGATGGTGATGCGCGGGATCGAGAGCACCGTCTACTTCGCCAGCGTCAACTACGCGATGGGCTACCAGGAGTCCGCGACGACGCTGATTGGCCCGGAGGGCGACGTGCTGGCGTATGTCCCGTACGGCGAGGAGCAGTTGCTGGTCTGCGACCGCGATCTCTCGCTGG
>CAXTHM010000002.1:25817-70759 GCA_964244115.1 uncultured Thermomicrobiales bacterium
ACCGGTTTCATCGCGAGACGGTTCAACCCCGCCGCCTACCCGCGGCCGATCGCCGCCACCCCGTAGGATCGCAGACGACGGTCACCATCACCCTCGTCAGGCCGCTCGATAGCGCTGCCGTTCGACCCGTACTCCGCGATCGCGTGCGGTGCTCTACCATGTTGCCCGGAGTGAGATCGGAGACAGGGCGCCCGGCAACCGGCGTGTGAGGGACAACGCGTGGCGAGGCATCAGGACCTGGAGAACCTTCCGTCCGTCGACACCGATCATCTGGTCGGGCTGGTCAGGACGCTGAGCGAGCTACCGGGGCCGACCGGTCAGGAGGAGACCGTCCAGGCCTGGGTCGCGTCGCACTGGCGGACGTTCGCCGAACACGTCGAGGTCTCGCCGGTCGACAACGTGCTGGCCCGGGTCGGTGGCCAGGGCCGACGGCTGGTCGTGATGGGGCATGCCGACGAGATCTGCCTGATGGTCAAGAGCGTCAGCGCGTCCGGCCACCTCCACGTCTGGCCGTTCTACCGCGACACGCTCGGCCGGCCCCCGCGCTGGTTCAACCCGGCCAGCCAGCCCTGCCTCGTCCTGACCGACCACGGCACGATCCCCGGCTTCATCGCGGCCGCCAGCGGCCACGTCGTCGGCGGCCAGCTCAGCAACGGCGGCGGGCTGGAGTGGAACGACCTGTTCATCGAGATCGGCGCGACCAGTGCCGAGGAGGTCCGGGCGCTCGGCATCCACGCCGGCTGCCGGATCGTCTGGAACCCGCGGATGAGCCGGCTCGGCGACCACCTGCTCGTTGGCAAGGCGATGGACGACCGGGCGGCGCTGGCGATCGCGACGGTCGTTGGCGAGCTCCTCGCCGGGCGGGACGACCTCGCCTTCGAGGTCTGGCTGGCCTCGACGGTCCAGGAGGAGAACGGGCTGATCGGGGCCAGCAGTGTCGTCGACAGCCAGCCGTTCGACATCGCGATCAACCTCGATGTCGGGCTGACCGGGGACATCCCCGGACCCGACCCCCGCGACTTCCCCTCCCGGCTGGGCCACGGGCCGGTCCTCGTCCACTCGGACAGCTCGGTCCATTACACCCGAACCCTGCTCCGAGACCTCGCCGCGGCCGGCGAGTCGGTTGGGGTGCCGGTCCAGCACGCGATCTTCCAGAACTACAGCAGCGACGGCGCCGAGCTGATCCGGCGCGGCGTCGAGACGGCGCTGCTCGCCTACCCGACCCGCTACACCCATTCCCCGATCGAGACGGTCGACGTCCGTGATCTGGTCGGAATCATCCGGCTGATTCTCGCCTTCGCGACGACGCCGCGCCTCCCAGCGGGGTGAACGTCACCTGTCCGTCTCGTCGCCCGACACCATCCATCCGAGGGATCTCACGATATGGCAAGCAGCGTTCTCGTCACCGACATCGGCGAGCTCAGCGTCCTGATCCGCGAGCGGACCGAAGCGACTAGCGACCCCGGCTCGTCGATGAGTCCGAGCTGGTTCACGCCGTCCGGTCCGCGCGGGGATCTCGATGGCGCCGAGATCGTGGAGACGGCGATCGACATCCTCAACGACGACCTCTCCGCCTACCCGGACCCGCTGCTCGCGCCGGCGATCGAGATCGCCGCGGCGCTTCGCTCCGAGCGGTGGGGCAAGGCGGAGTACCACGACGCCACCCGCCGCCGGATCGCCGAGACGGAGCCGCTCCTCCACGCCCACGTCCGGGAACTCGAGGTCGAACCGTTCGCGGTCGGTTCGGATGACCTGCCGCTGGTCGGGCTGACCGTCGCCGTCAAGGACATCTTCGATATCCGCGGGGTGCCGACGCTCTGCAATTCCGCCTCCCGCGCCGACGCCGAGCCCGCGACGGACGACGCGGCGGCGGTCGAGCGGCTCCGCTCCAACGGTGCCTTCCTGATCAGCAAGACGGTCACGCAGGAGTTCGCGGCCGGGGTCATCAGCCACCCGGCCCGGAACCCCTGGGACCCGGAGCGCATCCCCGGCGGCAGCAGCGGCGGCTCCGCCGTGGCGGTCTCGGTCGGGGCGGCCGCGCTCGCGTTCGGCAGCGACACCGGCGGCAGTATCCGGACACCATCTTCTCTCTGCGGCGTAGTCGGGTTGAAGCCGACGCTCGGCAGCGTCTCCCGCGCCGGCGTGTTCCCGCTGTCGTGGTCGCTGGACACCGTCGGGCCGATGGCCCGGACGGTCCGGGACGCGGCCATGATGTTCCTGCTCATGCGGGACCCGTCGCTGGTCGCGCGCGACGACGACCGGGTCGGCTGGATCGCGCTGCTGGCCGGAGCCGACGCCAACCGGCCCCTGACCGGGCAGCGGATCGGCGTCTCGGCGCCGTTCTTCCTCGATCGGCTTACGGAGGACGTCCGGGCCGCCTTCGACGCGGCGATCGAGACGCTCCGCTCCCTCGGTGCCGAAGTCGTCGATGTCGCCTGGGCGGATGCGGACATCGCCCGGGCCTCGGCCACCGTCATCAACCGGGTCGAGTCGGCCGCGATCCACACCGCCGGAGTCGCCGCCAATCCGGACGGGTACGGCGCCGAGCTCAAGGATCGGCTGATCGCCTCGCAGCGGATCGGGTCCGGCGACTACATCCGCGCACTCCAGGCTCGCAACATCGCCCGGAGCAGCATGGCGGACACGTTCGTCCGGCACGGCCTGACGGCGCTGCTCGCCCCATCGACCGCCGGGACGGCGGCCAGGTTCGATGATCTCAACATCCGTTACGAGGACGGCGTCGTCGAGCCGGTCGGCAACGCCTACCTCCGGCTGAACCAGCCCTTCAACGCCACCGGTCAGCCGGTCCTCTGCCTGCCGTGCGGCTTCGACCGCCAGGGACTCCCGATCGGTCTCCAGATCGCGACGGCGCCGGGGAACGAGTTGACCGCCTGCCGGATCGGTGCCGCCTACGAGGCCGCGACCCCATGGCATCACCGCCGACCGATGGTCCTCGATCGGATCGCCGGAGCGTAGGGCCGGCGGTCGTACCGAGTCGGGGGAGAACGGGGATAAACCGTGCGACGCGGCGCGTCTTAGCTGAGCTCGCTGTAACCACGTGCTCCCCTCTCCGGGCACCTGTGAGCCGAACACCGCTGAAGCGGTGAGAGCGAGCAGGTGAGCCGGAGAGGGGCTGGGGGAGAGGTCTGCTCCGCCACCACACAACTTCTTGTCGACCCGGCTACCGCATCGCCAGGTTGAGAACCTCTTCGGCTTCCGGCGTCAGGGTCGAGCGGATTACCGTCCCGTGGAAGGAGTTGAGCGCCGCGACCAGCGCGTCGGCGTTGGCCTCCTTGATGGCGAGGAACAGGGCCGACTTGTCCGGGCCGAGTTGCGCCTCGACTTCATCGACGAAGTTGTCATCGACCCCGTCGCCGGTGCTCGACCCGACGGCCGCCCCGCCGACGAGCCCGGCGATCAGACCGATCGGTCCGAACAGGGCCCCGACGACGGCGCCGATCGTCATCCCGGTCTCGGTCGAGCTGTCGAGCTCGTTCTTGACGCGCAGGTTGCCCTCCGCGTCCCGGGCGACTACCGCCGTATCGCTGAAGGCGACCTGCCCGGCCTTCTCGATCTCACGGAGAGTCCGGAGGCACAGCATCGCCCCGTCGTCGGAGTCGAACAGGATCGCGATCGCGTCTGCCATGGTCTGTGTCCTTGCTGGATATATTATGTCGATCGAAGCCACGGGACGGATCGCGCCCGACGCCGCAGAGGGCCGGAGGAATTACGGAGCGCTCACGCGGATGGGATCATCGCATGGTCATCCCGATCTCATGCGGGCAGCGCAGACCGTCGGGCAGGTGGCAGAAAGGCGGGCCCGTATCGAGTGAGACACCGGCGGCTATCAGGAGCGACGCGACCTCGCAGAGGGGAAAACCGACGACGTTGGTGTAGCAGCCGGTGAAGCCCGCCACGAGTTGCCGGGTGCCGCGCTGGATGCCGTAGCCCCCGGCCTTATCGAATGGCTCACCGGTGGCGATGTACGCCTGGAGCGCCTCGTCGTCGAATCCGTGCATGTGGACGACCGTCGTGACGACCCGGCTCTCGATGGTCCTGGCCGCGGTGTCGACCAGCGCGACCGCGGTCAGCACCTCGTGATCCCGGCCTCGCAGTCTCATCAGCATGGTCGTGGCGGCGTCGGCGTCGGCGGGCTTGCCGAGGATCTCGCCGTCGAGGCTGACGACCGTGTCGGCCCCTAGGACCAGGGCTCCCGGTCTCGGCTCGTCGCCGGCCGTTGGTCCGTCGGATTCCGGGACCGGAGCGGCTTCCCACGCGACGATCTCCGCCTTCTGCCGCGCCAGGGACTCGACGTACTCGGCGGCGGCGGTCGGCGCCGTCATCGCCTCGTCGAGGTCGCTGATCCGAACGGTGAACCGGACACCCAGCGTCCCGAGCAGCACCCGGCGCCGTGGCGAACTGGAGGCGAGCACGATCATGCGATCCGGCGTCGATTCGTTCATCCTTAAAGCATAGCGGACCGGACAGGTCGTCACCTGTCTGTCGTCACCTGTCTGTCGTCACCTGTCTGTCGTCACCTGTCTTAGGATGGTGTGGTTCCTGCCGATCTCTGGGGATGCGTACCGGGCCGTATCGAGCCATGCGGGAGTCGCTGGAGGAATCATCGGATGAGGATCGGGATCTGGAACCTCGAGCGGGCGCCAAACTCGAACTGGCCGCGGGGTCGGCAGATGCTCGGCCTGGCCCGTGAGTGCGACGCCGACCTCTGGCTCTTCACCGAAGTCCATATCGATCGGATGCTGCCAGAGTACGCAGCGGTGACGTCCGAGCCTCGGAGCGGAGCGCCCGCCCGGAAGCGCTGGTCAGGGATCGCCTGCCGGGACACGTTCGAGCTGACGGCCATACCGATCGTCGAACCGGGTCCCGCCGACGAAGGTCTCTGCCTCGCCCGGATCACGACCACCGACCGGCGGCTGCCGAATCTCCTGGTCGCCTGCTCGGTCCTGCCATGGGCGAACACGTCGTCGAGCTGGCCCAGCCTTCACGCACCGGGGCATCTCGCCGGATTCGCCGACCGCTTCCGGTGCGTGGCTGACGCTCACGCCGAGCGGATCGCAACCGTCAGGCAAGCGGATGAGGTCGTGCTCTGGGGTGGGGACTTCAATCAGTCGCTCACGGGCCGGATCATGGGCAGCGGGGCGAACCGATCGGCGCTGGTATCCGCGCTCGAAACACTCGACCTCATCGCCCTGACCGCCGACGCCCGGCACCTGCTCGACGGGGCGTGCTCGATCGACCATGTCGCGGTCTCGTCCGAATGGCCGGGATCGTCGGGCGTGACGGTCATCACCCGGAGCGAGGACACCCGGCAGACGAGCGACCATGCGCTCTACCTCGTGGACGTCGATCCGCGTTCGGAGACGATCCCACGGGCTGGGCACCCCGCGTGACGCCGGAGCTCGCGGTGGCATGATGCCAGCCGTGAGACCGGCGAATGGCGGACGATTGGCGTTCGCTCCAGGCCCGTCCCGACCCCGTCTCGACGAACAGGACGCGACTCACCCCGGGAGGGACCCCGATGCGAACGCACTGTCGGAACCTGGTCGTCATTCTGGCGTTGCTCCTCGGCGCAGTGGTGGGTGGCGAGCCGACCCTGGCTCAGCCCGATCCGTCCGCGAGCACCCTGTCGACCGTCGCGCTCGAACTGGTCCTGGATGCCTCCGGCTCCATGGCCGAGACCCTCCCCGACGGGACGACCAGGATCGACGCTGCCCGGATCGTCGTCGGCGATCTGATCGCGGGGCTGCCGGACGATGCCGGCTTGGCGGTCGGGTTCCGGGTCTTCGGCCAGGACGGAGACAACACGGAGGGTGGACGGGCCGAGAGCTGCGCCAGTACCGACCTCGTGGTTCCGGTCGAGGGGGTGGATCGGGTGGCCCTGGGCATGGCGGTCGAGGCCTACGAGCCGGTCGGCTGGACGCCGATCGCTCTCGCTCTCGGACGGGCCGCCGAGGACTTTCCCGACGACGGTGCCGACAGCGGCGTGGTGCTCGTGACCGATGGGGAGGAGACCTGCGGCGGCGATCCGTGCGCGGTCGCTTCGGAGCTCGGCGCGGCGAGCGTCGACCTCCGCGTCGATGTTGTCGGCTTCGCCACGACCGATGAGCAGAACGACCTGCTGGCCTGTATCGCCGACGCGACGGGCGGGGAACTCTACGGCGCCGAGGATGCCGAGGAGCTGGGCGATGCGCTCGCGACGATCGTCGCGGCGCGCGAGATCGATCTCGCCGAGCCGGAGGTCCTGTTCGACGACGGGTTCATCGCCGACTGCGCGGCCGCGATGGGCGACCCCGATGCGATCCGGTCGGCTAACGACCGCTCCCGCACGGTCGGGACGGCCGGAGACGACGTCATCATCGGGAGTGACGGCGACGACCTCATCGACGCCGGGTCGGGCGACGACCTCGTCTGCGCTCGGGGTGGCGACGATGTGATCGACACCGGACCCGGCGACGACACCGTGGTGGGCGGGTTCGGCGACGATGTCATCCGCGGCGGACCGGGCGACGACGCCCTCGGAGGAGGGGCCGACCCGGACGACATCGATGGGCAGGCGGGCGACGACCTGCTCTTCGGTGGGGACAACGACGACGTCGTTTCGGGCGGGACGGGGGATGACGCCCTCGATGCCTACCCGGGTGAGGACACGATCGAGGGTGGAGCCGGAACGGACGCCTGCGCCACGGGACCGGGCCAGTCTGCGACTGCGTGCGAGGTCGAGACCCAGCGGGGCGACCTCCGCGAGGCGTACGAGTCAGCGGCGGCCCCGGCGACGCCCTCCCCCTGATCCGGTACGCTGTCGACCCGATCTCATGCGTGATTTCATACCGAATTTGGGTAAAGGCTCCCCTCTCCGGGCGGTGAGGAGCCGAAGCCGCCTTTGGCGAGTGAGCGACGAGCCGAGCCGGAGAGGGGTCGGGGGAGCGGTCGGCTCCGCCACCGACCGGCTTCGGGGGAATGACGGCTCTCCAACCGGATTCCGTATCATCGAGGACCAGGTGTATCGACGCGTTCCCCACGTATGTCCGTCAGAGATCTACACCGTCTGCGTTCCCGGAGCAGCGGGTCCTGGGGGATCGATGCGACCGCGTGACGGGCGGCGGCGATCCCGTCTCACCCGGACATCGCCGCCGGAAGCCCCCTGTCATCGACTGTTCGTGACGCCGACCTGCGCGCAATCGGACCGGACGGGGCAGGTCGAGCAGTGCGGTCGGGCGGCGGTGCAGACATGCTTGCCGAACGGGACGAGCAGGCGGTTGATCCGGACCTTCTGGTCGTCCGGCATCGCGGCGTCGAGGGCGACCGTCGTCTGCTCCGGTGTGCGGGTCGTGACGTAGCCCCAGCGGTTGGCGATCCGGTGGACATGGACGTCCACGCAGACCAGCGGCATCCCGCAGGCGATCCCGAGCGCAAGGTTGGTGCATTTGACGCCGATGCCATGGAATCCCCGCACGACCGCCGGGTCGCAGGGGAGCGTGCCGCCGTGCTCCTCCACGGTCAGCCGGGCGATCTCCAGGATCTGGCCGGCCTTGCGATCGGAGAACGTGCTCCGCCGGATGATGTCGAGGATGCCCTGCTCCCCGAGGGCGAGCATCGCGGGCGCATCCGGAGCGACGGCGAAGAGGTCCCGGCAGATCGGCATCGTGACCTCCTCGAAGGTCCGGACGGAGATCAGGCAGGCGACGACCTGCTGGAAAAGCGACCGCAGACCGTCGTCGGCCAGCTCGTGCATCGACGCCTTCGGGAACGGCGCGACGGCCGGCTCGATCCGTCCCAGGACTGACGTAATGGGGAAGTCGTTCGCGGTCACGGTGTCAGCCTCTCGTATCGATGCCCCGGGCCGCAGGGGCCAGCTCGCGAGCATCGTCGGTTCCGAGCCCAGACCGGATCGTCCCAGGGGACCGGTCATCCGGGTCAGTATGACGCCCGGAAAGGATGCCGATGAGCATGGCATGATGCCCGGCGAAGCGACGCCGATCCTCTTCTCCCGAAGAGGACGACCGATGACCTCCGGCGAGGCGAATCATCCCGACCGGCTATGCCCCGCCCGGGCCGGACGTTCTCGCCGGACCACGCGGACCATGAGAGGGACCGATCACCAATGACGACGCACGATCCGGCGATCACCACCCCAGCCTGGGTGCATGACGCCGTCTTCTATCAGATCTTCCCGGACCGGTTCGCGAAGAGCCGGACCCTGGAGAAACCGGCGCACCTCGAGCCGTGGGACAGCGACCCGACGGACCACGGCTACAAGGGCGGCGATCTGATCGGCGTGATCGAGCGGCTCGACTACATCCAGGATCTCGGGATCACCGCCCTCTACTTCAATCCGATCTTCCAGTCGGCGGCCAACCATCGCTACCACACCCACGACTACTACCAGGTCGACCCGCTGCTCGGTGGCAACGACGCCTTCGACCGGATGCTGGCGGCCTGCCACGACCGCGGCATCCGGGTCGTGCTGGACGGCGTCTTCAACCATGCCAGCCGGGGCTTCTTCCAGTTCAACGACATCCTCGAGAACGGCGCCGCGTCACCCTGGCTGGACTGGTTCCAGGTCCACGAGCACCCGGCCAACGCCTACGACCACGACCGACCACCGGGTTACCGCGCCTGGGTCGGTCTCCATGCCCTGCCGGCCTTCAACACCGACGACCCGCAGGTCCGCGAGTACATCATGCGGATCGGCGAGCATTGGGTCCGGAAGGGGATCGACGGCTGGCGGCTGGACGTCCCGTTCGAGATCCGGACGCCGGGGTTCTGGGCCGAGTTCCGGCGGCGCATCCGGGCGATCAACCCCGAGGCCTACATCGTCGGCGAGATCTGGGGCGATGCCCGCGAGTGGCTCCAGGGCGATCAGTTCGACGCCAGCATGAACTACCGGTTCGCGGGTGCCGCCCTGGCCTTCGCCGGGCGGCACCGGGTGGATCAGGCGACGGTCGCGGGCCGGGACTACCAGCCGTGGCCCGGGATCTCCGGCAGGGACTACCGTGACCGGATCGACCGGCTGGTCGATTCCTACGCATGGCCGATCCAGGTGGCGCAGCTCAACCTGCTCGACAGCCATGACACCTCCCGGGCGCTGAGTGTCCTGGGTGGTGATACCCGGTCGCTCGAGCTGGCGTCACTGCTGCTCTTCACCTACCCCGGCGCCCCATCGATCTACGCCGGCGGTGAGATCGGAGTCGATGGGGCGCTGCCAGGCGATCGCTGGGCCCGGAAGTCCTTCCCCTGGGATCACCCGGAGCGCTGGAACCGTGACCTGCTGGAGCTGACCAGATCGTTGATCGCCCTGCGCAAGGCCCACCCGGCGCTGCGGACCGGCGCCTACGACGCGGTCGTGGCCACCGATGCCAGCTACGCCTTCGTCCGTCGGGCCGGGGGCGCCAGACTCCTCGTCGCCCTCAACACCGGCGATGATGACGAGACGGTCGAGATCCCGATCACCCGGGTGTTGGGGAACGTGAACGCGGCCACGACCCGCTTCTCGGTCGGTGAGCCGATGACCGTCGCCGTCGTGCCGGGGCGGCTGGTGCTCCGCATGGCGGCGAGAAGTGGCTCGGTCGTCGACCTGTCCGTGGAGGGCTGATGGCCGTCGGGCCGTCTCGCGGCGACGCCATGCTGAGCCGGACCGGACGCGAGACCAAACGGACCGTCCATCGGTCCGCGATTGCGGGCTGGGCGAGGGCGTGATACGTTCCGAGCAACGCCGACTCGGACGCTTCCTTCCGGACCCTCTCCACCCCGCATGAACGAGGTGACACCGTGTACCGGCTGACACCGCGGCAGGTGGTCGTCATCATCGCGAGATCACCGACCGACCCGAGATTGGCGGGGCTGGCCCGCGATCTCGGTCAGGTGGGCCTGAGCGAGCTCCTGCTGGCGACGCTCCGGGATGCGATCGCCGCCTCGGTCCGGGTCGATGGTGCGACGATCGCGGTGGTCGCGCCGACGCCGGGACAGGTCGCCGACCTGGGGTACCTCCTCCCGGCCGGCGTGGAGTTCGCCGCTCCACCGGAACCGATCCGTCGCGACAGGCTGGCCCGGTTCGCGCTGGCCGCTCATCAGGGGAGGCAGTTCGAGCGGATCGTGATCGTCGATGGCGCGGTGTTGCGCCTGACGTCGCGAGTGGTCGGGACCGGTCTCGGCGCCCTTGCCGGCGCCGATGCCGTCATCGGGAGTTCCCGGCGTGGCGCGACGTATGCATTCGGGCTGCTGGAGCGCCACGCCGGCCGCTTCACCCACTCGGACGAGCCGCTCATCGACGGGGATCGCCTGGCGACGGATGTCATCGCCCGGTTACGGGTGATGCGGCTCGGCACCCGCCTGCTCGACCCGCTCCCGACGCTCGACGCATTCCGGTCACTGGACGACCTTCGGGCCGGGATGCTCGGCGAGCCCGGGTTCGGCCAACACCTGACGGCGTTCCTGACCCGCTCGCAGGTCATCGAACCGGCCATGGTCGACCAGGGACGGCACATCCAGTAGCACGCACCGTCTCGGGATGGTGGGTTGCCGACCGATCCCCTTCGCACTGACACGCCCCTTCATTCGCCCGACGGAGTCCATGAAGATGCCATGTCGATCCCTGGTGGCCGCGCTGATCGCGGTCATGCTGCTTGGTGGGGCCTATCCAGGTCTCGCCATGGCTGGGTCGTTTCCCACCCCACCCGCGCAGCCGACCGACGGCCCCGGCGGGTCGGACGTCGCGTATCCCGGCGTCCAGACGGAGCAGCGCGAGGCCGGGGTGACGGGTTATTGGCTGATCGTCCCGACGGATGCCAACGGCACCCCGGTGCTCGATGCGCATCTGCCGCTGGTGATCTTCCTGCACGGCTTCTCGGCGATCGACCCGGTCTCGTACGGCGCCTGGCTGGATCACATCGCCCAGCGCGGCGCGATCGTCGTCTACCCGATCTACCAGTCGGACGACCAGTTCATCGCCGGGACCGACCGGTACCTGCCGAACGCGAGGATGGCGATTCGCTCCGCGATCGACGAGCTCGGCGACGCGTCGCCGGACGCACTCGATCCGGACCGTGTCGCCGTGGCCGGGCACTCGGCCGGCGGGCTGCTGGCGACCCAGTACGCCCTGACCGCGAGCGAGGAGGGACTGCCGGTCCCGACGGTGCTGATGACGCTGATGCCGGGCGGCTGCGGCGAGTGCGGCTCGCTGGCGGCCGTCCTCCGCATGCCGTCCGACCTCAGCGGCGACCTCGACCCTGACACGCTCGCGATCCTGTTCAACGCCGCGAGCGATGACGTGGTCGGGGAGGGCGCCAGTCAGCGGATCTGGCGCAGCCTCGAACAGTTGCCGGAGGACCAGCGCGACCACGTCACGCTGACCAGCGACGATCACGGCTCACCGGCTCTCGTCTCGGAGCACAATACGCCCCAGACCGATGGCACGGGCCAGCCAGACGACTTCGACTACGGGGCGATCTGGAAACTGTTCGACGGCCTGATGTCGTGCGCGTTCGACGACAGCGATTGCAGCTACGCCCTCGGTGGCGGCGATGACCAGACCTCGCTGGGCGACTGGAGCGACGGCGTCCCGGTTACACCCCTAACGGTGACGGATACGTTCTGACGGCACCGTCTGGAAACGCGAAGACGCCACGACTCGACGGAGTCGTGGCGTCTTCGCGTCCGGTGGGTTTCCGGCTAGACGGGTGTCAGCGTCAGGGTCGGCTTGTACCGGCCAGCCGCGACATCGGTCGCTTCGTCGGTGATCCCGGCCGCGCGGTCGGCGAGGACCTGCCGGATCTCGTCCTTGAGCGCTTCGAGCATGTCGGCCTCGGCGACCGTCTTGACGATCCGGCCCTTGCGGAAGATGACGCCCTTGGAGTTGCCGGCGGCGAGCCCGACATCGGCGTCCTTCGATTCGCCCGGGCCGTTGACCACGCAGCCCATGACGGCGACGCGGATCGGCTCCTTGACGGTCTCCAGGAACTCATCGACCTGATTGGCGAGGGTGAAGAGATCGACCTCGACCCGGCCGCAGGTCGGGCAGGCGATCATGGTCGCGCCCTTGGTCCGCAGCTCGAGCGTCTTGAGGATCTCGAAGCCGACGAAGACCTCCTCCGTCGGGTTGGTCGTCAGCGAGACACGGATCGTGTCGCCGATCCCGAGCGCCACCAGCGTCCCGATCCCGACGGCGGAGCGGACGCTACCGGCCCGCGGCGTCCCGGCCTCGGTCACGCCGAGGTGGAGCGGATAGTCATTCGGGAGGGCGGCGAACCGGCGATAGGCCTCGAACAGGACCGGCACCTCGAACGCCTTGAGGCTGACCTTGATCAGCCCGAAGTCGAGATCCTCCAGGATCTGGATGTGGCCGAGGGCGGTCCGGACCAGCCACTCCGCCCGGAGCTCCATCTGACTCGACCCCTTCTGGGCCATCTCGTCGACGAACTCCTCGGTCATCGGAGGGCAGGAGCCGAAGTTGACCCCGATCCGGATCGGCGTCTGCCGGGCCTTTGCCAGTCGGACGACCTCGCGGACGTCCTCCGGCTTGCGGATGTTGCCGGGGTTGAGCCGCAGCCCGTGGATGCCGGCCTCCAGCGCCTTGAGGGCGAGGGTGTGCTCGAAGTGGATGTCGGCGATCAGCGGGACGGGCGAGAACGGGATGATGTCGGGCAGCGCCGCGGCGGCCTTGCGGTCCGGGACGGCGATCCGGACGATCTCCGCGCCGGACTCGGCGAGTTCGCGGATCTGCTCGAGAACGGCTGCCGGGTCGCGGGTGTCGGCCGTGGCCATCGTCTGCACGACAATCGGGTGATTGCCGCCGATCTTGACCCCGCCGATGTCCAGCACGCGCGTCTTGCGGCGAGGGGCGATCAGGGACATGTTGGGAATCCTCCGGGATGGGTTCTGGTCCGGTCGGCGGACCCGGCGCCATGCGTCAGGTGGACCCGCTAACCATTCGTGTTATGTCTCAAGGATACTCGACCGCAACCAGCCGGAACCGGAATCAGTGGCGATTCCGGGACATTCGCGGTGTCTTAACAGTCGTCCGCGATCCGTCGTCCGGGATCGGTCGACGGCTCAGTGGACCGGGTGAGCCAGCCGGGCCAGCGCGATGTGCGGCAGCGGCTGCGCGGTCGGGTCGCTGGAGAGGTCGGCGAGATGCTCGCCCATCGCCGGGGCGAACTTGAAGCCGTGCCCGGAGAAGCCGGCGGCGAAGGTCACGTTGGCGTGCTGGGGGTGGCGGTCGACGATGAAGTCCTCGTCGGGTGTCATCGTGTACATGCAGACCTGCCGGTGGCTGATCGCGCCGACACCATGGACGAGCGTCCGCATCGCGGCCGTCACGCTCTCGGCCTCGTCGTCGTCGATCTCGCGGCGGAGCTCGTCGGCGACGGTCACGTCGCCGCCGGCGTGGTCACCCGCCTTCAGACCGGGGTCGTCGCCGGAGATCGGGATCACGTAGAGCTGGCAGCCCGGCATCCCGGCGATCAGGACCGGGAACCGCTCAGCCGTGTAGGCGGCCCGGTCGTCCATCTCGTACCACCAGAGCAGCTTGCGCCGGACGGTCAGCGGCAGCCCGAGGCCAGCCAGGGCCGTCGCCGCCCAGGCACCGGCCGAGACCACGAGGCGGTCGGCCGAGTACGACCCGTTCGCCGTCGTGACGCCGACCCCCGAGGCGGTCGCCTCCCACGACAGGGCGGGCTCGTGCTCATGCCAGACGGCGCCGGCCCGTTCGGCCAGCGACCGCATCGCCATCAGACCCGGGTCGACATCAAGGAAGCCGGTCACCGGGCTGTAGCAGGCCGTCCAGTCATCCGGCAGGTGGAACTGCGGCCAGCGCCGGTTGACCTCGGCGCCGTCGAGCGACTCATAGGGGACGTCCCACTGCGCCGCACTCCGCCCAGCGGATTCGGCCTGCGTCTGGCCGGGCGCCGAGATGTCGAGGCCGCCACAGCGGTGAAGCAGGGTCCGGCCGACCTCTTCGCCGATGGCCACCCACATCCGGTCGGCGGCCCGGACCATCGGGACATAGTCCGGCGACTCGAAGTAGGCCTGGCGGATGATCCGGGTCCGGCCGGAGTGGGAGGCCATCGTGCTGGGCGTCGTGAACTGCTCCAGCACGAGGACGCGCTGCCCCCGGCGGGCGAGGGCGAGGGCCGCCCCGGAGCCCATGGTCCCGCCGCCGAGGACGATGACATCGAACGAGGATGACGTCGGGTGCGACATGGGTTCACTCCGTCGGGTGGTCGACCGTTTCTCAGGTCCGGTCAGCGGGCAGGCATTCGGTCAGCGGGTGACGGCCATGTTCTCGAGCGGACGCTCCGGGTTCCTGCGCGCCACCGTCGGGTGGTCGCGCTCGACCGGCTTCGCCCACTCGACCGCGTTCGCTATCACGCGGCGGACCTGGGGGTGGAAGTACGTCGGGAAGGTCTCGTGGCCGGGCCGGAAGTAGAAGATCCGACCGGCGCCGCGGGAGAAGCAGGCCCCGCTGCGAAAGACCTCGCCGCCCTTGAACCAGGAGACGAAGACGAGGTCGTCCGGGGCCGGGATATCGAAGTACTCGCCGTACATCTCCTCATGCTCGAGGTCGATGTAGTCGCCGATCCCGGCCGCGATCGGGTGGCTCGGGTTGACGACCCAGAGCCGCTCGTTGGCACCGTCCTCGCGCCAGCGCAGGTCGCAGGTCGTACCCATCAGCGCCTTGAAGATCTTCGAGAAGTGACCCGAGTGCAGGACGATCAGGCCCATCCCCATCAGGACCCGCTCCTGGACTTTCCTAACGATCGCGTCGTCGACGTCGCCGTGGGCCTTATGTCCCCACCACACCAGCACGTCGGTGTTGGCGAGGACGTCGTCGGTCAGGCCGTGCTCGGGCTCGTCGAGCGTCGCGGTGCCGACCTCGAAGTCGCCGTCCTCGCGCAGGCCAGCGGCGATCGCGGCGTGGATGCCCTCGGGGTAGACCGCCGCGATCTGCTCGTTCTCGATCTCGTGCCGGTACTCGTTCCAGACGGTGACGCGGATGGTCATGGGGTCAAGGCTCCTTGTTCGGGGATGCGTACGGCGAATCGAAGATCGGAGAATGGAAGGCCAGTGTCGCGGGGAGGCCGGATCGACGCTACCCGAGGACGACCTCGCGGCCCTCACTCGACGCGCGGTAGATCGCGTCGACGAGCCGGGCGCGGTCCAGCCCCTCCTGCCCGGTCGGGACACCGTCCGTGCCATCGAGGATCTTCGCGACGAACTGCTTCACGATCTCGCCGTGGCCGCTGGTCGGGAGCAGGCGCGGGTGGCTCACGGTCGGGACGCCCTCGAAGTCGGAGATCACCTTGAGGGTGTCGACCAGCGCGTAGTCGGTCACCGCGATCTCGGCGCCGCCGTTCGTGCCCATCAGCGAGACGCCAAAGTCGTCCTTCGCGCCGGTGTAGGCAGCCCAGCTCGTCTCCAGATGCAGGATGGTGCCGTTCTCCAGCCGGATGAACGCGACCGCCATGTCATCGACCTCGAACGGGACGTCGCCGGTGTGGAAGCGGGCGCCCTGCCAGGCGCCCTTGCCCTGCCGGCCGATCTCCGAGAAGGTCTGGGCCGAGACGCTGGTGACCTTCGGGTTGCCCATCATGAACAGCGCCATGTCGAGGACGTGGACGCCGAGGTCGATCAGCGAGCCGCCGCCGGCCATGGCCTTGGAGCTGAACCAGGTCCCGAAGCCGGGGATGCCGGCCCGGCGCATCCAGTAGGCCTTCGCGTAGTACACGTTCCCGAACTGCCCGGAAGCGACGTGGCGCTGGACGAGCTGGACGTCCTGCCGGTAGCGCCGGTTGAAGGAGATCGCGAGGACCTTGCCGGCCCGCTCGGCGGCGTCGACCATCCGCTGGCCCTCGTCCGCGTTCAGCGCCAGCGGCTTCTCGACCAGGACGTGCTTGCCCGCTTCCAGCGCCGCGATCGCGACGGGCATGTGCAGGTTGTTCGGCAGCGCGAGGCTGACGGCGTCGACCTCCGGGTCGGCGAGCAGCTCCTGGTAGTCCCGGTAGGTGCGGCTGACGCCGTACTTGCCGGCCAGCTCGTCGCAACGGGCGGTGTCGAGCCCGGCCAGCGCGACAAGATCGGCCCGGGGTTCGCCGGCGTAGGCCTCCATGTGGAAGGCACCGGCGCCGCAGCCGATGACGCCGGTCCGTAGGGTCGTTCGGCTGGAAGCCGTGCTCGTGGGCGTCTCACTGACAGCGGTCAACAGGGTGCCTCCTGCGGGGGCGGTCCGGGGCGCCCGAACGGGTGTCGTTCAGCGCCGATTCCTCACGCTCCATCTTACCGAGAAATGACGAGCCGCGTGGCAGCGGACGGCTCCCACCCGGCTCGTCATCGTTCACGCGTTCGGCGGTGACTAGCCGGCCGTGTAGACGTCGATCTTCGTCACCTGCCCCGGCAGCGTCTGGACCGTCGCCGAGAACAGGACCGGGTTGCCGACGACCTCCAGGAGGTTGATCGAGTAGAGGTCCGGCAGGACCCAGACGCGGTCGCCGAGCTCGAACTGATCCTGCCAGACCAGCACGCCGGCGAGGTCGGTGATCGTGTAGATCTCACCCGTGCCATGCGGGAGTTCGAGGATGCTGCCCCGCAGGACCGTCAGCCGGTCGGCCTCGATGTTGACGTTGACCGTCTTGGTCGCGCCACTCGGGTAGACGAAGCTCGCCGCGTAGATCCCGATCGGGATGTCGTCGATCCGGTTGCCGGTCGTCTGGTCGACGGTGAAGGTCTGGGGCTCGCCACCGGTCGGGTTGGAGTCGGTCGCCTGCGACTGACCGGTCAGCGTGATGTTCGGGAACAGCCCGCCGATGTCCTCGACCTCGAAGGAGCCGGTCCGGCTGACGACGTTCTCCTGTTCGAGGATGGTGAAGACGGCGGCCAGCAACTCGTCGTAGTTGTTCGCGCTCAAGAGCAGGCCGCCGCTGTTGTTGGCGATGCAGGAGAGCGTGTTGGTCTCCTCCTGCGACGTTCCGAAGCCGATCACGTTGATGACGCCCTGGACGTCACCGTTCGCGATCGCGGTGCTGGCCGCGCACGGATCGCCGTCGCAGGTCTCGAGGCCGTCGGTGACGAGGATCATCGAGTTGCGGATACCGGCCGCGGCGGCCGGGAAGTCCTTGGCGGCTTCGGTCAGCGCCAGCGTGATGGGGGTCCAGCCGACCGGCTGGTAGGCTTCGACCTGGGCCTGGAGTGCGTCGCGGTCGACGCCGTCGATCGGGACGCGCAGCTCGGTGCCCTGGCAACTCTCGGCCCGGCCGGCCTCGGTGTTGTTGCCGGTATGGCCGAAGACGCGGAAGCCGACGTTGATCCGGCCCGTGTCGGTCGGTATCACGTCGATCACGTTGGACAGCACCCGCTTGGCGGCATCGATCCGTGGCTCACCGTCCGACGTCTCCTCCGCCATCGACCCGGACGAGTCGAGGATCAGTTCGGAGTTGACGACCGACGCCGCCGCCGCCGACGGGGACGGGCTCGGGCTGCTGCCCTGGGCGGCGGCGTTGCCGGTCAGGGTGACGCTCGAACCAGCGAGCACGATCAGGAGGGCGACGATCCGGGACATGCGCCGGAAGGAGGCGCCGGGCGTCGCTGCGCCCGGGCTGGGGGACGGTCTGTTCACGGGAATCCCTTTCCGTTTCGATCACGCGGAGACATCCAGGACCGGTCCGTCTCGCAGCCGATCGACCAGCGATCGCGCCGCCTGACTGCAACACGATACCGGACGACCGCAAGCATGGCGACCGGGAGGGGGGTGGATGAGCGCCCGACCGGCAACGTTTGCATTGGGAGTGAGACGGGTCTTGTGTCCAGGCGGTACCCTGCCTGCGTGTGTCGCGTCGCCGGCCGCTGCCTGCGTCCGACCAGGGCGACGGCCGAACCGGAATCGACTCGGGTCAGAATGGAGGAACCGATGAGTGCAGGGCGTTCGCGGGATGCACGGCGCGGGCTCGCGCCGATCGACGATCGTGCCGCGGGGTCATGGCTCCGTCTCGACGGGCCGCTCCGGGTCGTTCGCGTGTTCGTCGCTCTGACGCTCGCTCTGGGGCTGGCCATCACCGGCCTGACGCCGCGCCCGACGCTGGCTCAGGACATCGATCCG
Organism: uncultured Thermomicrobiales bacterium; assembly: GCA_964244115.1. Classification (GTDB taxonomy): domain Bacteria; phylum Chloroflexota; class Chloroflexia; order Thermomicrobiales; family UBA6265; genus CADCWK01. Next base: position 43,924 of record CAXTHM010000002.1, read on the forward strand.
CTGGTCCTGCCGGACGGCTATCCGGCCGCCGTCTCCCTCGACGACACCCAGTACACCTTCGACCGGCCGTCGTTGCTGTCGGCGGATTCGATCGAACCGGCCGAGTCCGACGGCGATCTCGACATCGCGACCCGGGACGATACGGACGCGGTCTACGTGAACGCCGGAGATGGTCCCATCGTTCGCTATGTGCCGTCGCAGGTCGAGGCGCCGGTCAACCCGTGCCTCGCCGAGCAGCCGGGCCGCGCGTCCCTCACGACGAACGACGCTACCTACGCCTACGCCGGGATCGAGCCCGACCTCTCGCCCGTCGATCTGGTCGCGATTCAGGGGGCGTCGATCCGGATCGATGACGCCGACGCGGCGCTCTTCACCCTGCCGGAGCCGGGCGATGTCCCGGCCGAGTACTGGGTCGTGACCGGCCTCGGGACCGAGCGCTTCGTCGCCGTGGACGAGGCCGGGCTGCCGCCGCAGCTCCTCGGTGCCGTGACGGTCGGGGATCGTGATCTGTCCGATCCGGTCGACGTCTCGGACGCGGTCGACCTCGAATCACTCGATCGCTTTGGTTGCGCCGGTCCGTTCCCGGCCTTCGTCGAAGGGGGTGACGCGACCGTCGCCTTCGTCCTGGTCGGCGAGCGGCTGTTCTCGTTCACCGCCTTCACTAACGCCGAGGAGGTCGCGACGCCGGTCGCGGAGGAGTCGGAGACGGTCGAGGCGGACGCCACGGCCACCGAGGAGCTGAGCGCGACCGAGGAAGCGACCGCGACGGAAGCGGTCACCGAGGAGCCGAGCGCGACCGGACAAGCGACCGCTGATGTGATGCCTGAACCGGCGACACCGGGCGTTCCGACCCCGACCGTCGGCGCCGTCGCCCCCAACGTGCTCCCGGCCGACTATCCGGGGAACCTGATCCTCGACAGTGGCCAGTACCTCTTCGATCGGACCGTTCCGCTCGACCCGACGACCCTGATGGGACTCGATGCGCTGGACGACGGTCAGCTCTACGGGCCAGCTGACGGCGCGACCGATCGGGTCTTCCTCCGGCAGGACGATGGTCCGCTCGCCCGGTACGTGGCGCTGACTGGCTTTGACGGCGTCAACACCTGCCTCAGCGAGAGTTCCAGCTTCCTGCCCCTGACCGTCGACGACGCGACCTACACCTTCGCCGGGATCGAGCCGGATCTGACGGCCGACGATCTCGTCTCGATCGATGGCAGCTTCGACATCGACGGCGAGAGCAGCCCGGTCTACGTCGACCAGGGTGGGCTGGACCCGTTCCCGGAGATCTTCGCCGACACCCCGAACGGTCTCTATCGCTTCACGCTGCTCGACGCCGACGGCGTCCCGCTGATGCTGTCGCCCTCGTTCGCCATCGATGACCAGACGGCGACCTTCGACGCGGACGTTACCGACTCGACCGACCTCTCCGGAATGACCCGGGCCGGCTGCGCCGGGGCGTTCCCGCTCTATGGGACGACCGACGCCGGTCCGTTCAGCGAACTGTTCGTCGCGGTCAGCCAGTCGGTCCTGCGCTTCGTCGTGACGGGCGGCGCGACTCCCGAACCTGCCACCCCGGAACCGACGGCTACCGCCACCATCGAGCCGACCGCGACGGCGACTACCGAGGCGACCGCGACGGCGACCACCGAGCCGACCGCGACGACCGCCCAGCCGACCCCGGAACCGACGGCAACGACGGTTCCGACCGCCACGGCGACCATCACACTGACCGCGACTGAGCCAGAGGCCACCCTCGCGGCCATCGATCCGACCCCAACGACCGGACCGATCATCGAACCGCTGGGGACCGCGACGACCACGCCGACCACTACCCCGACCGAGGCGCCGACTGCGACTCCGACCGTGACCATTGCCGCGTCGGCTACGGTGACGCTACCGGCGCCGACCGCGACCCGAGTGCTCCAGCCGCCCGCCGTCGTCCCGACGATCCCGGCCGGGATCACGCCGGCGGCCGCGACGGTTGCCCCGAGGACGTGCAGCGGCCCGATCGGGCAGTACGCGGCCGACGGCTACCCGGAGCTCCTGCCGCGACAGATCCAGCTCTCGGGCGTTGCCTATAGGCTGGCCGGCTTCGCGGACCCGGATGACGCCGGGACGCTGACGCGCGTGGGCTGCGTCGGCGGATTCACCGTCATCTCCTCCGATCAGGGGGACGCCGCGGACACGCTCTACCTCCAGGTGCCGCCGGCCTCGGTCCAGTCGGGTCAGGAGACACTGTTCCGGTACGATGTCGCGATCACCTTCACCGTCCGAGCGGAGTCGCCCCGGCAGCCGGCCCTGATCTCCGACGGGAGCCGGAGTTACACGGCCGGCGCGACCTGGGTCCGCTCGACCTATTCGAGCGTCACCGTCGAACTCTACGTCCCGACGGCCGGAGACCCGACGCCGGACCTGATCTACGCGCTCCGGGTCGACGGCGGCGTAATCGGCGCCTACTCGGCGGCGACATCGAGCGACCAGCAGGCGGACGAGGATCTCCTGGCGGCTGCGTCGCCGGCCGGTCTCAACGCCGACCTGACGGTCGGCGGCCAGCGGTACCTCCTGACGGCGATCTGGACGCCGGTCGGCGCCACGACCAACGGCTTCGTCACGCTCTACGCCGACCAGGCCGACCCCGACGGCACCCGCCTCCTGGGGATCGACCCGCGTGACGAGGGCCTGCTCATCTACGAGCGACCGTCGTAGGTTCTGGCACCGGTTCGATTCGCGCGGGGACGGGCGGGATGTCTGGCTGAACCGCGCCCGTCTCTGTGCTCGACGGGGCTTCCGTTTCGCCCCTACGAGATGGTATCGCCTCGGCCAATCGAGATGTCTTTCGGTCCGCAGCTACCCCGAAACCAAGGTGACGAGTGTTACCTCCGGGGGGCAGCGGAAGCGGACCGGCGGCCGGTAGGTGCCGAGGCCGCGGGAGACGTAGAGCTGCATGCCGGCGACATCGTATGGGCCGATCGGATACGTGTGACCACCGATCGGGACCGCGAGTTCGCCCAGGATCGGAAGACGGATCTGACCGCCGTGGCTGTGGCCGGAGAGCTGGGCGAAGGGGCCGAACGGCGCGGTGATGTCGGCGGCGTCCGGCTCGTGCCAGAGGCAGAGCGTCGCTGCGCCGTCCGGGATCAGGCCGAAGGCCGTGGCCGGCAGTGGGTCGCCGAGCAGCGTGTCGTCGATCCCGGCCAGCCAGAGCTCGTCGCCACGCCATGGGATCGCGACAGCCTCGTTGCGCAGCATCCGGATGCCCTCGCGCTCCAGCCCGTCGATCACGGTCGCGGTGTGTCCGCCGAGGTCATGGTTGCCGAGGACCGCGAAGGCGCCCAGCGGGGCGATCCGGGCCAGCGCACCGAGGACCGGCGCGGCCTCGTCCATGTACCGCGTCGTCTCCGAGATGTAGTCGCCGCCGAACAGGACCAGATCGGGCCGCTCGGCGGCGACCAGATCGATCCCGCGCTGAAGATCGCGTTGGCGGAAGTACGGGTTGATGTGCGTATCGGTGACGAAGCCGATCCGGAGGCCGGCGAGATCCCGATGGGCGTCCGGCACCCGCAGCGTGATGCGCTCGAGGACGGGCCGGTAGGGGTTCCGGTAGCGCATCCACCAGGCGAGCGACCCAGCGGCCACCGACCCGACGAGCATCGTCGCCGCGACAGACCTCATGACACCAGCACGATTCACCTCGCGACCTCTCCTACCCCAGTGGAATGACGATCATGGGTCATTATGTCCACTCACCGATGGCGGCGGCGATCGCCAGCCCGGCGACCATCAGCAGGCCGAAGCGGAGATGGACGCCGGCCGAGAGGCGGACGCCGCGGCGCAGGATCGGCTGGGCCGTCTCGCTGATATAGAGGCGGACGGCCTTCAGCCCGGCTGGCAGCGCCCCGAAGGCCAGCAGGGTCGGCCAGAGGTCGGTGTTCGTCACGACCAGCCCCACCAGGGCGACCCAGGCGCCGTAGACGAGGACGATGTATTCGAGATTGCCGACCGAGCGGCCGACCAGGTTCGCGACCGTGACCTTGCCGGCGGCGCGGTCGCTCTCGATGTCGGCCAGGTTGTTCCCGTGCAGAATCGCCGTGACCAGCAGGCCGAGCGGCAGGGCGACCCCGAAGGCGCGCCACGAGACCTCGTCGCTCAGCACGTAGTAGCTGCCCATGATCATGGCCAGCCCCATCGTGACGAAGACCGTGATCTCGCCGAGGGCGATGTAGCCCAGCGGCTTCGGCCCGCCGGTGTAGAGGAAGGCTAGCGCCAGGCAGGCCAGCGCCAGCACGAAGATCGGCCAGCCGGTCGCCCAGACGATGCCGAGCCCGATCACGGTTCCGATCGCGAAGGCGACGATCATCCCCCGGAAGACCTGCGCCGGGGTCAGCGAGCGATCCTGGATCACGCCGGCCGGGCCGATGCGCTCGGGGTCGTCGTGGGCGCCGATGTGGGCATCGATCCCGCGGCGATAGTCGTAGTAGTCGTTGCCGAGGTTGCAGCCGGCGTGGACGGCCATCGACGCCAGCAGCATCGCGACGACGAGGCCGACCGCTCCCCAGCTGTCGATGTCGCCGTCGACGAGGGCGAGCGCCGAGCCGACGAGGATCGGCGTGATGCTGGCCGTGAAGGAGAAGACCCGGATCGCCCGGTACCAGACCCGGAACGGGCTCTGCCGGGGACGGCCGGGAACGCCGGTCCCCGCCGGGGATGACATGGTCACTGGGCTAGTCATTCGTTCTCCGGCTTCCAGGGAATCACGAGGCGTTCGAGGAGGTCCAGCGCGATGGTCAGCACCCAGCCGAGCAGGCCGGTGATGATCAGCCCGACGAACATGTCACGGATCGCCAGGATCTGCCAGCTCTGCCAGATCAGGTCGCCCAGCCCGCCTTGCCGCGCCGAGAGGAACTCAGTCCCGACGATGACGACCAGGGCAAAGCCGAGCGCCAGTCGCAGACCGGTGAAGATGCTCGGCAGCGCCCCGGGCAACGCCACGGTCCAGAAGGTCGCGAGCGGGGACGCGCCGAAATTGCGGGCCACGTCCCGGTAGCTCTGGTCGATCGCGAGCACGCCGCTCATCGTGTTGAGCGCGACGAGGAAGAAGATCGAGAGGGCGACGATCGCGAGTTTGGACGCCTCGCCCAGCCCGAAGACGATGATCATCAGCGGTAGCAGGGCGATCTTGGGCAGGGCGTAGATCACCGTGGCGACCGGCATCAGCAGCGTCCGGATCGGCCAGGAGAGGCCCATCGCCAGCCCGATCGCGATCGCCGGGACGCTGCCGAGCAGGAAGCCGCCGAGGATCCGGACCAGCGTGAGCCGGATGTCGCCCCAGAGGTCGTCCTCACGCCAGAGTTCGACGGCGGCCGGCAGGAGGGTCGACGGCTCCGGCCAGAACCGGCGGTCGATCGTCCCCGTCCGGGCGAGGAGTTCCCAGACGAGCAGGATCGCCAGCGGCCCGGCGACCGTCAGCAGGACGGTCGCGAGGCGGCGACGAGCCCGGCGGGAATCCCAGGCCTTGCGGTCGAGCCGGGTCGCCGTGGCGGCATCGAGGCGGTGGTCGCGCTGGGTCGGGAGGGTCGAGGTCATCGCGATCCCTCCGGTGACCGCTGCCGGCTGGCGAGGACTTCGGCACGCAGACCGTCCCAGATCTGGTTGAAGAGGACGGCGAAGCGCGGGTCGGAGCGGACCGCCTCCATCGTCCGGGGCCGCTCGAACGGCACCGGGATGCGCTGGAGGATGCGTCCGGGGCGGGCGCCCATCACGATGACCTCATCGGCGAGGGTCAGGGCCTCGTCGATCGAGTGGGTGATGAAGACGACCGTCTTCCGGCTCCGCTCCCAGATCCGGAGGAGTTCCTCCTGCAACAGGTACCGGGTCTGCTCGTCCAGTGCGCCGAACGGCTCGTCCATCAGCAGGATGTCGGGCTCGACGGCCAGTGCCCGGGCGATCGCGACCCGCTGCCGCATTCCCTCCGAGAGCTGGTGCGGGAAGGCGCGCTCGAACCCGGCCAGCCCGACGACGTCGACCAGCCGGGCGATGGTCGCCTCGCGCTCGCGGCGGCGGACGCCGGCGAGCTTCAGGCCGTAGCCGATGTTGTCCCGGACGGACAGCCACGGGAACACCGATCGGCCCTGGAAGACGACCGCGTTGGACGGCGTCCGGCCGTCGGCCCTGATGGACTCGACCGTACCGCTCGTCGGGCGGTCCAGCCCGGCGATCAGGCGGAGCAGCGTCGTCTTTCCGCAGCCGGACGGCCCGACGAGCACCGTGAACCGGCCCGGCTCGACGGTCAGAGCGATGTCATCGAGGGCGAGGACCGGCCCGTCTTCGCCGTCGAAGACCCGGGACAGACCGCGAACGCTGATCCGGGACCCGTGGGACGGTGAGATCGAGTCAGTTGCCTGGGCCAGTGCGGCGGAGGGACGGGTTGCGGTCGTCATGGGGCGTCCTGATCGTGCGGCGCTCCGGAAATCCGGAGGTCATGGGGTGGTGACAAGCGTGACCGGGGTCGATGTCGGCGTCGCCGGAGCCGGACCGATCAGCGCGAGCGCGCCGTCGACGTAGCGGGTGTCGGCGATCGTGGCCGGGTCGATATCGGTGTCGTACTCCAGTTGGCCGCGTCCCCGGAAGAAGGTCTGCAAGTCGGCCAGGGTCCCGAAGCTGATCGCGCCGTCGGGCTGGTAGACCGGCTGCATCGCCAGACGCACGAGATCGGCCGGGACGCCGGTGTACTGCTCGATGATCGCCAGCACCGCCGGGTCCTTGAAGCCGTCGCCGGAGAGGGCGCGGGAGGCCTTGAGGTAGGCGGCGACGAAGCCGGTCGCGGCGTCGGGGTTGGCGGCCAGGAAATCGTCGTTGGCGATGATGGTCGTCGGCTGGACGCCCTGGATCGGGAAGTCGGGCAGCAGCCGGACCGCGTAGCCGTCGAGCTCGGCCTGGGTCGCTAGCGGCTCGCCGATCATGGCGGCGTCGATCGCCCCGGAGTCGAGCGCGGCGATGGCATCGGGGAAGGGCAGGAACTGCTCGCTGACATCATCGATGGTCAGCCCGGCCGTCGCGAGCGCGCTGCCGAGCCAGAACTCGGTCCCGCCCGGCGCATTGACCGAGACGCGCTTCCCGGCCAGGTCGGCGACCGACGTGATCGCGCCGGACTCGCAGGCCTCACGCGAGATCATCATCGGCGTCGCGACCGGCGATCCCTCCTGGTGGCCGGGGGCGATGACGGTGATCGGCAGGTCCTGCGCCGTCGCGTTCCAGAAGGCCGGCCCGGCCCCGGCGGCCGAGATGTCGAGGTTTCCGGCGGCCGTCAGCGCGATCAGGTCGGAGCCGCCGGTGTTCGCCGTCAGCGTGACGTCGAGGCCGAACTCCTCGTAGTACCCCAGTTCCTTGGCGACGAAGAGCGGCGCGTAGATGGAGACCGGGACGTAGCCGATGTCGACCGGGGTCAGGGTGGCGGCCGGAGCGCCGGCAGCCGGCGGCGGGGTCGTCGTCCCGGGCGGGAGCAGGTCCGGGCGCTGCTCGGTCAACGGCCGGCAGTCGAGGGCGACCTGCGCGGCGGCCGGAGCCGGAGTCCGCAGACCCGCGCCGACCATGCTGACGAGCAGGACGGCAAGCAGGAGCAGACGGGCCGTGATCGACGACGATCCTGGGCGTTCAATCATCACGGGGATCTCCTGGTGGGCGGAACGGTGGATCTCTCGATGGTGAACGATGGGAGAACGAAGATGGGATCCGGTTCTTCGAGGCAGCACGCCTGACGACGAACCGTCAGTCGAGCCAACCAGAACGACCGTCTTGTGAAATATCGCACGAATGGATCGGGCAATGCGTCCGGGCCGTGAATCTCACGGAATCCCTGCGCGATGTCGTCCGGGCAGACCGGCGAATCGGCTGTCGTCCCGAGCGGAAAAACACCACGGACGCGCTACTATACGGGCGTCGATCCGCTATCGATGGGTGAGAGGTTTCCCGGTGGGGCGGCGAGCCGGTTCCGGCGCAGTGTTGCGACGGGGTCGGAGGCGACGAGGCGACAGGGTTCCGGCAGTGAACGCCGGGCCCGACCGATCGACGTGGCGGTGCTCCCGATGCCCAGCACCTCGACACTCGGACCCATCCCGCGCGGGCTGGTGCGCAATCGACGGTACGATCTGTAGGGAGGCAAGATGCTTCGACCCGACACGTCAGGTTCGTCCGGCCGGACGACCTCGTTCCGCCCGAATCGCGGGCATCGCATCGCGGTCGTCGCGCTGACGCTGCTCCTCACGATCAGTGGGATCGTGGGTGGTGTCCGTCCCTCGGCCGCTCAGGACGACGACACCAGCGGTGTCCAGCAACTCACCGGCGAGTACGCGCTTGAGAACCCCAATGCCCTCGGCACGACGTCCGAGGCCTATATGCTCCTCCTGGACATGACGGCCTTCATCGAGCGCGATCTCGAACTGCCGCCGCCTCCGGGCAGCGAAGTGATCGCGCCGCTGGTCGGCGACCTCGCCGAGGGCGCCGAGTTCACCATCCCGCTCCCGATCACGCCGCTCGGCAACCTCAACGATGTCGGTAACGGCGAAGGTGACGGGACCGGTGTCCAGATCTTCTCCGTCGAGTACTGGTCCAACTTCGAGGGCGGCCCGTTCATCGGCCCCTACGAGGGCGGCGGCTGGGGGACGGCGCAGTCCTCCCTCGAGACCCGGGCGGTCGACCTCGAGGTCACCGGCGGCACGATCGCCGTCTGGGCTCCGGACGACCAGCAAGCCTTCCCGACCGACTTCGGCGACGACGGCCTCCTGCTGACCGAGGACGACCCGACCGTCCCGATCGAGGCTGGCTGGACCGTCGTCGACCTGAACAGCTCGCCATTCGGCCTGATCCGTGACACCCAGGCCGACATCGAGATCGTGACCGGCTCCGACGGCTTCTCCGACTTCAGCGGACAGGGCTTCGTCGACTCGTTCGATGCCCTGCTGGCCGAGCTGAGCGTCAGTTACGCCTACACCGAGCTCAAGGGCATCGACTTCGAGGCCCTGGCCGCGACGTACCGGCCGCTGGTCCAGGCCGCCGAGGACGACAACGACTTCGACGCCTTCCAGGATGCGGTCTACGCGTTCGCGCTGGAGTTCAACGACGGCCACACATCGAGTGCTCCGGGTGCGGACTTCATCGCCGACCGGATCGGCGGTCGCCTCGGGATGCGGATCAAGCCGACCGATGATGGCGACGATATCGTCGTCGGCGTCTCGGACGGGCTGCCGGCCAGCGAGGCCGGCATCGAGCCCGGCGCGGTCGTGACCGAGTGGAACGGCGCTCCGGTCGAGGACGCCGTCGCGGCCGAGGAAGTGATCATCTCGCTGTCCAACCCGGCCGATGAGCTGGCGCAGAAGTACCAGTTCCTCACCCGCGGGCCGCTGGACGAGACCGTCGAGGTCACGTTCCAGAACCCGGACGCCGACGCGCCCGAGACCGTCGAGCTGACCTTCAGCGAGGATGTCGACGGAGCCGACGTCGCGCTCAACACGGCCGTCGACTCGCCGATCGACGATGCCGATGCGCTCCCGATCTCGACGCGTCTCCTGCCGTCCGGTGTCGGCTACATCCGGGTCAACACGTTCTTCGCCGACCCGATCCTCTTCACGACGGCCTGGAACTACGCCATCCAGAACCTCGTCGCCAATGGCGCGACCGGCTTCGTCGTCGACGTCCGCGGCAACGGCGGCGGCTATGGCGGGCTGGCGACGTACATCGCCGGTACCTTCACCGAGGATGAGTTCGTCCTCGACGAGGCCTACTACCCGGACGGCGAGGGCAACCACGTCCCCTACGGCGAGGAGTCTGTCCTGCCGGTCGACCTGGGCGTGAGCGACTTCCCCATCGCGGTGCTGACCGACCTCGGCTGCGCCTCCGCCTGTGAGATCTTCACGGCCGCCGTCGCCAACGACCCCGAGCACCTGATCGTCTCCTACACCTCGACGGCCGGGATCGAGGCCGGCATCTACCTCTGGTACCTGTCCGGCGGGCTCCCCTTCCAGGCGAGCTACATCCGGTTCCAGAACGATGAGGGCCAGATCTTCCTCGAGGGCTACGGCGTCACGCCGAACGTCCGGATCCCGTCCGAGCCCGACACCCTGATCGTCGGTAATGGCGACGTCGGGCTCGACTACGCCGATGCGGCGGTCGTCGCCCAGCTCAACGGCGACGACCCGCGCAACCAGGAGGGTGGCGACATCCCCCCCGCCGACGCGGAGTCCACGCCGATCCCGGACGCCACGCCGGACCTCGACGCGACGCCCGAGGTCGTGGCGACCCCCTCGGCTGACGATGGCGTCGAGGACCCGCTCGACGACAGCACGCCCGAAGCGTGATCCTCTGACGGCCCGATCGATCTCGGCACCCGCGGATCAACGGCCCCGTCGATCGGTCGACGGGGCCGTTGGTCCGCCCGGTGGGGCGAAGGTCCCTCCGCCCCGGTGGCCGGCCGTCACTCGGAACGGCACCACCTGATCCCGACCCGGCGAGGCGTACTGGCCGGGGTTCCCGTTCAGATCTCGGAGAGGCTAGGACGAACGATGACCCGAACCGCACGATCCTTCGGTTGGCTGGCGCCGCACCGGCTCGTCCGGACCCTGGTGGTCCTGGTGATGGCGCTGGCGCTCCTGCCCACCGGGACCCTGGCCCAGAGCGATGGCGACGGCGCGACGACCCTCACGGGAGCCGTCAACCTGACGGCCGACGATCTGGCGACCTATAGCGAGCCGTACGTCATCCTGAGCGACGTCTCGGTGCTGGACCCGGACAGCGATATCATCGCCGGCGAGACGACCCTGCCCTCGATCCCGTCCCAGATCGCGACCGGCCTGGTCGACGAGGGCAATGACCGGTACAGCTTCTCGCTCTCCCTGCCGATCGCGCCGCAGGGCGCGCCGACCAGCGTCACCGGGGCCGACGCCGATGCCGACGCACTGCCCCAGGTCTTCTCCCTGGATATCGTCTCGAACACGGCCGGGACGCCGTTCCTGACGGACGTCGATAGCTATGACGGTTCGGCGGCGCTGATCTCCTCGGTCGATCTCGACGACGGCGGCGCAACCGGGCAGCTCGCGGTCTGGTCCGACGGCGACGGCGCGCGGTTCCCCAGCGAGGTCGGTGACGATGGCGAGGCGCTGACCGCCGATGACCCCCTCGTCGATCTCGATGCGGGCTGGACGATCGTCGACTTCAGCTCGGACACCTATGACTTCGCCCGTGACGCCGAGGTCCAGGTCGGCTTCCCCGGCGCCTCGTCCGACCCGAACGACTTCTCCGACCAGGGCTGGACCGAGGCCTTCGGCGCGCTGGTCGATCAGCTCGAGCGGGAGTACCCGTTCGACGATCTCAAGGAGATCGACTTCGACGCGCTCCGCGAGACCTACGGGCCGCTCGTCGAGCAGGCCGAGCAGGACGACGACCTCGACGCCTACACGCTCGCCATCTACCAGTTCAGTCTGGAGTTCCACGACGGCCACGTCTCGTCCACCCAGCCGATCCAGTGGTTCCAGGACACCTACGGCAGCGGCTACGGGCTGGCGCTCGGGCAGGCCGACGACGGCACCGTCTACGTCACCAGTGTCCTGAGGAACGGCAGCGCCGACGACGCCGGGATCGAGGTCGGCGACACGATCGAGGAGTGGGGCGGAGACGACATCGAGACGGCCCTCGCTGACACGCCGCTGGCGATCTCCGCCTCCTCCGATTTCAGCCGGGACAACCAGCGCGTGGCCCTGATCACCCGGGCTCCGAGGGGCGACACGGTCGAAGTCGGCTACACGAACGGGGACGGTGAGCGCGACACCGCCGAACTCGAATCGTCGGCCGACTTCGCCGGGTTCATCGCGGCCCTGACACCGGAAAACGCCTCGCCGGACGCGTCGATGCCGATCGAGAGCCGGGTGCTCGATTCCGGGGTCGGCTACATCCGGATCAACACGTTCAGCACCGATGTCGTCCTGTTCACCCACCAGTGGGACTACGCCATCCGAACCCTCCAGGAGTACGGCGTCACCGATCTCGTCGTCGATGTCCGGGCCAACGGTGGCGGGCTCGCCAGCCTGGCGTTCTATGCCACCTCGACCTTCGCTGACGAGTCCTTCACCCTCGATACGGCCTTCATCGCGAATGACGACGGGGAGTTCGTCGATTCCGGCGACGAGGTCGTCCCGGTCTCCGATACCCAGTGGGATGGTGGAGTCGCGGTCCTCGTCGACGACAACTGCGCCAGTTCCTGCGAGCAGTTCGCGGCGACGATGGACGGCATCCAGCGCGACGACATCCAGATCGTCGGCAACACGCCGTCGGCCGGGATCTACGCGGCCGTCACCGGCTGGACGCTGCCGGGCGGGATCTCCTTCCAGGCCCCGTTCGTCCGGTACGAGAACGACGGCGAGATCTTCCTCGAAGGGACGGGCGTCCAGCCGGACGTCCTGGTTCCGGTCACGGAGGACTCCCTGCTCTCGCCGGAGGACGAGGTCCTCGAAGCGGGCGAGGACGCCGCCGGGGGGTGATACGGAATCCGGGTTAAAGTTGGCGTGTGACCGCGAGCGCATGTTGCTCCCCTCTCTGGGCACCTGGGAGCCGAAGCCGCTTCAGCGGGTGAGCGAGCAGGTGAGCCGGAGAGGGGTTAGGGGAGAGGTCTGCTCCGCCACCGAGGGGTCACGAGTCTACCGACCGTTTACCCGGATTCGGTATGAGTCCTTTGCAGGTTATCGCCCTGCGGGGTGATGGCCGCTGCGGCGGCCTGGGTCGCCAGCTTCGCACCTACGAGACGATGCCGTTTGCCGAGCGTCAGGCCAGGCGGTCGCGCAGGTAGTTCGGGACGTCGGCGAGGGCGACGCGCTCCTGGGCGGTCGTGTCGCGGTCGCGGACGGTAACGGCCTGGTCGTCCAGGGTGTCGTAGTCGACCGTGAAGCAGAACGGCGTCCCGATCTCGTCCTGGCGGCGGTAGCGCTTGCCGATGTTCCCGGTCTCGTCGTAGTCGATCACGCCGGGGATGACGTCCTCGAGCCGCTGGCGGAGTTCGCGGGCGACCGAGGTCAGTTCCGGCTTCTTCGCCAGCGGCAGGATCGCCGCCTTGACCGGCGCGACCCGCGGGTGCAGCCGGAGCAGGACCCGCGTATCGGCCTTGCCATTGACGTCGGTCGTCTGCTCCTCGTCGTAGGCGTCCAGGAGCAGGACGAGGATCGTGCGGTCGACGCCGAAGGTCGGCTCGATCACATGGGGCAGGAAGCGGCTGCCGTCGGTCTGGTCGAAGTAGCGCAGGTCCTCGCCGCTATGCTCCTGATGCTGGCGGAGGTCGTAGTCCGACCGGTTGGCGAGCCCGTAGAGCTCCTTCCAGCCCATCGAGCCGGGGAACAGGTACTCGAAGTCCACGGTGCGGGAGGAGTAGTGCGATAGCTCCTCCTGGTCGTGCTCGCGCACGCGGACGTTCTCGTCCCGGACGCCGATCGCCCTGAGCCAGGCCGCCATCGAGGCAAGCCACTCCTCGTAGCGGGCCGGGGCGTCCTCGGGCCGGACGAAGTACTCGATCTCCATCTGCTCGAACTCGAGCTGACGGAAGATGAAGTTCCCCGGCGTGATCTCGTTGCGGAAGGCCTTGCCGATCTGTCCGACGCCGAACGGGAGCTTGACCCGGGCGGTGGCGAGGACGTTCTTGTACTGGATGAAGATCGCCTGGGCGGTCTCCGGCCGGAGGTAGACCTTCGTCCCCGTCTCCTCGACCGGGCCGATCGTCGTGCTGAACATCATGTTGAACTGCCGGGCCTCGGTCAGGGTCCGGTTGCCGCAGACCGGGCAGGCGAGGTTGGCCCCGGCGAGGATCGCGGTCAGCTCGTCCGGCGTCTTGCCGTCGACGTGCTGGCCGAGCTTGTCCTCGATCAGGTGGTCGGCCCGGAAGCGGGACTTGCAGGTCCGGCAGTCGACCAGCGGGTCGTTGAAGTTGCCGACGTGGCCCGACGCCTCCCAGACGCGCGGGTTCATCAGGATCGCTCCATCGAGGCCGACCATGTCCGGCCGGCGCTGGACGAAGGTCCGCCACCAGAGCTGCTTGACGTTGTTCTTCAACTCGATCCCGAGCGGCCCGTAGTCCCAGGTGTTGGCGAGGCCGCCGTAGATGTCGGAGCCGGGGAAGACGAAGCCGCGCCGCTTGGCGAGGGCGGTGATCTTGTCCATGGTCGCAGCTCGGGCACGCGGCCCGGGTGTGGCCGTCTCGTCGGTCTGCGTCCCTGACTCGGGGCGGGTGTCGGTCGTCATGGGGTCCGGCGTCCTCTCTCGGCTGGGATGGTCTAGCGGTGGGCAGCGGTGTCGCTCGAGACCAGCTCGCGGGCTGGCTCGAGCCCGATACCCTCCCCACCCGGCGCCCCGTCGAGACCGTTGGTCGGGATCGCCGCGTAGATCTTCTCGGACGCGCCGTTGATGACCGCGTCGACCCGGGCGGGATCGTGGGCCATCTGCTGGTAGATCTGCGTCGTGGAGATGCTGACGTGGCCCAGCCGCTCCTGGACGTCACGCAGCGTCGCGCCGCGGGTCAGGGCGTGGGTGGCGAAGGAGTGCCGCAGGGTGTGCGGGGTGACGTGCTCGACGCCGGCCTGCTCGGCGTACGTCTTCAGAATCAGCCAGAACCCCTGCCGGGTGAGCCGCTGCCCGCGGTGGTTGAGGAACAGCGCATCCTGCTCACCGGTCACAAGGCGGGGACGGGCATCGACGAGGTACTGGCGAATCGGCTCCGCGACCGGTTGCGGGAGCGGCAGGGAGCGGTGCCGGTCGGTCCGGCTGATGCAGGTCAGGCGGTTGGCGCCAGGGTCGAAGTGGTCGGTGTCGAGCGCGACGAGTTCGCTGACGCGCATCCCGGTCGCGTAGAGCACTTCCAGCATGGCCCAGTCCCGGATCACCTCGGGCCGGGCGGAACCGGGTTCGGCGGCGGCAACGACCTCGCGCGGGCAGGCGACGAGGCGCTCGACGTCCTCCGGGGAGATCGCCTTGGGCGTGAACCGGTCGACCCGCGGCGCCGCCATCCGGAGCGACTGATCGGACGGGTGGATGCCCTCAGCGACGAGGAAGGCGGAGAACGACTTGATCGCCGCCGTCTTCCGGGCGACGGTCGAGGTGGCATAGGAGCGGCCGCGCAGGTGGATGAGGTAGGTCATGAAGTGGTCTTCGGTGGTCTGCTCCCAGGCGTCGACCGGCGGGCAGTGGTCCTCGGCGGGTGGGGCGGCCAGATATCCGGCGAACTGGGTCAGGTCGTTCCGGTAGGCCGACACGGTATTGGCCGAGCAGCCGCGCTCGGCGATCAATGTCTCAAGGAACCGGTCTACTCGCTGCTGCATCGGTCGACATCCTCACAGGGAACGGGGGTGGGCTATGGTGGCCGGCGCCGCCACGCGCGGGTCGGCCCTTCCGGGCAGATCAGGCACGGTGGCGATCAGGCCGACAGGACGGATTCCAGCGGCGCGAACGGCATCCCGAAGGCGCTGGCCACGGCGGGGTGGGTAACCTGGCCGTCGAAGACGTTGACGCCGTGGGCGAGCGCCGGGTCCCTGGCGACCGCGGCGACGATCCCCTGGTCGGCCAGGGCCAGACCATACGGGAGCGTGACGTTGCTCAGGGCCAGCGTGCTGGTGCGGGGCACGGCGCCGGGGATGTTCGTCACGCAGTAGTGAAGCACGCCGCCGACCTCGTAGGTCGGGGCGCTGTGCGAGGTCGGGTGGGCCGTCTCGATGCAGCCGCCCTGGTCGATCGCGACGTCGACGATGACGGAGCCGGCTCGCATCGAGCGGACCATCCCCTCGGTGACGAGACGGGGCGCCTTCGATCCGGCCACGAGGACGGCCCCGATCAGCAGGTCGGCCTCCCGGACGGCGTCGGCCAGTACGGCGGCGTTGGAGGCGAGCAGCGTCAGCCGGCCGGAGAGCATGTGCTCGAGCTGGCGGAGGCGATCGACGTTGCGGTCGAGGATCGTGACGGCCGCGCCCATGCCGAGGGCGATCGCGGCGGCGTTGGTCCCGACCACGCCCCCACCGACGATCACGACCCGGGCCGGCGAGACGCCCGGCACCCCGCCGAGGAGCAGGCCGCTGCCGCCGTTGGGCCGCTCGAGGTAGTGGGCCCCGATCTGGACCGCCATCCGACCGGCGACCTCGCTCATCGGCGTCAGGAGCGGCAGGGCCATCGCCCCGCCGGTCCCGGTCTGGACGGTCTCGTAAGCGACCGCCCGGACCTCCCGCCGCCGGAGCGCCTCGGTCAGTTCGAGGTCGGCGGCGAGGTGGAGGTAGGTGAAGAGGATCTGGCCCGGCCGGAGCAGGTCGTACTCGCTGGCGATCGGCTCCTTGACCTTGAGCAGGAGATCCGAGCGGGCGAAGACATCGGCGTGCCCGTCGACCATCGTCGCGCCGGCGGCGACGTACTCGCCGTCCGCGAAGCCGCTGCCCGCCCCGGCGCCTACCTCGACGAGGACCTCGTGGCCGTGGGCGACGTACTCCCCCACCCCGCCGGGTGTCGCCGCCACGCGTGCTTCCCGGTCCTTGATCTCCCGTGCGACTCCGACAATCATGACCTGTCTTCTCCATCTCACCATCATGTATGGCGCGTCATCGGTGGTCCGGCCCATGACGCGGGCAGGCACGGCGATGCCCGCGCACGGACACATGGGCCGAGGGCGGGTTCCTCGGCACGCTGGCGGGCGCGTGGTCGCTCTAGTACGGGACGGACCTATTCGGGAGGCGATTCTAACATACATAATACTAAGTCGGCAGCCGTCTCGATGACGCTGAATGACATGGTCCACCGGTCCTCGATGCGCCCAACGAGCCTGAACGATGCGATGACATCAGCCGCGATTCACACCGAGGACGGAGCGCGTCCAGGTATTACCGGCATCGTCGCGTCGGGGCAGGAGCTTATCGTCGCGTCAGGGCAGCAGCGTCCGGAGCTGCCGCGCGCCCCGCTCGAAGTAGTCGCGCAGGCCATCCGGCGCGTCGTCCTCGGGGTACCAGCAGATCGAGAGCACGGCGCCGACGTACGCCCAGGCGATCAGATCCCTCTGGTCGATCCCCCAGATGGCCGAGCAGATCGGCAGACGTCGCCGCACGACGTCCAGGTAATCGTCTCGTTCGACGACGCCGGACGGGTTGTACATCCAGGCGGCCACCTCGAACCCGGGATCTCCGTAGAGTCCCTTGGGATCGATGATCGCCCAGTCGCCAGTTTCCCGCCGCAGCAGGTTCTGGTGCTGGAAATCACCGTGCAGCAGGTTTGTCCGGGTCGATCGGTCGAGGAGCGCGTTTGCCAGCGCCTGTGCTTCCGCGATCAGGTCCGTCGCGACCCAGTTCTCGCGCGGTGACCAGTCGAGCAAGGCACGCATCCAGTGACGCAGTGGGACGAGCCCCGACGGGTCCGGCACGGTGCGCCACATCGTCGCGACGGTTCGGGCCGCGAGGCGCGTGGCGTCGTCATCGGACATCGCCACCTCCTTGAGTTGGGTGCCTGGCACCATTCGCTCGATCACCATGGCGCTGCGCTCGAGATCGACGTCGTACTGACGAGCTACGTTCGAACTCGCCGCGAGCCGGAGGGCGGTCGCCTCGGCGCGGAACTCATCGCCCAGCGGGGATGACTTGATCACGACCGGTCCGAGCCGGGCGGAATGACCGAGCAGGACGAGCGTGATGAACGTGTCGGGGATGTCAGGATCGAGCGTGATGTCCCAGCGGTCGCAGAGATCGGCCACCGTCTCCGGCAGGGCATCGAGCCAGCCAGGGATGAGGTCGCCCTGCTTTGCCCAGCTGGCGACGCTGCCGACGAGACGCCGGGGGATCGGCGTGCCGGTGTGGAGCCGTCGGTCGTCTTCAGGCATCGATACTCCTTGCGGCCGCGGTGACGATGACGCGGTAGGTCGAGTGGTCGAATCGTCACACATCACGTCGCACCTCGTCGCCGGCTCGGTCAGCCTCGGCGCGTCCGGTGGGACCGGTCCGCGACCTCTCCGCCGATGCTCCGGTGAGGACGATCGAGCGGCGTTGCGCCAGCCGTGGTACGCACCTACCATAGAGCGGCTCCCGTCAGAACGGCTCTCGTCGTTCCCGTGAACCGAGGACCAGAACGTTCAGTATCCGCGCCTTGCCCGCCACCGATACCAGCGCCGGATCGCCCGCCGCCACCATCGGCCGATCGCCACACGCCAGGGGACCTCTTTGGACGGTTTGCTCATCATCCCCATCCTCGCGATCCTGATCATCGCCCACGAGCTCGGCCACTACTGGGCCGCTCGCTCGGTCGGCGTCAAGGTCGAGGAGTTCGGCATCGGCATCCCCCCTCGCGCCAAGGGCTGGGAGCGAAACGGCGTGATCTGGTCGCTGAACTGGATCCCGTTCGGCGGCTTCGTCCGGGTCAAGGGCGAGGACGCCGGCGACATGAGCGCCGACTCAATGAACTCCAAGCCGCCGCTCCAGCGGGCCTTCTTCCTGATCGCCGGCTCGTTCATGAACGTCGTCCTGGCCCTGGCCCTGATCATCGCGCTGGTCGGCTTCCTCGGCGTGACCCAGGAGCGCGTCTATGTCGGCTCGGTCGTGCCGGACGCCCCAGCCGCGGCGGCGGGGCTGCTGCCCGACGACCGGATCGTGCGAGCCAACGGCGAGGAGATCGACGACAGCACGCAACTGACGTCGATCATCAATGACAACCGGGGCCAGCCCGTCGAGCTGACGCTCCAGCGCGGCGGCGAGGAACTCAGCGTCACCGTGACGCCGCGCGAGAACCCGCCGGCTGGCGAGGGGGCGACCGGGCTCGGCCTCCTGCCGACCACCACGGCCAGTATCGACGTCGAGACGGTTGTCCCCGGTGGGGCGGCCGAGGCAGCCGGCGTCCAAGTCGGCGACCGGGTCGTGGCGATCGACGGCGTCGAGATGACCGACTCGGTCATCTTCAACCGGACGCTGCTGGCGGCTCAAGGCGAAACGGTCACACTCGGCGTCGAGCGCAACGACGATCAAGTCGACCTGCCACTGGCTGTGCCGTTCGCCGGGATCGACGTCACCCAGGTGACGACGCAGTCGCCGACCTCGGTCGCTGGCCTTCTGCCGGGCGACGCGATCCTTTCGTTCAACGGCGTGCCGCTGCGGGATGCCGCGTCGTTCGGGTCGGCCCTGACCGCTGCCCGGGGCACGACGGCGAGCGTCGTCGTGGACCGCAAGCTGCTCGCGGCGACACCCGGGTCGCCGGTCGCCGGGACGTTGATGGCGCTGTCGGTGCCCGTCCCCGCTTTCGCCGCCGACGCCGACTACCTCGAAGCGCTCGGTCTGGCTGCCGCCCAGCCACCCGTCGACGAGCTGATCGGCACCTCGGCCGAATTGGCCGTGATCTACGCCAACGTCCCGGCCGGCGAGGTTCTTCAGACCGGCCTGGCGGACGCCTGGGACCAGACGACCGCGATGGTCGACGGCATCCGGCAGCTCGTTACTGGCGAGCAGGACCTGAGCAACCTGGCCGGCCCAATCGGGATGGGTCAACTGACTAGTGAGTTGCTGGACCAGACCGCCGAAGCTCCCTGGGTGGCAATCGTCCGCTTGATGACCTTGCTTTCGCTAAACCTCGCCGTCCTGAACTTGCTGCCGTTCCCGGCGCTGGACGGTGGGCGCCTGTTATTCGTCATTGTCGAGATGATTCGTGGTGGTCGCAAGATTGCGCCAGAGAAAGAAGGCATTGTTCACTTTGCTGGACTGATCATGCTACTGCTCGTGATGTTTGCTGTTGCCTTCAACGATGTCGGCCGAATATTTCAAGATCACAGTTTCTTGGAGTAGCGAAGCTTCTCACTCTTCCTTCTCCAATGTCGACCACATCGATTGCGGGTTGCCGATTTCTTCTAAGAGTGATCGACGACCGGCATCCGGTGAGGCGACGAGCGATCAGTTGGCCGTGCCAGCGCGTATTTAGATGAGGTGGTGCGTGATGACGAAGGCGGCGGCCAGAAAATGGGAGAAGACGACGATCGCGCCAGTCCGCTCAGTGCAGCGCATCAGCTCGCCGAAGCCTTCTAACTACGCCTCCGGCCGCTCCCTGACTCATCGCGCTATGACTCGGACCGGGCGGGGAGGCGCTTGCGAGCGATTTCGTCGTAAGAACCCAACTCGTCGAGCGTCCCCTCGGCGCGTTGTCCAAAACTCGGTCCAGATACACTTTGCTTCCCGTGGTCAGCGGTCCTACCGTCGGCTCCCCTGCCAGCGTCGCCCCCGGTAAAAGGCTGTCACGGCGGTTCATGACGACCGAGAGACGGGCAGCGAAATGCATAGATCGAGGCAGTTTGCTCGATGACAATGTGATAGGGGGGAGACCCTTGGGAGTCTCAATACCAGGCCCGAGACAAGTCCCTAAACGGGATCGAATAGGCATACCGACTTGGGCAGGCAAAAAACACCTTCCACTGTGAGGGACAAGTGAAATTGCTCTCTTTGCGGAGCCCGTGGTTGTTCCGTTAGTTACCTACATTCGATCGCTCTAAGCGAACCTTTGCTCTAGTCTTCGCTGCACTGGAACGTCGCCTGAAACCATTACTCCTGCAGACTCCTGATCAGTCCACGTCACCAGCGACGGAGTCGAGTCGACGCCGAAATCATTCATAATACGCAGGCTGGGATCTCTAAAGTGGTTTTTCGAGTCATTACCAATCTTCTCTAGCCAACTTGATGGGGTCAGTTGTCCTACGCTAACTACTGCGAGGTTGGGCTGACGAGCTATTACTCCGTGTTCCTCTAAGAAGTTGCCAATGGTTTCACAGGGAGCACACGATTCGCTAACGAATATCAGCCCTTTGGATCCGGGTGCCTTTAGCAATGCAACTAGTCGGCTATCTCCATATTCCGTCGCTTCAGAAGGAACCTGAGCGACCTTCTCGAGTTGCGCAATGTGATAGTCAGTAGTATCGGTGATAGATTGAGGAGTGTTTCTTATATTCTCGAGCTGCACAACTAAGGAGCCGAAACGCGACAAAGCTAGGACGGAAGTGAGCAACGCTGCGCATGCCACAAGGGCTACGAGCGTCTGGGCGTTTGCAAGATAGTCCAATCCTTCACGCCTCAGCACACCCTCTACAGTCAAGAGATCTGACTGTTCCCTATAGTAGATCAGACTTAATAGCACTCCCAGCAGCAAAAGATTTCGAGCGAAGGTCGCGTATCCTACAGAGTCGTCGTTATGATTCGTGAAACAGTTACAAGCCGCTGTAGGATCGCGTTTCTTCAGTACCAGAAGGAAGAGAGAGAATCCGACAACTAGAAAAGTGAGAATCCATAGACCAATTGCGAACGTCCGAGAAAATAGGGTTAATCCTGCCCCAATTATTTCTAGACTCGCTATTGATAGAATGAGTAATTTTGGGTAGGATTGAATACCGGCTACAGCTAGGGTGCTGATAATCGGGTTAGGGTAGATGAATTTCCGCACTCCAGAGTAGATAAATACAACAAATACGATGATCGTCAGCGACAAGCCCACATTGAGCATGATTCTCTCCCTCTAGCTGGGGCCAAGTTGGCCCCAGCTAGGTTGGATATGACGGATGTATCCCTAGGCTAAGATCAACGGGCAACATGTCCCGGTCGTACCCAATGGACAAGTGACAATGCAGGCCTCTCCTCCACAGGGGATGTACGACACGTTGCAGTACCCCTTCCTACACGTGAGTCCGCGAGTGACGAGACGGGGGAAGCGGCCTCCCGTAAAGACGCGTTCGGCCTTGCACCGCGAGATGTAAGAGGTGTATCCGCTCAAACAGTTGTAGCAAGACTGGCCGTCGGATTGAGCTGAGACAGAGGCATCCGCTCTGGGGAGAGCAACACTGCCTGTGAGGGCAACCATTCCGGCGATCAACGAACGTCGTGAGAACTTAGACATGACTGAACCTTTCCTTTGATGGCTAGACGATCTACGGCTGGGGAGGTCGTTAGCTAAGCGATTTCTCTGCGTGGTCCTCCGCTGCAGGTCTGGCAACCGTAGGGGTAGCAGGCTGTCGTGAAACACTTCTGTGAGTTGAACGTGGCGCAGTAGTAGGTCGTACACTCGTAGGAGTAGCCGCCGATGCACCTGAAGGTGTTGCGTCCGTTCACCGCTCGTGCGGTATCGAGACAACACCCTGGTGTGTTGGGGAAAGGCCAATACCCCTGCACTGGGGTCTTGGGACAAGCTGTAGCTGCGTCCATGCTTGCTACTGACGTTGATGAGATTGTATCCCCGGTACCATTACCGAAGGAGCTTAGGTATCGTGCCAAGACCTCGAACATGATTCGGTTTCCCTCCTGAGTATCAGTAGCAAATGATTCGAGTGACCACTGCTCCCTTCTCCGTTGAAGTTCGATCGGGACCACATGACTACCATATCATTGCGTGTCAATAAATTGCCGATCCTGGCCCACTATTGATCTTGCCGCACGAAGCAAGATTTAGGCGTGCAACGTCCCTCGACTATCTCCGCTCTGTATCATGTCCCCCGACACTAGCGACCCGACCAACCCCTTCTTGTCCACTTCGCCGGCCTGGTCATCCTGCTCGGCGTGATGTTCGTCGTCGCCTTCAACGACATCCGGCGGATCGTCGGCGGCGACACGTTCTTCTAGCCCACCGCGTGATCACCGCATCGTCCCCGTCGCCCGGTCACGTCCGACCGGGCGACACCTTTTCCCGCCGCCGGACGCCCGTCCGATGAGGAGTTCCACCGTATGCGTCGGGCCTCGCCCTGGGTCGTCACCGCGATCGCGTTCATCGCCTTCATCAGTCTCGGGGCGCCGGATGCCGTACTGGGCGTCGCCTGGCCGGACATCCAGCGGGAGTTCGAGCTGCCCTCGGCCGGGATCGGGTTCATCCTGTTCTCGTCGGCGACCGGCTACTTCCTCTCCAGCACCTTCGCCGGGACGATCATGCGGGTCATCCCGCTGGGCTGGCTGCTCGCGATCAGCACCGGGCTGGTCGCGGTCGGGCTGTTCGGGTACAGCGTCGTGCCGTTCGTGCCGTGGTTCATGGTGCTCGCCTTCGGGATCGGCGCCGGGTCGGGGGCGATCGACACCGGCCTGAACGCCTACGCCTCGGAGCACTTCTCGGCCCGGGTGATGAACTGGCTGCACGGCTTCTTCGGGATCGGCGCGATGGTCGGGCCGCTGGTCATGACCTCGGTGCTGACGAGCGGCGCGAGCTGGCAGACCGGCTATGCGATCGTCGCCTCCTTCGTCCTGGCGATGACCATCCTGTTCGTCCTGTCGTACCGGGTCTGGGACGATCCGCGATCGAGCCGGGGGCAGGCCCACGAGGCGTCGGTCAGCCTGGCGACGGCGCTGCGACAGCGATCGGCCTCGGTCCAGATCGCGCTGTTCTTCATCTACTGCGGGGTGGAGGTCGTCGCGGGCCAGTGGGGGTTCACGGTCCTCCGGGAGCGCTTCGACGCCTCGCAGGGCATGGCCGGGTTCTGGGTCGGGATGTACTGGGGCGCGATCGCCGCCGGACGCCTGCTGATCGGGGCGCTGGTCGATCGCGTCGGCGCCGCCCGGCTAGTCCGGGGGTCGCTGGCGGTGACGATCCTGGGGGCGGTCCTCTTCCTCATGCCGTCCTACGCCGTCGCGGTCGCCGGTCTGATCGGCCTCGGGCTCGGTCTGGCGATCGTCTTCCCGACCCTGATCACGCTGACCTCCCGGCGGCTCCCGGCGCCGATGGTGACGCACACCGTGGGGTTCTCGGTCGGGGCGGCGGTCGCCGGCGGCGCGGCCTTCCCGACCCTGGCCGGGTTCCTCAAGGGCGGGTTCGGGACGACCGCGATCCCGGTCCTCGTCGTCATGCTGGCCGTGCTCACCTATGCGCTGAATGAGCTGCTGACGCTCCGGTCGCCCCGGATGGACCTGCCCGACCCGCTGGTCGTCGCCCTCGACCCGGCGGACTGAGACGGCGGGACGTGCCGAGCATCCGGATCACTGGCGTGCGGCTTGCTTTTCCGGGGCCAGCCCGATGTTCGCGACGGTCTCACCTCCGTCCTCATGAAGGACCTCCCCGATGGCGTCCCCGATCGCGTCCGTCCGTACCGTTGCCTCTACCTCACCACCCGCCGAGCTCGATGCGCATCGGACCCTGACCACCACGCTCCCCAACGGGCTCCAGGTCATCCTGCGCGAGGACCATGACGCGCCGGTGGCGTCGTTCTGGGTCTGGTACCGCGTCGGCAGCCGGAACGAGCTCCCGGGCCGGACCGGCCTGTCCCACTGGGTCGAGCACATGCAGTTCAAGGGCACGCCGTCGCTGGCCAAGGGGCAGGTCTTCCGGGACGTCTCTCGGGTCGGCGGCGTCCTGAACGCCTTCACGTCGCACGACTGGACGGTCTACTTCGAGACGGTCCCGGCCGACCGGCTGGGCCTGTCGCTGAGGATCGAGTCGGATCGGATGGTCAACTCGCTGTTCGACCCCGCCGAGGCCGAATCCGAGCGGACGGTGATCCTGAGCGAGCGCCAGGGCGCCGAGAACCGCCCGACCTACCTCCTGATCGAGGAGCTCTACGGTGCCGCCTACCGGGCCCACCCCTACCGGCACATGGTGATCGGCTACGAGAACGACCTCCGCGCCATCTCCCGCGATGATCTCTACGGCCATTACCGCCAGCATTATGTCCCGAACAACGCGGTCATCACCGCGGTCGGCGACTTCGATGCGCCGGCGCTGCTGCGGGAGATCGAGGATGCCTTCGGCCCGATCCCGGCCGGACCGACCCCGCCGTTGGTCCTCGCCCACGAGCCGGAGCAGCTCGCCGAGCGCCGGGTGACCCTCCGGCGGCCGTCGGCGACCGACTACCTGTACCTGGCCTACCACGTCCCCGACGCGTCGCACCGCGACACGGCCGCGCTGATGGTGCTGGACGCCGTGCTGTCGGGCGCCAAGGGGATGGGCTTCGGCGGCGGCGGGGCGATGGGCCGCTCCAGCCGACTCTACCGTGCCCTGGTCGCGACCGGTCTGGCCCGCTCGGCCGGCTCGGACGCCGGGCTCTCGGTCGACCCGGGGCTGCTCATGTTCGGCGTGACGGGGCTCCCGGGTGGCGACACGGCGAAGGTCGAGGCAACGCTCGACGCCGAGCTCGATCGCCTCAAGGGTGAGCTCGTGCCGGACGCCGAGTTCGCCCGGGTCCGGAAGCAGTTGACGGCGCAGTTCATCTACTCCGCCTCGGGCGTCTCCAGCCAGGCCTACTGGCTGGGCCAGATGGCGATGCTCGGCGATTACCGCCGCGCCGACACGCTCCTCGACGAGCTCCAGGCGGTGACGCCGGAGGATGTCCAGCGCGTCGCGCGGACGTATCTCGTCCCACATCAGCGCACCGTCGGCTGGCTGCACCCGTCCCAGGGCGGCGGCGGGGAGGAGCCGACGACGAGTGTCCCGCCGGCGGCGATCATCCCGCCTGGCGTCCGCCAGGCCGCCTGGAGCGACGGCCACCCGGCCGCCGATCGGGAGCGGTCCGGACGGGCCACGATGGCCCCGAGCCCGGCGTCTGCGATCGCGTCGTCGCCGGGTCGCCGGCCCTTCGAGCGTGAGGAACTCGGGGACGGGATCGTCCTGCTCGGTCAGGTCCGACCCTCCGATCCAGTCGTCGTCGCCCAGATCCGGATCGGGGCCGGGTCGCTCGCGGAGCCGGACGACCGGCCCGGTGTCGCGACGTTCACCGCCCGGATGCTGAGCCGGGGGCAGGCGGGCCGCAGCTTCGCGGCGTTCAATGAATCGACCGACGGCCTCGGCGCCAGCCTAAGCGTCGACGCCGGCCGGCTGTTCGTCGACCTCGGCATCCGCTGCCTCCGGGAGGATTTCGCGGTGCTGCTCGATCTTGCGGCAGACGTCCTGCGGCGGCCGGACTTCCCCGAGGACGAGATCGAGCGCGTCCGGCAGGAGTTGCTGGCGGGCATCCGGGAGAGCGAGCAGAGCACCTCGGCCGTCGCCGACCTGGAGATGCGGCAGGTGCTCTACCCCGCGGGCCACCCCTACGCCCGCCGGCAGATCGGCGACGCGGAGACGATCGCCAGGATCACCCGCGACGACCTGGTCGCCTTCCACGCGGCCCACTACGGCTCCGCCACCATGACGGTGGCCGTCGTCGGCGGCGTCGAGTCGCTCGCTTCGGTCGGGACGATGCTGACGGACCGGTTCGGTGGCTGGCAGACCCAGGTCGTCGCGCCGGAGCTGCCGGACCCGCCGGTTGCCCCGTCGGTGACCCGACGCGAGGATCGGACGATCGCCGGCAAGAGCCAGACCGACGTGATCATCGCGACGCCGACGATCGAGCGCGGCCATCCGGACTACTACGCGCTCGAGACGGCGACGGTCATCCTCGGCCAGCTCGGGCTGAGCGGCCGGCTCGGGGCCGAAGTCCGGGACCGGCGCGGCCTGGCCTACGGCGTCGGCTCGTCGATCTCGGCCGGCCGGGAGTCGGGGCTGTTCATGGCTCGGGCCGGCGTCTCGCCGAAGGACGCCGACCAGGCCATCGCGGCGATCGCCGAGGAGACCCGTCGCCTACAGACCGACGAGGTCGACCCCGACGAGCTGGCGGACGCCCAGAGCTACCTCACCGGCGTCCTGCCGATCGCGCTCGAACGGAGCGCAGGCGTGGCCTCGACACTGCTCAGCATCGAGTACTACGGGCTCGGCCTGGACTACCTGGATCGCTACCCCGGCATCATCGGCGGCCTGACCCGAGCTGATCTCCAGCGGGCCGCCCGGACACACCTCGATGTCGACCGCCTGGTCGTGGCGACGGCCGGACCTGAGATCGTCCGCACGGACGACGGGAGCACCACATGAGCGACGCGCCATCCACCTC
>CAXTHM010000002.1:70769-123302 GCA_964244115.1 uncultured Thermomicrobiales bacterium
CACGCCCGCGTCGCGCAGCATCGGCGCCGGGAGGTGCTCGCGGACCTGCGGCAGGACTACAAGCTCGGCGAACTCGATGAGGGCAGTGTCGATGCCGACCCCGTCGAGCAGTTCCGGCGCTGGTTCGACGAAGCCAGCGCCAGCCAGATCGTCGAACCCAACGCGATGATCGTCTCGACGGTCTCGCCCGACGGGACCCCATCGTCCCGGACCGTCCTGCTCAAGGGCTACGGCGCCGACGGGTTCCGGTTCTACTCCAATTACGACAGCCAGAAGGGGCGCGACCTGGCCGCGAACGACCGGATCGCGGTGATCTTCTACTGGGGCGAACTGGAGCGACAGGTTCGGATCGAGGGCAACGCCCAGCGGCTCGACCGGGCGACGTCGCAGGCGTACCACCAAACGAGGCCGCGCAAGAGCCAGATCAGCGCGCTGGCCTCCCGGCAGAGCCAGCCGATGGCCGACCGGGCCGAGCTGGACGCGGTCTTCACCGCGACCGAGCGGGAGGTCGGCGACGGCGATGTGCCGTTGCCCGAGGACTGGGGCGGCTATCTCGTCGTCCCACGCCGGTTCGAGTTCTGGCAGGGACGCCGCAGCCGTCGGCATGATCGGGTCACGTACGAGCGGACCGAGACTGGCTGGGAGATCGGGCGGCTCGCCCCGTAGCAAGGTGGCTTCCCCTCAGATCGGTTGAGCCGTGACCCAGAGGTCGCCGTACCGCTCGACGATCCCGTCGGCATCGACGGTGAGGTCGGCCCGGAAGGCGACCTCTCCGTCGATGCGGAACGACTCGTATCGGTAGATCGTCTCATCGATCCGCTCGTAGCGCTGGTCCAGCCGGCTGGCAATCAGGCGGTCATGGTCATCGAGTCGGATGGACACAGCCGGGACGTCTCTCGCGGCGCCGATGGCCAGATCGAGACGCCGGATCGGGATCGTGTTGGTCGCCGGGGTGAGGAAGACGTCGACGTCCCGTACGCCGTCCGGCACGTCGAGGCGGGTCTCGTCGAGGTCGCGCCAGCGCCCGTCCTCGTCGAGCCGGATCTGCATCTCGGCCGAGCGATGCCCCCGGACCATCTGGACCGTCGCCACGCGCGTCTGCCACCGCTCATCGAGGTCGATCTGATAGAGGCCCTCGAACGCGCTATCGACCAGATCACTGGGCCGGCTGTTCCGGATCCTGCCGCGCAGCCGCCAGCCATCTATGGTGCGGGTCAGCGTGACGTTGTCCCGCCAGTTTCCGGCGGTCCGGACCCACGTCCGGGTGACGACGGTCGATTCCATCCTGCCCTGCTCCGTTCGGGTGTCGACGCCGAGACGCCCGCTCGGTTCCGCGGGGAACCATAGCCGACGAGCTGACCGGGACGCCCCGACAGTCCATTCCGGCTTGACAGTCCCGGTCCGCTCGACTATCGTTCAGCGCGGCAAACGTGTGGCCCGTTCGTCTAGCGGCCTAGGACACCGCCCTCTCAAGGCGGAGATCAGGGGTTCGAATCCCCTACGGGCTACCACCCAGGATGCCCCGATGGCCTTCACGGCCGTCGGGGCGTCCTGTTGTTCACGGTCATCGGCTATAGCAGCGCATATCCAGGCTTCGGGAGCACGGGCCGCTGTCGGCGCCCGCGAGACCCTCGACAGACTGATCAGCCCGTCGAACCGCAGCATCGGGGCTGATAGCGGGAACTGAATCGGTCGCCCGAATCACATCAGCGGCGCCGCAGGATCCGGGCGTCGTCGGGCCGGATCGGGACGCGGGCCGGGACCGGCGTCGGGCGGTTCAGCAGGCGGTCGAGCAGGTGCGTGAGCCAGGACCTGAACATGACGGCGAAGGTGGGCTCCATGGGAACTCCGTTCGACGGAAACGATGGCTGTGACCTGCCAGACCACGCTGGTTACCAGTCCTTACGCACGCCACGGGCACTCGGTTGCGTCGGGCCGCGCACGCGATCACCATACCAGTAATCGATCCCGAATCGATCCCGTCTGATACGGAAAAGTGACGGCCGTACCCGTCTCGATGATCGAGACGGGTACGGCTGTGTACCGGTTGCCGATGCGACCGACCGGTGCGCTGGTCTAACCTTGGGCGGCGGCGAACCGGGTGTTGACGGCGTCCCAGTTGATCGCGTTCCACCAGGTGGCAAGGTATTCCGGCCGGCGGTTCTGGTACTTGAGATAATAGGCGTGCTCCCAGACATCGACCCCGAGGATCGGCGTCTGACCGTCCATGTACGGGCTGTCCTGGTTGGGGGTGCTGACGACTTCGAGCTTGCCACCGGCTCCGAGGATCACCCACGCCCAGCCGCTGCCGAAGCGGGCCGCGCCGGCCTTGCCGACGGCGTCCTTGAGGGCGTCGAAGGAGCCGAAGTCGCGGTCGACGGCTTCGGCGAAGGCGCCCGTCGGGGCGCCCCCACCGTTCGGGCCGAGGATCGACCAGAAGATGGTGTGGTTGACATGCCCGCCGCCGTTGTTGCGCACGGCGGTCCGCTTGGCCTCGGGGACCTGGTCGAGGTTCCGGATCAGTTCGATCGGGTCCATCGCCAGCAGGGCGTCATGTCCCTCCAGCGCCGCGTTCAGATTCGTCACGTAGGTGGCGTGATGCTTGTCGTGATGGATCTCCATCGTCTGGGCATCGATCGTCGGCTCGAGCGCGTCGTTCGGATATGGGAGCGCCGGAAGCGTGAAGGCCATCTTGTCTCTCCTGTGGGTGAGCGGCCCGGATCGGGCCGCGTGATCCGCGGGGGACCCATCCCTGGCCGGGCGACGCGTCGCCCGATCCGGTTGATCGCCCCGCGACCTGAGGGCCAGTTTAGCAAGCAGGTGCTTGCACAACGACCCTTCCCGTCGCAATTCGCCGTCCACCCGTTGGCGGTCGTCCCGGCGACCACCCCTTGACATCGCCGCATTGAGTGCGTAGGGTACGCGCATGGACAGGCAGCCAGCTCTCACAACCGACCTGATGATCATCGAGCCCGCGGCGGTTGCCGGTCGGGCCATCGTCGCGTCGGGCTGGTATGCCTATTTTACGGAGGCGCGCCTGGTGATGCGGGGGGTGGTTCACCACTGACCCGACGTGGAACCCCACGAACCAGACGCGCCGAACCCGAGGCTAACCGCCCCGGGTTTTTTGTTTGCCGAAAACCTCGCCGAAGTCCCTCGAACCCCGATCCGGACAACCGACCGCCAACCCCAGAGGAGACCCACCATGATCATCACCCTCGACGCGAACGCACCGGTCGCGACCTCCGTTGCCCTGCTCGACGCGGCGGTGGCCCTTCGAAAACCCGCCCGGATGATGCCGGACGGCCGGGGAGGACTGATCGTCGCGATCGACGGTTCCCTGCCCGACGATCTCCTGCACGGGTCGGGCATCAGCGGCATCCACCGCCAGCACAAGCCGTACGTGCTGGCGTCGCTGGAACAACGGGAACGCTCCGTCGTCACGTTGGGTGACGTCCGGATCGGTGGTGACCGCCCGGTCGTCATGGCCGGGCCGTGTTCGATCGAGGGGCGGGAGTCGCTCCTGCGGACCGCCCACGCCGTCCGGGCGGCCGGTGCCGACATCCTGCGGGGCGGCGCGTTCAAGCCCCGTACCTCCCCCTACAGTTTCCAGGGACTGGGCGAAGAGGGCCTGCGCTACCTCGCCGAGGCCCGGGAGCAGACCGGTATGCCGGTCATCACCGAGGTGATGGAGCCGGAGCAGGTCGATCTGGTGGCCGAATACGCGGACATCATCCAGATCGGCACCCGGAACATGAGCAACTACCCGCTGCTCCGCCGGGTCGGACAGCTTCGGAAGCCGGTCCTGCTCAAGCGCGGCATGTCGGCGCGGGTCGACGAGTGGCTGATGAGCGCGGAATACATCCTGGCCGGCGGCAACATGGACGTCATCCTCTGCGAGCGCGGTATCCGCAGCTTCGACCCGGCGACGCGCTTCACCCTCGACCTGACGGCGGTCCCGCTGGTCCGGCAGTTGACGCACCTGCCGATCGTCGTCGATCCCAGCCATGGGACCGGGGTCCGCTCCCTGGTCGGCGCGATGGCGGTCGCCGGGATCGCGGCGGGAGCCGACGGGATCTTCGTCGAAGCCGAGCCGAACCCGGAACAGGCGACGTCGGACGCGGCGCAGACCATCGACCCGGACGAACTCCGCGAGATCGTCCAGCGGAGCCGCCTGGTCGCCGACGCGATCCGCGTCCGGTTGCCGCAGCCGGTCCGCTTCGAGGAGACGCGGGAACTGGCCGCGGTCGGGGAGTAGAGCGGGACGCCCCGGCCGCGATCAAGCGGAACGCGACCGGCTCAACTCGCTGACTCCGGTTCGGTACTGGACACCGTGGGCAGGCCAAGGGCCTCGACCAGGCGGGACAAGGTCGGTCCCGCCTCGGCATGGACGACGACATCGAACGTCTCATCCAGTAGCGTCGCCTCGCGGTTGAGGATCGCCGTCGCGGCCCCCGACTGGCTGGCCAGCCGGGGCAGCCGGGCCGCCGGGTTCACGACGAGCGAGCTGCCGATGACGAGGAGCAGGTCGCAGGAGCGGGCGACCTCCGTCGCCCGGCGCAGGGTCGCGATGGGGAGCGGCTCGCCGAACAGGACGGTCGAACCGCGCAGCGGGCTGCCGCAGCTCGCGCAGACCGGTTCGGTCTCCGTATCCCGGATCTGCCCGTAGATCCCGTCGGCGTCCCACTCATGCCCGTTCGCCAGGCAACGCAGCAGGCGGCGGGTGCCGTGCAGCTCCAGCACCCGCTCGGGGTCCTGTCCGGCCTCGATGTGCAGCCCATCGATGTTCTGCGTCACGGTCGCCAGCAAGACGCCCGCCCGCTCGAGCGCCACCAGGGCCGCATGACCTTCGTTGGGCCGGATCAGGCGTGAGACAGGGTAACGTTCCCGCCAGCTCTGCCAGTAGGCCCGCCGGGTCGCGGGGTTCGTCGCGAAGTCGTCCAGGCGCGGGAGCTTGCCCGTCGTCCAGACGCCCTGCGGTCCCCGGTAGTCCGGGATGCCGGACTCGGTGCTGATCCCCGCTCCGGTCAGCGCGACGATCTTCCGCCGGCCACGGGTGATGTCGACGAGTCGTCGGAACGACTCGTCAGGCATATCGCCTCGCCGCGCGGCGGTCGCGTCTCGTGATGCCTGATCAGCCATGTCCGTCCCGATGCTCCCTTGGTCGCTGACCTGAGGCGCTCGTCGCCGTCCCGCCGACCGTGGCCACTCAGGGCTCCGGGGACAGGAGCCGGGTCATGACCGTACGGGTGAAGCGACGAACGTTGGTCTCGCTGACGGAGTAGTACTTCATCCCCCGGTGGGGACGCACCGAGACCAGGCCGGACCGTTCGAGCAGGCCGAGATGCCGAGAGACGGCTGACTGGGCGATGTCGAGCCGGTTGACAATCTCCTGGGCGTAATATTCCCCATCGGCCAGTATCTCGAGGATCCGGAGGCGGGTCGAATCGCCGAGTGCCTTGGCGGTCTCGACCAGCGCATCGGCATCGAGATCCTCGGTGCCATCCCCGTCGCCGACGATGAAGTCATCGGACAGCGAGTCCGGGGACGACCAGTCGGAATCGGAGTCGGACCCTTGTGGTACCGGCGGCTCCATCCAGTCGGTGAGATCCGGAATCCCGAGCGGTCCGCCGGCCGATGGGCCCCACGCTCCGGCCTTCCGGTGAGCCTGATTCTGGCGCTCCATGAACCGGTGCGCGTCGAAGAAGATGATCCCGCGAGGCGGGCTCAGGATGAAGCTGATGTATGCACCAAGATGCACGGACGGGTGGAAGGTGATCTCGGTGATGTCGTACAGCCGCGCGGCCAGCGTGGACGGTATCCTGGCGCCCGTCAGGTCACCGAAGACCCGTCCGAACCCTCTGTGCAGGATATCATTCGCCTCCAGGGCGGCCTCGTGCAGCGTATCCGCCTGGCGGAGGAACTCATCGCGGTAGACCGTCTGCCAGACCGTCCGGAAGAGATTGATGGTCCGCAGCCGGGCAGGGTCCTCGAACAGCGGGATCACCTCGTCGGGCGTGGCCGTGGTCAGCGCCGGCTCGAGGAACGGTCGCCACTGAAGGTCCCGAGCGGACTCGGCGGCGGTGTCCAGGGCGGGCGGTGTCGGATCGAGACGATCGTCGCGGCGGACTCGCTGGACGGCCCGGATCGCCATCTGGAGATAGTCGGCGGGCGAGAGATCCGTCATGTAGTCGAGCACGTCGGCGAATCCGGCGTCCCGGTTTCGCGGAGCCAGGGGATCGAACCGGGTGATTGGCTCTTCCAGGTAGTAGAGCAGGCGGCCGGAGAATCCCTGCAGGATGTCGAGGTCGTAACGGGTCTCGTCGGGCAATGACCGCCGGGCGTTCACGAGCCACGGGTCCATCCCCGCCCCCGGTACGGCCCGGTAGAGCAACGCCAGCGTCGAGATGAAGTCGACCGGGAGCGACACGACCGAGTTCAGCCGGATGATGGGTTGGGCTGGGACGAGTTCCCCCATGGCAGATCTCCCTCGATCCGACGCCGGCGCTGGCTTGGCTTGGTCTCATCGTCGTGCCAGGGTCCTCGACACCCGATTCCACAGGCGCTGGAGGGGTCACCGATCGGGCGACCAGCGATGAGGACACCCGATGCCGGGATCGACTGATCCCGAAGATAACACAATCGCCATAGTCTCATAAGGCTTCCCCGGACCGGCCGGAGATGTCATTACGAATCATGTGCACTATGATGATTATCTGCTGAACAGCGGTGACTGAATCTGATGCGAAGATGTGCTCTATAAGGAACATGCTGGCGCTGGACGGACTCCGGCCGATGTGCGGTATGATGCGTGCCTTCGTGCGTGTTGCTGGATGACGATCGGGAGCGGAGCCGGACCGATGGAGGATGAGGAGCACGTCGCGTCCGATCAGCGTCGTCGCCAGGAGATCGACGAGATCGGTCGGGCGGTCAAGGTCGCCAGGAATGGCCTCGGCTGGAGCCTGCGGCGACTCGCCGAGGAGGCCGGCGTGAGCGCAAGCCTGCTGAGTGCCGTCGAGACCGGGAAGATCGTCCCCACCGTCGGGAGTCTGTTCGCGATCAGCGACGCCCTCGGTCAATCCGCCGAGACGTTCTTTCCGGCTCGTCGCCGGCCGACGTCGTCCGAACCGGACGACGTCGGAGCCGAGCGACAGGAGTCTGAACCGGAAGCCGTTCAACCGGCGAAGGCAGCGCAGGACAGGACCGATCAGGAGCGGGTCTCATCGCAGTCCTCGTCTGCTCCGATCTCGCCAGCTCCCCTACCCCATCGAGCCGCGCCGGATCGCGAAGCGGTGGCGGCCAACCGGGCGAGACGTGGTGCCTCCCGCCCGGTCGATCGTTCGATCGTCAGACCAGTGCGTACGATCTCGCGCCGGGCGAGCACCACGTCGCGCACCAAGGGGACGCCGACCAGTCCGACGCCGACCGGCATCCCGGACACCGGTCCGGCCCGAGATGTCGCCGGTCCCGCGGTGGCCGCCCTATCGGTCCGTGGCGTCCCCGACGACGCGACAATGGGCGTGACGGTGCCGGGGGCCACGCTTCGTCGGGCCTCCCAGCGGCCGACGGTCGTCCTCGAGGACGGTGTCTCCTGGACGCTCCCGGTCGACCTACCCGACCCGATCGGCAAGGTGATAGCGGTCTCGATCCCTGCCGGTGTGCGGGCTCCGTCCAGACATCGGGTCCGCGACCAGGCAACGACCCTGCTGGTCACCGGTGGCCGGTTGCGCATCGACGTCGCCTTCGTCGAGACGATACTGGAGACAGGCGACAGCGTCGTCGTCACGGCGGGTGTCCCCCATCGGTTGTCGGGTCACCCACGGCAGCCAACGACCTATCTGGTCTTCGTCGCCGGAGCGTGGGACGGGACGATCTAAACCGGTCCGTTATGGTGAGCTACACTATCGGTCGTTGTCAGGGATATGTCTCGCTTCCTCGGATCGGAGCCTCGGTGTCACTCTTCAAGCTCTGGCGACGCCCCGCCACGCCGGACCTGCGGGAACCCGAGCCGAGTCCTCAACCGATTGCGGAGTCGAAACCGGGGCGAGACGTCGGATCGGCGACATCGCCGTCCTCGGCTTCCGCCCAGCCCGTAACGTTCGCGACGAAGGCTGAATCTCGGCCCGGCCCGGCGCCGTCGACCGTTCCCAGCGGCGATCGTTCGCCCGCGGCATCCGCTGCCTCCACGGATGAGTTCCGGCCGGATCGTGGGCCGGCCGAGGCCAGGACGCGACCCGGCCTCGTCGTTGACGTACGACTGGCGAGTCGCGCGATCCTCACCGACCGGACGCAGTCCCTCCGTCGAGCCGTCCACGATACCCCTGACGATCGGCCCGCCACCCAGACGCCGCCCGAGACAGCGGCACCGCTCGATTCGCGTCGAACAGCCGAGGTCGTCGAGGTTCCCGGCACGCGGCGGCCAGCAACGCCGCGCGAACCGCAGGTGGCGGCGGCCTACCGCCTCTTCGAGGGGGACGAACCCGAGCGCGCCAGAACGATCCTCGAAGGGATCGCCGTCGATGGCCCCGTCGAAGCAGCGGGACGCGACCTCCTGGACGTGCTGCTCCCACCGGACGCGCCGCTGGAGATCGTCGACGCCGTCCTCCGGCACAATGACGATGACCTGTCCCTGTCGGAGCGGAGCCACTGGCTGGCCCGACGATTCGACAGTGCCCCGGTGAACCCGATGGCGCAGCGGGACGCGGCGCTCGATCTTCTCGGGGCCGCGACGATGGCGGGCGAGGCGGGTTGGCGCCTCGTGCAGGAGCCGGGGCGGCGGGCGCGCCTGGATGCCGCCCTGTCGGAACCGGAAGCCCAGATCGACCTGCTCGAGCAGGAGGCGCTGGCTCCGGTCGGGACCGGCCTCCCCGGCACCGTTCCCGGCCGGACCCTGGCGTTCGGCCGGCTTATGGCGGCCCGGGGTGAGCTGGTGGCCGTCCGCGATGCCGAACGGCTCCTGCATGTCCTTCGCGAGCCTCAGCTGGCCTATCTGCTGGAACACGACCGGAAGCGGTGGGGCTCGGCGTTCCGAAGCGACCCGACCGCCCGTCGGACGCTCCCCTACCCGAGCAGCCGCCTGACGGTCGTCCTGGCCGGGGGGCACCCGCCCCTCCGCCGGCTGGCTCGGCGTGAACTCGATGAGATGGATCTCGCGGACGTGCGGGAGTTCCCCTCGGCCTGGGAGGGCAACCGGCAGGGGCGCCACGCCCGGGACACCGTCGAGGGATCCGATCTGGCGGTGGTCATCTGGCGCCAGATCGCGCACAGCACCTCGGACCAGATCATCTCCGCGGCGCGGTCCCTGTCCGTCCCGGTCGTGCGGGCCGACACGCCGACGATCTCCGCGATCCGACGCGCGGTGACGGAGTTCCAGGACCCGACCACGCGACGGGGAGAGCCGACGCACCCCTGATCGAGAACGATCGACCTCAGCGCCACGCGAGACCGGAGGAGTCCATGGGTCAGTCCGATGCGGAGACCATCCCCCTCGACGGCTTCGACGACCAGCCAGCACCCAGCCGACCTTCTCGCCGCCCCCGGACCGCTCCGACCGAGCCGCCCCGTCGGACGACCCGGGGACGTGACGCGGTCACGACCGATGAGCGCGAGGCCGCGCCATCGGCGAGCCGCGCGATGAGCGCCATCGAGGCCGACGAGCACCGCCTCCGGCCCGAACAGCTCGCCCTCGTGGACCAGTTGCCACGGGGCAGCGAGATGCCGCTGCTCGGGGGCCTGGCCCCGCTAGTCTCGACCTCGTCCCTACCACTCGCCCGGAGCTGGTATCGGCGCGAACTGGAGCAGGCCCGTCGGCCGAAGAACACCGTCGAGTCCTACAGCTACGACCTCCAGACGCTGGAGACGATGATCGGCCCCAAGCCCCTCCACCGGATCGACCGGACCGACATCGCCCGCTACCTCGGGGAGGCCGAGACGCGATCGACCCGGAAACGCCGCCTGACGACGGCGCGGCGCTTCTTCCGCTACCTGATTGAGGATGCCCGGGTCCTGAAGATCGACCCGACCGAGGGGTTCTTCCCGCACCAGATCACCCTGCGGCTGCCGGTCCCGCTGTTCCCCAACGAGCAGGAGGCGCTGATGGACGCCGCTGACGCCGACGAGCCCTGGTCCGCGCCCGCGATCCACCTCATGCTCCGTCTCGGCCTGACCCGCGGCGAGCTACTCGGGCTCCGGCCGGAGCATATCGACCGGTCCGACCCGGCGCAGCCAGTCGTCTTCGTCGGCTTCGAGACCACGGCCAAACGGGGCCTCGAGCGCCGGATGGCGGCGGACGGTGAGTTCCTCAGGCGGCTGGACGACTACCTCGTCGCGGAGGAGCCTGTCGATCGGCTGTTCCCGGTCGGGCCGCCGGCCGTCAACGCGATGGTCGACCGAGTCCGGAAGCGGGCCGGGCTCGCCAAGGGGATCACCCCGCAGACCCTTCGCTACACCTTCGCCGTCGAGCACGCCCGTCAGGGCGCCGACACCGATCGGCTCCTGGAGCTCCTCGGGCTGGTCGACGACCCGAGAAACCGGGCCAGCGTCGGGCGCTATCTCCAGTTGGCGAGCCCGCCGCTCGGGTAGGTTCGGCCCGACCTCGACGGCTGAGTCTGGAAGCGAGCGAGGGATCGGATCGACACGACGCACGTATCTCCCGTCAGCGACTGAGAAGCACCATACACCGGCGATCGCCAAGTAACCGGGCGGCTTCAGCGCCGGTTCAAAGCGCTGGAACCAATGGAAACCGCAGGTCGAGAAGCGCCGTGCGGACGGAAATCGAAGACAGGGGGGATGGGAATGACGCGAGTCGAGGATCTCCGCCGCGAGCGCTGCGTGGCCTGCCGGAAGGACGCCGTACCGCTGCTGGGCGAAGCGCTGGACGAGATGTTGCTCATGGTGCCGGACTGGGAGCTTCGGTACGTGGACGACGTACCGCGACTGGAGCGGCGCTTTCCCGTCAGGGACTGGGCCGCGGCGATCCGCCTGACCAACCAGATCAGCGACCTCGCCCTGGCCGAAGACCATCACCCCGTGATCACGACGGAATGGAAGGCCGTTACCGTGGCCTGGTGGACGCACATCATCCGCAACCTGCACCGCAACGATGTGCTGATGGCGGCCAGGACCGACGCCCTGGTGGAGGACACCGTCTGACGAAGGACACGCCCGCTCGACCCATTGCCACCCGATCCGACCGTCCGATCAAGGAGCCCGTGATGTCGCTCGCCCCATTGGATCCCTTCGCCCTCCGACCACTCGGCTCGACCGGACTCGACGTGACGGGGATCTGCTTCGGCGCCGCCCCGCTCGGCGACATGGGCGGGACATTCAACATCAACCCCGGCGAGGAGCGATCCCTGGAGACCCTTCGGGAGTTGCTGGCGAGCCCGATCCGGTTCCTCGACACGGCGGCCGGCTACGGCGACGGGACCAGCGAGCGCCGGGTGGGGATGGCGCTGGCCGAGATCGGCGGGCCGCCCGCCGACATGGTGATCGCGACCAAGGCCGACCCGGACGCCAAGACGAACGACTTCTCCGGGGACCAGTGCCGGCGCTCGGTCGAGCGCAGCCAGAAGCTGCTCGGCCTCGACCATCTCCCGCTGGTCTACCTGCACGACCCCGAGTATCACGACGACGCGACGCTAATGGCGCCGGGCGGGGCGGTCGAGGCGCTGGTCGAGATGCGGCGCGAGGGCATCATCGGCGCGATCGGGATCGGCGGGGGCGACATCGCCACCATGCATCGCTATCTCGAGCTCGGCGTCTTCACGGTCATGCTCACCCACAACCGGTTCAATCTCCTCAACCGGTCCGCAGAGGGCCTCATCGACGCGGCCGTCGGGCGCGGCATGGCGGTCTGCAACGCTGCCCCGTACGGCAGTGGCATCCTCGCCAAGGGGCCAGCGGCCTACCCCCGGTTCATGTACCGGGATGCCGGGGCCGAGACCCTCCGCAACGCCGAGGCCTGTCAGCGGCTGGCCGAGCGTCACGGGGTCCCGCTCGCCGCCGTCGCCCTCCAGTTCTCGCTGCGGGACCCGCAGGTCACCGCCACTGTGGTCGGCATGAGCCGGCCCGAGCGCGTCGCGGAAACCGTCGCGCTTGCCCGGTACCCGATCCCGGATGCGCTCTGGCGGGAACTGACAGAGTTGCCGTTCTCGATGGTGGAAGGCGTCTAGCGCGGCGGCGCCGGCGCACGTCTCTTGCGTGTCCCCTCGTTCCGGCAGGCGGTCTCGCGTTCGGCATCAGGGAGGGTGGATGGTCGGGCAACACGAGACAGCGCTGCGGCGCAGCGCGACGGACGGCGGGCGGTATCTCCCGATCGAGCAGTACGGCGCGATCGGGGACCTCCGGACCGTTGCCCTCGTCGGGGTCGACGGGTCGATCGACTGGTTCTGCTACCCGCGGATCGACTCGCCGAGCGTCTTCGGCCGGCTCCTCGACGCGGACGCGGGCGGACACTTCCAGATCGTTCCGATCGGCGACGGGATGCACTGGCGGCAGCAGTACTGGCCCGACACCAACGTTCTCGTGACCCGGTTCTTCTCCGACGCCGGGATGGTCGAACTGATCGATTTCATGCCGCTCGGCACGGACCCGACCGACGCGATCTCGGACGAGCACTGCCTCATCCGCCAGGTCCAGGTCCTGCGCGGCTGCGTGACGCTGACCCTGTCCTGCGAACCCGCGCTGGACTACGGCCGCGGGACCCACGCGACCGAGGTGACGGAGCAGGGCGCGACCTTCACCGGGACGGGATGTGCCGAGGGTCAGGTCTTCTGGCTGGGCAGCAGCGTCCCGCTCGAGGCGACCGAGCGAGGCGTCGCCGCGACGTTCAGCCTGAACGAGGGCGAGCGGGCGGCGTTCTGCTTCAAGGGCAACCAGGAACCCGCGGACAGCGTCCCCGGCTGGCTCTCACCGGATGAATCCCAGACGGCGTTCGAGCGGACGGTCGACTGGTGGCGAGACTGGCTCTCGACCAGCCAGTACCAGGGCCGCTGGCGGGAGCAGGTCAACCGCTCCGTCCTCACCCTCAAGCTGCTCACCCAGGCCGACACCGGGGCGATCGCCGCGGCCGCGACCATGTCCCTGCCCGAGGTCGTCGGCGGAGGGCGAAACTGGGACTACCGGTACGCCTGGGTCCGGGATGCCGCCTTCGTCATCTACGCGTTCATCCGGCTCGGATTCAAGGCCGAGGCAGCGAGCTTCATCGACTGGCTGGCCTCCCGCTGCGTCGAGGGCGGCGCGAGCGGCCCACTGGACCTGATGTACCGGGTCGAGGGCACGGACGGGTTTCCGGAGCTCGAACTGGACCACCTCGCCGGCTACCGGGACAGCCAGCCGGTCCGGATCGGCAACGCCGCCGTCGATCAGCTGCAACTGGACATCTACGGCGAACTCCTGGACGCCGTCTACCTGAGTAACAAGTACGACGCGCCCATCTCCTGGGAACTCTGGACCCGGCTGCGGACGATGGTCGAGTGGGTGGTCGCGAACTGGGACCAGCCCGACGAGGGCCTCTGGGAGACCCGGGCCGGCCGGCAGCACTTCACGATCTCGAAGGTGATGTGCTGGGTCGCCATCGACCGCGCGCTCCGCATCGGTCAGAAGCGATCGTTCCCGGCACCCTATCAGGAATGGACCGAGACCCGGGACCGGATCTACGAGGAGGTCATGGCGAAGGCCTGGAATGAGGAGCGGCAGGCCTTCACCCAGTACTACGGCTCGGATCAGCTCGACGCTTCGGTCCTGCTCATGCCGCTCGTCTTCTTCGTCGCCCCGAAGGAACCGCGGATGCTGAAGACCATCGACGCGATCATGCAGTCGCCGTCGAAGGGCGGGCTGACCTCGGCCGGGCTGGTCTACCGCTACGCACCGGACACGAACAGCGACGGGCTCGACGGCGCGGAGGGCACCTTCAGCATGTGCTCGTTCTGGCTGGTCGAGGCCCTGACCAAGGCCGGTCGGGTCGACGAGGCCCGCCTGATGTTCGAGCGGATGCTGGGGTTCGCCAATCACCTCGGGCTCTACTCCGAGCAGATCGGGCTGCGCGGCGAATCGCTCGGCAACACGCCCCAGGCGTTCACCCATTTCGCCCTGATCAGCGCGGCCTTCAATCTGGACCGGACGCTGGGCACGAAGTCGCCCTGATCCGGTCGGAGCCGGTGCGACGGGGATCGCAGGGGCATGAGTGATATTCCCGGTAGATCGGACAGACCGCCTGTCGATTCGGCTCGGTATGGTACCGTCCCGGAACGAATCCGAGCAGCGTCAGAGGAGCCCACCGGTGACCACGATCCGCCGTACACCCGCGACGCCGCCGCAGTCTCCGCCCGCGGAACTGCCCCGCTGGGACCTCGACTCCCTCTTCCCCGGCGTCGATTCCCCCGAACTCGTCGCGGCGATCGATCAGCTCGCCGGCTCGATCGAGGCGCTGGCCGATCGGCTCGGGGTCGTGACCGCGGTGGACAGCAGCACTCCGGCCGGCGGCGCCTTCGACGAGCTGATCGGGAGGCTCGACGACGTCCTCGAACAGTTCGGCCCGATCGAGGCCTATCTCTACGGCAAAGTCAGCGCCGATACCGGCGACGAGCGCGCCCAGGCCCGCATGAGCGGGGTCCACGAGCGCACGATCGCCTTGCAGCAGATCGGTCCCCGCCTGAACGCCTGGCTTGGCACGGTGGATGACGCCGAGCTGCGGGAGGGGTCGCGTCTCGCCGCTGATTACGGCGATCTCATCCGGATGGCGCGTCGGCGCGCCGCCCATCTGCTGTCGCCGGCCGAGGAAGACCTGCTCGCCGAACTATCGTCATCGTCCGGGTCGGCCTGGGAGAAACTCCACCAGGACGTGAGTTCGCAGATCCTCGTCACGCTCGATGGGGATGACGAGCACGCCCGCAAGCCGATGCCGATCAGCGCGGTCCGCAACCTCGCGTACGACGCCGACCGGTCGGTTCGGGAGCGGGCCTACACGGCCGAACTGGCCGCCTGGTCGGCCAATGCCGTCCCGCTCGCCGCCGCCATGAACGGGATCAAGGGCCAGGTCAACGTGACCGCGAAGCGCCGCGGGTTCGCGTCGCCGCTGGACGAGGGGTTGGCCGCGAACCGGCTGGACCGGCCGACGCTGGACGCCCTGGTCGCCGCCGCCGAAGACGCCTTCCCGCTCTTCCGCCGGTTCCTCCGGGCCAAGGCGAGACTCCTGGGCCTCGACCGGCTGGCGTGGTTCGACCTGTTCGCCCCGGTCGGCCCCACGACCGCCCCGGGCGAGGCGTCGCGCTGGGACTACCCGTCGTCGACCGCGTTCGTCGAGCATCACTTCGCTGGCTTCTCCGACGAACTCGGTGGGCTCGCCCGGCGAGCCTTCAGCGAGTCCTGGATCGACGCTGGCCCTCGGCCGGGCAAAGTCGGCGGCGCCTATTGCATGCCGTTCACGGGTGAGCAGAGCCGCATCCTCTCCAACTTCACGCCCTCCTACAACGGCATGGGCAC
Organism: uncultured Thermomicrobiales bacterium; assembly: GCA_964244115.1. Classification (GTDB taxonomy): domain Bacteria; phylum Chloroflexota; class Chloroflexia; order Thermomicrobiales; family UBA6265; genus CADCWK01. The sequence goes on from CAXTHM010000002.1 coordinate 86,253, forward strand.
CCTGGCGCATGAGCTCGGTCACGCTTATCACAACTTCACCCAGCACGGCGAACCCGCCACCCGGCGCGGCTCCCCGATGGTCGTCGCCGAGACCGCCAGCACCTTCTGCGAGACGATCATCCGCCAGGCCGGCCTCCGGGAGGCGACCGATGACGACCGCCTGGTCATCCTCGAATCATTCCTGTCCGACACGACCCAGATCGTGCTCGACATCCTCAGTCGGTTCCGGTTCGAGCAGGCCGTCTTCGGACAGCGGGCCGAGCGCCAGCTGAGCGCCGATGAACTCTGCGGACTGATGCTCGAGGCCCAACGTTCGACGTACGGAGAGGGGCTCGATTCGGACCGACTCCACCCCTATGCCTGGGCCAGCAAGCCGCACTACTACAGCACCGAATCGTTCTACAACTACCCGTACCTGTTCGGACAGTTGTTCGGCATCGGGCTCTACGCCGAGTACACCGCTCACCCGGCATCGTTCCACGATCGCTACGACAACCTCCTGCGCCGGACTGGCCAGGCGGATCCGGCTGAACTCGCGGCGGAGTTCGGCGTCGATATCCGGGACGAAGCCTTCTGGGCGACGAGTCTCCGGAGCCTCGCGATCGACATCGATGCGTTCGTCGGGATCGTCGATCGTCGGGAATCGCTGCTGACAGGACCGGCCACATGACCAAGGTCCCGTCCGGAAGTCCTTCGTTCTCACGGACGGGCTATACTCCGGCCCGCGTCCACCATCACTGATTCGGGTTCAGCCGGAGATCCGGACTCCGGACGATCGGGTTCCGCGGTTAGTCCGTCATCGACCCGGTATCGTCTGGCACAGCACGGGAGCAGATCCGCATGAAGAAACTCATCATCGCCGTGGTCCAGAACGAAGACGCGGACAATGTCGTCGATGCCCTCCTGGAGGATGAGTTCCGGGCCACACGGCTCGCCAGCACGGGTGGCTTCCTCCGGCGTGGCAACACGACCCTGATGGTGGGAGCCGACGAGGACCAGATCGACCGCATCCTCGATCTCGTGCGCAGCAACGCCCGCTCCGGCTCGGCCCCCGCCGAGAGCAGCGAGGCCCAGTCCGCGGCCGCGACGGTGTTCGTGCTGGACCTCGAGGACTATCAGCGGCTGTAGGCGCCTGGGAACACTGGTGATCGCCACCGAGACGGACGTCGTTCCCGCCCAGTCGGCCGTGCGCGATGTCTCGATCGCGACGGCGGGACATGTCGATCACGGCAAGTCGACCCTGGTCCGGATCCTGACCGGCACGGATCCGGACCGGCTCCCCGAGGAACGCCGCCGGGAGATGACGATCGAACTGGGGTTCGCCTCGCTCGCCCGCCCGGACGGAAGCCGACTCGCCTTCATCGACGTTCCCGGCCATGAACGCCTGGTCGAGACCATGGTCGCCGGGGTCGGCGGCATCGACGCCGCCCTGTTGGTCGTCGCCGCGGACGATGGCCCCATGCCCCAGACGATCGAACATCTCCGGATCCTGGGGCTGCTCGGACTCCCCGAATGCGTGGTCGCGATCACCCGCACCGACCTGGTCGACGCCGACTGGCTCCACCTCGCGATCGCTTCGGTCCGTGATCTGCTCCACGAGCACGGACTCGAACACGCTCCGGTCATCCCGGTCTCGGCCGTCACCGGCGATGGCGTCGACGATCTGAGAGACTGTCTCCTCGCCGTCCCGCCCCGGCCCCGCATGACCGGCGAGACCGACGTCGTCTGGTTGCCCATCGACCGGTCGTTCCATCGCCACGGCGTCGGTACCATCGTCGCCGGGACCCTGGCCCACGGCCAACTCCACCGCGGAGACACCGTGGCCATCTGGCCGGGCGGCCTCAAGACCACGGTCCGTCAGCTCCAGCGTCACAACCAGCCGATCGAATCAGCCATCCCGGGGCAGCGGGTAGCCGCGAACCTGGCCGGGATTAGTCTCGATCAGGTCACGCGAGGCAAGGTCCTGTCGAGACAACCGGTCCCCGCGATCGAGACCGTCGATATCCGCTACGAGTCGATCGGGTCGCTCCCGCGATCCGGTGATCTCGTCAGAGTGATGATCGGCACGGACCGGGTCGACGCGACGATCCAGCTCGTTCGACGGCCCGGCACGCCCGGCCTCGACCACGCCCTCGCTCTTGCCCGGCTCAGGTTCCGCCGCCCGGTCGCCACGGTGACGGGTGACCGTCTGATCGTCCGACGTCCGTCCCCGGCGGCGACGCTCGGCGGAGGCGTCGTGCTCGCCCGGTATGCCGGCCGCCCACCCCGGCTCGATGGCGAGCGCCGCGCTGACCTCGCGGCGCTCGCCGTGGGCGATCCCGGACCCACGCTTCGACGGCGACTGGCCGTCGGTCCGATATCGATCGCGCACGCGACCGAGGACCTCCCCGGCGCGGCGATGGACATCCTTCGACGCTGGCTTCAGGACGGAACCGTCCGCCTGGTGACGTCGTCTGCGCCGGTCCACGAGACGCTCCGGTCATCGTCGATCGTGATCGCCGGAGCGGTGTGGCTAACGTTCGTCCAGAGCCTGCGAGACGATCTGGCGTCGTACCACGCCGATGAGCCAGAGACGTTGGGGCTTCCGGTGAGCCGACTCCGCAACCGATCCGGGTGGTCGGCGTCCGACCTCGATCATCTGCTCGAACGTGCGGTCGGCGAGGGTCATGTGGTTCGACGCCATGGGATCGTCGCCCTCCCTGGCCATCGACCGCGACTTCGCGACGCCGAGCGTCCGGTCGCCGAGCGACTGCTGAGGCAATCGGGCGCGCGGCAATCGATCCAGGTGATGCTCGTCCGCGACATCCTGCCCACGACGATCGACTATCTGGAGCGGAGCGGCGAGATCGTCCGGATCGACGACGACCGGATCATGTCCGCCGGACAGTTCGAGATCGTCGCCCGCTGGGTCATCGAGACCAGCCGGTCGCGGCCGGTCGATCTGCCGACCGTCCGGGATCAGGTCGGGCTCGGCCGCGATACGGTCCAGCGTCTGCTGGAGTGCTTCGACCGGATGGCGCTCACCGTACGGCGGGGCGACGGGCGACATGCGGGGCCGGCCGCGGACGAATGGCTCTCGGCGCAGGACGATCGGCACGATCTTGGGACGGACACGCGATCGTGAGCGGTGTGCCGGGGTATCATCGCGCTCTGATCGATGAGCGCCATCCGCGGGGCGACGAGTGTCACGAGTGATACGCCTGGTGGACCAGTTATCAGCTATAGGAGGACCGAGACGGACATGCCAGCCAGTTCATCGGAACCGTCCCCGGACCGTGCAGGTCACACCCCTGTCGCGGACGATGTCGCCGGGCCTCACCACCACATCGTCCTCTCCCCGCATTACGACGACATGGCGCTCTCGGTCGGGGCCACGATGGCCACGCTGGGGGATGCCGGTCGCCAGGTGACCGACCTGATCGTCTTCGGCATGGAGCCCGTCGGCGTCGAACTGCATGCGTTCGCCCGCCATCACCATGAGGTCTGGGGACTGAGCACCGACGAGGTCATCGCCGCCCGCAAGGCCGAGGAAGCGGCGGCGGTTCGCCTGCTGGGTGCGTCGACCGCCAACCTGGATTTCCACGACGCGATCTACCGCTCCGATCATTACCGGTCCGACGAGGCGCTCTTCGGCGCGACATCGCCCGCGGAAGCGGACCTGCCCGCCCGGATCGCCGGTGCGGCGGATGCCGTGGCTCGCTCCCTGGCCGGATCGTCGGCTTCACCGACGGACGCCGTCCGGTTCTACGCTCCGGTCGCGATCGGTAATCATGTCGACCATCAACTCGCCTTCCTGGCGGGACATTGGCTCCAGGCGATGGGATATGTCATTTGGCTCTATGAGGACCTGCCCTATGCCATGATCGGCGACAACCGACCCGTCCGACTCGCCGCCCTGGCGGATCGGGGGATCGAACTCCGAGTCGCCGCTAACTGTCCGACCGCGACGGGCTGGCGGCGCAAGATCGACGCGGTCCTGGCCTACCCGTCTCAACTCGAGACCGTCTTCCGGAACTACGCCGGCGTCGAGCCAACCGCGGCGGGGATCGACGAGGCCCTGTCGTCGTACCACCGGAGCATCGGTGCCGGGACGAGCGTCGAACGCTTCTGGGAGTTCGATCGCGAGCCGCGATGATCGCGACCGGTCGGGATGGTCTGTCACCGGTTCACCCCGGTCTCATTCGAGCAGACAGATGGGAGGCACGCACCGATGTCCGACCGAGCCGTCTATGTCGCCATCACGGTGGCTACCGCGATCATCGTCGCCCTGATGATCTGGCTGCTCTTCCTCTAGCTCCAGCCCGGACACGACGAGGGGCCGACCGGTATCGACCGATCGACCCCTCGTGTCTGCCGTGATCCGGACAGCGTGTCGTCTCGACTTTGCCGGGATCGACGCCGACCCGAATCGGCGGCGGTGCGTCAGCGGTAGACCCGGACCAGGATGTCGCTCGGCTGCTCACCGTTGGTCTCATCGGCCGCCGCCGAGCATCGGACCGCCACGACCAGATCGGTCAACGCCTTGAGGACGACCCGGTCGCCGCGCTCGGACGTCGGCGCTCGCAGTTCGAGGTCGCCGCGCTGCATGACCGCCAGCTGCATGAAGAAGTTGACCGGGTCCGGCGCGTCGATCTCCCCCAGGCCGAACGGGGCGAGCGCAGCCGGGAACCCCCTCAGCGGATCCCACTTCGGCTCGGCGGGGACAGTGGGCACTGCCGCGCCCTCCAACGGCGCGTCGAGTGCCGGATGAGCTCGGTCATCACCGGAGGCCGCGATTCCGTTCGCTTCGGCGTCAATCCCGTCAATGGTCGATGAGGTGGTCTCGTCAGCCTGATGGGCATCGGCTTCGCCGATCGCGGCGTTCGAGGTCGCCTCGGTGGAGACCGGGTCGATGACCCCGTTCTTCGACGCCGCTGGCTGGGCGTCGGAGGGATCGGGCGCGACCGGCGACTCGACGTTCACCGTCGGTGCTGCCCACAGGATGTCATGCCGGCCGACGGTGTCTTCGACCAGGTCCAGCATCGACCGACCGCGGCTGGAATAGAGCGTCATCCCGAGCGAGAGCATGATGCTCTTGCTCTGCTGCCGCGTCACACCGAGCGAGAGATGCTCCGACGGGTCGGCGTGGTCGAAGGCGACGAACTCGGCGACCTGCTTCCCTTCGAGATCGACGATCTCCACCAGTCCGCCCGCCGGGACGACAGCCGCGAACGCGTCACCTGGCTTGATCTGCTTCGCCTTGATTGCCAGGCGACCGACCATCGACTGCCCCATCTCGCTCTCGCTCCATCATGATCGTCACGCGGACTCGCCATCGATCCAGCCAGAGCCCATCCGGATGTGTCTATCGGACGGGAATTGTCGCAGTCGCCGCGGGTCACGTCCAACCGGACGACCGGGCTGACGACGACGCGATGCAGTGCCGGACCGGACCGGACCGGATCGAGGGCCGGGGACGCTATGCCATACTACCGAGAGTTCCGGGATCGATCCGTCATGGGTCCCCCAGCAGCGGTCCGGGCGCTGACGCGACCACCCGGAGAGGACCGTCCGTCGGGCCCGGCCCGCGCAGGAGCCGATCATGGAACGATGTCCCAACTGTGGCGCCTCGATCAGGACCGGCGCCCGTTTCTGCACCGCCTGTGGCTTCCGCCTCCTCCCGGCTTCCGACGCGCCTGTCGCCCCGCCGACCACGGTCGAGCCGACCGCTACCGGGATGCCGGTACCCGTGACCGAGACGTGCGCTGACGAGGCGTCATCGTCGGGTTCGGGGCGGGTCGTATGGCACGGCGATCCCCACCCCTCCCCCGTCCTCGGAGACGACACGCACGCCGTCGCCGACGACTCGGGTCAGTCGGACTGGTCGTCCGCTGGCGAGGACGTGCCGTCGACCGGGTCCGATGACGTCCCGACGACGCCGGCGGACGAAGCAGCCGTTGCCGGAGCATTCGGGTCGTGGCCGTCGGCAGGGGACCTGGCGGGCACCGAGACCACGATGTCGGATCAACCAGGCGACGACGCCTCCATCGTCGGCCCGACGTCGGCCAGTGACGACGCGGCGCGGTCATCGCCGGACTCGGCGGGCCACGACGGACAGGAGGCGCCTGGCGTCGGGGAAGCAGCCGGGTTCGGCCAGACCGACGACGAACGCCCCGATATCGAACAGCATCCGGGTGAGGATTCCGGCTCGTCCCTCGACGTGTCGAACCGTTCGACTGACGGCGACACGACCGGCGAGATGATCCCGTCCAAGCGTACGGACGTGACCGACGCTGCCGATGACCACTGGACGGAGATCGAGGCTCAGGCATCGCGGCCCGAGGCGGCGATCAGCACTGACCCAGAGGCTTACGGCCGAGACGACCTCGAGCCGGCCGAGCATGGTCCGGACGATACCGATGTGGCGGCGGATACTGCGTCGATGAGCGCTAGGTCCGACGGAGTCGGCTGGGGCGCCGAGAGCGACACGGCCGGGCAGGATGGCCCAGCCGTGGGATCGGTCGCGTGGCAGGACGATGTCGTGATCGACACCTCCTTCATGGCGGAGACCGACCAGCCCGGCTACTACGACGCGAACGGCGAACGGCTCTCCCTGACCGGAGAGGTGGAGCGAGCGGCTGATCCTGAGGCTGCCGCCCCCGATACCGCCGGCGACGCTGTCCGGGTCGATCACGATCCTGGTACTGATACTGGTGCTCCCGACGATGACGCGGCGACCAGGTCACCGGCGTTGGTCGATGAGTCGGACACTCCCGCCGGTCGAGACGATGACTGGGAGCCGTGGGGAAGCGGCGGGATGGACGATCCGGACTCCGCCGGGGATCGCCCGGGAGCAGCCAACGGTCTGCCGATCGATCAGACCGACCGGCACGCCGGCGACCAGATTCCGGACGACGCCGGACGATCCGGAGTCGCTCGAGCCCGGACGCTGCTCGAGCAGTTGCGCACCGCGATCGACTCGCTGGAACACTCCGCCGCGCCGCTGGCTCCGGATCCGCGAGCGGAGCTGGCGATCGGGTCGGTGGCCGAGATCGGTCAGATCCTCGACGGGCTGCCCTCCGCAGCCATCGAGGCGGATCGTCTCGCCGAGCTGACCCGTCTGGCGGAGGACCTCACCGGACGTGACTACGACATCCGGGCGTTGCAGCGCTTCGCCCAGGAGCGAGAGACGATCCTGACTCTCGCCACGGAGGTCCAGCAGCAGCGCGACGTGATCGATCAGATCCGGTCGGTCGTGGCCCAGAGCCAGCTGGAGTCCGCAACCTGACAAGGGGTTCTGGCCAGACGGACACGCGCCAGAGCCGGCCCGCTCATCGCCGTCCATGGGAGAACGCATGACAGACGATACGACGCCCCGCGACCTGCCAGAGGCGTTCCAGACGGACGGCCCGAGTGAAGATCCGGACACGACCCAGTTCGGCGCCGGTCACCTCGTCGGCTCGGCCGTTCCGGACTCGACGCGGGACGCGCGGCGCGACGAGCGCACGGGCGACACGAATTCGGAGTCCAGGGTCGATGAGGCGTCCGAGGAGAGTTTCCCCGGGAGCGACCCTCCGGCGTTTGGCCGGTCATCTTCGACCTGAACGTGGTTGGAATCAGCGATCGCCCCAGGAGGAGCAGACCCGGACGCGATAACTGCGTCCGGGTCTGCTCGTTTCCAGATGCGTCCTGTGGCTACGTCTCGTCGTCGGTCGGACCCTGGTCACGCCGGGGAGCCCGTGGCGTCCCTGCTCGCCCCTGCCGGGTGAAGGAACGCCAGATGCCCGGTCGGCCCTCGGTTTCCGGGGTCGCATCCGGGTCGTCGGGTGGGATCGCCGCCACGCCCAATGGCTCCGCCTGCTCGGTGACCCACTCCTCCGCATCCACTAGCGGCTCGTTCTCGAACCCGGGAACCGTCTCGGCTGACCCCCCGGTCTCGACGTCCTGACGATACCAGCGCAGACCGGATGGCGGAGCTGGCTCGTCAGCCGGATCAACCCCGTCGCCATCCCCGATCGGCTCGGTCGGGCGGTCCGCCAGCGAAGCATCGTCGATCGTCGGTGCGAGCGAATCGTCTGGCTCCGGTGCGTCGTCGGTGCCCGAGGGCTCGTCCGAGGGAGCGGACTTCGTCGTCATCGACCCACGCTGAATGGATGAGGTATCGAACCAGCGACCCGACGAGGACGTGAGCGGACGGTCCTCCGGTTGGCCTGTCGGCTGACCGCGGTCGGACGGCTCCTCCAACGTGTCGGCATCAGGCCCATCGGTCGCCGCGTCGGCGGAGACCCGGCTGGGGTTCGCGGGCCGGTCGATCGATGACGCGTTGCCGGTCGGCCACTTCAACCCGGAGACCGGTTCGGAGCTGGGATCGGCCAGGCGGCTCCAGGGCGACGACATCGGCCGAGCGGGGGTGGAAGGAGGGCTGGCCAGACGCGGGTCGTCAGGCTCGGCGCCGTCGGGGGTCGGGATCGGCTCCGAGCGGCGCGACCAGTCCCGCAGCACGGTCGGGCCGTTCGGCTCATCGAACAGGCCGGTCGGCTCCGACCCGGTGTCACCTTCGGACGGTCGGACCGAGATCGGCTCCGGTGCGTGCTTCCCCTCGGGCCCGGTCGCCGTCCCGTCGTCGGTCTGGGGTCGCTTGAACCGGGCCGTCGTCGGCAGTGTCTCACTCGATGGGGTGGCATCACGCGGCAGCGCCGGTTCCGGCGTCGCGTCGGCCGGCGCAGTCCACTCGGGGCCGGCCGACGAACGATCCGGATCGTCGAGGGCGTCGGCCTCCGGCTCGGCCGCGACCTCCTCCAGCCAGACCGGAGCATCGTCGTTGGCCAGACCCGTGGCGGCGTCGGACGGCCCGGAGTCATCGGCGGACACGGTCTCTCGCGCCCTCGACGGAGTCTGGACGGAGGGACCACGCCCCGCAGGATCGGAGGCGGCGAACGGCTGGTCGGCCGACGAACCGTCGAGTGGCTCCATCGAAACCGGGGTCATGGACGATGCGGACCCCAGCGCGGTCGGCGCCTCGGGGTGGAGCGGCGAGCGGCAGAATGAGCAGAACGAGCCGTCAGGCGTCACGCGATGACAGTTCGGGCAGACCACCCGTTGGGCGCCGTCCGCCGGAGCGAGGACCTGCCGGTCCGTCGCCAGCGACCGGCCGAGCGCCTGGCGGAACAGCACGCCGACGACGATCAGGACGACGGCATACCAGACGAATTCCGCGACAGCTCCCGACTGGGCCAGGAACAACGAGCCCAGCGGCAGGGCCAGCCAGCCGAAGGCACCGGCGATACCCGGGACGAGCACCGACCGGATGTCCTTCGTCGACAGGTACTGCCAGGCGGCGATCCCCAGCAGCGATCCAGCCAGGATCAGGACGACCGGGCGGATGACGACGATCCCGGCGAGGAGCGCGGTCCACTGCGACACGGGTCGGTCGGGCAGGTCGTCGAAGGCGCTCGGCCAGAAGTAGACGAAGGACGAGACCGTCGCGAAACCGGCGGCGCCGAGCCCGCCGAGCGTCATCCCGTCCGTGATCTCGTTGCGGAAGACCGGCCACCGGCGCAGCGCGACCGGACCACCGAGGAGCGCGGCGCCAGTCAGTACCGGGATCAGGAGCCCGCCAAGGAGGACGACGCCGAACGGGACCGAGCCCTCACCATTGGCCGAGATCCCGGAGAACCCGATCGCGCCGAGGTTGAGCCGGGAATCGGAGAACCAGAAGCGTTCGAAGACGAACGACGAGAGCAGGCCACCGAGCAACCCGACGAGCGCACCCGCCCCGACGACACTCGCCAGCAGCGCCCACGGTTCCCGCTCGTACAGATCGAGGCGCGTGAGATAGAAAAGGACGGCCGTTGGCACCACGAGCAGGGACACGAGGACCGCAACGCCGGCGTTCCCGCCGAGGAGCAGCAGGAAGATGACCACTCCCGCGACGACGGTCAGCGTGGTCAGGGGCCTGGCGAGAGCCATCTGGAACGCCGCCATCAACCGTTTCCGTACCGAGTCCACCATATCGCTGGGTACCTCCGGAGGGACTTCGACGCTCGCCGTGCTGACTGATCGAGTTCCGGGTCGAAGGACCGCCGTCACCAGGACGCGGTCGATCGCCCGGCACCCCGGTTCTCCGGATCGTCCTCTCGACGAGCCGTCGCGGACGGGCGGACCACGGTGATCCCATCGCGGACGATGAGCCAGTCGATCAGCGCAGCGTACAGGAGGGTCGGCGGCGACACAATCGGCCTGCCCATCGATCGTCCACGGAGCCACCGGGGAGAACACGTACGTACACCCGGGTGGACGATCGCATCCCACGCGCCGATCAGACCGGGTCTCGGGGCTGAGACCAGCCGGTCCGCCATCGACCAGGCGTCCCTGTCGGCGTCGCCGAGCGCCCTGACGCCTGGGCGTGGCTGCGGGTTCCTGGCGGCGTCTGCTGTCCGACACCGTGACAAACGGATCGGTGGCCGCTAGGCTGGCCCACCGCCGGGCGGACCGTCGGGCGCGGTGTAGAGGTGGCAGGCGACGAAGTGCCCCGGCTCGACCTCGGTCAGGGCGGGCACGATCCGCTTGTGGAAGTCCCGCACCTGGGTGCAGCGCGGGTGGAACCGGCAGCCGGACGGCGGTGCGGCCATATCTGGCGGCGATCCCGGGATCCCGGTCACTCGCTCCTTCGGTCCGGTCAGGGCCGGGAATGAGTTGAGGAGCCCCTTGGTGTAGGGGTGCAGCGGCCGCTCGTAGATCTCGCGGGCCGGAGCCATCTCGACGATCTGGCCGGCGTACATGATCGCGATCCGGTCCGAGACCTCGACCAGCAGCGACAGGTCATGGGTGATGAACAGGATCGAGAACCCCATCGCGTCCTTGAGGTCCCGGATCTGCTGCATGATCTCCCGCTGGACGACGACGTCCAGCGCTGTCGTCGGCTCGTCCATGATCATCATCGGCGGCTGGAGGGCGAGCGCGATCGCGATCACCGCCCGCTGCCGCATCCCGCCCGAGAGCTCGTGGGGGTAGGACCGGAGCCGGCTCGGGTCGATCCCGACGATCGTGAACAGCTCCTCGGCCCGTTTCCACGCCTTCGCCGGGCTCATCGCCCTGTGGCTCACGATCGTGTCGATGATCTGGTCGCCGACGGTCATGACCGGGTTGAGCGCGTTCATGGCGCTCTGGAAGACCATCGACAGGTCCTGCCAGCGGAACTGCTCCAGTTCGGTGTCGGACATCGCGAGGATGTCCCGCCCCTGGAACGTGATACTGCCGCCGGCGATGACGGCCGGCGGGTTGAGAATCCGCAGGAGCGACTGGGCGATCGTGCTCTTGCCGCTGCCCGATTCCCCGGCCAGACCGAGGACCTCTCCCGGCGCGATGTCGAACGACACGCCATCGACGGCCCGGACCGCCGCGTTGGCGGTCATGTACTGGACCTTGAGGTCCCGGACGGACAGCAGCGGTACGGTGCTCCGGGGGGGCGATCCGGTTCGGGCGCTGGCGGTCATACCGGGCATCTCCTCCTCTGAAGGATGGTCGTGGTCGGGAACGATGCCAGAGGCGACGGCTTCCGCGACGACCTCGTCGCGTTCGGGCGTCAGTCGCCGGCCGGTGCGGCGGACGGGGTGGAACCGGCCGGCCGCTGGCGCAGGACCGGCGTCGCCCGGCCGGTACTGGTCGCGCCGGCCAGCCGCTTGAGTCCGCGCTTGATATCGCGGCTCGCCCGCAGCCGTGGGTTGGTGACCTCGTCAACGGCGGAGTTGATCATCGCCAGCGAGAACGCGACCAGCGCAATCCCGAGACCCGACGGGACGACCGTCCACCAGGCGTTCTGGATCAGGGCACCACCGACGCTGGCCCAGTAGAGGTTCGTGCCCCAGGTGACGTTGCCGGGGTTGCCGAGGGCGAGATATTCGAGGGTCGCCTGCGCTCCGATCGCGTAGATCGTCGCACCGATGAAGTTCCCGGCGACGATCGACGCCATGTTCGGCAGGATCTCCCGGAAGATGATCCGCAGGCTCCGCTCACCGCTGATCTCCGACGCCGCGATGAAATCCTTCTCCCGCAGCGACAGCGCCTGGGACCGCATCACGCGGGCACCCCAGGCCCAGCCGGTGATCGACAGGACCAGGACGAAGAACGGACCGGAGCCGATCGCGAAGACCTCGTTGAACCAGCCGCCCGACCCGGCCCGGCCGATGAAGCCGGACAGAACGACCAGCAGCGGGATGCCCGGCACGATCAGGAAGACGTTCGTCAGCAACTGGAGGACGTCGTCGAAGCGGCCGCGGAAGTACGCCGAGCTCAGCCCGACGGAGACGCCGACGAGGGTCGTGACGAGACCGACCGTCGCCCCGATCGCCAGTGAGGGCCGGGCGCCCCAGATCGTCTGGGAGAAGACGTCCTTGCCGCTGCTGTCCGTCCCGAACCAGAACTCCGAGCCCGGATGGACGAACCGGCCTCCGACGCGCTCGGTCGGATCGTATTGCGCGATCCAGGGCGCGAACAGCGCCAGGGCGGCGAAGATGGCGAGGATGGCGACCCCGATGACTGCCTTCCGGTTCTGGAGGAACGGGGCATACGCGACGATCGAGCGGCGCTTCCGGCGGCCCGGCTCCGGGCCGACCAGACCGGCCGACGCTTCCATGCCCGTCCGCTCGACGGCCATCTCCCCGGTCACCGACGGCATCCCGCTTCGGGCTACCAGCGGCCGGCGCAGATCGTCCGTTCCCGATCGTCCGCCGCCATCGAATCCGCCTGCCATCGCTTCCCGTCCTCTCTGATCACCGCGAAGCCATCGTCGTGACGCTGCCGAGCAGTCCGTTGTCCCGATCGCCCGGCCTGCGAGCCGACCAAGAGATGCCCCTGAACGATCAGCGACTGGGGCTTGTGCCCGATCCCGACCCGCTCGAACAGGCCGCTCGCAGGGCACCCCGCCCCTGGTCGGTGGCGAATCGGCTGGCTGACATCACCGTCAGGTCCGAACCCGCGGATCCAGCCGCAGGTAGAGGAGATCGACCAGGAGGTTCGCCGCCAGCACCGAGATCGTGATGAACAGGAAGAGCGTCTGCATGAGCGGGAAGTCCAGCAGCCGGACCGCCCGGACGAGCTGATTGCCCAGACCGGGGTAATTGAAGACGCTCTCGGTGATCAGCGAGCCGCTCAGGACGAAGCCGAGCGACATGCCGAAGGACGTCATGTTCGGGAGCAGGGCGTTGCGAGCGGCGTAGCGCAGCATCACGCGGCGCTGCGAGAGCCCCTTTGCCTCGGCGAACGAGACGTAGTCCTCGGAGAGCGTGCTGACCATCGCGTTGCGCATCCCGAGGATCCAGCCGCCGATCGAGACCAGCACGACCGTCGACGCCGGCAGGATCAGGTGCCAGATCACGCTTGAGATGAACGGCCACGAGAACGCGGGCGAGAGGCCGAGCTCATAGGAGTAGGCGGACGGCAGGATCGACCACCGGAACCCGAGGTAGAAGACCACGAAGGTCGCGAGCCAGAAATAGGGAAAACTGCCGATGAACAGGGCCAGCGGCGGGACGGCGGAATCGACGATCCCGCCCCGGCGCCAGGCGGAGATGACGCCGATCAGCGACCCGACCAGGAAGGCGATGATCGTCGCGACGCCGCCGAGCAGCAGCGTCCAGGACAGGCCGGTCTTGACGACGTCCAGGACGGGGCTCGGGAAGAACGCGGTCGAGGTGCCGAAGTCGAGCCGGGCGATGCTCTGGATGTAGGTCCAGTACTGCACTAGTAGCGGATCGTCGGACAGCCCGTAGGCCTTGCGCATCGCCTCGATCGACTCCGGCGACAGCCGCCCCTGCGCAGCCGCGAACACCGCCGTGGCGGGGTCGCCGGGCATGAGGCGGGGCAGCAGGAAGTTGAGCGTGATCGACGCCCAGGCCGCGATCAGGTAGAAGCCGATCCGCCGGAGAATGTAGTTCATCTCAGGACCCTGTTCAGCCGGCCGGGGAAGCGACCGTGGGTGAAGCCAGTCCGGCCTCGCCCACGGTCGCCTGGACTACTTCGCCTTGATCGTCGTCATGACGAGCAGGCGCTCGGCCGCGTAGGTCGAGGGCACGGCGTAGGGGTTCTCGGCGGTCGGCCAGCCATCGAACCGGGTCGAGTTGTACTCGTACCACTGCGGGCCGGGGAACAGCGGCAGCGCCGGGGCCACGTCCGCGTAGAGCGCCTGGAGCTGGCTGGCGATCGTCAGTTGCTCGGCCGGGTCGTTGGTGGCGGCGAACTGGTCCAGCAGCGCGTCGGCCTCCGGGGAGGCGAAGCGGTGCCAGTTCTCCGGGCTGGACGTGCCGATCGGGTTCTTGGTCTGCGACGACATCATGCCCCGGTAGAAGTTGAACGGGGTGACCCCACCGCTGGACCAGCCGATGCTCATCGTGAAGTCGCCGTCCTGGACGCGACCCTGCCAGACGGTCTGCTCCAGCGGCGAGACCGTGACCTTGATCCCGACCTCCGCGAGGTTCTCACCCATGACCCGGCAGGACTCGTTCCAGTCGCTCCAGCCGTTGACGACGAGGAGCTCGTACTCCATCGGCTTGCCGTTGTAAGTCCGGGTGTCGCCGTCCAGGGTCAGGCCGGCCGCATCGAGAGCGGCGTTGGCGGCATCGACGTCCATCGTCACCCAGTCGGCGGAAGCGTGGGCCGCATCCTTCCACGACGGGTAGCCGCCGCTCAGGCCGGTGCTGTCGGCGGGGGTCGTGTAGCCGTACATCGCGAACGAGACGATGTCTTCGCGGTTGATGGCGCGGCTGATCGCCTTGCGAACGGCCGGATCGGCGAACGGGGTGTCCGGTGCCTCGTGGTTGAGGTAGAGGTGAACGGTGTCGCCGGTGGACGGGAACCAGTAGCCGAAGTTGGTCGGGTCCTTCGCGACGTAGACCGTCTCGATGTCCGGCACGAAGTTGCCGGCCCAGTCGATCTGCCCGTCGACCAGCATCCGCTGGGAGGTGTCGTTGTCGCCCAGGATCGGGAACCGGATCCCCTCGATGCCGATCTTGTCGGCCTGCCAGTAGTTCGGGTTCTTGCGGAGTTCCCAGTACTGGGACTCGAAGATCGGGATCTCCGTGAACGGGCCGGTACCGACCGGGGTCTCGTTGAGGAACGTGACCGGATCCTCGATCGCCGACCAGATGTGTTCGGGCACGATGTTCTGGGCGATGATGTCGTAGATGCCGGGCGAGTAGACCTCGGTGAAGACGAACACGACGGTCGTCGCGTCGGGGGCGGTGATCGAGGTGCTGTTGTCGAGGATGTTCCGGATCGCTCCGGCGCCGCTGAGCCCGTCGTTGGACTTGAGCAGGTTGAAGGTGAAGGCGACGTCACTGGCAGAGAACGGGGTCGCGTCCGACCAGAGGACGCCGGTGCGGATCTTGAGCGTCAGCGTCAGGTTGTCGGCGCTGTACTCGTAGGACTCGGCCAGCCACGGGATGATCGCATCCTCGGTCCGGATCCGGCTGGCGATCATCAGCGGCTCGTAGATACCGTTATCGCTGGGCCAGAGGAACGGGCTGCCGGGGATGAGGAAGTTGAAGTTCCGGATCCAGGTCTGCCGCTGGTCCTGGGAGACCGTCACCATCCCGGTCGTGTCGGCCTGGGCACTGGCCCGGAGGCCGGACTGCGAGAGCCCGGCCGCGAAGGCGGAGGCGCCGAGGCCCAGCGCCGCGCCGCGAAGGAAGACCTGGCGCCGATCGAGTTCGGCCCCCATGAGTGACGCCGCGACGGTCGTTGACTCGCCCCTGAACTGATCCTTGCCCATCGATGTTTCCCCCGCCATTGGAGTAAGACGCTCGACCAGATGATCTTCGGGAGTGATCGTCGACCGACCCGCGATCCAGACCGATGCTGGGTCGCCGCCGTCCCGGTCAGTGAGCGCATCGTCTCCGACGACGACGCGTCGAGTCTCGTTCCCCGCCGTCCCACCATCTGTCTCGTGGCGGGTCTCCGGGCGACATCGCCTCGAAATCCCATCTCTCGATATCGACAGTAGTCTGGCAAGCGGAATCTACGCGACGGTATTCCCATTGTCAAACGCCTGCTCCGGGCGTTCATCGACGAGTGTCCACCTGAGACGGGAACGACGACCCTGCCCGGATCCTTCACCGGACGGCGGGCCGCCTCGTGCTACAGTCCGCCATCGCCTCTCCACGAACCGGGCGAGGTGGGTGCCGGTTGAGACCCGACCCGATGCTGGGATGGCTTCGACCCCTTCATGCGCCTGAACGACCACCGTCAGAGACGACGAGGACCAATCATGGAGGACCGATCATGATGGACGGCACGACGTCATCGAACGCCGGATCGACGATGAGCTCACTCGACCGCATGAGCCCGGTCCTGGACGTCCGGCACCTGTCGAAGGTCTTCCCGGTCGGCGGGCTCCTGTCGCGGAAGGGGGTCCATGCCCTCTCCGACGTCTCGTTCACGATCGACGCCGGCCAGATCGTCGCCCTGGTCGGCGAATCCGGCAGCGGCAAGAGCACGACTGCCCGGCTGATCGCCCGCCTGATGGCCGCCACGAGCGGCGAACTGCTCCTCGACGGCCAGGACGTCTACAAGACCCGCCGCGTCAGCCGGGACTACCGGCGGCGCGTCCAGATGATCTTCCAGGATCCGTTTGGCTCGCTCAATCCGGTCCACACGATCGGCCACCACATCGTCCGGCCGCTCCAGATCCACGGCAAGGTCCGCGGCAGCCGGGAGCTGCGGGAGCGAACGCACGCCCTGCTCGACCAGGTCGGCCTCAACCCGCCGGCCGAGATCGCGGAGAAGTTCCCCCATCAGCTCTCCGGCGGCCAGCGCCAGCGGGTCGCCTTCGCCCGGGCGCTGGCGGTCGACCCGATGGTCCTGCTGGCCGACGAGCCGATCTCGATGCTGGACGTCTCGATCCGGATGGGCATCCTCAACCTCATGGACCGCCTTAAGGAGGAACGCCGGATCGCCTCGCTCTACATCACCCACGACATCGCCTCGGCCCGCTACATCGCCGACAACATCGTGGTCATGTACGCCGGCCGGATGGTCGAGGGCGCCGAGAGCGTCGAACTGATCGACGAGCCGGCCCACCCGTACACGAAGCTGCTCCTCTCGGCCGTGCCGAACCCGAAGGCCGGACTCAAGGTCGCCCGGACCGAGGCCCGCGGCGAGATCCCGTCGCTGATCAACCCGAAGCCCGGCTGCCCGTTCGCCGACCGCTGCCCGAGCGTGATGCCCGTCTGCCGCGAGCAGATGCCCGGCTTCGAGCGAATCGGTGCCCAGCACTGGGTCCGCTGCCATCTCTACGGCCCCGGTCAGGACGACCACAGCCTCGCCGCCATGCGCCCCGAGCCCACGACCCTCGCGGCTGACTGAACCCGGTATTGAATTCGGTCGTCAGAGTCAACTCGGGTGGATATGTCGTAAACAGTCTCGCCGTTTTATCAGGGCGGAACGGCTCCCGTCTGGATCACGGACCGTGTCGAAGAGACGCTGGCAGGTCGGTCGTTCGGACGCAAGACCCTTCGTCGGACGCCCGAGCCTCGTGTCTGGACGCGTCATTCCCTCGTCGATATCCCGCTCCGCCGAACCGGGATATCGGGAGGTCACACCAGTTCCGCTCGACAGCGAGGGCGATGTGCGGTCGGGCAATCGATTCGGCAGGACCGGTCCTCCGAATCGGTCGGACGTATCGCCGCGTTGCGCTTGACGTCTCACGAGTGAACCTGCAATCTACCCATATCGTGACGTCACCGCTCCGCTGACCCCATCGTCGCTTCGACGTCGAGACGATGATGGGTCTCAGGTCAGAGGACGTGACGACTACGACGGACGGCACTTGAAGCCGTCCCACTCCCGGCGGAGAAGCCGGTGGAACTTAGGGAGACGTCGAATGAACCACGTCCCGTCCCGCGGTCTGACCCTGCTCAAGGACACGAAGCTCAGCCGCCGCAAGGCACTCGCCGGCGCCGCCGGGATCGGCCTCGCCACCGCCGGCGCCGCCACGCTCGTCCCGCGCCGAGCGGCGTACGTCAAGGGCCAGGCCAAGACCCAGCTCCAATTCTGGACCGGCTTCACCGACCCGGACCTCACGACGCTCAAGAAGATCGTCGAGCAGTACAACGCCCAGAGCACCGCCTTCGAGGTCATCGTGACGCCGCTGGCGCCCGCTGAAGTGACGGACAACACCCGGCTCATCACCGCCGTCCGCGGTGGCGATTCGCCGGACATCTATCACATGGACCGCTTCACCGTCGCCTCCAACGCGGCCAACGGGCTGGTCCAGCCGATCTCCGAGTACGTCGACGAGGCCACCCGCGCCACGTACCTCCCGTTCGCGATCGAGGAAGTCACCTATGACGACCAGATCTGGGGGTTGCCGCTCGACACCGACGCGCGGGCGCTCTACTACAACATCGGCGTCCTGAAGGAGGCCGGAATCGACCCGACCGAGTTCGATCAGGCCAACGGCCCGGTGACCTGGGATCGTCTGCTCGAGGTCGCGAGCCTGGCCAGCGTCCGTGACGCCAACGGCAACTACACCCGCGTCGGCTTCGTCCCCTACGCCAACCAGGGCTGGCACTACACCTATGGCTTCTCGTGGGGCGCCACCTTCTACGACGCCGCGGCCTGTAGCGTGACGCCGGACAACGCCCAGATGGTCCAGGCGATGCAGTGGGTCTACGACGCCTGTGCGTCGATGGACGCCAACGCGATCTCGGCCTGGGAGACGCCGCGTCGCGTGCCGGGCTTCCCGCCGCAGCAGGGCTCCCTGGTCACCCAGGGCGTCGCCTTCGAGATCACCGGCGACTGGATGATCAACCAGTACGCCCAGTACGCCCCGACCGCCGAGTACGGCATCACCTACCTGCCCGTTCCCACGGCCGGTCAGACCTCCGCGACGTGGTCCGGCGGCTGGTCGATGGTCGTGCCGGAAGGCTCGACCAAGGTCGAGGGCGCCGTCGACTTCATCAAGTACATGTGCGGCGAGCCCGGCCAGCGCATCTACACCACCGAGACGCGGCACCTGCCGACCATCACCTCCCTGACGACCGACACGTCGCTGTTCACCGAGCAGAGCACCTTCTTCGCCGAGAAGCTGCTGCCGACCTCCAACAACCGGCCGCCGCTTCCCGTCGGCTCCAAGTACTGGGACGAGTTGACGGTCGCCTACCAGGCGATCTACCTCAACCAGACCCAGCCGGCCGAGGCGCTCGCCACGGCCAAGGAGAACACCCAGGCCGACCTGCAGCAGTTCTGCTAGTCGATCCGGTTCAGACGCCGGGGCGGCGAGGCTCGTCTCAGCCTCGCCGCCCCGGCGTCCCCGGAACCGGGCGAGATCGGTGAACGGATCACAGGAGCATGACCGTGGCGACGGATTCGGTAGCGATGGCCCCCAAACAGTCCGCCGGTTCCGGTGGTCGTCACCGATTGACCCGGCAGGAGCGGCAGAACCTCGTCACCGGTCTGTTGTTCATCTCCCCATGGATCATCGGGTTCCTCGCCTTCCTAGTCTACCCGTTCTACGAGACCATCCGGCTCAGCTTCACCAAGTACAACGGCATCAAGGACCCCGAGTGGATCGGGCTGGACAACTACCGGACGATGGCCTCGGACGAGCTGTTCTGGAAGGTCCTCGGCAACACGCTCTACTACACCGGTCTGGCCGTGCCGGTCGGCGTGGTCGCGGCGCTGCTGATGGCGCTCTGTATGAACCAGAACGTCAAGGAGCAGCCGATCTACCGGGCGATCCTCTATCTCCCGTCGATCATCCCCCTGTTCGCCCTTTCCTTCGTCTTCCTGAATCTGATGGACCCCACCTATGGGATCGTCAACCGGCTGATGGTCGCTATCGGTCTCCCGAACATCAACTGGTTCGGTAACCCGGACTACGGCAAGATCGCCTTCGTCATCCTGGCGCAGTTCGGCGCCGGGCAGGCGGCCCTGATCTTCCTCGCCGGGCTCAAGGGCATCCCCCAGCACCTCTACGAGGCCGCGTCGATCGACGGCGCCGGGAATCTGCGCAAGTTCTGGAACATCACCCTGCCGATGATGACGCCGATCATCCTCTACGACCTGATCCTCGGGCTCAGCCTCGGGATCCAGATCTTCACGCAGGTCGTCATCCTGACCAGCCCTCCGGGCTCGCCGGTCAATTCCAACCTCATGTACGTGAATTACATCTACAGCCTCGTGTTCCGGGACTTCCGCTCCGGCTACGCCTCGGCCCTGGCCCTCGTCCTCTTCCTGATCACGGTCGTCCTGGCGCTGGTCATCTTCAGATGGTCGAGGTCCTGGGTGAACTACGAGACCGTCTAGGCCGGTCCCGCCGGCGGCCCGATCAGCAGCGGCGCCCCGGCAGTCCTCCGATACCCGTCTCGCCCGAGGGAACATCATGGCGAAGTCACTGCCGCTCGACGCGATCGAACAATCGGCCCGGAAGCAGAGCGCCAGCGACTTCAACTGGCGCCGGGTCCTTAGGAAGCACATCGTCCCGCGGCTCTTCCTGATCCCGTTCGTGGCGTTCTTCCTGCTGCCCTTCTATTGGATGCTGGCGGTGGCGTTCAAGCCGATCCCGGAATTGAGTATCGTCCCGCCGACCTTCTTCCCCCAGGAATGGCGCTGGGACAACTTCGCCGACGCCACTCGGGTCTTCCCGTTCTGGCATTACTTTCGCAATACCGCGGTGATCACGTTCCTGACGGTGCTCGGCGCCGCGATCTCCAACCCGATCATCGCCTACGGGTTCTCCCGGATCGAATGGCCGGGTCGTGACAAGATCTTCGCCCTGGTCCTGGCGACCGTCTTCGTCCCCTACCCCGTCCTGATCGTGTCGCTCTACGACATCTATTCCCGACTCGACTGGATCAACACGATCCTGCCGCTGGTCGTGCCACTGTTCTTCGGCAACGCGTTCTGGATCTTCCTGATGCGCCAGTTCTTCATGCGCATCCCCAAGGAACTCGGCGAGGCCGCCCGGCTCGACGGCGCCAGCGAGATCCGGATCCTCTGGCAGATCATCCTGCCGCAGAGCTACGCGGCCATCAGCGTGGTCTGCCTGTTCGCCGCCCTCCATGCCTGGAACGACTTCCTCGGCCCGTACCTCTACCTCCAGAAGGAGGACTCGTACACGCTGGCGATCGGCCTGACCTTCTTCCGATCCGCCTCCCAGTACGACGTCCAGTACAACCTGCTCATGGCCGCGTCGGTGCTGGTCGTGCTGCCAGTCGTCATCCTCTTCCTCTGCTTCCAGCGCTTCTTCATCGAAGGCGTCCAGGTCGGCAGCTTCAAGTAATCCGTTCGGCGATGCTCCGCGGTTACGACCGACGGGGCATCATCGTGCCCGCCCCCGAACGCCTCACCGGCGTCGGATCAGTCAGGGAGTTCCACCATGGTCGTTACCCCGATCAACCAGCGCCGGATCGAGCGCAACCGTCGTCGCGTCGAAGAGCTCAGAGTCTGGCGCAACGCCCGGGAGACGCACCTGACCGACATCGCGTTCGTCGGCCCCTCCGGTGAGCCGAGCGCCCTCGCGCTCGGCGACGGTTGGCCCGAGGTCGCGACGCCGGTCCGGTTCACGCTCTCCGGCTCGGTTCCGTCGGACTTCGCCGGCCAGCCGATCGAGCTCGAGCTCTGGCTGGGTGGGGAGGGGTTCGCCGAGATCTCCGTCGACGGCGCCTTCGCTATGCGTGGGGCGATCGACCCGTACCACTTCCAGTACCCGCTGCTCGGATCGGCGTCGGGCGGCGAGCTGATCTCGGTCGAGGCGACCGTCGTCCCGAAGGGCGTCTTCGGCTCCCGGGTCGACCACCCCGCCCTGAGCCGGGCGCACCTCGTGGTACCAGCCGAAGCGGCCCGCGCCATCGAGCGGGACCTGAGCGTTGCCCTGCTCGCCGCCGGGGAGCTGGACGCAGAGGACCACGAGATCGTCCCCCGCCTGCTGGACGCGATCGAAGCCAGCCTGACGGTGCTGAGCACCCGCTGGCCGACCGACACCGAGACGACGGTCAACCGGCTCGTCCTCGCCCAGCGCGAACCCCTCGGGGACGGCGTCTACGCGGCCGGTGGCGGCTACGCCGAGCACGCCCGCCTCTTCACGAACTACAGCAACGAGCGCTGGTCCGCCGAGACGGCGAGCGGCCCGCTCGCCCCACTCCCCGACGACGTCCTGCCCGTGATCGACGAGGCCCGAGCCGTCCTCGCTCGACACCTCGACGCGCTCCGGACGGCCTACCCATCCGTCGGTTCGATCGCCCTGACCGGCCACGCCCACATCGACCTCGGCTGGCTCTGGCCCGTCGTCGAGACCCGCCGAAAGATCATCCGGACCGGCTGGTCCGTCCTCAATCTGATGGATCGCTACCCCGACTTCATCCACAACCAGTCCTCGGCCCAGGTCTACGCCTGGCTGGAGCAGGATGACCCCGAGCTGCTGGCACAGATCAAGGCCCGGGCGGCCGAGGGACGCTGGGACCCGGTCGGCGGGATGTGGGTCGAGCCCGACAACCAGCTCACCGGCGGCGAGGCGATGGTCCGGCAGGCGCTCTACGGCCAGCGGGAGTTCGAGCGCCATTTCGGCCGGCGCAGCAACGTCGCCTGGCTGCCGGACTCGTTCGGCTTCTCCGGCGGCCTGCCGCAGATCCTGCGTGGCGCCGGTCTGGTCAACTTCTTCACCCACAAGATGACCTGGAACGAGGCCAACGAGTTCCCCTACGACCTGTTCGAGTGGGAGGGGGTCGACGGGACCCGCGTCCGGGCCCACCAGTTCCGCAATGAGGACCCGGCCTCCGGCTACAACGCCGAGGTCCACCCCCGCGACCTGCGGGGCACCTGGCGGAAGTTCGCCGGCAAGCGCCAGCACGACGAGACGCTGCTCGCCTTCGGCATGGGCGACGGCGGCGGCGGCCCCAGCCGACAGATGCTGGAGTACTACGCCCGCCTCCAGTCCTACCCCGTCCTGCCCACCCTCAGGATGGCGACGGTCGAGGATTTCTTCGCCCGGATGCCGGCGGGCGGGCTCCCCGTCTGGACCGGTGAGCTCTACCTCGAACTCCACCGCGGCACCCTCACGACGCAGGGCCGGACGAAGAAGCTCAATCGGGAGTCCGAGCAGCGCCTCGCCGAGGCCGAGACCCTGTCAAGCTTCGCCCACCTCTTCGGCGGGCCGTACCCGATCGACGAGTTGGCCGCGGCCTGGAAGGCCCTCCTACTCAACCAGTTCCACGATATCCTGCCCGGCTCCTCGATCAAGGAGGTCTACGAGGTCACCGAGCCAGAACTCCGTGGCGTCGTCAAGACCGCGACGCGACTGTCCGGCCAGGCCCTGACGGCGCTGGGACCGGACGGCGGCGAGGGCTCGGGCATCCGCATCGTCAACACGGGGCTCACGGCCCGGCCGCTGACGATCATCCTGCCCGGAGTGACCGGCGTGACCGACACCGACGGCGAGGCGATCACCGGGCAGCAGACCCCAGACGGCCTCCTGGTGCATTCGTCCGATGTCAACGTCCCAGGGCTCGGCTGGACGACCCTCGTCCCGTCGGACGGCAAGGGAAATGACATCGCCAGCGCCGGCGGCAGCGTCCGGATCGGCGAGACATCGGACGGGCTGCTGGTCGAGAACGGTCAGATCCGGATCGTGATCGGCACCGACGGCACGATCCACGAGGGGATCGACATCCCGCATGACCGGCCCCTGTTCGCCGGTCGGGCCAACCAGATCTGGGCGTACGCCGACAAGCCCCGTGGCTGGGACGCGTGGGACGTCGCCGAAACGATCGAGCAGCAGGGCGAGGAGATCGTCGCGACCGACCCGCTCGAGATCACCGAGCGCGGTCCGCTCCGGGTCTCCATCCGGGTCACCCGGCGCTGGCGAAGCTCGACCATCACCCAGACCTACCGCCTGCTGGCCGACTCCCGCCTGATCGAGATCGACACGGAGATCGACTGGCACGAGCGCCAGACCTTGCTCCGGGCGCGTCACCCGCTCGACATCCACACGCACGAGGCGAGCTTCGAGACCCTCTACGGCGTCGTCCGCCGCCCGACCGCCCGGAACACGAGCTGGGAGCTGGCCCAGTTCGAGGTCGCGGGGCACCGGTTCGCGGACCTATCCGAGGCGGACTACGGCATCGCGATGCTCAACGACGGCCGCTACGGGCACAGCGTCGACCGCAACGTCCTCGCGCTGACCCTGCTCCGGAGCCCGATCGACCCCGACATGCGGGCCGACGAGGGCCACCACGCCTTCCGGTACGGGCTCCTCCCGCACCGCGGCACCTACGCGACCGGCGGTGTCGTCGACGCGGCGGTGGCGTTCAACAGCCCACTGATCGCCGGCTCGACCTCATTGCGGGCGGGTTCGGCTCCGACCGACTGGACCCTCGCCACGGCCCGCGGTGTCCCGATGGTCGTCGGCGCCCTGAAGCGGGCGGAGGATGACGACGCGCTGATCCTCCGCCTCCACGAGCCGAACGGGTCCCGCGGCCTCGTCCATCTCCAGTTCACCGTACCGCTGGTGTCGGTGGAACGGGTGAACCTGATCGAGGATATCGATCTCGACGGAGGGCAGGTCACGCTGAGCGAGGACGGCGAGGTCAGCCTCATCGTCCGCCCCTACGAGATCGTCTCGCTCCGTCTCCGAACCACGTCGCCGGAATAGCCAGGTCGAAACAGGTCCATGCTCAACCAGTTGCCTGATGGATGATCTAGCCCAGATCGAAGCTTCAGGTGCTCAGAGAGGGGCAGGGAGGAGATCTGCTCGCCGTTACAGCGAGGCTCCTAGAGGTTGATGGTGGAGCCAGCTCCCCCTCTCCATCCGGTCCGGACGGAGTCGCCCGCAGGCGACGGAGGCGGACCGAGATGGGGAGGGGGCTGGGGGTGGGGCTGACCGCTCGCGACCAACGAGGGCCACGAGATCCGCTCTAGGCACCTGGTCCGATGTGCGCTCAAACGAGAGACGCCGAACGATAACCCGACCGGCGCCTCTTGGCGTGCCTCGTCGAACGTTACCGATCCGTCGTTGCCGACCAATCGCTCCCCGCAACGTCGTCCGCGGCTATCCCGCCGGGAGCGACTCGATCACCGTGTCCTCGCCGATCGGGTTCATCTGCTGTGCCCCCGGCCGGGCCATGATCGCGTCGAGATCCTCGACCTGGCGCCGGAACCAGAGGGAGACATCGTCGTCCTCGACGATCCGACGGAGCCGCTCGGCCCGCTGCCGTCGCTCGGACAGCGGCATGGTGATGGCCTCGTAGATGGCCGTCGCCGTGCCCTCGACGTCCGCCGGGGCGACCATCAGCGCCTCGCTCTCCAGCTGGCTCGCCGCCCCCGCCCCCTCGCTCAGGATCAGGACGCCGTTGCGCTCATTGAGCAGGGCGCCCTCCTTGGCGACCAGGTTCATCCCGTCGATGATCGAGTTGACCAGTAGCACGTCGTACCACTTCATCGCCGCCAGTGCCCGGGGGTAGTTCTCCCCCATCAGGATCTGGATCGGCTGCCACCCGGTCTCGACGTTGGCGTACTTGGCGTTGATCCGACCGGTGATCGCGCTGACGTCGTCGAGGTAGTTCTGGTACTCCGGCACTTCCAGCCGGCTCGGGACGGTGATCGCGACGAAGTTCACGCGGCCCTGGTACTCCGGATGGAGTTCGAGGAAGCGGTCGAAGGCGTGGAAACCGCGGACGATGTTCTTGCTCGGCTCCGCCCGGTCCACGCGAAGGATCGTGAACTCGTTCCAATAGTTCGGCAGGTACCGGTCGTGGCTGCGGGCCTCCTTGCCGTAGGCCTGCCGCCGGACCGAGACCGTGTCGATCGAGATCGGGTAGGCCCGCACCTGCACGACCCGCCCGGCGACCGTCACCGTCTCGCGCTGGTAATCCACGACGACACCGGGCATGTACGCCTCGCAGGTGTACATGAAGCTCCGCGCGTTGGACGGTGTCTGGAAGCCGACGATGTCGTTCCCCAGCATCCCGCCGATGATCGAGCGCCGCATGGCGAGCGGGAGCAGACGCCAATAGTCCGGGTCCGGCCAGGGGATATGGATGAAGTGCTGCAGGATCGCGTCCGGGCGCCGCTCCCGGATGAGTTGCCCGACCAGGTAGAGGTGGTAGTCCTGCAACATGATCACCGGCGGCTGGTCGAGGGCGTCCGCGGCGGTCAGGATCTCACTGGCGAAGAGTTCGTTGACCTTGACGTAGCCCTCGTTCCAGGCTTCCCACGTCTCGAAGGTGATGTCCGGCGTCCGCGGGGTATCCCAGAGGTAGTGCTGCAGGAACCACAGGAGTGGGTTGCTGATCTCGTTGTAGTACCAGTGGTAGGCCTGCGGCGTCGGCTCGACGAACCGGATCCGGAACTCCGACTCGTCCCCCGCTGGCAGGATGAACGTTTGCCCCTGCTGCTCGGCCAGCCGGGCGCGGTCACGGTCGTCCCGGCTCATCGCCGCCGCGATCCAGATCGGCTGGATGCCCCGGGCGATGCCGGAGACCGCCGTGACCAGGCCGCCGCTGCCCTTGCGCGACGAGAACGTCCCGTCCTGCTGGCGATGGAACGTGATCGGACCCCGGTTCGAGGCGATGATCAGGGGTCGACCACCGAACATCTCGCTCGCGGCCGGCGCGGCGATCCCGTCGCCCGGCCGCGCCGCTGCTGCCTGCTGTTGTGCCATCGATGGTCTCCCTCGCGTTCGCCGAGCCACACCTCTGTGGCGTCCGGATCGCCTGTTCCGTGGTCAGCCACCACCGACATCGTAGCTCCGCCCAGTATCGCAAGCATGAGACCCACGGGGAAGCGTTCTTCAGGGGCGGTTCCGTTCGTGACGGCGCCGAACCCGCGCGGACGCGGCGCGACGCACAGGATGCCCCGTACGTCGATCTCAGTCGACGCCGAACCCGGCCGGACGTGGCGGTTGTAGCCGTGTTGTACCATCAACTGAATATCTTCCCGCCGCGTTGACCGGAGTGACATCGTTCGCCGTTCTCCGCTTTCGAACCGCGCAAAGAGGCTTGGGTCCGATGGTCGACCGTCAGGATCAATCAACCGAATATCCGTCCGGGGAACGTCACTGCCCGTGGTGCGGGAGCGCGAGCATCCGCCTCGTCACCCGTGGCTACACCGGACCGACCGACGAGACCGACCAGTACTTCGTCTGCAACGCGTGCGGCCGCGTGACCTACGAACTGGTCGCCAAGAACGCCCGCGAGATGAAGCTGGGCCGCTGGCATGCCGGCGGGATCTACCGCGAGCCGACGACCCAGATCCGGTATCACATCAGCCGGGTGCTCAAGGTCGGAGTCAATGAATTCCTGATCTACCTTCGCCCGATGGCCGAAGAGATCGCCGAGGCACCCACCGTGACGGAGTGACGGCCCCTCGCGGCGGCGTCAGGTCCGAACCAGCTCCGCTCCCGAACCCTTGACGAGACGCGCCGTCGCGCCGTCGTACCGCCAGGATCCGGTGGTCGGGATCTCGTATCCACCGAGCCATCGCCCGTGCGGTCGCAGCGTCAGCCAGTCGACTCGACCCGCAAGCACCGACGCGCCGGTCTCCGTCAGCCGGAGGGTCTGGGCATGGAACGCGGCCATGTCGGGTTCGTCAAGACTCAGCAGATCGACGACCGGCGACACCCACGATTCACCATCGGCCGCTCGGATGAGGGGGGGCGTCGACGTCGCGAACCAGTCCAGTCGATCCCAGACCTGCTGGTCTCCCAGGAATGGGCGTGGCGCGGCAGCCTGCACCCGTCGGAAGACATCGCCCGGCGCCGTCGGCCCCGACGCGATGACGTCGAGGACCTGTCGCTCCGACCATGACAGGCCCGTCGACCGATCCGGGAACTCGGCCAGCAGGCGCGCCAGACCGTCATGGAGATACGGGATGGTGAACGTGTCGTCGTCCGCGACGGCGCCCAGTTGGGCCGGATCACCGCTGATGAACGCCGTCCAGACTCGCCGGGCCTCCATCCAGGCCGGATCGGGAACCGGCTGCCGGGACGCCAGCAGTCGTTCGACCGCGTCCGTCGCCAGCCGACCGAAGCCATGCGTTCCCGGTGCGTCTGGTCGCTCGTCGACGAGGATCCATGAGAACCGGGTGCCCTCCGGCCGCCGCGCCGCGAGCCGATCCAGCGCCTGGACCAGTTGGAGGACATCGTAGAGATCGCTCTCGAACCAGAAGACCACGTCGTCCTGCCGCTTCGTGCTGGCGATGGCGGCGTCGCGCCGGCCGAAGTCCTGTCGCGCCGTGATGTAGGGCTCCCAGCCCCGGCTGGCGATGAACTGGCAGCGCTCATGGGCGAGGTTCACCGGCGACAGGCCAGCCCGAACCGGACCCTCATAGAGGACGTCCCTCCAGGCGACGACGTCGTCGGGATCGCGGATCTCGCTCAGGGTCGGGTCGAGCGGCTTGAGCACGCCGCTGCCGCGGATCGCGTCGGCGGTGGAATCGCCATTGACGATGTGGAGCATGGCGGGGGGAATCCTCTCGCCGGCGTCTCGTCAGGTCGAGAGCCGGCATCCGTGGCTGGGGTCGTCGGCGCAGTATAGGCCGCGACGTCGGCCGTTCTCGTCGTTCTCGTCGTTCACAGCACCAGTGGCCGGTCGTCGGTCCCGTGGCCGGAGGGACGGCGGGGCGAATGGCAAGGAATCCGAACTGATCTGCCGCCGAATCATCGCCTTGGCGAGTGTCAGAGGCTATACTGCGCTGGTTGTGAATCGCGGCGCCTTCAGCAAGAGGTCCGGCCCATCGACGTGCCGGTGGTATGCGGTGACTCGATCCCTCTCCGGTGAGGATCACCGCGCGGCCGTCGGCGTTTCAGTTCCCGTGTCCGGAAAGCCTGGAGATCCTTGCCTGTGACTTTGCCCGCCACCGCCGTAGACGCCACGCCATCGCCGCCCTACTCGGTCTCCAGTCGCGACGCCAGTCCCAGCGCTCGGGTCACCTCGGCTCCTTCGTCACTCCCCACCGCGACGTCGGTATCGGACGCCATCGACGCCTCCACGGACACCGCCGATCACGCCAATCACCTGCGCGACTCGCACCTCGCCGAGGAGGTCGCCCGGCGGCGCACGTTCGCGATCATCTCCCACCCGGACGCCGGCAAGACCACGTTGACCGAGAAGCTGCTGCTCTACGGCGGTGCCGTCCAGATGGCCGGTTCGGTCAGCGCCCGTCAGCACCAGCGGCAGACGCAGTCGGACTGGATGGACATCGAGAAGGAACGCGGCATCTCGATCAGTTCGACGATGCTGGCCTTCCCTTACTCCGGCCGGCAGCTCAATCTGCTCGACACGCCCGGCCACCAGGATTTCTCCGAGGACACCTACCGCACGCTGACCGCGGTCGATTCCGCCGTGATGGTGCTGGACGCGGCCCGTGGCATCCAGGCCCAGACGCTCAAACTGTTCGAGGTCTGTCGCTCCCGCCACACGCCGATCTTCACCTTCATCAACAAGATGGACCGGCCGGGCCGGCACCCGCTCGACCTGCTCGACGAGATCGAGCGCGTCCTCGAGATGAAGACGTACCCGCTCAACTGGCCGATCGGGGACGGCCCCGACTTCAAGGGCGTCTACGACCGCCAGACCCACGAGATCCACCTCTACGAGCGCACGCAGCGCGGTGCCCGCCGAGCGCCCGTCCGGATGACCTCGCTCGATGACCCGGCCCTCGACGACCTGATCGGCTCCCAGCGCGCGCTGACGCTCCGCGACGACCTGGAATTGCTCGACGCCGTCGGGAGTCACTTCGACCAGGCGGCGGTCCTGCGGGGGGACCTGACCCCCGTCTCGTTCGGCAGCGCCCTGACCAACTTCGGGGTCCAGTTGTTCCTCGACACCTTCGTCGACCTCGCCCCGTCACCGGCGGCCGTCGCGACCTCGTCCACGATCGTCCAGCCGGAGGACCCCGGGTTCAGCGGCTTCATCTTCAAGGTCCAGGCCAACATGGACCCGCGGCACCGCGACCGGATCGCCTTCCTGCGCGTCGTCTCCGGGACGTTCTCGCGCGACATGGAGGTCTGGAACCCGCGGCTCCAGAAGAAGATCCGGATGGCCCGGCCGATGCGGCTGTTCGGCAACGACCGGGAGGTCATCGACGAGGCGTTCCCCGGCGATGTCGTCGGGCTGATCAATCCCGGTCAGTTCAAGATCGGCGATACGATCAGCGAGGGCTCGGTCGGCTCGTTCCCGCCGCTGCCACGCTTCCAGCCCGAGCACTTCGCCGCGCTGCGCCATACCGCTGCCGACCGCTACAAGCAGTTCCTCAAGGGGCTCTCGCAGATCGAGGAGGAGGGCGCGATCCAGCTGCTCTACCCGGTCAGCGGCGGCAAGCGCGAGCCGATCCTGGCGGCGGTCGGCCAGCTCCAGTACGACGTCGTCCGCTACCGCCTCGAGGCGGAGTACAACGTCGCGACGGTGATCGAACCGCTCACCTTCCAGATCGCGCGCTGGGTCACCGGCAATGCGGCCGAGATCGCCCTGCTCGGCGACGGTCGGGGCCGGCTCCGGGCCGAGGATCGTGACGGCCAGACCGTCCTGCTGTTCTCCTCCGAATGGGATCTCCGCTACGCCGAGGAGAACTCGACCGACGTGACGTTCTCCGCGACGCCGTCCGGCGAGCCCGTCTCCCACTGATCGCGAGGTTCAGATGACAGATCAGACCTCGGATCCCTCCGGTCAAGGGATCACCGCCGCCGGCCTCGAAGCGATCATCCCGACGGCGCTGCTCGTCGCGCTGTTGGGTCGCCAGTCGGCCCTGCCAGCCGAACCGGTGACGGTCGACGCCCGCAGCCTCCGGATCGCCGTCCCGCCCGAAGCCATCGTCGACCTGCTCCGGACGCTCTCTCCGGATCGACCGATCAGCGTTGCTTTCTCGACGGACGCGATCACGGTCTCTCCGTCCGGTCTGCCGGCGGTTCGAATCGAGATTCCGGCTGACGGCTTGCGCATCTATCTGGACGAGCGAGGGCTCCGGCTCGGTGACCACTGACCCGTCCCGACCGTTGGCGGGCTCGAACGACGATGTCGCGATCCGCAACGTGGCGGTCACGCTGGACCCGTCCCCTCCGGGAACCGTCGTCGTCAGTCACGTCGACGTCGTCGTCCCGATCGCGGCGTTCCGGCGACTGGTCACGACGGCGGCGAGTCGAGCCGGGGTCAACGCGACCGGCTCGCTGGGCCACGATCAGATCGGCGTCGCGGTCAGCGTCTCGCTGCTCAGGCTGACCGTAACGTTCTCACCCTCGATCAGCGATGGTCTGCTCGTACTCCAGCCGCGCGGCGGCGTCCCCGGCTGGCTGATCGGCCGCGCGGCCCCCCTGATCGGCCGGACAGCGGGGCTCTCGATGTCCGGCGACAGCCGCGTCACCGTCGATCCGGACGCGTTCCTGCCGCCTCAGGTCCGGTTGCGGACCGGATTCCGCGCGTTCCAGGTCCTGCCGGACCGGATCGAGATGACGCTGGGCTGAGCACGACCGACGTCTACCGGGTGGCTAGTAGCGCAGCGCGTGATCGCGATACTCGACGTCGGCGGAGTGAGCCCGGTAGTACGAGACTTCGGCCCGCCGAACGGCCAGGTAGGCCGTCAGCAGGCGGTCGCCCATCATCGCCGCCAGGACCGTGTCCTGCTCCAGCGCGTCCAGCGCGTCGCCCAGCGTCGCCGGCAGCGGGACCATCCCGTGACGCAGGCGATCGTCGAGCGGCACCTGCATCGGGTCGGTGTCGAGCGGTGGTGGCGCGTCCAGACCCCGATCCAGCCCGTCCAGTCCGGCCGCGATGATCCCGCTCAACGCGATATAGGGGTTGCAGGTGTTGTCGACCGGCCGGATCTCGATGTTGGTCGTGCCCTGCTCCCGACCCCAGTACGTCGACGGGACGCGGACGGCGGTCTCCCGGTTGTCGAACCCCCAGCCGGCGATCGCGCCCGACCAGGCTCCGGCCCGGAGGCGACGGTACGAGTTAACCGACGGGCAGATCAGCGCCATGAGTCCGGGCAGATGAGCCAGGATCCCGGCGATGAAGCGCCGCCCGTCGTCGCTGAATGCCCGGTCGGCGTCGGGCTCGTAGAGCCGGTTGTCGCCAGTCCGCGTGTCCCAGAGCGACAGATGGACGTGGGCGCCCGAGGCGGGCTGATCGACGAACGGGGACGGCGCGAACGTGGCGGCCGCGCCGTGGCTGTCCGCGACCGCCCGGATCGTCTCCTTGACGAGCAGGTAGGTGTCAGCGGCGCGCAGGGCCGGGCCGTGGCGGACGGAGAGCTCGTACTGACCCGGTCCGGTCTCCGGCTGCATTAGCTCGACCGGAATGTTCTGGCTGTCGAGAGCGACCAGCAGATCATCCGAGAAGAGGGCCACGCTCTGCATCGCCTGGACGCTGTAGCCGGGCGCCTTCTCGAAGGGCACGACGGACGGGGCGCCGTCGTTCAGCCGCCGCTCGGCGAGGTAGTACTCCGTCTCGAAGACGGCCTCGACGCTGAGGTACCGCTCCTCGGCCTCACCCAGCACCCGCCGCAGCATCGACCTCGGGCAGCACTCCCAGGGCTTGCGGTCGAGGGTCAGCATGTCGCCGAACAGCATCGCCGTCCGGGGAGCATAGGGCAGGATTGTGAAGCTGGCCGGGTCCGGGACGAGCCGGACCTCACCCACCGGCGGCAGGCCGGCCGTGTCCTGCAGACGATCGAGACCGTCGAGCGCCAGGTGCGCCTGTGAGAGGCCGACCCCCTCGATCAGTCGGTCCGCGAGGCCGGCCGCGTGAGTGGCCTTGCCGCGCAGGAGTCCGGCAAGGTCACAGTAGACCAGCCGGGCCAGCCGGAGGTCGGCCGACTCGGTGGCATCGAGGATGATGTCGTTGAGGGACGGACGATCCCGACCGGCTTGCTGATCACTCATCGTCTCGGTCCCCGGATACTACAATGGCCTGACGCGCCGTCGACTCGGTCCGGCCAGTATCCGCCATCGCCGACCGCCTGACGATACCCGCCTCCCGGCGGACGCCGCCGCACGATCAGCGGCGAGACCAGCTCGACGCGTGATCCCAGTCCGGGCGATCCCACAGCGCGATTCCAGCAGCAGATCGAGGGAGAACGAGCGATGCGTCGAGGACGACAGGCAGCGGCAATCGGTCTGATCAGCGTCACACTCAGCGGTGGGATCGCCCTGCATACTCCGAACGCGATCGCGTCGCAGTCCTCGGCGACCCCCACCGCGGCCGAGTGCACGGTCGCGCCACTCGTCGGCCCGATCTGGGACGGGGTCGAGATCGCCGAGCCGACTGCACCGGTCTCGGTCGCTGGTCCCTTCGTGCCCCCGACCGGGTCCCCGGTCGACGACGACACGTTGGCCGGCATCTCGGCAACGGTCGCGGAATCGATTGCCTGTCAGAACGCGGGGGACCTGCGCCGCACGCTGGCGCTGTTCTCGACGGACGCTGTGCGCGGCTTCTTCTCGGGGCCCCGCGGCTTCGATGCGGAGAGGGTCGAGGCGACCGCAGCGGCGGACCCGATCCCGGTCAGCGACGACCGCGTCGTCGAACTCGTCTCGATCACCGACGTGGTCCTACTCGGAGACGGTCACGTCGGCGCGACCGTGACGACCGCCGTCGGCGACACCGAGTACGTCGATGCCCTGACATTCGAAGCGGGACTGGCCCCCGACGGGACCGCCCGCTGGCTGATCGACGGTTCGGTCGCGATCGATGCCCAGACGCAGGTCGAGGGCGGGGCGACCGAGATCCCGTAGTCAGGCGTCAGATCACGGCCATTGACGATTCGGGATCGACCGCGGCCGGCTCGCACTCGGTTGTCTCGACGGCGCTGCGGCCCTGATAGGCGCCCCGGATCAGCCGCCGGATCTCGAAGACGGTGTCGGCGTCGTGGAATCGGCCGGGCAACCAGATGTCGAGCGGCCGAGCCCCGGCGATGCACTTGAGCCGGATCCGGCCGCGCCGAACCGTCAGGCCGCTGAACTCCGTCCAGCGCCGGAAGGTCAGCGCACCGACGGAGACGCCTTCGGTCGTGAGCGTGTACCGAGCTGGGACGATGACGCTGAGCGCCAGGGCGACGAGCGGCAGGACCGGCACCCAGAAAGGGACCGACCTGATCAGTTCGTTCACGGTGACCGCCACGACGAGCAGCGTCAGCGGGAATGCCTGGTTGCAGAGTCGCGCGACGAACGGCATCGCCATCGTCCGCAGCGGGGCGCCCTGGGCCCGGGGGCGCCAGGGCGACCAGACGCGGAAGACGGCGGCGATCACCGCGACGACGACGATGGGGATGACGATCACGGTGAGGCTCCTTTCGGACCGGAATGCGTGATTCGGGCGGGGAATACCAGAGGTCGATCCTTCACAGGGTACGACCGCCGGAAACAGTATCGGACATCCCGGGAGAGAGAGACGTCGGACGCTGTGTCCGCATGCACCGATCCTAACGCCTGCTCGTGTCAAAGGTGTCACGTCACCATTGAGAGACCCTCGACCCATGGCGTCGACCGACCCGGACGTGACGGCC
The DNA here is from genome assembly GCA_964244115.1 of uncultured Thermomicrobiales bacterium. GTDB lineage: Bacteria > Chloroflexota > Chloroflexia > Thermomicrobiales > UBA6265 > CADCWK01. The sequence goes on from CAXTHM010000002.1 coordinate 120,714, forward strand.
AGCTTTCCGAAGAAATGACGTCGCCGGGAGCGCCCACGTTCCCGGGATCGCCGAGGTCGACGACTCTCGTCACGGTCAGCCCGACGGAATACCGTCCAGAGATCGTGTGACGGCGAGCGTTCCGACCGACGACCGGGATGAACGCGACGACACGCCGGTGGACCACGTCATCCGTGGGCACCGGCGTGTCGTGTTCTCTCTCAGGATCGAATCGGGATTAGGTCGTCCGCGCCACCGATGGCTTGGCCGGAGCGACCTTCGCGGCTTCGGTTCGCACAACGCGAGCCCTGCTCTCGGGGCCGAAGACCATAGCGAGGATGACCGCGGCGAACAGGATCAAGGCGATGACTTCGATCATGGGAGCACCTTTCGGGATGTAGAGATCGGGCGGAGGTACGAGAGTCCTGGAAAGCGGAGGCAGGGTCGTCGCGACGACCCGGCCAGTAGGCGAACGTCAGTCGGCCAGGTTGTAGCCGAACTCGCCGTGGACCGACTCGTCGAGGCCGATCGACTCCTCGGGCTCGGTGACCCGAAGTCCGATCGTCAAATCGATGAGCTTGAGCAGGACGAAGGTCGCGACGCCAGAGAAGGCAGCGACGGAGGCGATCGCCACGACCTGCGTCCAGAGCTGGCCGGGATCGCCGAAGAACAAACCGTCTCGTCCGACCCCGACCGCGCTGTCAGCGAACAACCCGGTCGCGAGCGCTCCCCAGATGCCGCCGATCCCGTGGACCGCGAAGACGTCGAGGGCGTCATCGACCTTGAGGACGTTCTTGACCACCCCAAGACCGAAGTAGCACAGGATGCCGGCTCCGAAGCCGATCACGATCGCCGAGGATGGACTGACGAAACCAGCAGCCGGGGTAATGCCGACCAGACCTGCAACCGCGCCGGCGGCGCCAGCCAGGACGCTCGGCTTGCCCTCGCGGAGCCACTGCATCGCTACCCAGCTGATCGCTCCCATCGCCGCGGCGACGTTCGTGACCACGAAGGCGTTGGCGGCGATCCCGTTGGCAGCCCAGGCGCTCCCAGCGTTGAAGCCGAACCAGCCGAACCAGAGGAACGCAGCTCCGAGAACGGTGTAGGTCAGGTTGTGCGGCTTAGCCTCCACCTTGCCGAACGAGACCCGATGGCCGACCAGAACCGCGGCCACGAGCGCGGCGATGCCCGAGGAGATGTGGACGACGGTGCCACCGGCGAAGTCGAGCGCGCCGCCGTTGAAGTTGAACAGCCATCCGTCGGTCGCCCAGACCCAGTGGCAGATCGGCGAGTAGACGAAGGTCGACCAGAGGAGCGTGAAGACCACCAAGGCCTTGAACTTCAGGCGCTCGGCGAACGCGCCCGTGATGAGTGCGGTGGTGATGGCCGCGAACAGCCCCTGATAGACCGCCCAGAGCGAGTCAGGAACACCTGCGGCATAGGAGGACTCTTGCTCTGCGGTGACGTTGTTAAACGCCACCCAATCCAGGTTGCCGATGATGCCGCCGATGTCGCCACTGAAGGCCAGCGAGTAGCCCCATAGCACCCATTGGACGCTGACGATCGCCAGCACGGTGAAGCTGTGCATGATCGTCGTCAGGACGTTCTCGCGACGAACCAGCCCGGAGTAGAAGAACCCGAGCGCCGGAGTCATGATCATGACCAGCGCCGCCGAGATCAGTACCCAGGCCGTGTTGCCCGTATCAACCCACTCCATCGACCGTCCCTCTCGAAGCCATCCCTGGCGGTGCCAACACCGATAGCCACGGCCTACGACCCGGCGTCGTGACCTTCCCCTGACCGATTCAACCTCGCAGCTGAAGTGGCATTACCTTACCCATCGCCGGAGAGCACCTGTAGGTGCAGTCCGACCAAAATAGTGCGAGATCGTTGGTCGATGCGACCAAACGTCGGTTGAACGGCGGATTGCGGCGCAGAGCACTTGAACGCATTGGCACAGGCGTCACGCAGGACCAATTGGAGTTTGGGCCGACTGCCTATAATCGCTGCGATCGGCGATACGAGGTGAGTTCGACTGGACCACTACCCGGGGACCGGGTCAGCGCCGAGGAAGGTCGTCCGATGCGGACCGCCTCTCAGTCACGGTCATCCGGTTTGCGCGACCGGCCCGCCGGCTCCGAAGACCGCGTAACGGTTCGGCGCCGCGGCCGTCTCCCTATCTGTCCGATCGTCTGTCCGATCGGGAGATTGGCTGTGCGTCTTCAAAAGAGGGTGTTCCAGAGGCGGTGGTAAGATACGCCCGCTTCGTCGTCCCGGAATCGACACCGGGGCATAGCCATCCCGATCACGGTGACGATTCGGATCGGCTCACGGTTCGCGGCGTGTCTCCGGGTCGTCCATGTCTCAAGGAGTAACGGTGGTTCACGAGATTCCGGCCGGCGGCGGTGCCACGTCAACCCTCGACGCTGCGACGCTCACCGCCCGACGGGCTCGATCCGAGCAGCCGACCGAGCACCTCGTCACCCAGCGAGCGGCCGTCCGCCAGCGGATCGCCGGCATCACGGTCGAGCAGGCCGTCTGGGGGCTCCTCCTCCTCGTCGCCGCCCTCTCCCGCTTCTGGGACCTCGCCTCTCGCGCCCTCATGCACGA
>CAXTHM010000003.1:0-57722 GCA_964244115.1 uncultured Thermomicrobiales bacterium
GGGCGAAGCTTGCGAGCCAGGCCGCCGCAGCGGCCTTCGCCGTCAGGCGAGACGGTCTCACGGGTGCAACCTTGTCCACGGGACACTTGCGCAGGCTACCGACGGAACTCCACAGCTCGCAGTGAGATCGCATCCGACCAGCGACGATCTCGTCACCGGTTGGATGTGCCTCATCGAGTCAGGCCCGCTCGTCTCGACCAGTCAGCGACGACAGCGCGGCGGCCGGGGCGGTCTCGCCGGCCGCGATCGCCGGGCGCTGCCAGGCCGGCTCGCCCAGCCCGGAGACCGAGCGGACCGGCCGGACCGGTGTCTGCAACGACGGCTGCGACTTGCGCTGCTCCTCGAACGACGTCAGCCCGAGCTCGAACCGCTCCGGGTCGGACTCCTCGCCCGGCGCGGCGTCGTGGAAGCCCATGATGCCCTCGGCGGTCCCGGCCTGGACGGCGGGGTGGCGGACGGCGTCGACCTTCGGGCTCCGGTCGACCCGCTCGCCGGGGATGGTCGAGAAGTCCGGCGTCGCGCCCGGCGCCTGCGGCGAACTGTTGCCGCCCGGCGCCGGCGGGAACCGCAGCCGGAGCCGCCGACCATCGGCAGTGACGGCCCCGGCCGCGGTCACGACCGAGCCGTGGACATCGGCCGACGAGGCGAACGCGCCGCCGCCCGCGCCGCTGAGCCCGCTCGACCCCATCGGCGAGGCGGTGCTCTCGGTCCCGGTGACCTGCTCGGTCGCGTGGCCGGTCATATCGGATTCCGCCAGGCCGGGGGTCAGGTCCGCGTCGTCGCGCATCGGGTCGTCCTCGTCCTGCTCGTCGTTCCGGGTCGGTCGGTCCGGGCTCGCGACCGCGGCCGACCGGTCATCGCCGCAAGTATGCCAAACCCGGGCCTAGAAGGCGCCGCAGATCAGGCATTCCGGTCGCTCGGGTCAGTCGGCTGGCGTAGACAATACCGCGACGGCCGCCTGATACAGCGCCCAGAGCCCGGCCTGGACCTCATCCGACCGGAACTGCGGGTCCCAGACCAGCTCGGCGAGCGAGTCGCTGACCGTAAAGGCCGTCGCCAGCGCGACGCCCCGGACCTGGCAGACCGCACAGACGGCTGACGCTTCCATCTCCACCGTCAGCACCCCCTCACCCTGATAGTGGCGCAACTCGGCGACCGTCTCGCGGTACGGCGCGTCGATCGTCCAGGTCGGCCCGACCCGCGGAGTCACTCCCAGCCGAACCAGCTCCTCGCCGAGCCGATCGCTCAGACCTGGATCAGGGCGGGCCTCGACATCCCCCGGCAGGTAGTGGTGCGAGACGCCCTCGTCCCGGATGGCCCGGTCGACCAGCGTGATCCCGCCGATCGGCAGGTCCCGCTGCAAGCCACCGGCGATCCCGATGCTGACGACCCGTCGGATACCGAACGCGATCCACTCCTCGAGGATCGCCGAGACCATCGGGGCGCCGATCCCGAACCCGCCGCAGAGAAGCACTGGGGATCGGCCCGGCTCGTCGGCGGGGATGAGCAGCGTCGTCCCGCCGAAGCCGTTCTCGACCGTCACGACCCCCGGTTGGCTGGCGACCTCATCCAACAGAGCGGGCTGGTAGGTGAGGATCAGTCCACCCACCGCCGGGATGTCCGGCAGGCGCCCGGAGCCTCGCTGGTAGGCGATGAAGTCCGCCGGGGAGATGAACGCGTCCTCCGCGTGCTTGCCGGCGAAGGTGGGGAACGGCATGTCCGGTGCTCCTCATGGGCCTGACCAGATGCGCGTCAGCCCACCGTCATCCCATACTCAAAATTGACATAAGAAGGAACGGCCGAAGCGAGGGTCCAGGGAGCGGGACTGGCTGCCCGAGCGCGGGAGGAGATCGTGGCGAACGTCCGATCTCCTGGGGATCCGGCGGATGAGTCGAGCTCGAAGTGGAATCGACCACGGGTGTCCACATCTGGCAAGAGATACAGGACCTATGAGTCCTTGTCCCGGGCTGTTCGAGTATCGATGATTCGGAGCGTGATATGTCAATGCGGCACGCCCGTCTTCACTGATTCCGCGGCTGTCGATGAGAGCCCCGCGCCTCGATGTGGCAAGGAAAATGACGAGATCGCCGGGAACGGTTTTCCACGTCGTTTGCGGCCTTGCCAGCACCCGGTGATGCAGGACAGCCTCCCTCCTCCCTGGGTCTTCAGGTCGTAGAGACGCTTCGTCGGGATCGCCCGCTCCGTTCCCGATGAACGTTCAGCGCCTCGCTCATCACACAAGGACCTCACATGCAGGACACCAGGGAGGCGAGTTCGGCGATCCGTGAGACCGAGGGCGAATCACTGGCGATGCTCTCCCGACTGGCGGGTCAGCGCTTCGGCACGACGGCCGACGCGACGCAGTCGGTCTTGACGAGCATCACGAGTGTCCTCGGGATGCGGACGTCCTGGGTCGCCAGAGCCGATTTCGTCGTGGGCGATCTGAAAATCGTCGCCGCGCACAATGAACCCAACGGGTGCGATGTCCAGGTCGCATCCACCACCCCGCTCCCGCGGACGCTCTGCAGCATGGTCGTGAGCCAGGCGTCGCCGCGCCCGCTCATCATCGAGGATCTCCACTCCGATCTCGGGTATATGAATAGCTCGGTTGCCAAGGAGTTTCCCGGCATCGGGTCCTACGTCGGTGTGCCGATCGTGCTCTCGGATGCGACCGTCTTCGGGACGCTCTGCGCCAGTGATCCGGAGCCGAGACGGATCTCGACCCAGCAGGTCGAACTGCTGACCGTCCTCTCCCGGCTGCTGGCCACCCAGATCGAGCGGGACATCGAGAGTACCGCGCGCAGACGGGCCGAGGATCAGTACCGATTGCTTGCGGAGCGGGGAACCGATGTCCTGCAGGTCATCGACGCGGATGGTCGAGCGACGTACACGAGCCCGTCCGTCGCTCGGGTCCTCGGCTATGCCCCGGAGGACTATGCCCGGCTATCGCGCATGCCAGCCTGTGTTCTCGTCCATCCCGATGACCGGGCGCGTCATGATGCCGCCTATGAACAGGCGCGCTCCGGACATGAGCAGAGCACGGAAGTCCGGTATCGCACGAAGCGTGAGGGCGACCGATGGATGGAGGTCACCTTCGGCTCATTGACCAGTGATACCGGGCACTGGCTGGGGACGCGGGCGCAACTCAGGGACGTCCATGACGCGCATGTCGCTCAGGCGAGTCTCCGAGCGAGCGAACGACGCTTCTATGCCTTCATGGACAACGGTCCGATGGTCGCGTACATGAAATCGGCGACTGGCCACTACCTCTACGTCAATTCGCCCTTCGAGCGGACGTTCGGCGTCGACCTGGCCTGGCTCAGCGGCAAGACGGATGATGACTGGCTCAGGCCAGAGGAAGCGGCGGCGGTCCGGGAGAACGATCGCAACGTCCTGGCGACGAACGAGGCGACGGAGTTCCTGGAGTCGCTCCGGCTGACTGACGATGAGCTACGGTACTGGTACTCCTTCAAGTTTCCCTTCACCGACGCCGCCGGCCGGGTCCTGCTTGGCGGGATCTCGATCGATATCACCGAGCGGCGAAAGCAGGAGATCGAGCATGGTCTCCTCGCGGCCATCGTCCACGACTCCCAGGACGCGATCTACGGCAAGACATCCGATGGCATCGTCACGAGCTGGAACCCGGCGGCGGAACGGCTCTACGGCTATCAGGCCGGTGAGATGATCGGTCGGAGCCTCGATCGGCTGATTCCCCCCGGCCAGACGGACGATCTGCGTGAACTCACGGCTCGCGTCTGTGACGGTGAACGGATCGAGATGCATGAGACCCAGCGCCAACCCAGGGACGGCCCGGCGATCGATGTCGCGCTTACCATCTCCCCCATCCGTGACCCCGAGGGCGAGATCGTCGGCGCGTCCACGATTGCCCGCGACGTCACCGAGCGAAAGCGGCTGATCGAGGAACGCCAGCAGCTCTACGCGGAGTTGCAGGCGGAGATCCATCGCGCGGCCGAGATCCAGGCGCATCTGCTCCCTCGCTACGTTCCCATTCTTCCGGGGTACGAGTTCGCGGCGGTCTGCCTGCCGGCTCGCGAAGTGGGCGGGGACTTCTTCGACTGGAACGCGGGCCGGGAACGGGTCAGGCTCTCGCTGGGAGATGTGACGGGCAAGGGCATGTCCGCCGCGCTGCTCATGGCGACGGCTCGAGCCGGGATCCGTTCCATCGTCGACCGCCCGGTGGCCAAGGTGCTGACCGCGGTCAATCGGGCGCTCGGACCCGATCTGGAGCAGTCCGATTCCTTCATCACCCTGTTCCACGCCGAGCTGGAATCGAATGGCCGACTGAGCTACTCCGACGCGGGACACGGCCTCGCGATGATCATCTGGAAGGACGGAACGCTCGAGCCCCTTCAGCAGCAGTCCCTGCCGCTCGGCATCCTGCCCGAGACGATCTACCAGGAAAGCACGACGTGGCTCGAGCCTGGGGATACGCTCATCGTCTACAGCGACGGACTTCCCGACGCCAGAGAGGATCTCGACCTCAGCGATCCCGCCAAGGTCGCTGCGTATTGCGCCAACGAGACCGACGTCAACCGGATGCTCGAGCGCCTGGTCGATCTCGCGAGTGGGGACGGACCACGTCCCGATGATCTGACCCTCATCCTCATCCACCGGAAGGAGGAGAGCTTGTGATGACCGATCGTCCGGCTCGAACACCGAGCCGATGGTGGCGGGCGGTCACACTCCTGATCCTGCTCCTGCTGTCGGTCCTGCCTGGGGCGATGAACCCGGTCTCTGGCGCTCAGGGCGTCGCCGGGACCCCCGCCGCCAGCACCCCCTCGCCCGTCCGCTCTCCGGCCGGCACGCCAACGCCAGGGAACGCCGACCCCGATACGTTCGCAGCCTATGGCTACGACGATGTGGATGCTCGGGGGATGCACGCGTCCGTCGACTACTATTTCCCACTGCCACGCTCTGCCGCCGCCGCTGAAGCCGGCCAACTCGATCTCGTCTACAGCCACTCTCCCCTGCTGATTCCCGACCGCTCGACCATGACGGTCCTGGTCGATGATCAGACGATCACCAGTGTGCGGTTAGCCCAGCCGAATGGTCTCGGTGGTCATCTCTCGGTGCCACTGTCGATCGCGGACGCCGACAGCGACTCGATCAACGTCCGGCTCTCGTTCTCTCTTCGGCTCACCCGGGACGAGTGCGAAGTCGCTGATGATCCGGCCCTCTGGGTGACGATTCACGGAGTGTCCACCGTCTCGTTCGTGGGCGGGACTGCGACGTCCGCTCTCCCACTGAACGACGTGGCCGCCCTGTTCCGTTCCCGCGGGAACGAGCCGGCAGCGGCTCCCACCTTCGTGCTTCCGGAGTCACCGGCGCCAGCGACCCTCGATGCCGGCGGGATCGTCGCTTATCAGCTCGGCCGGTGGTCCGGCCAGGCAACGCAGGATCCGCTGCTGGGTGAGCTGACCGCAACGGCCCCTCCCGCCGACGGTCCGGCCATCCTGATCGGACCGGGGAACGCGCTGCCCCTTGGCGAGGGATGGGGCCCCCTCGCCTGGGATGGACAGCAGTTCCTGCTCGATGGCGTACCGGTCCCACCCGACGATGGTGTCCTCGCCCTCAGGCAACAGCCTGTCCCGCACCTCCTCGTCAGTGGCGCGACGGACGAGGCCGTCCGGAAGGCCGCCCTGGCGCTGACGCGCCCACTGGACGGCGCGATCTACGACAGCTCGGCGGTGGTGATCACGGGTGAGGCGCTCCCGGTCGCTACCGGCCAGTTCGCCTGGGAACAGGGCGCGGCCAGCTTCGCCGAGCTCGGGGTCGCCACCCGTGCGGTGACCGGTCCCGGAGAGCACTTCCTCGACCTGCCGTTCGAGCGCCCCGCCGACTGGACCTTGCGCGATGGCGGCACGCTTCAGGTCCAGCTCGACGTCTCCCCGGCGATTCGCCTGGAAACCTCGTGGGTGCGCGCGGTCGTCAACGGGATCGACGTCGGGGCTCAACCACTGCGGTCCGCCGACCAAGGGGTCGATCGCTATGTCTTCGTGCTGCCGGCCGGTCAGCTGAACAGCGGTCTCGAAGGCCGGCCCGTGCGAGACCTCAACCTCCAGCTCCGCATCTTCCTCGATGTTCCCCATGAAGCCTGCGTCTCCGACGACCCGCAGAAGGCCTGGGCCAGTCTGCTCCCGACCTCGGCCTGGGTGCTCCCGAATGACGAGTACGAGGGGATGGACATCGGCCGGTTCCCGGGACCCTTCGCGGCGCCGGAGAACCCGGCTTCGGCGGGAATCGTCGTGCCCGACGGGGCGTCCCCCGAAGAGATCCTGTCCGCGCTCCACATCACGGCCGCGCTGGGTCGGTGGGACGCCTACCGTGCGCCGATGGTCCCTCAGATCCTGACCCCGCTCGGGATCTCCGCCGATGCATTGGGCGCGCGGCCGCTGATCCTGGTCGGTGGTCCGAATCGCAACTCCCTGGCGCATGACGTCGATGAGCCCATGCTCACGGACCTGCGGCCGCCGGCCTATGCGGACTCGCCCGCCGCGCCCTATGGGCTCTTGCGGCTGGCCGCGTCGCCGTGGTCCTCGGATTGGCCGCTCCTGATCGTGGCGGGGTCGGGACCGCAGAACGAGGGCGCACGGTTGGCCGCCACGGCGCTCGGAGCGGCGGACACACTGACGTCCATCCAGGGCACCGGCGTCGTCGTGACCGGCGCCGATACCCCGCAGGAGATCGTGGGTGCTTCGCCACCGAACACGGCTCCCGCCGACCTGTCCCCGTATGTCATTCAGGAAGGCCGTCCCTGGATCGAGCGGATCCCGGCCTGGCAGGTGATCGGGGCGATCCTGCTGGTCACGTTCATCGTCCTGGTGGTGGGTGTCGTCGTGTTGCGCTGGGTACGAGCGGGTGCTCGCTAGATGACCGGGGTGTCCGACACCGTCACGGGGACCGGTCCCGCCGACACCGTCACGGGGACCGGTCCCGCCGACACCGTCACGGGGACCGGCCCCGCACCGGCGGCGATGACGGACCAGCATCGCAGGATGCTGATTCGTCGCTATGCCATCAGAGTCCTGATCGTCGCCAACCTGTGTCTGGGCAGCTATTACATGGTCTGGCGCTACACCGCGTCGATCAACTGGGGCTTCTGGCCGCTCGCCTTCGGACTGCTCGCGGCGGAGACCTACAGCTTCGTCGATTCCTGGCTGTTCGGCGGCAGCATGTGGAAATGGCACCGTCGCTATGACGTCCCGCCAAAGGGAGGCGACGAGACGGTCGACGTCTTCATCACCTGCTACAACGAACCGGTGGAACTGGTCCAGGCGACGGCGGAAGCCGCACTCCGGCTCAGCCATCCCTGCACCGTCTACATTTGCGATGATGGCGACAGTGCCGGAATGCGGGCGATGGCCCAGCGGATCGGCTGCGAGTACATCGTGCGGTCGGAGGAGTGGCGCGGCAAGGACCGGCACGCCAAGGCCGGGAACCTCATCAACGCCCTGGACCTGACCGACGGCGAGTTCCTGCTGATCCTGGATGCCGATCAGGTCCCCTTTCCGCGACTCCTCGACGAGACCCTCGGCTATTTCAGGGACCCCGCCGTCGCGTTCGTCCAGACGCCGCAATGGTTCAACAACGTCCCCGCCGGTGACCCGTTCGGGAGCCAGGCGCCGCTCTTCTACGGGCCGATCCAGGAAGCCAAGGACGGGTGGAACGCCGCCTTCTTCTGTGGGTCCAACGCCGTGGTTCGACGCGATGCCCTGCTCCACGCCGGGCTCGTCAACTACGCGCGTGACCTTCGCGTCCAGTTGCACGCCATCCTGGATGAGGCATCCAGGCGACTGGACCAGGTCGCCTGGGATCTGGCCGAGCGCGGGGACACCCGGTATGTGGTGGCGGTCCGTGAGCTTCAGCGCGCCGTCCAGGAGGCCAAAGGAACTGACGTACCGTTTCCAGCGGAAGGCACAGGTCGCAGCCCGGACACTGGTCGGACAGGATATGGCCGCGATCGCGCTGGATCTGAGCGATATCCCGGGCGTCTCGGCCGGTGCTGTCGTGACCGCCCGGCTCAACAGCATCATGGACGACCCCGCCGCGCTCACGACCCTCACGTCACGGGAGACTTCACCGCTGCAGGCCATCGCCGAGATCCGGGACCTCCTGCTCCGGGTCGACGTCGACCGGGCATTCGAGGCCATGCCGGTGATGTCCCTCTCGACCATCTCGGTCACCGAGGACATGGCGACGGCGATGCGCTTGCACTCGCTTGGCTACCGCTCAGTCTACCATCCCACGATCCTCGTCCATGGGCTGGCGCCGGAGGACCTCCGGACGGCGCTGCAGCAGCGGCTCCGGTGGGCACAGGGGACGATCCAGGTGATGCTGCGGGAGAACCCGCTCACGTATCCGGGCCTAAAGCCCATGCAGCGGCTGATGTACTTCGCCACCATGTGGAGCTATCTCTCCGGGTTCTTCGCGGTCGTCTACCTGTCCGCCCCGATCCTCTACCTGATCCTGGGCTGGACACCGGTCACGGCCTACTCCGACGAGTTCTTCTGGCGACTGATACCCTATCTCCTGGTGAACCAGGCCCTCTTCACCGTCGTGTCGTGGGGGTTGCCGACGTGGCGCGGCCAGCAGTACAGCCTGGCCCTGTTCCCAATCTGGATCAAGGCCGTCACGAGTGCGATCGGGAGCGTCTACTTCGGCCAGAAGCTGGCATTCGTCGTCACCCCCAAATCCCGCCAGAGTGGCATATCGCTCCGGCTCATCCGTCCGCAGTTGGTCTTCATGGTCCTGCTCATCATGGCGGTCATCGTCGGGTTGGGCCGTTTGGCCATCGGTGCCAACGAGGATGGGGTGCCGATCGTGATCAACGTGCTCTGGGCGGTCTACGACCTCGTCGCCTTGAGTGCCGTCCTCGACGCGACCTTCTACCGACCGGCGGGCGACGACGATCCGGTCGTGTCGGTCGACAGCGCGGCAGCGATCCATGGTCGGGCCGGGATGGGCAGCAGATAGCTCCCTCGAAAGGAAGCACCAACGCATGGCCAGCACGATGGACTATTCGGTGGACACGCCCGGCGGTGAGCTCGGCGTCGCCCATCTCTCCGGGCGGCTCGATATCGGCTCAGCGGCGGCGATGAAGAAAGCGTTCGCCGACACCGTCGCAGCGGGAAGCCGTCAACTGGTTGTCGATCTGGGGCTGGTCAGCTTCATCGACAGCTCTGGGCTGAGCGCGCTCGTCAGCGGTCTGCGCGCTGCCCGGCAGGCCGGCGGCGATCTCCGGATCGCGGCGGCCGGTGAGCAGCCATCGGCGCTCTTCTCGCTGACATCTCTGGATCAGGTGTTTCGGCTCTACCCGACCGTGGAGGCAGCAGTCGATGGCTACTCAGAGTGACGAGCACCCGGTGATCCAGGTCGATGGCGAGGCGTCGGCATCGCTCGATGGCATGGACGATGTCCACGAACTGCTCAACCAATACTGGAACTCGGCCGCGGAGGCGCATCTCGGGCCTCCTGACGGGGCATGGCGCGCGCTCTTCGATTCCGCCGTTGCGGAGATCGCGGGCAATATCGTCCGACATGCCTATCCCCCTCCCCTGGTTGCGACCACCTTTCAGATCTCTCTGCGCTATTTCAACGATCGGGTCGAGGCGATCATGCTCGACCGGGGCATCCCCTACTCGCCAGTCCCGTTGATCGTCCCGCCGGACATGCGACTCGCGCTGGATGACCCGGAACTCGATCATGGCTGGGGACTGATGATCGCCCATGCCGTCGCGGACAGCCTGGATTACGAACGCCTGGGAGATGGCCATAACCGATGGCATATCGAGAAGCGCTTACCATCGTGACCTCACCGGCATCCCGAACTCGGGATGCGTTGCCGGCATGACGGGTCCGAAGACCCGAACGCATCCGTTTTCCACCACGCCCGGGGCGGGCTTCGTCCCGCCTGCCCCGCTCCGCCCGGTAGCCAAGCGATCGGGACGGACGTGGGCGTACCCCGCCACCGATGGCCGGGATGCGCGCATCGACTTCCTGCGTGGCCTCGCGGTGCTGTTCGTGGGCGTCAACGCCATCGAGACCCCATCTCTCTACCACCTCATCTCGCACGAGCGGATCGGCGCGGTCTCGGGCGCTGATGTGCTCGTGGCGTTGTCCGGCGTAGTGCTCGGCATGGTCCACCGACGGAAAGCGATCGAAGAAGGTTGGCGATCCGTCGCGACGAGCATCTGGTCACGCGCCCTGCTGCTCTACGCGACATGTATCGCGCTGATCATCGCGATCTATGCCATCTCGTTTCTGCCGTTCATCGACGGAACCGCCCTGACGACGTGGACCGATAACCGCACGGGCACGACCGATCCGGCGTATCCGTCGCTGCCCCTCCTGCTGGACTACCCGGTCCCACCACACGCGGTCTTCGACGTCCTCTTCCTGAATATCGGGCCCCGCCAGTTCGATATCCTTGGCCTCTACATCGTGCTGCTCGGGCTGGCTCCCCTGGCGTTCCACCTGCTCCTCCGTCGACGGTGGTGGATCGTCCTGGGGTTGAGCTGGACACTCTATCTCGCGAACAGCTTCCTGGACGTCCGGATCGTCCCCGCACCGTTCGAGGATCTGTTCCCCGTCCTGTCCTGGCAGGTGCTCTTCGTCACTGGCCTGGTCGCGGGCTTCTACCGGAAGCCGATCATCGCCTGGTTCGATCGGCCGGCCGGCCGGATGTCGATCATCGTCTCGGTCATGCTCTGCGTGGCGTTCCTCGTCTTCAGCTGGAACAACCCCGTTCTCGGTCAGGACCCCTTCGCGCTCCGCCTCTCGATCATCCCGCCGGACACGTTCGGAACGATCTACGGGTCCTGGTTCGGGAGCGATTCGCTGGGTATCCTGCGCATCGCGAATGTCGCGGTCCTGATCGTCGTGGCGTACGCCGTTCTCTCCCGATGCTGGGTGCCGCTCAACCGGACGCTGGGCTGGCTGCTCGTTCCGTTGGGTCGTGCGACGCTGTACGTCCTGACCCTTCATCTCGCGTTCGCGTCGATCGCAGACAGCCTCCTGATCCTTCAGGGGGCCACGGTCTGGCTCGCGACCACCGTCGAGACGGTCATCATCATGACGCTCTGGATGATGGTGAGATGTCGGGTGCTCTCTCGCTGGATACCACGCTAGGCGGATCGCGATCGAAGCGCGCGTGTCGGCGAAGAGATCGCTCCCCCCAGCGAAGCGAGACCCCGCTCCGGCCCACCCGCCCCCTGCGGCGTCGGCTCGGCAGGGGCGCGGCGGGGGAGACGTCCATCTGCCTCCGGGCACCTGCACATGGAACGCGCTCAGAACATGATCCGACAGGGAGATCCCGATGATCCAGGAAGTCGCGCTACTCGACCTGCGCTCCGCCGACCCGGAGACCTGCCGCGCCTTCGAGGCGGCGTTCCGGCGGGCGTCGCCGCTGATCGCCGCCTCGCCGGGCTACCTCGGCCACACGCTGGGACGGCGGCTGGAGGCGCCGGGCCGCTACCTGCTCCTCGTCGAGTGGGAGACGCTGGAGGCTCACACGGTCGGGTTCCGGCAGTCGGCCGCCTACCAGGAGTGGAAGGCGCTGCTCCACCACTTCTACGACCCGTTCCCGACCGTCGAGCACGTCGAACAGGTCGATCTGACAGACGACCTCAGGACCATAACCTGGACGAGGTCAGGGCCGGAGTGAACATCCAGCGCAACCCTGACCGGGGCTTGGGCGCCGCCGCCGATCCCGAGGTGATTGCCGATAGGGAGACGGTCGAGCGGCCCTACACCTTGGAATCGATCGAACCAGCCGGCATTCAGTCTAGATCGGTCGCGAGGTACGACTCCGCCGTCCAGGTCATTTCACGGGAGGTGCGGGGAGCAGGGGAGGGGTCCGGCGCCATTGCCGTCGGGCGGAACGTCCGGCCTCCGCGCTGCTGGAGCGTGGTCCCGATCATCGTCAGCAACCGGTCGAGGTCGAACGGCTTCGAGAGGAACTGGATCGGGCCATCCACCGCGTGATCCCAGCGGGTGGCAGCGCTCATCAGGATCACCGGGATCGCCGAGTAGACCGGGTGTCCGTGCAACTGACGGACGACCTCGCGGCCATCGAGTCCCGGCATCATGATATCCATCAGCACCAGATCGGGGCGTTGAGCGCGGATCTTGTGGAGCGCCTCGGCGCCATTCCGGCCCACCGAGACGGAGTACCCCTCATCCTCCAGGAATGCCCGGACGAATTCACAGATGGCCTGTTCATCATCGACTACGAGAATCTGGCTCATTGCCCGATTCCTCCCTTCAGAAGCACTGGTCCGCATCATGGCGACCGATCGGCCATCCCGCGAGACCACTCCCCATCTGGATAGGTGCACCACCCGGGCTCAGTGACCTGAGCAGCGGGGCCGTCCTGCCAGCGATCCAGACCCTGGACCCTGTACAACCGTGCGGTATGGCCGACGATCGGCCCGTCCCACATCGTCAATACGCCTCCATAGGCAGAATCGATGCCGGGAGGTATGGTCGGGGGATAGCATGGGTGACAAAACGGGTTGGGCCAGACCGGCAAGGGTCCTTCCGAACGGGTTCGCGGAGCGCGGAACCGGCGACCTGTCGTCTCCGGTATCACGATCTAATCGGTCTGGATCTCGACATCGAACTTCTTCGCGGCCCGCCGAATCCGGCCCTTGATCGTCTCCACCTCGTCCGCGCGGTACTTCGCAGCGTTGCGCGGGTGATTGATGTAGCTCCACGCCGAGCGGACGTGGCCGGCGTTCTCGAGCGGGTACTTCTTGTTGGTCGGGTCGGCGAACGCGACGTCGCCGTGCTCGTGGAGCCCTTCCTTCGGGCTGACGTCGTCGCGCCGGTGGATATAGTTGCTCATGGCGATCCCTCCTCCACGGCCAGATGGCCATACGCCCCGGGACGCAGAGTCGATGCCGTCCATCGGCAGACCAGGAGTGACGCCGGCTACAGTTCTTCGATCCCCCCGGTGACTTGCAGGTTCTCCCACTGGCTGATGCCCTGGCTGTCCTCCTGGATCCGCCAGATCTCGTCGAAGGCCGGCGACTGCCGGATATCGTCGACGTGGCTGATCACGAACAGCTGCCGGAACCCCTCGGTGTCATTGTTGGTCAGCACTCCCAGCATATCGAGCAGCCGGGCGCGGCGGTCCTGATCGAGCGAGCCGAAGACCTCGTCCAGCACGACGAAGGCCGGCGGGTGGGCGGCCTGGGCGCCGATCAGCCGGGACAACGCCAGCCGGGCGGCCAGCGAGGCGATGTCCCGCTCGCCGCCGGAGAACTGGCCCACCGGGAAGTCCTCGTCGTTGTCGTAGACGTGGAGCCCGTAGTTCTCGTCGAACCGGACCCGGTCGTAGACGCCGCCGCTGACTTCGGCCAGGATCTCGCTGGCTCGCTCGGCGAGGTGCGGGTTCATCTGCTGGGCGACCCACTTCTCGAAGTCATCGAAGCCGGCGTACATGCGCTTGAGCTGGTCCGCCTCCCGCTCGGCCGCCCCGGCCGCGATCTCGAGCCCGGCCAGCCGCTGCTGCTCCGCCGTGATCGCGGCCAGCGCCGCGGTCGCGTCCCGGAGCAGGTTCCGCATCTCGTTCTGGGCGTTGTTGGCGGCGATCAGGGCGTCGTTCGCCTCCGCCGCCATCGTCCGGGCGGAGGCCAGCGCGTCCGGGTCGAACCCGACGGCCACCCGCTCCCGCTCCAGCCGGATACGCTCGGCCTGCCGGATGGCCAGCTCAGCGACCGCACTGTCCCGATCGTCGGTGAGCTGCGGCCACTGGGCGAGCTCGTTCCGGATCTCACCGACCTGCCCCCGGGCGCTCTGGGCCTCGCCGAGGCCGACGCGGGCGGCGCGATGGGCGGCCTCGTCGTAGGCGACCGCGCCGAGGGCGTCGAGTTCCCGCTGGGCCTCCGCCTCCCGGCCGGCGTCGTCGCGGAACTGCGCCGCCATGTCGGCCAGCCGCTCGGCCTGCCCAGCGACGCGGGCCAGCCGCTCGACGGCCTGGCCGGCCGCCGTGACGGTCTCCGCGGCCGGCACCTCCTGCGTTCCGGTCGCGGCGAGCGCCTGGCGCAGCGCCGCCTCGGCGGCCTCATGGGCGGTCTTCGCCTCGGCCGTCCGGCTCTCGCCGTTGCGGATCCGCTCCCGCAGCGTGCTGACCTGCTCCTGCCGGGCCAGGGCGGCGGCGAGTTCGGCGCCGGCATCGGCGTCGGCCTTCCGCCCGACCGTCGCCGCGATCTCCAGTTCGTCGACCAGGCGTCCGCATTCGGCGATGCGGTTCTGGAGTGTCAGGATCACGACCTCGTCGATCGGCTGGTTGCAGGTCGGGCAGGTCCCGCTGCCCTCGTCCCGCAACTGGGCGATCGAGCGGCGAAGCTTGCCGATCTCGGCCGTCAGGGCCTTGCCCTGCGCCGACGCCGACGCCCATTCGGTCGCCGCAGTCGCCTGCCGCTGCCGGGCGGCGACGGCGAGGGCGGCCGGGTCGCCGTCGACGAACAGCGCGTCGAGTTCACCCCGCAACTGCGTCAGCAACCGCTCGCAGTCCGACGACTTCTTCCGCGTCACCGTGTGGTCGGCGCCGGCCTGCGCGGCCCGGGCCAGCGCTTCGGCGTCGGCCCGGGTCCGGCGGAGGTCGATCGCCTGCGCGACGGCCCGCAGGCGGTCGGCCGAGGCGGCGGGCTGCCGTTCGTCACCGGAGTGCCAAACCCAGCCCGGCACGACCTCGCCCCCGTCGGTGACCCGGCGCAGCGTCACGATCCGGCCATCGCGGTTCTTGATGATCTCGGCGAGGCGCTTGCCGAGTGTCGCCTGCTGGCTGGCCCGCTCCCGCTCCCGCTGCCAGCGCTCGGTCTCGGCCTGGAGCTCCGGCTCCCGGGCGGCGACCGGCTCCAGCTTCGACAGCTCGGCCTCCCGGACGATCAGCCGCCTGAGCTGTCCGTCGAGCTGCGCGATCCGGCCCTGCGTCGTGGAGATCTGCCCGTCGACGACCGTGACCCGCTGCCGGAGGTCGCCCTCCTGACTGGCGAGTGCCAGCCAGTGCCGTTCGTCCTCCTGCATGAGTTCGCGGTGCCGCGTCCGGGCGGCGACGGCCTGCTCGGCCTGCTCGGCCTTGCCCTCGGCGGCCTGGATCTGGGCCACCCGCTCGGCCCGCTCGGCCGGGAAGTCCCGCCCTTCGGACTCGCGCAAGTGCTGGGCGAGCAACCCCTTCGCGGTCGCGTCGCTGGCCTTGCGGTCGGTGTTGATCAGTTCCTGGGCCTCGCGGATCGTCTCCTGCCCGAGCAGGCGGGAGACCTGCCGGCGGCGCTCGGAGTCCTTCTGGTCGCCGAAGAAGCTGAGCTCCTTCTGCCGGGTGAAGAAGGTCGAGACGAACGCCTGGTGGCTGAGCCCGACCAGCCGCCCGGTGACGCGCTGGGTGACGTCCTTCGGCCCGGTCACGATCGTCGTCAGGATCTCGCCGTCGGCGTCGACCTCGTAGATGGCGGCCTCGGCCGTGTTGCTCTTGCCTCTGAGCCGGCGCTCGACCTGGAAGCGCTTGCCGTCGGTCATCTGGAGCGTGACCCGGACGCATGACGGCCCGCCCGTCCCCTGCCGCGGCCGGATGTCGGCGATCGGGATCGAGCGCGGGCCGTAGAGGGCCCACTCGATCGCCTCGAACAGCGTCGTCTTGCCGGCGCCGTTATGGCCGATCACGGCGATGGCGCCCTCGGCCGGGAAGGTGATCCGGTGGGTGCCGGCGAACTGCTTGTAGTTCTCGATCTCGAGGTCGATCAGGATCATGCCGACACCTCCTCGGCGGCCGCGACGGCCTCGGCCTGGTCGGCGGCGTCATGGAGGGCGCGCAGCCCGCGCTCCCGGAAGGCGGCGGCGAACTCGACCGTGTAGATGCCGTCGGTCTGCCGCTGGGCGACGAACTGCTCGAACAGCGTCGTCGGCGTGAAGTCGGGCAGGTCGTCCATCGCCGGGCCGTCGGTCGCGAACAGCGATTCCTTCCGGGTCTGGACCTCCAGCGACCAGGCGAACTCACGGTGCTCCCGCTTCAGGATCGCCTCGACCTCGCGCCGGGTCGGCCGGTCGGTGTCCTCCAGCAGGACGCGGAACATCCCGTCGGGCTGGTTCCGGGCGGCGGCGTCATGGAGGATCGTGTCGGCGATCTCCCGGGCGACGGTGCGGTCACGGACCGTCTCCAGCCGGATCATCGGCCGGGCCGGAAGGTCGATGTGCTCGACGGTGAACCCGGCGTCGTTGAGGGTGACGAGGTTGTAGCCCGGCGTGGCGTCGAAATCGGTCCACGAGATCCGCTCGGTCGAGCCGCTGTAGTACGCCTTGGGGGCGTAGGCGCCGTGGATATGGAAATGGCCGAGGGCGATGTAGTCGAGGTCGCCGCCGAGCAGCGCCGCCCCGAGCTCGGCCTCGCCCGGCTCGCGGTGGTGATTGTTCGGCAGGGGCATCCCGGCGACGAGACCGTGGGCGACGAGGATGTTGCGGTAGCGCGGGTCGGGCACCGGCGGCTGCGCGTTCGGATCGACCAGGGCGCCGTGGGGGAAGGCGTGGACGACGAGGTCCAGGCCGGGGAAGGGGACTTCCTTCAAGTCGTACCCGGCGACGATGTGGGCGCCGGGCAGCACCAGTTGGAGGATGCTGAACAGGGACTCGCTGGAGCGCAGCCGGGGCATGTCGTGGTTGCCGGCGATCGCGACGACCGGCAGCCCGGCGGTGACGAGGCGCCGGGTCTGCTCGACGAACGCGCGGATCGCGGCCCAGGACGGCCGGGTGTGATGGAACATGTCGCCGGCGTGGATGACGAGGTCGACGTCCCGGGTCAGGATGTCGTCGATGGTCCGGGCGTAGGCCGCCTCGATGTCGACCGAGCGCTGGTTGCGGCCGGTCTGGGGGTCGACGGTAGCGTACTGGCGGTAGCCGAGGTGGGTGTCGGCGAGGTGGGCGATGCGGAGCGTGCGTGCCACGGGTGCTGGACCTCTCTGGTGCGACGGGAAGTTGTATCGAGATTATCGCCTGTCGCCGCACGTCGTCCCCGGCATCGACGGATTCACGGGTTCCGTGGGCGGCGAAGGACTCCACACCGGGAGGCTTCGCCTTCCTGCGATTATCCGGGCCGGAACATCGTTCGTCGGGGCGCAGCTTGCAAGCCCGGCCGCCGCAGCGGCCTTCGCCCTCGGGCGAGACGGTGTCTGGGTTCAACCGTCTTCGAGTCAACCATACGTCTGGACAAATACGGCCGGTCGACGCTGCACACCTGATCGTGTGGGTCGGGTAACGAGCAGGTGGGTAGAGCCCGACAGGATCGAACCCGGATCGCTGACTGTCGCCCTGCGGAGCGATGGCGCCTGCGCGCGCCTGGCTCGCAAGCTTCGCCTCTACGAATCGGACGGCGTCATACCGACCGACGGGAGCACTTGCGCGACCAGCATGAAGCCCCTCTCCTGGCGATGAGGAGGAACGACGCAGTGAAGCGTGATCGAGCAGGAGAGGGGTTTGGGGAGAGGTTTGCTCCGCCACCTACACCTTCCGACGACAATTCAATCGCAACTCAGATCAGAACGGCGCCGCGACCTGCTACTCCATCTGGGCGATCCGCTTCTGGGTCCACTCCCACGGGCGGAACATCCGGTTGCCGCCCCGGTCGCCGATCTGGCGCTGGAGGTCGGTGACCAGCGTCTCGATCTGGCCGTGCGTGAGCTTCTGGGCGCAGGAGCGGACGATGCTCTTCTGCGGCGCCTTGTCGCCCATGTGCCCCCGGAGGAGGTTCCAGATCCCGTCGGCGGGCTCGGAGTGGGAGACGAGCTGGCTGTTGCCGGAGTCGCCGCGGCCGGCACCTCGGCCCGTACCGGTCTGGTTGAAGACGCGCTGGCCGCGCATCCCGGGGATCGTCGGCGGGAACGGGAACGTCCCGAACAGCGGCGCCCGGAAGTGGGCGTGGCGGACGAGCAGCCGCCCCTTGCGCAGCCCGAGCAGTTCCGCTTTCGCCGTCTCGGACAGCGAGCGGTAGGCCGAGTTGACCATCTCCTCGTCCCCGACTCGGCCGTAGAGGCTGGTGCCGCAGTTGCCGAGGATCTCGTCGTCGACCTTGGAGCGGAACTGCTGGGCGCCGAAGAGGACGACGTTGAGGTGCCGGCCCCGGGCGGCGATGTCGACCAGGGTGTCGCGCAGCCCGCCTTCGCCGCCGCCGGGGGCGTACTTGTTCAGCTCGTCGACGAAGATGATCAGCTTGCTGACGCCGAGCTTCTCCTCCTCGGCCATCCGCCAGATCGTGTTGATCACCGACGAGACGATCAGCTCCTGGACGTTGGAGTTGCAACCGGCGATGTCGATCACCCGCAACTCCTGGTCGCTGAACTTCTCATCGGCCTCGGGGAAGGCGCCGTAACTCACGCCGCCATCGGCCAGCAGCCCGCCGAACTTGCCCGGCAGCCCCTTGAACCGGTTGCGCGCCTTGCGGAGGGTGAACTTGTGGTGCCCCTCCCACTCGGTCGCGCCGCTCTCCTCGAAGTACGCCTCGGCCTGGGCGAACATCGCGCTGAGGCCGTCCATCGTCTCGATGCCGCGCTCGCGGATGTCGAAGATCAGCCCCCAGAGCTTGTCGTCGAGGTCGCCGTACTCGAAGACCTTGTGCGGCGCGGCCAGCACCTTCTTCAGCGGCCAGAGGATCGGGAAGACGCGCCCCTCCGTCTCGCCCGGTGCGTCCCGCAGGGTGTTGAGGGCGCCACGGGTCTGGATGCCGTCGAGGCTGATCCCCGATCCCCCGTTGGCGCCGTAGTTCGGCTGGGGGATCCGGCCCGGCTTGAACGGCGCGAAGATCCGCAGCCGGTCGAACGGCTCCGGCTCCAGCCCGAGCGAGCGGTAGGCCTCGTGGTCGAGGTCGCTCAGGCCACGAACGCCCGCCGCCTGGTAGGCCGAGACCATCGCGTCGTCCGCTGCGTCCGGTGTGGCGGGCTTGTCCAGCCAGAGCAGGTCCGGCCCCTTGACGTTGAACATCAGCGCCGCGACGGTCGTCCGCTCCGGCGCCTTCCGCAGCGTCTGGAAGACGGAGCTGGTCAGGAACAGGGCATGGCTGGTCTTGGTCGCGAGGCCGGACTGACCGGTCCAGTTGGCGTGGCCGGCTTCAGGCCCGACGAGGTAGTGCTCGTCCAGCGCGACCGGCGACCGCTGGAAGATGACGTTGCCGGCCTCGTCCCGGATCGGCTCGCCGGCCGCGTCGTAGGTCGGGTTGCCGTTGATGTGCATCAGGGCCGGGACGGCGGCGCCGGAGAACTCCTCCCGGCCGAGCGCGTCCTCGATCGCCTTCGGGGTAGCGTAGAAGACGGGTCCGCCGATGGGAGGGCGCTGGGAGGAGACGTCGTCGCGGAGGTGGCGGGTGGCGAGGACGTTGACGTTGTAGACGAGCAGCTCCGGCCGGCGGGTCGGGGCGGCGACGTGGAGGGACTCCTGGATCTGGCGATCGAAGTAGTCGTCCAGGAAGGAGCGCAGGTCGGAGAAGCGGCGGGGCTCGTCGACCACGCCGATCACGGCGGCCTCCTCGGAGAAGGTGACGACGATGTGGCCGACGTCGAGGTTGGTCTCGCCGTCGTCGGCCCAGAAGCAGAACTGGTGGGCGCCGGACGGCTCCTTCTCCGAGGAGACGACCCGGCCAATCGCCCCGACGCGGGTATCGAGGTAGCCGCCGAACGCCTCGGCCAGCCGGGGCGCGACACCGGGGATGCCGCCTTCGAAGGCGACGTGGCCGTTCATCGGCGCCTGCTCGATCAGCGTGTCCTGGGCGAGCAGGTGCTCGAAGCCGTCCGTGTAGCCATCGGACAGGTAGCCGTTGCGATCCACCATCTTCATCGGTCTGCCCCCACTCCGCCTTCACGGCCATTCCACGTCACGCCGCCACCGTCACGTCCGCTCATCACCGGTTCCGACGAGAACCGCCCTTTCCGACAGCCGTCCGAGATCGATCTCACGTCGCGTTCGGCCAGGCCCGCGTCTCGGCGGCGATCTGGCGCTTGAGCATCCCTTCCAGCAGGTGGATCGGGTAGAGCAGGCTGGCCCAGCGGGCGTCGCCCGTCGCCCGTGGCGTCCGCTCGGACAGCAGCCACGACGACAGCCGGGTGATCTCGTCGGAGTCGTCGACGTCGTACGGCGCCTCGACCCGGATCAGGCCGTGGTAGGCGTCGAGCCCGGCGTGGTCGTGCATCCGCAGGTACCACATCACCGGCGTGTCCTTACCGGAGGCGTGCGGGCTCACCCCCCGGAAGACGAAGTTCTGGCCGCGCTCGCGGTTGTCGGGCACGAACGCCGTCGTGCGGTGCCCGGCCGGCAGGTCGTAGACCTGGACGGCCTCCCCGCCGGCGAGATGCGGGCTGGTCAGGCGCTTGACGACGCCGAGCGTCCGGGGAACGCTCAGGGCGCGACGGCCATCGACGATCAGCCAGCCGTCGCCGGTCGGGTCGATCGCCGGCCAGCGGTCCATGATCCGGAGTTCGAGTTCGGCCCGGACGTTGCGGGCGGCCTCGTAGGCGACCTGGACCGTGCGGCCGTAGTCATTGAGGTAGGCCCGGTAGAGGTCCATGTCGAGCGCGCCGTTGACCGTCGCCTTGCGCTGGATCGGGTCCTCGACCGCCCCGCCGGCGGCGCTGATCCGGGCGATCAGATCATCGACGGCCGGGTCGCCGGACCGGTGGGGGATCAGCCAGCGGTGGACGAGTTCCAGCGTCGTCCGGCCGGCCCGGTCCCGGGCGATGCTGGCCTCGCCGCGCTCGTCGCGGATGACCACCGCCGCCGCGGCCACCGTCGCGATGACGGGGACGAGCCCGATCCGCCAGGCCGAGACGGTCCGCTGCGAGCCATCGAGGAACCCGGTCAGCCGCGAGTCGCCGGGTGCGGCCGGGCCGACCGGCACGCGGACGACCGGGTCCGCCCCTTCCAGCCGCCGCAGGGACTGGCCGAGCTGGGCCGGGGGCGGGGCAAGGCCGCCCATCCCGCCGGAGAACTGGGTCTCGAGCGAGGCGGCGTTGCGCATGTCGGCGTGGAAGACGCCGCGTTCCCGGAGTTCCAGCGAGTGCCGGACGTAGGCATCGGAGAGGGTATGGTGCCGGTAGGGGAAACTGGCCACGATGATGCCTCACGGGCGAGCCGAATGCGGCGGGGACGGCATCGGCTCGGGTTGTCCGTACGGGTGAGGCCAGTATAGATGAAGGGGCAGGATAGGCGGTGGACTGTGTGGTGGTACGTCGATCGAGACCGGGCGCTGAAGCCGCCCGGCAACTCGAAGACGGATGGAGTAATCGGATACCAATAACGATGGGAGTCCACTCATATCACCCTCCGAAATCCGGCAATGCTTTCCGCACATCGTTGAGTTGCCGGGCGGCTTTAGCGGCCGATTAGGGGCTCCCAGCTCCTGGAGACGCATCGACAACGGAATGAACTCTTGCCAGTGGACGACCTTCGCCTTATCAGTGTCGCTTGTTGAGACCGGGCGCTAAAGCCGCCCGGCAACTCGAAGATGGATGGATTGGTGTGACACGAATGACGCTGGGAGACCAGTCATAGGACATCTCGAATTCGGCAATGGTTCCCACACGTCTCGGATTTGCCGGGCGGCTTTAGCGCCCGGTCCGGGTCACAGATCCTCAGAGTTGCCGAGGATTGCGCAACGTTCTCCTAGCGGCGCGGCCTTCGCCCAGACCCGGTTTCGGGCCCCATGTCGGTCTCCGGAGGGTCGTTCTCATCGCCCCACGATTCGAGACCCTGCCAAAGAGTCTGCAAGGCATGGTGTTCGTGTTGATTGGCGATGTAATCCAGGACGATCGGGAGCCCTGAGTCGCTCAGTGACCGGACCGCGTAGCCGCGTTGCCAAGCGAACCCCTCCTCGTGAGCGGTCGCGTCCCGTGCCCCGACCAGGAAGCTGGAACTCCCTTTCATCTGTTGCACGATCCAGGCGATCCGGTCATTGGGCGGAATCGAGACGGCGATATGAACATGGTCCGGCATGATCGCCAATCCCAGAACACGGATGTTCAGGTCTCGCAGTCTGTGGCGGATCGCCCGCTCAGCCAGCTCGACGCGGTCCCCGACCAGCCAAGGCTCGCGTCGCTTTGTCGACCAGACGATGTGATAGTAGAGACACCAATACGGCACACAGTCTCCACTCGACGGTATAGCGGATGTATCGACCAGACTTGTTTTTGCTGATTATCGTTACAGCGTTTGACGCGTCAATAGCATTTGCGAGGTCCACCTCAAAATCGAACTCTCACCCCATCGACCTCCGAGTTGCCGGGCGGCTTTAGCGCCCGGAGTTGCCAGCCGGTCGTCTCCACGAACGTCTAGCTGCCTGCGCCGTAACCGACTCCTGTCTTCGATTCAACGATCCTCGTCATCATCCCGACGATCGTCCAGCCGCCAATCCTGCACCCGGCCACCACCCCATCCGTGATACATTCGAAACGGACGTAGTCTCAATGTGAACGTACACCTGCCAGTCGCCGTCAGCCGCCTCGAGGAGCCGAGCCCATGACCCCAGCGCGACCCCGTCACCCCGAGCGGACGGCCAACCCGCCCGCCGCCCGCCGGCCGCTGACGATCCTGCTCACCGCCGTCCTCCTCGCCGCTGCGGGGCTGCCGGGGCTGTCGATGGGCCGGCAGGCCGCCGCGCAGGAGTGGGCCGCGCCGCCGACCGTCTACATCGACGGGACCGGTCACACCCTGGACCGGCTGTTCCTCGATATGTGGCGCGAGCACGGCGACCTCCTCGGCGACCCGATCACCGAGGAGCTGTCGATCGCGACGCCGTACAGCGACGAGGACGAGATCGTCCAGTTCTTCGAGAACGCCGCGCTCGTCTATCTGCCCGACGAGGCGGTCGGCGAGCAGGTCCGGCTGCTGCCGGTCGGCCGGACGATGTCGCGCGATGCGCGGGCCGATCACCAGGACGCCTTCGCCCCGGTCCGCGCGACCGACTGCCGCGACGATGGATGCCAGCTCGTCGTCCGGACCCGTCACACCGTCGAGGGCGACCTGCTGACGTTCTGGGAGTCCGAGGACGGAAAGCTCCTCGGTGATCCGATCTCCCAGCCCTTCGAGGACGGCAGCCGGACGGTCCAGTTCTTCGAGAACGGCGCGCTGGAACTCAAGGGAGATGACGTCGCCGCCCTGTCCCTCGGCGAGGACGCCGCGAAGGCGGAGAGCTACGAGACCGACCGGGTCGCGCAGGCCGACGATATCCCGACCTACGATACCGCCCTGTTCGTCGAGCCCGAGATCGTCGCCGAGGACACCACGACCAGCGCGGACACGTACGTTGCCGATGAGGCCGTCTACACCGGCCCCGGCCCACAGCAGGGCGGCGCCAAGGAGATCGTGATCTCGATCTCGGCCTCCTCCTTCTGGGCCTACGACAACGGCACCCTCTTCCTGTCCAGCCTCGTCAGCACCGGCATCGGCAACATCCCGGAGACCGTCACGCCGATCGGCTCCTTCAGCATCCTGACCAAGTACGATGTCCAGACGATGTCTGGCAACCTCGGCGGCGAGGACTACAACGTGCCGGACGTGCCCTGGGTGATGTATTTCGACAACCTCGGCAACGCCCTCCACGGGGCCTACTGGCACAACAACTTCGGCACCCCGATGTCCCACGGCTGCGTCAACCTGCCGATGGACATCGCCCCGGTCCTCTACGCCTGGGCCGACATCGGTACCCCGGTCACCGTCCTGCCGTAAGGCTGGGTGAAACCAGAGCGACACGAGAACGGGGAGGGCCAGCGCCGGCGCTCCCCGTTCGGTACGATATGGACGCCGGCCGGCCGGGTGCAGTCGTATCAGTCGGCACGCTGGCGCGATGCTGGTGCAACTAGCGGGTTGCAATCGAGACGCCCAAGTCCGCGAGCAGACCTCTCCCCCAGCCCCTCTGCGGCTCACCTGCTCGCTCACCCTCCACGAGCGGCTCTCGCTGCGCTGCGGCTCGCAGGTACCTGGAGAGGGGAGCAGCAGCCCTGATCGAAGAACGTCAATCATGTTGAGCGTCGCTGGATGTGTTTCAGACGCAGGAGTCACGTCTCATTCAATGAAAGGATCAGGGCGAGCGATGGGACGACTGGATGAATGCGTCGCCTTCGTGACGGGCGGTGGGCACGGTATCGGCCGGGCGACAGCGCTCCGGCTGGCCACGGAGGGCGCTGCCGTCGCCATCGCCGACCTCGATGTCGAGGCGGCCCAACGGACGGCGGCCGAGATCATCGCGACCGGTGGGGTGGCACTCGCGGTCGCCTGCGATGTGACCGACACGGCGGCGGTCGACCGGGCCGTGACGGAGACGGTCGCGCGGTTCGGCCGGCTGGACATCCTCGCTAACGTCGCAGGCGCCGATGTCGATGAGCCGCCGTTCGCGGAGCAGCCCGACGAGATCTGGCGGCGGATGCACGAGATCAACCTGCTCGGCGTCGTCCGCACGACCCGGGCGGCGATCCCGCACCTGCTGTCCGCGCCCCACGGCGGCAGCGTCGTCAACGTCAGCTCCGTCAACGGGATGCTGGCGATCGGCAGCTACCCGTACTCCGCTGCGAAGGCGGGGCTCCAGAACCTGACCATGAACCTTGCCGCCGAGTATGGCCCCCGCCGCGTCCGGTTCAACGTCGTCGCGCCCGGCACGGTCCGGACCCGGGTCTGGGACGACCAGCCCGAGACGTTCGCGCAGATGCACCGGCTCTACCCGCTGGGCCGGGTCGGGGAGCCGGAGGACATCGCCGCCGCGATCGCCTTCCTCGTATCCGATGATGCCGCCTGGATCACCGGCATCGTTCTCCCGGTCGACGGTGGGCTGACCGGGAGTCGCCCGGTCGTCACCGCCTGACCGTCTCACTACGGCAGGCGGACATCGATCGTCGTCACGGTCCCGGCGTCGGTGTCGACCAGCCGGAGGGCGTGGTTGTTGGTATCGGCGACGTAGATCCGGGCGCCATCGACGGCCAGCCCGGACGGCTCCCAGAACGACGCCGTCGCCAGGTCGCCGTCCCGCAGCGCCGCCTCACCGTTGCCGGCGATGGTCGTCACGG
Organism: uncultured Thermomicrobiales bacterium; assembly: GCA_964244115.1. Taxonomy (GTDB): domain Bacteria; phylum Chloroflexota; class Chloroflexia; order Thermomicrobiales; family UBA6265; genus CADCWK01. The sequence continues at coordinate 25,050 of CAXTHM010000003.1, forward strand.
TCCGGTCCAGCGCGTCGAGCCGCTTGATCCGGTGGTTGTAGGAGTCGGCGATGTAGAGCATCGGGCGACCGTCCTCCTGCGTCGCCGCCAGTCCGAGCGGGTGCTGGAGCCGGACCATGTCGCCGGTCCCGTCGATGTCCCCGAAGTCGAACAGGCCCCGACCGACGATCCGCCGGACCCGGCCGCCGGCCAGATCGATGCGGCGGACGGCGCTCGTCTCGCTGTCCAGCGACCAGGCCGCCCCCTCGGTCACGACCAGGCCGGACGGTTGGGAGAACGTCGCTTCTCTGAGTGGGCCGTCGTGGATCGATTCGGCCCCCGTCCCGGCGACGATCTCGACCATGCCCGTCGCGGGATGGAACGCCCAGATCTGGTGCGTCCCGGCCATGGCGATCAGCAGCCGGTTGCCGTCCCAGGCGAGGTCCCACGGGGAGGCGAGGGCGGTCTCGGTGCCCGGCGCCGGCCCGTCGAGCTCGTAGCCGCCGCGCTCCCCGGTCCCCGCGACCGTCGTCACCGTGCCGTCGGCGAGATCGATCCGGCGCAGGAGATGGTTGGCCCGGTCGGCGACGTAGATCGTCTCGCCGTCCGGCGAAACCTCGACGCCCTCGGGCAGGAAGAACGACGCGTCCGACAGCGAGCCGTCGGTCCGCCCCTCGGCGCCGGAGCCGATCACCCGTGTGACCCGCCCATCGCGGCCCATGATCAGGATGCGGTGGTGGCCGGTGTCGCTGACGACCAGGCGGTCGCGGGGGGCGTCGACGTGGACCTTGCCGGGGAAGCGCAGCGTCGTCCCGGGGTCGGTCGGCTCGATCGGCCCCTCGGGCGTGATCGGGACGAGCGTGCCGTCGAGGGTGTAGGAGTCGAGCGCATCCGAGACGATCTGGCGCAGGCTGTCGTAGTCGATCTCCCCCGCCAGCCGGCCCCAGACCTTGCCGGCCGGGTCGATGAACATCAGCGTCGGCCAGGAGTTGGCGGTGTACTCGTCCCAGAGCCGACGGTCCGGGTCGTTGATGACGGGGTGCGTGATGCCGTAGCGCTCGATCGCCTTGGCGACGTTGGCGGGGACCTGCTCGGCGGTGAACTTGGCGGCCTCGACTCCGATCACCGTCAGCCGGCCGGCGAACTCGCGCTCCAGCCGGTGCAGGACCGGGAGCATGTGCATGCAGTTGATGCAGCAGTAGGTCCAGAAGTCGAGGATGACGAGCTGGCCGCGCAGGTCGGTGATCGACCGTGGGGTGCCGGTCACCCACTCGTAGCCGGTGAAGTCGGGAGCGCGGACGACGCCGCGGTAGGGCATGGTCGGGGTGGACATGGCGGGTTCCTCCGGGGGGACGGGCTGGCACGTTGCCGCCTATGGCTCCAGCGTCGCACACCGCACGCCAGTCCATTGACGGTTTTCAGGCACTCTCGGCGGCCAAGACTCGACTGATTGAGACGGGGTGGGCGCTCGTCGAGCGGATCTCCTCACCCTAACAAATCGCTCGATGTGGACGGCAATATCCATCCTTCAGTTCCACAGCACGGCCATTTAAGAGCCAGCATCAGGCAAGCGGCCGACCTTCCGATTATCGAGGCAGCGCCTTCCACGACTCAACGAGGAACACGATGTTGGCCGCAGCTAAGTTCAAGGCATGGGAGGCTAAATATGGAGGGATGACCGAAGGAGTTGGCGCTGGACCATGGCGATACGGATTAGCAACCGTTGGAAGACCAGACTTCATTGAGCTAATCAGCCCTTTGTAATGGCTCTCGAGTTCCTTCGGTAGGAGACCGTTTCGAATGGTGATATCGACTAGCGTTGCAGCCGAGTCACTAGGCGCTCGACCCCACTCCTCTGCATCACAGATAGCCTTCAGGGTGCTTTCAAAGGCATCGCTTGCCCCTCGAATGGCATCCCGCAACTCTCCATGTCGGTAGTGTTTGTGAGCCTTGGCGAATGCATCTCTGGCTACCTCGAAACCTTCTTCGTGCAGTAGCTTCAGGGCAGGCTCAATTACTTCGATATGTAAATATTCCGAATCTATCCGGACGATAAGGTAGTCGACCATTCTGTATCCAAGGTCATGTTGGCCAAATCGATAGTTGAGCTCTTCCACTGCCTCGGCCGGAGTGAGACGAATCCGGTAACCCGAGGCGAGAGAGACGGAGTGTTCATCGAGGAAGGACACCATCTGGAATGCGTACTCAATTGCGTCGAGGACTTGATCAACGGATCGACTGGCATTTAGCAGGTACTCGGCGTAGCCATTTCTATGGGAGTGCACGGTGCCCGACAATTGAAACACTCCAAGATGACGTGACATCGCCTCCTCAATTATGAGCCAAATATCCTCAGGGGTATCCCCATACCCCGTCATGGAAATAACTCCGTTCCCACGAGCCTCGCGGACACCAAATACGCCGTCAAGAGTATGGATGACTTGAACGCGAAAGGGCTCAGGTAAGACGTCGTACCCGTAGAGGACAGGTGATTCCTCGCGTACTTGCCTGCGGCGTCGTAGCGAAAATGGTTCAAACATTGGCTTCCAATCGAACCCCCTTGATCTTCCAATCCACGGTCTCTATTGTACTGTACGAACACCTCAAACCATAGATGCTGTAGAACGAGATACGTTCAACAATATATGATTTTTTCGTAATAATAAGATCGCGTCCAATAATTTTCTAGAAGGTATGTGACTACACAGATCTGAACCCGCTACACAAGCCTTCCCCTACTGAGCGACTATCACTGCAGCGTGACAATCTATTAGTCGGCGACAATAAGGATGCTATTAGAACCGTCTCCCCCTCCCCAGGCGCTCCGAGGGCGAACCGCGACGAACGAAGAGGGGGCAACGGTTGGACTGCCTGCCGATTGACTAAATCGACGATCCCAACTCGATCAAACGATTACATGATCGGCGGGACGGACTCGTCAGTCTTCGGCTCCGGCTTGGCGGTCGGGCGAGCCACGGTCGGGACGGTCAGGATCTCGTCGATCTCCTGCCGAGCCCGCCGGATCGCCTCGCGGAGCCGCTCGATCCGCTCGGGATCGCCGAGGGAACCCCGGGAGGCGGCCTGCATGACGGTCTGGCCGAGGTCCCAGAGCTCGCCGACGATCGGGCGGATGTCGCCGATCGCGTCGAAGACCGGGCGGGCGCCGATCCGGTCGCGGATCGCCTGGAGCGCATCGCCGCGCTTCTCGAGTTCGGCCCGTCCCTCATCGGTCGTCCGGAAGATCTTCTTGCCATCCAGGGGCTCCGAGACGACGAAGCCCTGGTCCTCGAGCAGTTGCAGCGTGGGGTAGACCGAACCGGGGCTCGGGCTGTAGAGCCCGCTGAACTGCTCCTCCAGCGCCCGGATGATGTCGTAGCCGTGGCGGGGCTGGTCGTTGATCAGGTCGAGGATGACGTAGCGGAGCTCGCCGCGCTCGAAGAAGCGCTCGCCCCGTGGGCGTCCCGGCCCGTCCTCGCCGGACCACGGGCCGCCGCGACCGGCCGGTCCGCCGGGACCGCCGAAGCCGCGCCGGCCGCCATGCGGACCCCGGGGGCCGCCCCAGCCACGCTCGCCGCCGCGGTCGCCAGGGCCGAAGCCGCGGGCCATTGCCTGGGCCAGCGCCTCGCGCTGGTGACGGTGCATGGGGCCGAAGCCCATGAAGCGGCGGGACGTCCCGTCGCCCTGGGGCTGGTCCGCATCAGGATCGCCGTCGCGCTGGTGGCTGTCCCAGCCCGGTCCGCCGTGGCGGCCGAAGCCGAAGCCGCGGTGGCGTCCGGGACCGCCGGGACCGTGTCGGTGCCCGTGGTGGTGGCCGTGATGCCGGTGGTCGCCGTGGCGCTCGCCGCGCTGCCGCTCAGTGAGGGATGGTTGCCCGCCCTCGCGGGTGTCTGTGGTCCATGTGGTCGTATCCATGGGTGTCCTCTCGGGACTGGGGGCGCCGTGTGCGCCGGCTGGCTGGTCGATAGGCGGCTGGCTGCCGTCGATGTTCGTCTGATTGGCGGTCATGAGGGATCCTTCCGCGTCTTGATTGTCGATGAATAACGATATATCGCGATACAACGACATGGTAGAGCTGGCACGGTTTATTGTCAACACCCTTTGTCGGAGAGGGAGTAACGGGCCCACTGGCGACGCGTCTGTCCGCGATGATCCGGGCGCCGGTCTCGTGACGCCGTGCACCGGGCGCGGCGTCCGGGGCCGGGTCAGAAACGCCAGCGCACGGTAGAATCACAGTGTTCGAGCGCGGCACCGCCACCTGGCCCAGGTCGAGTCACCGGCGGTCGGTCCGACCTCTTCACCACGCGACACGCGATCTCCCCAACGCTGGGCGTCGATACGTGCCAACGTTTCTGGCCCCGCTGCGCCGCAGACCGGGCCGTCCGGCAGAGAGGTTCCATGGCACGGCTGGCAGACACCGACATCACCCACGGTTCGCCCACGACGGCACCCTCCGCCGAAATTGCCGGCTCGCCCGGCTGGCTGGCCGATGCCCGGGTCACCATCTCCGGGTACATCGCCCTCACCAAGCCCGGCATCCAGAGCCTGCTGCTCGCCACGACGCTGGGCGCCATGCTGATCGCCGAGCGGGGCCTGCCGGGGATCTGGCTAATCGTCTGGACGCTGATCGGTGGCTCGCTCTCGGTCTCCGGGGCCGGCGCCCTGAACTGCTACATCGACCGCGACATCGACGCGATCATGCCGCGCACCCAGCACCGCGGGACGGCCTCCGGCGAGATCGCGCCCCGGTCGGCGCTGCTCTTCGGGCTGGCGCTGACCGCCGCGTCGTTTGTGCTGCTGGCGACCCTGGTCAACCTGCCGGCCGCGCTGTTCGCGCTGGCCGGTAACGCGTACTACGTGCTGATCTACACCGCCTGGCTCAAGCGCCGCACCCCGCAGAACATCGTCATCGGCGGCGCGGCCGGGGCGTTCCCGCCGGTCGTCGGCTGGGCGGCGGTGACCGGTGAGACCTCGTGGATCGCCTGGGCGCTGTTCGCGGTCGTCTTCTTCTGGACCCCGCCGCACTTCTGGTCGCTGGCCCTGCTCAAGGTCGGGGAGTACGGCCGGGCGCAGGTGCCGATGCTACCGGTCGTCGCCGGGGAAGCGACGACGCGCCTCCAGATCCTGATCTACACCGTCCTGTTGACCCTGGTCGAGATCAGCATGGTCTGGCTGGGTTTCGGCTGGATCTACCTGGCCGGGGTCGTCCTGATCAACGTCATCTTCCTCGGCCAGGCCATCGCCCTGTTCGTCGACCCGAGCAAGCGCCGCGCCCGCCAGATGTTCTTCAGCTCGCTCTGGTACCTGTTCGTCTACTTCGCCTTCGCCGCCGCCGACCGCCTGATCCTGTAGCGGTTCGTTCCGCCACAGGCCACGACCATCGAGACGCGCCGGACCCTCCCGTCCGGCGCGTCCGGCTTCCCCCGGACCGGCACGGACACTGCGTTGTCGGCGCCAGATCAGACCGTTCGCCCGGACCCGGATCGCCGATCCCGATCCGGGTCGTCACCGCCAGCCGAGGAGGCTCCATGTCCGACCTGTCCGACCCACGCCTGCCGACCGCGCCCGACCCCGACGCGGCCGCGACGCCGTCCGATGGGCTCGACCCGGAGATGCCGGCCCTCCCCGCCGAGATCCCCGCGGTGGCGATCACGTCCTTCTTGAAGAACCTGCGGAACATCCGCCATTACCAGGACACGCCGGTCCCCGACGACGTCCTGCATGAGATCCTCGAGGTCGCCCGCTGGAGCGGCAGCGCCAAGAACGCCCAGCCGTGGAGCTTCGTGGTCGTCCGCGACCAGCCGACGCTGGACGCGCTGGCGGCCCTGCAGGCCTTCGTCAGACATGTCAATCGCGCCCCGATCGGGATCATGCTGGTGATGGACGGGCACCATGACCAGACGCCGCAGGAGACATTCGACGAGGGCCGGTTGGCCGAGCGGATCATGCTCGCCGCCGCCGCCTACGGCCTCGTCTCCTCGATCGCCTGGTTCGGCTCCGACGGCGGTCCAGTCTCGGACGCCGCGAAGGATCTCCTCGGGATCCCGCGAGACCGGCTCGTCCGGACGATGGTCTCGATCGGCTACCCCGACCTGGACGCGCACGTCGCCAACCCCAACGGGCTCAGTGGCCGCAGACCATTGTCGGAAACCGTCCACGACGGCCGCTGGTAGTCCCCGAGTCGCCCTGTCCGGCAGTCGAGCGTCACACGGGAGAGCCGATGGCCCAGCTCCGCGACCTGATCACCCACGATGACCCACGGGTCGCGACCCTGCGCGACGGCGAGACGGCGGTCGACGCCCAATGCGTCCTGCTTTGGGTTCAGCGGACGCAGCGGGCGACGGCGAACCACGCCGCCAACCTCGCGGTGGAACTGGCCGACGCGCTCGGTCTGCCGGTCATCGCCGGGTTCGCCCTGGCGCCGGGCTACCCGGAGGCGACGCTACGGGCGTACCAGTTCATGGCCGAGGGGCTGGCCGAACTCCCGGACGCCTTCGCGAAGCGGCACATCGGCTGGGAGCTGGTCATCGGGCAGCCGCCGGACGCGATCCCGGCGCTGGCGAAGCGGCTCCACGCCGCCCTGATCGTGACCGACCTCGACCCCCTGCGAGTCGGCCGGGGCTGGCGGGAGTCCATCGTGAAGACGATCGACATCCCACTGGTCCAGGTCGACAGCGACACGGTCGTGCCGTCGTCGCTGTTCCCGCAGGCCGAGTATGCCCCCCGGACGATCCGGCCCAAGCTGCTCAAGCGGGTCGACGAGTTCCTCCGGCCGATCCCGGACCCGCGGCCGAAGCAGCGGTCGGATCACCGCGTCGGGCCGGACCCGCTGCGGGAGATCGCGCGGCCGTCTTTCGACCTGAACCGCGACGTCGGGCCATCGAACATCCTGACCGGCGGCAGCCGTGAGGCGCACCGCCGGCTGCGGCGGTTCCTCGACAAGGGACTGCCGGAGTACGACACCGTCCGCGACCGGTCGGACCTGGACGAGACCTCGCACCTCTCCGGGTATCTGCACTACGGACAGATCGGGCCGACCGAGATCCTGCTGGCGGCGCGGGAGCGGATCTCCGGCGAGCACTACGAATCGTTCCTGGGCGAGCTCATGGTCCAGCGGGAACTCGGCATCAACTACGCGCTCCACGTCCCGGACTACGACCGGTACCGCGGGCTACCGGAGTGGGGGCGGGAGGCGCTCGAGCGCCACGCCGCCGACGAGCGTCCCGTCACCTACACCGTGAAGCAACTGGCGGCGAGCGAGACCCACGACCCGCTCTGGAACGCCGCCCAGCGGCAGATGGTCGTGGAGGGCTATCTCAACAACCGGCTGCGGCTGTACTGGGGCAAGCAGATCGTGCTCTGGACGCCGTCACCGCAGGCGGCATGGGACGCGATCGTGGCGTTGAACAACACCTATTTCGTCTGCGGCCGGGATGCGAGCAGCTACGCCAATATCGCCTGGGTGGTCGGTGGCCGGCACGACCGCCCGTTCCCCGGCGAACGCCCGATCACCGGCAACATCCGCCCGATGACGATCGCCGCGATCAAGCGGTCGTTCCGGCCGCAGGACTACATCGATCGGATCGAGCGGCTCTACGGCGTCCCGGAGGCAAGGCCGATCCCCGTCGCCGGGGGCCAGCGCCGCCTCGACGTCTAATCCGATCATCGGATTGGCACGGGTCATCCCATGTGCGCGATCCCTGGTCCGTACGCCGCAGCGGCCATCCTGTAGGGGCGAAGCTTGCGAGTCCGGCCGCCGCAGCGGCCTTCGCCGTAAGGCGAGATCTGGCCGGTCGCCAATGTCAAGAATGACGGGCGACGTATTGGCGACGGTGAGCGTTATCTCTCAATCGATCGAACCCGGGGCGACTGTTATCGCCCTACAGGGCGATGGCGCCTGCGGGCGCCGGACTCGCAAGCTTCGCCCCTACGACGGGGCCGCGGTGGCGGCCTGTCGTCCCCGAAAACGTGATTGCGGACGCCGGTCAGGGCCAGCGAAGCTCGAGTCCATGTCCCGACGTCAAGGGAACACGACGCCCGACAACTGCTCCGACACGTCCCACAACCGCCTGGCGACCGCCGCATCCCGGGCCGTGCGGGGAACCTTCGCGGGCTTCGGGCCGCCGGTCAGCTCGAACAGCCCGTCGGGGCCGTAGTAGCCGCCGCCGATCACGGTCGGGCTGGTCGCGGCGAACAGGGCCGGTTCGGCGCCGCGCTCCGGCCGCTGCGAGCCGATCGGCAGGCGCATCATCTGGCTGGTGACGGCCTGCGTGATCGTCTTCAGCGGCGACCGCTCGCCGTGGCCGGGGCCGCTCGTGCCGAGATTGGTCCGGGTGACGCCGGGGTGGGCCGAGACGGCCAGCACGCCCCAGCCACCATCGCGGCCGCGGCGGTCCAACTTACGGGCGAAGAGCAGGTCGGCCAGCTTCGACTGCCCGTAGGCCCGCCAGGCGCTGTACGACCGCTCGCCCTGGAGGTTGGCGAAGTCGATCGGCCCCATCCAGGCGGCGAGGCTGCTCATCGTCACGACTCGGGCCGAGCCCGATTCCCGCAGCAGCGGCAGCAGCCGGGAGGTCAGCGCGAAGGCCCCGAGGTAGTTCGTCGCGAACTGGAGTTCGAAGCCGTCGGGCGTCAGGTGCCGATGGGGGACGGCCATGATGCCGGCGTTGTTGATGAGCAGGTCGACCGGCCGGCTGGCCGCGATCATCTCACCCGCGAACCGGGCCACCGATGCCAGGCTGGCGACGTCGAGCTCCGCGACGGTCAGCGACGCACCGGGATGGTCGGCGGCGATCGCGCGTCGGGCCTCCTCGCCCTTCGCGATGTCCCGGACGGCGAGGACGACCTCGGCACCGGCGCCGGCCAGTCGCCGGGCGATCTCGAGACCGAGTCCGCTGTTGGCCCCGGTCACGATCGCGTGCCGGCCGTGCTGATCGGGAACGTCGAAGGTGGTGGCTGACATCGAACGGCTCCTCTATGGGGGATCGCGCATCGGTGGGGACGGGTACGCAACCCGACTGCCGGACGACAGGGCATATTCCCCGCCGCCACTCCGCGGGTCGGTCGTCATCCCGGCGATGGCTCCCATCGTCGACCGGCTCACCAGAGCCGTCACGGACGTCGCGGGCTGCCCGCGAACGGAAGGACCAAATGCGGATGCCATCGAACTGGTGAGGATGCACAACCAATCGTTAGTCATTTCGCCCAATAATCGCGCATAGGGGTCATGGGCCGGGTTGGGCATCTCAGCTACACTGCCCGCGCCCTACAGTACGCGCGCGCCGCGTCGGTCAGCCCCGGTCTCCCTCGCCGCTGGCGAGGGACGCTGGTCCGGTCTGTCCGATCGTCTGCCGCAACCCAAGGAGAGAAGACGTGAGCGCAACGGCACCGGCCCCCTCCGGCGAAGAGATCCTCAAGCAGATCGCCGAGCAGAACGTCGAGTTCATCAACCTCCAGTTCACCGACGTGATGGGCATCGTCAAGAGCGTGACCATCCCGGCCACGATCTTCGACCACGTCATCGAAGGTGGGCAGTGGATCGATGGCTCGTCGATCGCCGGCTTCACCCGGATCGCCGAGTCGGACATGTTCCTGCAGCCGGACCTCTCCACCTACAAGGTCCAGAGCTACGAGAACGACGGCTACATCACCGCCCGCGTGATCTGCGACGTCTTCCGGCCCAACGGCGACCCGTTCCCCGGCGACCCGCGCGGCGTCCTGCGCAAGCAGCTCGAACGCGCCGAGGCGCTGGGCTACCACTACAACGTCGGCCCTGAGCTGGAGTTCTTCCTGTTCCAGAAGGACGGCGAGACCATCACCGCCCAGCCGTCCGACGCCGCCGGCTACTTCGACGTCTCGACCGACCTCGGCTCCGTGATCCGCAAGCACATGGTGCGGGCACTGACCGAGATGGGGATCGACGTCGAGGCCAGCCACCACGAGGTCGCGATCGGCCAGCACGAGATCGACTTCGAGTACGGTGCCGCCATCCCGACCGCCGACCGCGCCACGACCTTCAAGTACGTCCTGAAGTCCGTCGCGCAGCAGCACGGCCTGCACGCCACCTTCATGCCCAAGCCGCTCGAAGGCGTCAACGGCTCGGGCATGCACGTCCACCAGAGCTTCGCCTCGATCGAGACCGGCAAGAACGCGTTCGTCGACGCCGACCACCCGTACGGCCTCTCGAAGATCGCCCAGCAGTTCATCGCCGGCCAGCTCAAGCACGCCCGCGCCCTGGCGCCGGTGATCGCGCCGCTGGTCAACTCCTACCGCCGGCTCGTGCCGGGCTTCGAGGCGCCGGTCTACGTCGCCTGGGCCCGGACCAACCGCTCGGCCCTGATCCGCGTCCCGGCCATCCGCCAGGGCAACCTCGCCGCCACCCGCGTCGAGCTGCGCTGCCCGGACCCGAGCTGCAACCCGTACCTCGCGTTCGCCGCGATGCTGGCGGCCGGGCTCGACGGGATCGAGAACGAGCTTCCCCTCCAGGAGCCGGTGGAGGAGAACCTCTACCACTTCACGGAGGAGGATCTCAAGCGCCGCAACATCCCGACGCTGCCGTCCACCCTCGGTGAGGCCGTGGCCGAGCTCGAGACGTCCGAGGTGGTCCGGGGCGCGCTGGGCGAGCACGTCGCCGAGCGGCTGATCGAGGCCCAGAAGGCGGAGTGGAACGCCTTCCGTCTCCACGTCTCCCAGTGGGAGCGCGACCGCTACCTCTCGATCTACTAGCGATGATCATCTACTAGCGATGATCATCTGAAGGCAAGCGACGAGGGAGGGGGGGTAGTGGGATTGATCCCGCTACCCCCTCTCTTCATGCGCCACACGTTTCAACGAGTCGCCCGTCCCGGCACGACTCTGCCCCACTCAACGCAGATCATCCGAACCGATACATGCTTCGATCTCGTCAGCATCACGATCCCCGTCCAGGCCGGCTCGACCGGCCCGTCGGATACGCCATGACGACCAGTCCGCGACGAGCATTCGACGGGAAACGCTTGGAATGGGGTCCGAATGGACCCGGTCAGGAGCACCATGACGCTCCCTCCACGGTTCACGACTCACGCTACACTGCTCGGTGAGAGGTCAACGGATCGTCGGCGTGAGCAACGTGGGCGTGAGCAACGGAGGAGGGACGAATGTCACGCCAGTACCCGAATCCGTCGGTCGTCGAGGCCATCGTCGACTTTAGCTTCACGCCTGGTCCTGAGTGGAACATCACGGTTCCAGGTCGGATGTACGATCGAGTGGCAGCCGACTATCCCCTGCAAGAGCCCGTGTATCCCGAGTTCGGTTCACGAACGACATCCTTCTTCCAATCACGAGGATTCCCGTTCGTCGACCGGATTCGGCTCAAGGCGTCTGATGAGACGCGATTGTTACAACTCGGTCGTGATCGTCTGATCCTCAACCAGTTGCGACCATATCCAGGGTGGAACAGACTCAAGCCTCATGTTCTGGGCATCCTCCATCACTACACCGCGGTGGCTCGTCCCACAGGACTCGATGAGGTATCCGTCCGCTATATCAACCAGATCGACGTGACGGCTGATGTCCCACTCGCTGACCTGTTCACCTTTCGTCCGGTGATCGAAGGGCAGTTGAATACGCGACTTCGAGAGTTCTCTCTTACGAGTACGTTCACATACGACGACGGTGATGAACTCGAAGCGCAACTGACCGCCATCGAACCGACCGAGGGGAGTCAGCAGTCGTTCGTGCTCGACCTCGATTTCCGGGCTGGACCCGATCACCTTCTGGCTCTCGATCGAATCGACGAGTGGCTGGATCAAGCCCACGGACAGATCGAATCAGCCTTCGAACGGATCATCCATCAGTCAGTGCGAGACATCATGAGTAGAGAGGGCTAATCGATGACGACACTCATCGCGCCGCTCACACCCGAGCAATCGGTGCGATCGCCTTATGACTACATCGCGGACTCGTTCTTCCACGGGAGCGAGGCAGTGTCGACTTCGGGGCGTGCGGCTCAGGAGCGCCGACGCTTGCGTCCAGATCGGACGTCAACGTCTCAACAAGCCTATCGCTACTGGCAGGCCATTCACCTCGTGTTCGATGAAGTGGATGACTCGCTCCTCGACACACTCCGGTTCCGTCCTCAAATCGGCGACGATGTGCTCAGCATGGCCTTCTTCCTGGATCGGTTCTTCCCGATTTCGGCGACTCTGGCGATTCGGGCGTCCGACGATGAGACGAGCCTGGCAAGACAATGGTTGGTCATCGTGAGGACATCCATGCCGCCAGAGCAGGCGTTCGAACGATTGAATCGATTCGACGACTTCTGGGAAGCTCGTCCATTCGGCCAAAAGGCTGATAGCGTGGTTGCAACCGTCGAGCTGACATGAACCCATTCGCATGGACTGACTACCTCGCATTCGCGAAGACGATCCGGCAGGATCCTGGTGGTGAGACCGCAGAGCGGGCGGCCATCAGCCGGGCGTACTACGCATGCTTTGGCGTCGCGAGCGACTGGGCCAGGACCGATGGCCTGGTGACCGCGACCAAGGGCCCTGGCTCTCATGCAGACGTTTGGGTGTGGTTCAAGAGGCACCGCAATACATCCCTCCGCCCGATCGGTCGAGAGGGATTTCGACTGAAGGACTATCGAGTCAAAGCCGACTATAACGCGGTCTACCCACGCGTCTCAGATGAGGCAACGCTCGCCCTCCTGCTTGCCGATCAACTCATGACCCGGCTCGACCAACTCTGATGAACTGTCAGTGGGCGATGCTCCGGAGATCGAGGGGTGATGTCGTTCGTACTATGGGACTGGGGCGACGCCCAACGACGCGGCATGGACACTGCTCTCCCGCGGTGGGCGCGGGATGCGCTCGATCGACAGCAGCGAGGGCGAATCAGGGTGCGTGGCGTGAAGAAGCAGGATCTGCCGACGAAGCGGTGCGCGACCTGCGGCCGGCCGTTCACCTGGCGGAAGAAGTGGGCGAAGGACTGGGACGAGGTCCGCTATTGCAGTGATCGCTGCCGCATCCACCGTCACGACGCGCCCCTTCCCACCGGGACTAGATCGCGGGCCGGGCGCCATGATGCGTGAGCCGACCGGTCCGGACCCAGCCCAGGGCACCGACCTCGAGCGGGACTTCGCCGACCACGACGCCCTCATCGCCTACCTGTGGGAGCAATTCCCCGGAGCCGCGGCACAGGACGACCACGTCGCGCCGATCCGGGGCGGCCGGGCGGCGGCCGAAGAGCAGCTCGCCACGATCCGGCCCCGCGAGTACGCCTGGACCCGCAACGAGACCACCGGCGACGTCACCCGGCTCTCGGCCTACATCCGTCACGGCGTCCTGTCGCTGGCCGAAGTGCGCTCCGCCGCGATCGACCTCGTCCAGCGGCGCGGCGATGTCCGCAAGCTCATCCAGGAACTCGCCTGGCGGGACTACTTCCAGCGCCTCTACGCCGAGCAGGGCGACGGGATCGTGTGGCAGAACCAGGAGGACTGGAAGACTGGTTTCGGGCCGGACGACTACGCCGACGAACTCCCCGAGGACATCCGCGTCGGCGCGTCGGGGCTGCCCTGCATCGACGCGTTCATCGCCGAGCTGCGCCAGACCGGCTACCTGCACAACCACGCCCGGATGTGGCTGGCCGCCTACATCATCCACTGGCGCCGGGTCGACTGGCGACCGGGCGCGGCCTGGTTCCTGGAGCACCTGCTGGACGGTGACCCCGCCTCGAACAACCTGTCGTGGCAGTGGGTCGCGAGCACCTTCAGCACGAAACCATACATCTTCAATCGCGAGAATCTCGAGCAGTACACCGGTGGGCAGTACTGCCGGACTTGCCCGTTGCGCGGTCACTGCGATTTCGAGGGGACCTACGACGAGTTGCAGCGCGAGCTGTTCCGTCCGATGCCATGGCAGGCGGACCGGAGATGAGCGAGGCACGATCGTCTACCGGGCCGGCACCCGAAGATGCGGCGACTGGCGATGCGGTCGTCTGGGTGCATGGCGACTGCCTGCGGCCGGGCAACCCTGCCCTCGTGGCCGCAGCCGGCTCCCCGGCGATCTTCGTCTTCGACGACGACCTGCTCGACCGCTATGGCACCACCTTCAAGCGGATCGTCTTCCTGTATGAGTGCCTCCTGGAGCTGCCCGTTACGATCCGGCGGGGCGATGTCGCCGGGCAGGTGCTGGCGTTCGCGCGGGAGCATGGCGCCGGGCGAGTCCTGACGACGCCCAGCCCGGCACCGCGGTTCGCGGAGATCAGCCGAACGATCGACGCCACACTTCCCCTGACCGTGATTCCGGAGGTACCGTTCCTCGCCTACGACGGTTACCTCGATCTGCGCCGGTTCTCCCGGTACTGGAAGGTCGCCCAGCGCTACGCCTACGGTCAGGCCGGCCTGCCGCTCGACGAGGTCTGACCCGATCTCCCGACAGACCTCGCCCGAGAGCGTCCCCGGCCGCTATCCCACCGTCGAGACAGCCGGCGGGACGACGACCCGCGCCGCGGTGACCTCCGCCCGGCGGACCAGGATCACCGCGGGGATGACCATGAGCACGACCAGGACGCCCGAGAAGACGAACGGGTAGGCGTGGTCCAGTTTGTAGAGGACGGCGCTCAGCCAGCCGACGGCCGCCGCCCCGGCCGTCGCCGAGGTCGCGAACACGCCCTGGACCCGGCCCATCATCCGTGGGTCGGCGATCGTGGTCATGTAGGCGTCGATCGCCGGGGCGGCGAAGGCGACGACGATCCCCTCGCAGACCCCGATGATGAGCAGGACCAGGATCGAGTCCGTCAGCCCGTAGCCCGCGACGAAGACCGACAGGAGCAGGCTCGTCACCAGCAGCAACCGCCAGCGCGGCCGGCGGGAGGCCGACCGCCCCGCGACCGACGCCAGGACCAGCAGCGGGATCGAGAAGGTGCTGTAGGTGATCCCGACGATGATATCGCTGCCGCCGAGGTCCGAGACGTAGATGCTCCAGATCGCCGTCGCCAGCCCGCCGGGGACCTGGATCGCCGCGCCGAGCAGGTACGCCCCGACCAGCGGCGATGCCAGCAGCACCGCGAGGGCGCGACGTCCGGACGCGATCGGGGCGTCGTGCACGACGTGATCGGTGACGATCGGCCGGCGGAACTCCGGGAAGCTCCGCCAGACGAGGACGCCCAGCACGACCGCCCCGACCGACGCCGTCAGGAACAGGGTCCGCGAGCCGGCCAGCTGGATGATGAAGCCGCCGATCAGCGGCCCGCCGAAGATCCCGCCGAAGAACGCGGCGTTGAAGCCGGCGAACGCCTCGCCGCGCTGGTCGATCGAGGAGACGTCCGCGACCAGGGCCCGCAGCGACGGCAGCAGCGCCGCGATCGCGAAGCCCTGCACGATCCGGAGGAGGATCCAGACCGGCGAGCTGTCGGCCAGGGAGAACCCGATGCAGGCCAGGCAGAGCAGCCCCAGCCCGGTGATGATGATCCAGGAGCGGCCGAGCCGGTCCGACAGGACGCCGAACGGGACCTGCAGGGCCACCTGGGCGAGCAGGAACGCCGCCGCCATCACGCCGATCGTGCCGAGCGGGACGCCGCGCTCCTCGGCGATCAGCGCCAGGAACGGCACGACCATCCCCTCGACCGTCCCGGCCAGCAGCGCGATCAGGAGGACGGAGCGCAGCCGGGGGTCGCGCAGGATCACGGGCAACTGGACGGGCCGGCGCAGCATCACGAACACCTTGTCACGAGTCAGCGGCCGTACGGGGACGACGGCGGAAGGGGCAGGGGACGGGTGGGCTCCGGGGACCGGCGGCAGTGCCCGGTGTCGGAGATGACGGGATATCTGGAATGGCACTGCAGGATAAACGATCCGCCCGGTCATCCGTGCCCCGACACGATGCCCGACCACCAGACTCACCGGTCATCCGCCCCGTGGGCGTCAGGCGGGACGGGATACGGTACGATTGTCCGTACACCCTGTCCGCCATGATCGACGTCGTGTCCCGACCGGCGTCAGGAGCTACCGATGTCCGTGATGACCAGAAGCTGGACGACCCCGGAACCGATCGTCGGCGACGCCTGGCGCGCGCTCCACGCCGACCCGGTCCTCGCCGAACTGCTCTGGCGACAGGGGCTCCAGGATGCGGAGGCGGTCGCGGACTTCCTCGATCCCTCCGTCCACGCGCCGGAGGATCTGCTCGTCCAGGCGGTCAAACTACCGAACTTCGACGCCGCCGTCGCCCGGGGCGTCCGGGCCGTGCGACAGCGGGAGAAGGTCGCCGTCTTCGGGGACTACGACGCCGACGGCACCACTGCCGCCGCGATGCTGACCCTGTTCTTCGGGCAGGCCATCGGCCTCGGCAGCGTCGAGACCCGTCTGCCGACCCGCGCGATCGGCTACGGCCTCTGCGCGGACGATGTCGAGGAGCTGGCCCGTCACGCCGGTCCGGGCGGCCTGCTGATCGTCACCGACACGGGCAGCAGCGATCACACCTGCATCCCGCAGGCGATCGCGCTGGGGCTGGACGTCGTGATCCTCGACCACCACCAGATCGGGGACGATGAAGCCGACGGACCGGCCGGAGCGACGACCGTCTCCGCCTACCTGCGGCCGGAGACGACCCCGCGCGACCCGCTCCGCGACCTGACCGGGGCCGGGCTGACCTGGCTGTACCTCGTCGCCGTCGCCGACGAGCTCGCCGACCCGATCCTGCGCCGGATGGCGGCCGGGCTCCAGGACCTCGCGATGCTCGGCACGGTCGCCGACGTTGCCGACCTGCGCCGCCTCAACCGGCCGCTCGTCCGGGACGGCCTCCGGGCAGTCCGGAAGCGGGCCCGGCCTGGCATCGCCGCCCTCTGCGCCGCGGCCGGGGTCGAGCCGGCGACGCTGACCGCCCACGAGGCCAGCCGCAAGCTCGCCCCGCGCCTGAACGCCGCCGGCCGGATGGGCGAGCCGATGCTGGCGCTGAAGCTGCTCTGCGCGGGGGACATGGACGAGGCGACCGGGCTCGCCAACAAGCTGGAGAAGCGGAACACCGGCCGCAAGTTCGCGATGAACCAGGTGATCGAGCAGGCGAACGCGGCCCTCCAGGCCGGGATCGGCCAGCCCGGCGGGTTGTCCGACGGCGTCCTCGTCGCCCACGGGGCCGACTGGCACAGCGGTGTGCTCGGTCCCGCGGCGTCGCGGATCTCCGAGGAGCAGGGCAAACCGGTCGTGCTGCTCAGCGACGACCCGTCGGAGCCCGGCCAGAGCCGCGGGTCGGCCCGGTCGATCGTCGGGTTCGACATCGCCAAAGCCCTGCGCAGCCCCGCCTGCCAGCAGCTCCTGCTCCGCAACGGCGGCCACAGCGCCGCTGCTGGGATCACCGTCCGGACGGCCGACATCCCGGCGCTGGCGACCGCGCTGGAGGCCGAGCTGGACCGGCAGCTCCCGCCGGGGCTCCGGGACGGCTTCGGGCACCCGTCGATCGCGCCCGACGCCGAGCTGCCGGCCGACCGGCTGACGCTGGACACGGCCCGGGCGGTCAGCCAGCTCGGACCGTTCGGGCAGGGTAACGAGAACCCGCTGTTCTACGTCCGCAACGTGCCGCTCCAGCGCCGGACGCTGATGGGCCGGGACCCGCAGCGGCAGCATCTCAAGCTGGTCGTCGGGCTACCGGGGATGGCGCCGGCCGAGGTGATCGTCTGGGGGGGCGGCGACCGGCTGGCCGACGCCGCCGCGGCGCAGTCGGTCGACCTTGCGATCCGGATCGGGATCAACCGCTGGGCCGGCCAGACGAAGCTCGAAGCCATCGCCGAGGACTTCCGGCTGGCCCGTTGAACGCGTTCCTGCCCCGTCTCACCGACCCTGAAGGGACCGGCTGAAGGACATTGGTGGCGGCGGTGGCTTGCTGCCTGTGGTCGTTGCGTCACCGTGGCAGCAGGGCCGGACGTGACCGGGCAGGCAGATGTCGCTGAGCCGGTACCTTCAGAGCCGGTGATTGGCCGTTCGGTGGCCCGACCATAAAATGGATCGGGCTCAGGCGACGATATTGCGAACGTGCCGGATCGAAATCACCTGGAGGTCGTTGAGCGAGCGACCAGCCCTATGGACCGACGAATCGACCTGACTCGCGCGACCAGCGGTTTCCAAACGAACCACGAATGGATCCGGTTATCCTCTCTGAGCCCGACTCATCTATGATCGGGCCAACGCCGGAGCGGTTATCGCCCTGCGGAGCGCTGGCCGCTCCGGCCGCCGGGCGAGGCCAGCGAAGCGAGAGCCGCCCCCCGCCAATCGAGGCCAACGACCCGCCCAACCCCCCGTGATCGGGAGGTCCCCACCAGCGAGTGGCGGTTCCGGCGGCGAGACGATCTCGAGGCCGTCGTCAGGCCGGAGTTGCCGAAGGCGGTCGCCGACGGTATCCTCGGGGACCACGCCGGGCTGTCAGCCTCCTACCACCACCTCCTGCCGCACCGGACGCAGTGAGCGAGACCGACCGCGCGTGACCGGCGGAGACGACGAAACCAGACAGCGATCTCGCCCCCGGAATCGGCATCGACGCCCACCGGGGCGGATCAGGCGTCGACTGATCGGCTGACCGGTGGTCCCGCTCTCCGTATCGTCTCGTCGGCCAGCGCGAGCGTGCACGCACTGGGATCCTGGCCGGCGACGGTCCATCCCGGAGACCGCGACGACCAGACGCATGATCACGATTCCGTGAAACCTCCGGCATTCGCTGGTATGATCACGAATCAGACCACCCCACCATTGCGACTGCCTACGCACCGGGCCGCCACGCGCGGGGATAGAGAGATATCTGGCCCCTATGCTGCGGCCAGACGGAGCGGGTGGAGTCGCCCAATGACCATGACCATGACCATGCCCATGCCCACGACCAGAAACCGGAATCGCCCGGGTGAGTGAGCGGGACATCCGGCGCGACATCGTCGTGATCGGCGCGTCGGCCGGCGGGATCCCGCCGCTGCTGACCGTCATCGAGCGGCTCCCGGATGACTTCGGAGCGGCGGTCCTGATCGTCGTCCACCTTCCGCCGATGAGCAAGAGCCGCCTGCCGCACCTCCTGCAGCGGGTGACGAACCTGCCGGTCGCGATGGCGGAGGATGGCCAGGCGCTGGAGCCCGGCCGGATCTACGTCGCGCCGCCGGACGAGCACCTCCTCGTCCGGCCAGGCTCCGTCGAGCTGTCGCATGGCCCGAGGGAGAATCACACCCGTCCGGCCGTCGACCCGCTGTTCCGCTCGGCGGCCCGGGCCTATGGCGAGCGGGTGATCGGGGTCGTCCTCTCCGGGACGCTCTACGACGGCAGCGGTGGCCTGATGGCGATCAACGCCCACCACGGGATCGCGATCGTCCAGGATCCGGACGAGGCGCTGATGTCCGGGATGCCGGAGAGTGCGCTGCTGCACGCGACGGTCCATCACGTCCTGCCGGCGGCGGAGATCGCGAACAGACTCGTCGAGCTGGTCGGTCGAGCGGTCGGACCGGAGGGGATTCCCGTGCGCGATGACGAGACGGAACTCAAGCGGAAGATCCAGTCCGACTTCGACCGGCAGAGCCAGGACTCCCGGCCCGGCGAGAGCACGATGTTCACCTGCCCGGACTGCGGCGGCGTCCTGTGGCAGGAGGGCGAGGGGTCGTCCCTCCAGTTCCGCTGCCACGTCGGGCACGCCTTCGCTCCGGAGACGCTGGTCGGCCTTCAGTCCGAAGAGGTCGAGGCCGCCCTCTGGATGTGCGTCCGGATGCTCAAGGAGAAGTCGACGCTGTCCCGGCAGATGGCGACGCGGTACCGCAACGTCGCCGCCAGTGCCCAGTACACCGAGCGCCTCTCCGAGCAGGCGGACCGGGATGATCGCTACGTCGAGGTCCTGCGGTCGTTGCTGGAACGATTCCCGGGTCCGGTCAGCGCCGCCGACGACCTCGAGCACGTGAGCGAGTGACCAGGCAATCGGCGTGACGTTGCCGCCCGCCATCGTTGTCAGACCTGAAACCGGACGTCCGGCGTCCGCCTCGTGCGTTGATGGTGTCGTCCGGCATGAAGCGGGAACCGACGAAGGATAGTGGCGTGGACGGTACGTCGATGGATCAAACGGATCATGCGGAACGTCAACTCGTGGTCGTCGGCTCGTCAGCCGGCGGCATCGAGGCGCTGACGACGCTGGTCGCCGGTCTGCCCGACGATTTCCCGGCGGCGGTCATCCTCGCCCAGCACCTGGACCCCAACCGACCGAGCCAGCTGACGCATATCCTGGCCTCGAAATCGATCCTGCCGGTCGAGACCGTTCAGAATCACGCCCATCTCGCGCCGGGGACGATCTATGTCATCCCGCCGGACCGTCACGTCCGGGTGCTGGACGGTGAGGTGGAGGTTCTGCCCGACGGGGACGACCGACCGATCCCGTCGATCGACACCCTGCTGAGCAGCGCCGCCGAGGTCTACGGGGAGCGCCTGATCGCCGTCATCCTGACGGGCTCCGGCTCCGACGGCGCGAGCGGGGCCATCACCGTCAAGGAGGCCGGCGGGACGGTCGTCATCCAGGACCCGCAGTCGGCCGCCTTCCCGTCGATGCCGCGCTCGCTGCCGTCCGCGATCGTCGACATCATCGCCCCGATCGAGCGGATCGGCCCCCTGCTGAGCGACATGCTGCTCGGCCCGGAACGGATCCAGGCCGAAGAGGACCCATCCCTGCCGCTCCTGCTCCGGGAGCTGCGCAGCCGCCGCGGGATCGACTTCGGGGCGTACAAGACGCCGACGCTGCTCCGCCGGCTCAACCGCCGGCTGGTCGCGACCGGCCAGCCCGACCTCGAGCGCTACCTCCGCTACCTGCGGACCAACCCCGAGGAGGAGCGGCTGCTCATCAGCAGCTTCCTCATCAAGGTCACCCGGTTCTTCCGGGACGCCTCGCTCTACGACTACCTCCGGAGCGACATCCTGCCGGACCTGATCGAGCAGGCGACCACGAACGGGCGCGAACTGCGGATCTGGTCGGCGGGCTGCGCCACCGGTGAGGAGGCCTACTCACTCGCCCTGCTGCTCTCCGAGTTGGTAGGGCAGCAGAGCGACCCGCCGGTCCGGATCTTCGCGACCGACCTCGACGAGGACGCCATCACCTTCGCCCGGCGGGGCGTCTATTCCGCCGCCAGCATCGCCAACGTCCCCGCCGACCTGATCGACCGGTACTTCACCCACAAGGACGGCGCCTACGAGGTCCGCAAGGCGATCCGGGGCATGGTCGTGTTCGGACGACACGATCTCGGCCAGCGCCCGCCCTTCCCCAACGTCGATCTGGTCCTCTGCCGGAACGTCCTGATCTACTTCACGGCTGGTCTCCAGCAGCAGACGCTGGACGCCTTCGCCTACTCGCTCCGGGACGGCGGGTACCTCGCCCTCGGCACCTCCGAGACCCCCCGGCCCTCCAACGATCTGTTCCGGCTCCATGACCGGCGGTATCGGGTCTTCCAGCGGCACGGCGCCCGGACGGCCCTGCGCCCGACCTGGCCGCCCCCGTCGATCAGCCGTGGCGACACCGAATCCTGGGTTCCGACCACCCGGTCCGCGATCGACCTCGCCCTGCAGCAGGCCGAACGCGAAGCGCAGCGGGCCCAGCTCTCCGGCAGCCGCTACGAGAACATCCTGCGGCAGCTACCGGACGGCATCGCCCTGCTGGACCGCCGGTACGACATCGAGTTCATCAACGGCGCGGCCCGTCGCCTGCTCGGGATCCACGGCGTCGCCCTCGGCCAGGACTTCATCCATCTGGCCCAGCGGATCCCCTCCAACCCGCTCCGCTCCGCGATCGATACCGTGCTGCGCGGCGACGGGCCGACACAGCTCGACCGGATCGTGGCGACCGAATCGGCGACGGGGGACGTCGTCAACCTGTTGCTCTCCTGCCAGCCCGAGCAGATCGACCACGGTGGCACCGTTACCAGTGTCCTCATTCGCGTCCAGGATGTGACCGCGATCTCCCGGACGGAAGCGTCGGTGGGCGAGTCCGTCAGCCAGTTGACCGACGAGAACCAGTCGCTCCGCGCGACGATGGCCCGGCTGACCGCCGCCAACCGGGAACTGCTCGACGCCAACCGGGAGTTGAGCGACGCCACCGACGACCTGCGGGAGCAGGGCGAGGAGCTCCGGGTGGTCAACTCGGCCACCCAGGTTGCGACCGAGGAGATCGAGACGCTCAACGAGGAACTCCAGGCGACCAACGAGGAACTGGAGACGCTCAACGAGGAGACCCAGGCGACGCTCGAGGAACTCAACGCGACCAACGACGAGCTCAGTGCCCGGAGCACCGAACTCGAGGACCTCGCCGAGACCCACGCCGCGGAGCGGGCCCGGCTCTCGGCCATCCTCGGGAGCATCGGCGAGGCGGTCGTCGTCGTCGACTCCTCCGGGACCGTCGTCCGGAGCAACGCCGCCTATGACACCCTGCTGACCAGCCTCGGCGGGCGGTTCAACGCCACTGATCTCTATGGCAATACGCTGGTCAGCCGGACGACTCCCCTCCAGCGGGCCGCGAGCGGCGAACAGTTCCAGATCGAGTTCACGGTCGCCGATGGCGAAGGCACCCCACGCTGGTTCGAGGCGACGGGCGGGCCGCTCCGGGGCGATACCCGCGTCGGCGGCGTCCTCGTCATCCGGGAGACGACGGACCGGCGCCTTCGCCGGCTGGAAGAGCAGTTCCTCCATATCGCCGGCCACGAGTTGCGCTCCCCGCTGACGGCCATGCAGGGCTACCTGCAACTGGCCAAGCGGCGCGCCGATGGGATGGAGGACGAGCGCCTCTCCCGTCAGATCGGCGCCGCGATCCAGCAGGTTCAGCGCCAGTCGCAACTGATCAATCAGTTGATGGAGGTCGGGCGGCTCCGGACCGGCAAACTCGCGCTCGGTGTCGAACCGGTCGACATGGTCCACCTGGTCCATGAGGTCGTGGAGACGATGGGGGTGATCGCGCCAGACCGCACATTCAGCGTCACGTCCGACACCGAGACGCTCGTCATCAAGGGGGACGCGCTCCGGCTGGAGCAGATCGTCCTGAACCTGCTCTCCAACGCCGTCAAGCACGCCCCCGACAGCGAGCGGATCGACCTCCGGCTGCACCTGATCGCCGGGGAGGCCGTGGTCGAGGTGCAGGACTACGGGCCAGGCATCCCCGAGGAGAACCGGCAGGGCATCTTCGACCTGCTCTCCCAGGTCGAGCGGACCAACCACTCCGACCAGAGCGGCCTGGGCCTCGGCCTGTACATCGCCCGGGAGATCGCCCAGGCCCACGGCGGCTCGATCACGGTCCTGTCGGACGTGGGGGATGGCGCGACGTTCGTCATCCGCCTGCCCGTCGCCGGCCCGAGCAGCTCGACCAGGCCGTAGCGGGGGCTGATCGCCTGGCTAGCCGTCGCCGGGTTGCCGCAGCGGCCTATCGTAGGGGTGGGGCTTGCCCAACCCTTACAATTGTGACCCCCAGTCCGGACTGGGGTAATCCTGGACACGAGAACGCCCGACCATATCGGCCGGGCGTTCCGGTCGAATTCAGATAGACACGACCTGAGCTAGAACGGGCGGTCGTCGGTGCGCAGTTCCAGCCAGGCGATCTCCTCGGGGGAGAGCTTGAGGTCGAGAGCGGCGGCGTTGTCCTGGACCTGCTCGGCGTTGCGCGGTGCCGCCAGCGGGAAGATGTTCATCGGCTGGTCGAGCACGTAGGCGAGGGCGACGCGGGGGATCGTCGAGCCGCGCTGGTTGGCCAACGCTTCCAGGCGATCGACCTTGCGGAAGTTGTCCTCGGTCGCGTAGGCCTCGATCGGGTTAGTGTCGAAGTAATCGGTGAACGTGTCGAGGTTGTCCCGGCGGAAACGGCCGGTCATGAACCCGCCGGCGAGGCTGGACCACGGCAGCACAGCCAGGCCGCTCTCGGCGTACCACGCCCGGGCCTCGGCCCCCTCGGGGCCGGCGATCGAGACGCACCCGGCCCACGGCGGCTGCTTCCAGACCGCCAGGCTGAGGTTCGGGGAGGAGGCGACGAACGGCGTCAGCCCGTTGGCCTCGGCGTACTCGTTCGCCTCCCGGATCCGCTCGTAGCGCCAGTTGGAACCACCGTAGCCGCCGATCTTGCCCGCCTTGTGATGGCGATCCAGGACCTCGACGATCTCGCTGACCGGCGTCTCCTCATTGTCCCGGTGCAGGATGTAGAGGTCGATGGAGTCGAAGCCGAAGGCGTCCAGGGATGCCTCGATGTCGGCGGTGATGTCGGCCGCGTTGACGCGGCGGTCCTTGCCCCCGGACGGGTGGGCGCCCTTGCCCAGCACCATCACCTGGTCGCGGACACCGCGCGAGGCGACCCACTCCCCGAACAGCATCTCGTTCTGCTGGTAGGTCCGGCCCGTGTCGAAGGCATTGATGCCGGCGGCGAGGACGTCGTCCAGCAGCGCGAAGCCGTTGTCCTTGTCGTCCTCTCGCAGCATGATCGTCCCCTGGACGATCCGGGAGACGGGCTTGTCGACGTTCGTGATCCGTCCGTATTCCA
This sequence comes from uncultured Thermomicrobiales bacterium, assembly GCA_964244115.1. Classification (GTDB taxonomy): domain Bacteria; phylum Chloroflexota; class Chloroflexia; order Thermomicrobiales; family UBA6265; genus CADCWK01. Next base: position 49,508 of record CAXTHM010000003.1, read on the forward strand.
TCTGACGTGTCCTCCGTAGGGGCGGTGTGTCTGCGTGTCTGCGTGTCCCGTTCCGCCGGGACCGGGGCGCCGATCGGCTCAGGCGTCGCCTGGGTAGATGACCGGCCAGGGCGCCCGGATCCGGTCCAGCGTCTGGACGATCTGCAGGGTCTCGTCCAGCGGCATCGTCGGGCTCTCCAGGAGCCCCTCCCGCAGACAGCGGCCGGCCTCCTCGGCCTCGTAGTTGTACCCGTTGCCGACGTAGGGGATGTCGAGGGATTCGGCCTCGTGCCCAGCCCGCGCCAGGGTGAGATGGGAGGGGCAGTACCACGGCGACGCGATCGTGAGCGACCCCTCGGAGCCGAACAGGGTCGCCTCGACCGTCGTCTGGGTCCGGATCGCGCAGGTGAGCTGGGCGATCTGCCCGCCGGCGTACGCGAGCGTGATCGCGGTCAGCTCATCGACCCCGGTCTCGCCGAACTGGCCGATCCCGGCCGCGGCCTGCGGCGTCCCGAAGATCATCGAGGCGAGTGAGACGACGTAGACGCCGACGTCGAGCAGGGCACCGCCGCCGAGTTCGACCTTGAACAGGCGACCCGCGGGATCGACACCGGTCCGGAAGCCGAAGTCGGCCTGGAGCAGGTGCGGCTCGCCGATCGCGCCCTCGGCGATCAGCTCGCGGAAGCGGATCATGGCCGGGAAGTAGCGCGACCACATCGCTTCCATGAGGAAGAGCCCGTTCGCCCGGGCGTTCTCGATCAGCTCGGCGGCGTCCCGGGCGTTGACGGTGAACGGCTTCTCGCACAGCACCGCCTTGCCGGCCGCCTGGCAGAGCAGGACGGCCTCGCGATGGACGGGGTGCGGCGTCGCGACGTAGATGATGTCGACGTCCGGGTCGGCGGCGAGCGCCTCGTAGCTGGCGTGGCGCCGGGGGATGTCGAACTCCACCCCGAAGGCCTCGGCCGATCCCGCGCTGCGGGACCCGACCGCGACGAGTTCCGCCCCCTGGGCGCTGTGCAGCCCGCGGGCGAACTTCCGGGCGATCCCGCCCGTCCCGAGGATGCCCCAGCGGGTCGTTCCGGACGTTCCGTCTGCTTGCATCGATACTCCCTTTGCCGCGTGATCCCGCTCGAGGCCGGCTTCTCCGCCGGCCGGGGATCGATCGGACCCGGAGCAGTGTCGCGCCGAACGCCCCATCCGTAAACCCGCGTCCGCCTTTCGACGAGCGTCGCGGCGACCGTCCTGTCGGCATCGACCACAGACGATCAGGGGCCAGCACGGTATCGTGCCAGCCCCTGATCGCTCGTCTTCGATGCCGGCTCGGGCTACTCGCCCTGGATGCCGCTCGACTCACCGTAGCCGTCCGTCAGCGGGATCGCGCCTGGCGAACCGATCGGGTCGAGGCGCTCGACCTGCTCGTCGTCCAGCAGGATCGCGGCGGCGATCACCTCGTCCATGCTGGAGACGAACAGATACTCCATCTCGTCGCGGACGTTCTTCGGGACCTTGGCGAGGTCGCGGCGGTTGTCGGCCGGGGCGATCAGCCGGCGGATGCCCATCCGGTGGGCGGCCAGCGACTTGTCCTTGAGCCCACCGATCGGCAGAACCCGACCGCGCAGCGTGATCTCACCGGTCATGGCGGTGTCGCTGCGGACGGGCCGGCCAGTCAGGGCGGAGATCAGCGCCGTCGCCATCGTGATCCCCGCGGACGGACCGTCCTTGGGCTGGGCGCCCTCGGCCAGGTGGATGTGCAGATCGAGCCGCTCTTGGAAGTCCTTCGGGATCCGGAGCTGCTCGGCCCGGGAGCGGGCATAGGACAGCGCCGCCCGGGCGGACTCCTGCATGACATCGCCGGCCTGGCCGGTGATCGTCAGGGCGCCCTTGCCCGGCATCGTCGCGACCTCGACCGGGATGATCTCCCCGCCGACGTCGGTCGTGCCGAGGCCGATAGCGACGCCGATCTGGTTGCCGCCGAGATCCTGGTCGAAGCCGAACCGCTTCGGGCCGAGGTACCGCTCCAGCCGCTCCTCGTCCAGCTCGAACGGGACGCCGGGGAAGTCACGATCCGGCGCCACCGCCGCGACGGTCTGGAGGACGCCGTCGGTCCCGCCATGAGACGCGTCGGCGAGTTCCGGAACGGGCACGGAATCGAGGACGATCTCGACTGTGCTGGCCGGCGATGGGGTCTCGATGACCTCATCCCGGGCCGAGCCAACCGCGTGGAGCGCCCGATCGCGGACGACCTCGCGGGCGACCTTGCGGCAGATGGTCGCGAGTTCCCGCTCCAGGCCACGGACGCCGGACTCCCGGGTGTAGTCCCGGACGACCCGGCTCCAGACGCGCGGCGAGATCGTCAGGGCGTCGGTGGGCAGCCCGTGGTTCTCGAGCTGGCGCGGCAGCAGGTGCCGGGTGCCGATCTCGACCTTCTCGGCCTCGGTGTAGCCCGAGACGTCGATCACCTCCATCCGGTCCCACAGCGGCCGGGGGATCTGCTGGCCATAGTTGGCCGTCGCGATGAACAGCACCTTCGAGAGGTCGTAGGGCGCGTCGAGATAGTGGTCGGTGAAGGCGTGGTTCTGCTCCGGGTCGAGCACTTCCAGCATCGCCGCGGTCGGGTCGCCCCGGAAGTCCGACGCCATCTTGTCGATCTCATCGAGCAGGATGACCGGGTTCAGGACCTGGGCCGTCTTCATGGCGTTGATGATCCGGCCGGCCATCGCGCCGATGTACGTCCGCCGGTGCCCCCGGACCTCGGCCTCGTCCCGGACGCCGCCGAGGCTGACGCGGACGAACGTCCGGCCCATCGCGGTCGCGACCGAGCGGCCGAGGCTGGTCTTGCCGACGCCCGGTGGGCCGAGCAGGCAGAGGATCTGGGCGCCGGTCGTCGCCTGGGCGTCCTTCGTCAGGACCCGGACGGCGAGGTAGTCGAGGATGCGTTCCTTGACCGTCTCCAGCCCGTAGTGGTCGTCGTCGAGGATGCGCTCGGCCTCGATCAGGTCGATCCGGTCCGGCGATTCCTCGTGCCAGGGCAGGGCGAGGACGGTGTCGATGTACCCCCGGACCACCGTCGACTCGGCCGAGACGGGCGGCATCCGCTCCAGCCGGCCGATCTCCCGCAGGACCTTCTCGGCGATCGCCGCCGGCAGGCCGCGCTCCGTCACCCGGGCCTTGAGCGCCTCGATCTCGTTGCCGCCCTCGCCGCCGAGCTCATCGTGGATCGCCTTGAGCTGCTCGCGCAGGTAGTACTCGCGCTGGTTCTTGTCGATCTGCTCGCGGACCCGGTTCTTGATCTTCTGCTCCAGGGCCGCGACGTCCAGCTCGCTGTCGAGGTGGATCGCGAGCCGCTCCAGCCGCTCCAGCCCGTCCGTCATCTCCAGCAGCTCCTGCCGGCGGGCGACGTCGGTCAGGAGCTGGGTCGCGAGCAGGTCGGCGAGGTGGCCCGGCTCGGTGGCGCGCTGGACCATCTCCAGGACATCGGAGGACAAGCGGCCCCGGGCCTCGGCGAACCGGTTGGCGAGATCCTGGACGTGCTCGACGAGGAGGCGGCTCTCCTCCGGGTTGGTGTCGAGTTCGGGGAGCTGGTCCGCGCCGACCGTGAAGAAGGAGCGGGAAGTGTCGTACTGGTCGATCCGGACCCGGCCGATGCCCTCCAGGACGACCTGGATGTTGCCGCCCTGCTGGCGCTCGACGGAGACGATCCCGGCCAGCGTCCCGACAGCGTGCAGCTCCTCGGCGCGGGGGTCGTCGACCTCGCTCTCGCGGTGGGCGGTGACGACGATCCGGCGCTCGCGGAGCATCGCGTCCTCGACGGCCTGGATGCTGCGCGGCCGGCCGACGAGGAGCGTGACGACGTTGCGCGGGAAGATGACGACGTTCTTCAGCGGCAGGAGCGGGTAGCGGGGACCGTAGACATCGAGTCGACTCATGGGAGACCCACCCTCTCGCGGACTTCGGGTTACGCTGCAGGCGGACATCACTGGCACCACCGGAGACCCACCCTCTCGCGGACAATGGGCGACTACTGGAGGCGATTCGGGTGCGGACTCCGGGGTCGGGACCGGAGTTCGGGCGCTGACTGGCGGTCATCGCATCCCGTTCCGCCGCTGGTCGGCACCCCCGACAGGCACGGCAGGTTAACAGTCGATACCCTTCCATCTTACCGCCCGATGGAACACCAGCGCCAACCGTCCGAACGGCGTGCTCCGGGACCAGGACAGTCCGACCGTACGCCTGCTCGGGACGTACGTACGCAGGGTATCGCCCAGGCCGTTCCAGCGATTTCGTTCCCGTCGATCGTTGCGATTTCACGCTGTCCGTACATCATGAACCATCCCACAGGCTCATCCCGGAATCGTCCCGCTACCGGTCGTCTCGTCGCCGGGATGCCCTGTGACCGAGTCGCCTCGCGGGTCAAGGAGCGGCCTTCGGCGTGGTGCGCGGGCGATCGGGTCCGACCAGGTTGCGCCATGACCCAGGCCGACGATCCGGTGCCGGTGCCCGACTCCATCGGGTATCGCGGCGCCCACCGACCGATCGTCCCGGTTCGCCCGGTACAATTCCCCTGACGAGACCCGGTCTCCGGGCAGTGTTCTCCGCGCGGAACGACCCTCTGACGACCCCGCCCGTTCCCAGACGATTCCAGCCCGAGGTGCGTCGTGCCCTATCGTTCCCGTCCGTTCTCGCCCGCCCGCCTCCTGCTCATGGTCCTGCTCACGACCGTGCTCGCGAGCCTGATCGCCGCCGCCGCGCCGTCCCGCACCAGCGCCCACGCCGAGCTGGACCGCGCGACACCGGGGCAGGGCGAGCTCCTCGGCGCCCCGCCGACGGCGGTCGAGCTCTGGTTCACCGAGCCGGTCAACCCGGACAACGGCAGCCTGACCATCACACTCCGCCCCCAGGACAACAGTCGGATCCAGCCGGACAGCCTCACCATCGATCCGGCCGACCCGCTGCACGTCACCGCGACGTTCAGCGGCCTCGGCTTCGAGACGTACACCGTCGTCTGGGGCAACCAGTCGTCGACCGACGGCCATCAGATCTCCGGGTCCTACTCCTTCCGGGTCGGCGGCGGCCCGACCCCCGGCGCCGCGACGACCGAGGGCGGCACCCCGGCGCTCTGGGCCGTCGTCACCCGCTGGTCGACGTTCTTCGGGCTGGCGGTCGCGGCCGGCGGGTTCTTCGTCGCCCGGCTGCTGCTGTCACGCACGCCGCGACCATCCGGTCCTGACCGCCCGGCGGCGCCCCGCCCCGCCCCGCGCTCGCTCCGGACGCTGACGCTGGTCGGGGCCGCGGTCGCCCTGATCGGGACGCTGGCCGAACCGCCGCTGCAATGGCTGTTCCCGCCGGCCGGGGCCGCCTCGGCCTCGTTCGCGAACGTGATGCGCGGTCTGCCGGACGCCTGGTGGTTCCGGCCGGCCGGGGCGGCGCTGGCGGTCGTCCTCGCCGCGGCCTGGCTAGCGCTGCGCCGATCGCCGCCGATGCCCGGCACCGCCTCGCTCGGGATCGTCGCCGGGTCGTCGGTGCCGGTCCCCGCGACCCGGGGGACGGCGAACCGCGTCGCCCGGACCAACCCGCTGATCGAGTCGCTCGGCCTCGCCGCGGCGCTGGTCGCCCTGCTCGGGCTGGCCCTGACCGGTCACAGCGCCGCCCAGACGGGGGTCTGGTACGCCCCGGCGATCGCCTCGAACATCCTGCATCAGTTCTCGGCCGCGCTCTGGGCCGGTGGCCTGGTCGCGCTGGCGGTGGTCCGCTGGTCCCGGGACGGCGCGGCCCCGGTCGACCCGGTCCGGCGGTTCTCGCCGTGGGCGCTGGGGCTGTTCGCGATCGCGGCGGCGACCGGCGTCGTCAACGCCGGCATCATCCTGCCGACCGTGTCGTCGCTCTGGGACAGCCGCTACGGCGTCATCATCCTGATCAAGACGGGGGTCGTCCTCGGCGCCCTCGGGCTGGCCGCCTGGCACCGGCGGGCGCTGGCGACGTCGGCGGCCTGGGCAACGCGCCGGCTGCGGCACTCGCTGCGGCTGGAGGCGATCCTGGTCGCGCTGGTCGTCGTCGCGGCCTCGACACTGGCGCTGACCTCCCCACCGAGCAGCAGCGCGCTGACCCGGGACCCGACCGCCGGAAACCTGGTGCTGCTGGAACAGGCGCACACCGGCGACGGCACCGTCATCGGGATGATGCGGCTGGCGGCCGACCCGCTCCGGTCCAACGTCAGCAACACCTTCCACGTCACGTCGGCCAGCCTCGCCAACCAGCCGGTCGCGATCCCGGACGGCAGCCGCGTCTTCCTCGACTTCACCTCGATCCTGGACGGCGCCATCGCCCAGCCCCGGCTGGAACTGGCGCCGGACGGCCAGGGCGGCTACGCCGGCTCGGGTGACCAGCTCAGCATCGACTCGTGGTGGCAGATCGTCGCGACGATCCGGCAGGTCGGGCAGGAGGACCAGACGGCGACCTTCGTCGTTCTGCTGCCGGACCCGAATCTCTACGGGGCCGATGCCGTCCCGACGCCCGACGACGACCCGGACGCCGAGGCCCTCTACCGCCGCGCCTACGACCTCAACGCCGCGTCGAGCAGCTACCAGAACCATCAGAGCATCGCGACCGCCGACGGCGGCGGCATCTTCGAGGACGAGACGGTCGTCGCAGCCAGCGGCGACCAGCCCGTCGGCTACGAACTCGCGCTCCGGAGCTATCAGAACCCGGCCAACGCCACTGGGGCGTCCGTCCCCGCGCTGACCGTGCAGCGGCAGATCGGGACCGACAGCTGGCGCAGCACTGACGGCGGCGCGACCTGGATCTCGACCTTCAGCGTCAGCGGCGCCCTCTCACCGCCGGAGATCCTCGAGCAGTACGACGGCGCGACCGGCTTCCGGCTCGGCCGGCAGCAGGAGATCAACGGCGAGACGGCCCAGGCGGTCATCTTCGTCGTCCCGACCAGCCGCTACTCGACGACGTGGTACGTCTGGTGGGTGGGGCTGGAGAGCGGCCAGCGCCAGCGGGAGCTGATGATCACGGAGGGCCACTACATGATCAAGGACTTCACCGGCTACGACACCGGCGTCGTCGTCTCCCCGCCGGACCCGGCGACCGTCGTCAACGCCGGGACATAATGTCCGGCTGGTGCATTCGGTGACCGCCATGGGGATGCCACGACGCCGTGACACGATCGTGTCCACCGGGTGGGAGCATGGGCGGGCCGTCGATGTCGATCTCAAGGGAGGGCACGAAGCCATGCACCCGTCGACCAACGTCCTCTCGCTGGCCCGTCCGGCGATGACCCGGATCGCGCTGCTCCTCCTGCTGGCCTTCACCGCGATGCTGGCTCCGGCCCGAGCCGTCGCCCAGGACGACGGACCGGCTCCGTTCCCGGCGCTGACGGTCGGGCAGCGCGTCTACGACGAGACCGGGTCCTCGCTCTCGATCGATCAGACCGCTGATCTCGAGCAGCGCCTCGCCAGCCTGCTGCCGCTCGGCGCCGACGCCATCGTCTACGTCCGGGCGCTCGACGCCGACAGCGACGACACGCTCGGCCAGGTCGAGGAACTCCAGCAGGCATGGGTGGCCGCGACGGGTGTCGACCAGGACCGCGCGATCGCGATCCTGATCAACCGCGACCCGGCCGACCCCGAGGAGGCCCGGGCCGGCATCTTCGCCGGCACCACCTTCGACGACGGCAACCTGCCGGCCGGGGAGCGGGAGGCGATCATCGAGGACGCGCTGATCCCGCCGCTCCGGGACGGCGACGTCTACGCCAGCCTCGCCGCCGGGATCGACCGGATCGGCCGCAGCATCCAGTTCGGCCCGCCCGTGACCCCGCCCAACGCCTTCGAGCGCTGGTCGGCCGATGCGACCGACAGCTGGGCGCCGTGGGCGGCGATCGGGGTGGCCCTCGCCGGGCTGCTCGGGTCCCTGTCGCTGTTCCGCGGTCGCCAGACCACCGACCGGCCAGCCGAATCCCCGACGACCCACCGGCCGGGCGACCTGCCACCGGCCGTCGCCGGAGCCCTCGTCCACAGCGGCCCGCAGGCGTCAGCCGTCCCGGCGACGCTGCTCGACCTCGCCGGCCGCGGCGCCCTGACCATCGAGCCGGAGGGCGAGCCGGGCCGGTTCGGCACGCCGACGATCCGGCTCCGGCTGGTCGACCGGGCACAAGACGTACAACGGGGCGATCTCGGTGCTGCCGGACGGCAAACCGGTCCCGACCATCCTCGAGCTGGCGAAGGCGGCCGGCTAC
>CAXTHM010000003.1:57732-59973 GCA_964244115.1 uncultured Thermomicrobiales bacterium
GCTCCGGCTGGTCGACCGTCGGCTCGTCGCCAACGCCGTCGAGTCGGCGCTCTGGGTCGAGCTGGAGGGGTTGGCGCGGGACGGGATCGTCTCCAACCGGGACCTCGCGAAGCTGTCCGGCCGGACGAAGGAGATCTTCGCCACGATCCGGGAGCAGATGAACGCCGCCCACTGGCTGAACCCGGCGGCGCGGCGGGCGCAGGCTGGGCTGTACACGATCGCGCTGGTCGCCCTCGGTCTGGCCGTCTTCCTGGGGGTCATGGCGAGCAATGGCGATAGCTGGTGGCTGGCCGGTGCCGGCATCGCCGCACTCGTCCTGATCTTCGCCGTCGGTGTCTGGCTGGGCGCGACCTACTCCGGGCTGACGCGCGAGGGCCAGGACGCCGCGATCGCATGGAAGGCCTACCGGGACGGCCTGAAGCGGGCCGGCAAGGACGAGACGATCGCCCTCGATCTCGACGCGACGCTGCCCGACATCGTCGCGCTCGGGCTCGGGTCGGCCCTGGACGAGCGGCTCAAGGCAGCCGGGTCTTCCGGCCAGACGCTCCGCGCCTTCAGCGGCGCGACCGGCACCGACGGCACGACGATGGCCTTCTTTCCGTTCTGGGTCGCCTTCAACAGTTCCGTCACGTCGACCAGCGCCTCCGGCAGCGGCACCGTCAGCTCGGCCGGGGCCGGTGGCGGGGGTGGCTCGGCCGGCAGCACGTAGCCCGGCCGGGCTTACCGATGAGTTGCGAGGGTTGTAGCGGTTCATCGGTCGGCCGTTTGGCCGGGGGCTGAAGCACCCCGGCTCAGGGGTGATGGGTGGGGCACGATGGTGTCTTCACCGTCGCATCACCGGCGGACCGGTGCGGACCGGTTTCGATCAGCGCCAACGTCACCCGATCGTTCCCGAATGCGATCGCCGAGACCAACGATCCGCCGCCAATCACTCCTGAGACGGGGTGCTCTAGCCCCCGTCTGGGCGGTCGCACCGGATGTGCACCCTGGCAACGCATACGCCGGCGAACCGGGCGCTGAAGCCGCCCGGCAACTCGAAGAAGTCCGGAACGTTCCAGAGCATCCGCACCCACCGGATCGATCATCTCGTCATCGCACGGCGTCGGAGCCGGCACCGCATCAGGTGGCCAGTTCTCACGCCATTCTCGGAGTTGCCGGGCGGCTCCAGCGCCCGGTCCGCAGCGACGATCGACCTCCGACGAACGGCAGATCGCCTTCGATCGGTCGGCGAAGATCCCCCTAGCACGTCTCCGAGAATGGTCCCGATCCCGCCCGACGCCACACCGCGACGCCCCGTTCCGTCCTATCCGGCGGCGGGGTCTGTTGCATCGACACGGCCCATCTTCTACCTTTCGGACCAATCGTCCGCCTGCTGACAGCCCGTGCCGCCCGCCATCTCCGATCGGCGGTGCCCTGACTGGTGCCTGCGCGTCCGGGAAGTCCGGTCCCCGTCCGAGCGTGGCCGGGCGGAGCGACCGCCCCCCACCGTCCTTGTCGCCTGCGTACCCCGAGGATCACTGCGATGGGATCGAGACCACGTTCGACGCGTCCTGACGACCGGCGCCGCGCATCCCGACCCGCCACGGTCGAGCGGGTCTCCGGGAAGACGGAGGGCGTCGCGCTCGCCTCGTCGACCGGCAACGTCGCCGCGCCGGGCCGGGTCGACCGGCCCAGCCTCCGAGCCGCGACCTCCCGGAGCGGCGGCGCCACTACGACACCGATCAGTCGCGCCCTGCGGCGGGACGCCTTCCGGACCGCGCTGATCATCCTCGGGGTCGGGTTCCTCCTCCGGCTGGTGCTGTTCCCGCTCGGCAACTTCGCGATCGACACCGACACGATGACGGCCTGGGCCCAGCGCCTCGTCAGCGACTCGCCCCGCTCCTTCTACACCGATGGCGGCCTGACCGATCACCTGCCGGGCGATCTCTGGGTGCTCTGGTTGGTCGGGACGATCTACGACTGGTTCTCGCCAATCTCGCCCAACCTGGAGGTCGGCTTCCCCTTCCTCTGGATGCTGAAGCTCGTCCCGGCGATCACCGACACCGTGACGGGGCTGCTGATCTTCCTGATCGGCCGCCGCCTCGGGACGCCGGTCAGCGCCCTCGTCGCGACGACGCTGTTCGCCTTCAACCCGGCCGCGATCTTCATCGCCTCGGTCTGGGCGCAGTGGGACAGCCTCTCGGCGATGGTCGCCGTCGGGGCGATCTACCTGTTCCTGCGCGGGAAGCCGGAGTGGGCGAT
>CAXTHM010000003.1:59983-102671 GCA_964244115.1 uncultured Thermomicrobiales bacterium
CATCGGCGAGGCGCTGGGCGATCCCGGCGCTGGTCTACGCCTGCCTGATCAAGCCGCAGATCGCGGTCGTCGGCCTATTCCTCGCGCTCGCCTTCGTGCTGGTCTACATCGCGCCGCACGTCCCGGCGATGGCGCGCTGGGTCCGGGAGACGAAGCCGGTCGAGACGCTGCGCAAGAGCCTGAGCCGGCTCGGCATCGGCGCCGGGATCTCGCTGGCCGTCTTCCTGGTCGTCTGCCTGCCGTTCGACATCGGCCTGTTCCCCGGCATGGGCGCCTTCACGATCTGGGACCGGATCAGCTACGCCCTCAACGTCTACCCCAACACGACGCTCAACGCCTTCACCCTCTGGGGGCTGCTCTCCGACAACTGGGCCGACGACCGGCAGTCGACCGCGCTCGGCCTGACCTACCAGGCGACCGGGACGCTGCTGACCGTGCTCGCGCTGGTCGGGATCGTCTGGCTGACGCTCCAGGCCTGGAAGGCGTTCGGCTACCAGGCGCTGATCTGGGGCATGACTGTCGCGAGCTTCGCCGCCTACATGCTCCCGACCCGCGGCCACGAGCGCTACCTGTTCCCGACGATGGTGCTCGCCGCCCTGCTCGTCGCGCTGCTGCCCCGGTTCGTCTGGCTGTACGCGGTGATCAGCGGCACGTTCCTGCTCAACGTCTACTGGGTCTACTCGCTCTACTACCCCTCGCAGACGCCGAAGATCGGCCCGATGCACAGCGCCAACTTCCAGCAGCTGATGTCGGTCGTCAACGTCGTCGCGCTGGCGGCCGGGGTCGCGATCGGCTACGCCCTGCTGATGCGGGGCAACACCTTCACGGCGCCGGGCTGGCTGCCGGGCTGGGCGTTGCCGGACGGCACCGCCCGGCCGGGGTCGGCCCCGGGCACCGGCCGCGGCCGACCCCGGATCGCCACCCCGGCCGACACCGACGCCTCTCCGGCCGACTTCGTCTACGCCGACCGCGAGGCCGCCACCCGCCCGGCCTGGCAGCTCTGGTACCTGCCGCTGGCCTTCGCGGTGATCGGCTCGCTGTTCTACCTGATCCGGATCGGCACGCCCGACGACTACATCTACGACGAGGTCTACCACGCCTTCACCGCCGCCCAGTACGTCGACGGCAATGCCAACACCTTCTGGGTGTTCTCTAACGAGGCTGAGGACGCGGCGAACGGCGTCTTCACCTGGTACCAGGGCGACGAGGGCGAACGTGGCCCGGACAACTTCTCCTATGAGTGGACCCACCCGCCGCTGGGCAAGGAGATCATCGCGATCGGGATCTGGCTGTTCGGGGACAACCCGTTCGGCTGGCGGTTCACGAGCTGGATCTTCGGTGGGATCGGCCTGTTCGTCATCTACCGGCTGGCCCTGGCACTGACCGGGCGCTGGCTGGTCGGGGCGCTGGCGGCCGGGCTGCTGCTGGTCGACGGGCTCTACTTCGTCCAGTCCCGAACCTCGATGGTCGACATCCACATCGCCGTCTTCATTATGCTGGCGCTCTGGGCGTACCTGCGCTATCTCCGGCTGCCGTCGGGCTCCTCGACGCGGGAGGTCGGCGTCACGACGCTGCTCGTCGGCCTCGGGATGGGCGCGGCCTTCGCGGTGAAGTGGAACGGGCTCTACCCGATCGTCTTCATGCTCGCGATCGCGATCCTGCGGCTGGTCTGGATGTGGGTCCGGGCCAGCCCGATCGGCCGCGAGCCGAGCCCCGACGCCTGGGCGGACCTGCGCAACCACCTGGTCTTCGTCCCAGTCAACCTGATCCTGCTGCCGCTGGCGATCTACTTCGCCTCGTACTTCCCGATGTTCCTGTTCGGCTTCAGCTTCCCGGACTGGGTCGAGCTCCAGCGGCAGATGCTCTACTACCACACGGTAGGCGTCACCAACCAGCCAGACCACAACTACTACTCGAAGTGGTGGATGTGGCCGCTGGCGCTGATGCCGGTCTGGTACGGCACGCACAACGGGCCGGTCGGCGGCGACACGCGGGGTTACGTCTTCAACCAGGTCAACCCGTTCCTGGCCTGGTCGATGATCCCGGCGGTGGCGACGGTCGCCTGGCTCTGGCTGCGCCGGTACCAGCGGCACTGGCCGGCGGCAGCCGTGCTCCTGATCGGCTTCTTCGGCCAGTGGCTGGTCTGGGCGGCTTCCCCGCGCGGCGCCTTCGCCTACCACTTCCTGCCGATGGTGCCCTTCGGCGTGATCGGGATCGCGGCGCTGCTGGAGTACGGCTGGCGCAACAAGACCGTCGCGGTCAGCCGGAGCGTGCTGAGGTGGGCGCCCGTGGCCGTCTTCGCGGTCGGCGTCCTGATCCAGATCGCCGTCTTCCTCGGCTCCAGGTACCCGCTGACCAACGACGAGCAGACACCGGACGGCTACCACGCCTGGGGCAACTACGGCATCCCGGTCGTGCTGTTCGGGCTGGTCGCACTGGCGATGGCCTATGGCTTCGTTAGGACCCCACGGACCCTCTCGCTCCGGGCCGGGACGGTGACGTACGTCGTGCTGGCGGTGCTGGTCTTCGCCTTCCTGTTCCCGATCCTCGCCGCCACCCAGCTCACCCAGTCCGGACTGGATCTGCGGACCTGGTTCCCCGGCTGGACCGTCCGCTAACCGCCCAACGCTCCCGTAGCTGACTCCCCGACCGACCAGCACGATGGCCCGGCGGGGAGTCAGCGCGTATACGATGTCACCATCGCTCCCGCCGCTCGCCTGACCCCGGAGGACTGATGTCGGCGAATCCACTGCCCGGGGCCATCAGCGCGCGCTTCGAACGGATCGACACCGGGACGGTGCCAAGTGCTTCCCGGTCCCGGCGGCGAACGGTCCGGGTCGAGCGCCACCCGGCGGTCCGGCCCCCGCTTCCCGGTCGGCCGAACGTCCCGGTGATGGGGCCGCGCCGGACCGACCCGTGGTCGCGGGCGGTGTGGGCGCTGCGGCACTGGCCGCTGCCGAGCGCGATCCTACTGCTGTCGCTGCTCGGCGGGGCGCTGCTCCGGATGGTGAACCTGTCGGGCAACCCGCCCGGCGTCAACCAGGACGAGGCCGTCACCGCCTACGACGCCTGGAGCATCTGGCAGACGGGGCGGGACCATCACGGTGCCCCGTTCCCGTTCTGGGTGCTGGAGACCTTCACCGACTGGTCGTCGCCGCTCCTGACGTTCATCCTCGCCCCGTTCGTCGGCATCTTCGGGCTCGATATCGAGGTCGTCCGGCTCGTCACCGCCAGCCTCGGGCTGGTCATGGTCGTCGGGGTCTTCGGCTTCGCGAAGGAACTGACGGCGAACCCGTGGGTCGGGGCGGTGGCGGCGGCCTTCGCCGCGATCTCGCCGTGGTCGGTCCACTACAGCCGCTACGCCCTCCTGCCGATCGCGGCGATGGCGGTCGGGATGCTGCTGCTCTGGTGCCTGCTCTGGACGTTCCGGACCCGGAGCGAGGTCGGGCTGGTCCTCTGCGCGGTGCTGGCCGGGCTGACGCTGCTCGGCTACCACACGATGAAGCTGTACGTGCCGCTGATCGGGCTCGTCGTCGTCGTGCTGTACGGGCGCCAGGTGCTCCGGTTCCCGGTCCGCGTCCTGATCAACGCGGCCGGCATCCTCGCCTTCCTCGCGGGGCCGGCTCTCTTTCTGACGCAGCGCGACCCGGACGTCGGCCGGCGCAACAGCTACCTCCTCATCACCAACCAGGACGGCTTCGGCATCCGGATGCTGGTCGACAGCTACTGGAGCTACATCTCGCCGGATTTCCTCTTCCGCCGCGGCGACGGCGACCCGACCCACACCATGCCCGGCCACGGTCTCGAGCTCTGGTTCATTGCCCCGCTGATCCTGCTCGGCCTCGGCATCGTGGTCTGGCAGGTCGTCCAGCCCGGCCGTCTGCTGCCGGACCGGCGGGCGACGCTGCTGCTGCTGGCCGCGACGCTGCTCGCCCCGCTGCCCGGCGCCCTGACGCAGTTCCAGGCCGCCAACCGGACCGCCTTCCTGTCGCCGCTGCTGGCGGTGCTCTGCGGGCTCGCGGTCGCCGGGCTGGTCGTCGTCCTGCTGCGGGTGCTGCGCCCAGTGCGTGACCCGTGGCGGATCGCCGTCGTCGCCGTCCTGCTGGCGATGCTCGCGCTCCCCGCCGGCCGGCAGACCGCCGACACGTACGACTATTACCTGACGGAGTACCCGCACGACTACTCCGTGACGTGGGGCTTCCACCACGGCCTCGTCGAGGCGATCGCGTTCGGCTACCCGCTGATCGACCAGTACGACACGGTCTGGGTCGGGGACGCCAACCAGGTCTACATCTTCCTGCTGTTCGCCGGGCAGATCGACCCGACGATCGCTCAGCGCGAGTTCGCCGACGGCAACCCGTCCGAGACCGAGTACGACGTCAGGGCGTGGCGCAACGTCCGCTTCGCCGGCAACTACCAGAGCCCACCGGACACCGTCCCGATCGACCGACTCACCGTCCTGTACACGAGCCCGCATCGGGACGGCGAAGTCTTCTACGAGGTCCGCGGCGGCATCGTCCGCGGCGAGAGCATCCTCGTCATCCATAGTCCCAACCGATAGCGCAGGAGGAGGGACGAGATGGGCGAACGCCAGGACACCGACGACGCGACCGCTCCGATCCCGGAACGACCGGACGATCTGACACCGATCGAGGAACCCGGCGAACCGGAGACCGAGCCCGGCACCGGAACCGACCAGCGCCGGATCGTCGTCCGGGCGACGGTGATACCCGCGATCCGTCCGGAGCTCTCGAACCGAAGGCGGAAGCGAGCGGGGGCCGAGCAGCCGATCGCTGCCATCCTTGCTGACACAGCCGTTCTGCCAGCGTCGGGACTCCAGCGGGTCGCAGGGGAATCGCTCGAGCGGTGGAACAGACCTCTCCCCCAGCCCCGCTCCGGCTCACCTGCGCGCTCACCCGCTGAAGGGGGCTCTCGCTGCGCTGCGGCAGCGCAGGTGCCCGGAGAGGGGAGCAGATCCGTCCATCGGGAGCCGATCCTCGTCTCCGATCTCCGCCTGCATCGGCTCCGTCCGCTCAGTGACCGTCTCATCGGCTGGCTGGCCGGGCGCTACCGGGCGGTCGTCGCCCTCGGCGTCCGTTCGCTCGTCCACCCGGTCGCGATCGTGATCTACGCCCTGATCGCCGGGGGATTGCTGCGGGCGTTCCGGATCGGGACGATCCCGCCGGGGTTCAACCAGGACGAGGCCGTCGCCGGCTACGACGCCTGGAGTCTCTGGCAGACGCTGCGCGACCACCACGGCGACACCCTGCCGATCGCCGGCTTCCTCTCGTTCGGCGACTGGGTCTCACCACTCCTGACGTTCTGGCTGGTTCCGATCGTCGGAATCTTCGGGCTCGACCTGACCACGATCCGCGCCGGAACGGTCCTCCTCGGGTTGGCCGCTATCCCCTTCACGTATCTGCTCACCGTCGAACTGACCGGACGTCGGGGAACCGGTGCGGCGGCAGCCTGCTTCCTCGCCCTCTCGCCCTGGGCCGTTCACCTCAGCCGGTTCGCGATCCCGCCGGCGACCGTGCTGCCTCTGTTCCCGCTCGGGCTCTGGCTCACCTTGCGAGCGATCCGGATTCGCTCAACCGGCAGCGTCGTCCTGGCGGGACTCGCGTTGGGGGCCGCGATCGCCGGCTACCCGACGATGAAGCTGTACGTCCCGCTGATCGGCGTCCTCGTCGCCGTGCTGTACGTCCGGGACTGGGTCCGGATTCCAGTCCGGAGCCTCATCGCCGGCGCCCTGGCGATCGCGCTGGTCGCCGGGCCCAACCTCGTCTTCTCGTTCCGGGACCCGGACGCCGGCAACCGGCAACGGTTCCTGTCGGTCTTCAACCGGGACGACCTCAGCCCGGGGTTCTTCGCCCAGCAGTACTGGTCGTACATCGACCCGCACTATCTCTTCGTCAACCGCAACGAGAACGACGCGGCCGATGCGGCATCACGCTTCACGACCGAGCTCTCCTGGACGATCCCGTTCCTGGTCGTGGGCGCCATCGCCCTCCTGTTCAGAGTCTTTCAACCCGACATCCAGCCTGCGTTCCGCCGGCCGGCGCTCCTGCTGGCCGGTCTGCTGGTGCTCGTCCCCGTGCCCGGGATCTTCACGACGACGCAGAACGGCTCCCGCGAGGCGCAACTGATCGTCCTGCTGGCGATCGTCGCCGGGATCGGGCTCGTCACCATCGGCGATCTGGTCTCCTGGGCGACGGGTCGCTTCGGGAACGTCCGGCTGCGGCTGACGGCAGTGGCGCTCGTCATCGTCGTCCTGCTGGCGCCGCTCGGCGTCCAGGCCCGCGACCGGTATCACGGCTACTTCGAGGAGTACCCGCTCGACTACAGCGTGCAGCGGTACTTCCACACCGGGCTGGTCGACGCGACGCGGTACGCCTATGCCGTCCAGGACGATTACGATACGATCTGGTTCGTCGATACCAACCAGGGCTACACGATCTTCCTGATCGCCAACCTGATCGACCCCAGCCTCGTCCACGATGAGCTGGAGATCAGCGGGCAGGACTTCGGGTCCTACCTCGTCGACGGGATCGGCAAGTTCCGGTTCAACGGCGTCTACGTCGGGCTGGACGACGACATCGTCGTGCTGGACCAGCGGGTGGTGTTCGAGTCGTTCCCCTACGGCAACGGTCGCGGCTACGTCGCCCAGGCCGGCGTGACGCCGGATGGGCAGCGAATCCTCGTCGTGAGTAGTGAAGTTAGGCCGTAATTGGTCGGGACCGAACGGCGGTCCCACTGGACTCAACGTGCGCGAGGATGAACCGCATTGCAAGATCCAGGGCAGACCAGAGGTGTCGGGCGCATCGCCGAAGATCCGGCGGCGGCGACTCCCGGTCGTCACAGCGAGGGACGCCCATCGGCTGACCGGACCGCTCCACGACCATCGTCCCTATCCCGCCGGCGTCAGGTCCTGCGGCATCGATTGCCGGAGCGGCTGAGGCCGGCACCGCAGGCCGCCCTCATTGCGACGACTGCGGTGGGGATAGCGACGCTCTTCGACCGGATGAACTACAACGAGATCCCAACCGGTATCAGCCTGACGATCCTGCTTGGAGCCGTGGCGCTGGGGCTGGCCGTAGCTCGTCGGCCGATCGCGGGGCCGCTCGCCGTCCTGTTCGGTCTCGTCTTCGCCATCCGGGAACGTATCGACGTCGATGTCGTTCAAAACAGTGATGTCCTGCGTGCGACCAATGAAGCCATCCGCGTGCTTGCCGCCGGCGGCAACCCCTATTCCCACTCCTATCAGGACACGATCCCTCCGGGATCACCCTTTCCGTACCCGATCGGTGAGCCGGTCTATTACTGGCTCCATCGTGAAGCGTTCGGGAGTACCGATCACGCCGACACCGTGGCAGGCATCCTCATCCTGCTCATCTTCGTCGCACTTGTCCCGATCATCGGCTGGGTTCGATCAGCAGTTGCGGTGATGGGGTACGGCATTTCCGCGACGGCCGTCAGGGTGGGGGCAGACGGCAGCAATGACACCAGCCTCGCGCTGCTCGTCATCCTTTCCCTGACGCTCCTGCTCTACAGCGTCTGGGATCGCACGCCGGACCGCCTGCGCGACCGGCTGCTCGTTGCCAGCGCGCTGGCCTTTGCCTGGGCACTTCTGTTCAAACTGTTCGCCGTGGTCATCTTCCCGTTCATCATCGTAGCGCTCTGGCGCCGACGGGCGAGGTGGAAGCTCTTCACGTCGACGAGCGTGAGCGTCGCGGTGCTCGCCATGCTCCCGTTCCTGATCGACGATTTCAGCGGCGTCATCGACTACATCTCCCGTGGCGGCGCGCATGACCTCATCTTTGGCTTCAATGTCTGGTCGGTGCTCCGTCACCATGCGCCCGACCTCGTCGCGACGCTGGAGCCTCACATCAGTTTCATCCAGATCACGATCGGAGGCCTGGTCGGGCTCGCCTTGCTGACCCGCGTCCGCTCGGATATCGGCGTGGCGACATCAGGTGGTCTCGTCACGCTCGTCACGCTCGTCGGGCTGGCGAACTGGACGAGTGGTGCCTACTATGTCGGCTTCTGGGCGATCGTGATCTTTGCTTCCGTCACAGCGAACGTGCCCTCGCTGGCGCTCCAACAGCGGCCCAGCCGACGGGTACGACGTCGTGCCAACCGGGCCGGGCCGAGGCTGATCGTCGTTCGGCGGGCGTCCCTACCTCAAGCGAGGATGCCGCCAGCCGCCCGACGACCCGGCAATCAGGCCAGGTCTCGCGTGCTGGCTCCCCGGCCCGTCTCGACGGCTATCGCACCGACGATGACGGCGACCGAATCTTCGTAATCGAGACACTTGTGCGATGATCTACGATCGATGTCGACCCCGCGGACCCCACCGATCGTTTCCCTTGTCGCGTCGCCAACTCTCCGGACGTCAATGGAAAGGCCGTCGTGAGCGACCACTCTCGAACCCAGATGACATCGGGCGTCGCGGTGATCGTGCCGACCTACAACGAGCGGGAGAACCTGCCGGCGATGGTGGCGGGCGTGCTGGCGCTGGGCGAGCACGTCCGCCTCGTCATCGTCGATGACAACTCGCCGGACGGGACGGGGGCGATCGCCGACGACCTGGCGGCGGCGCACCCCGGCCGGATCGAGGTGCTGCACCGGGCCGGCAAGCAGGGGCTCGGGACGGCCTACGTCGCCGGCTTCCATCATGTCCTCGCCGGTCCGGCCAGTCTGATCGCGACCATGGACGCCGACCTGTCCCACCCGATCGACCGGCTGCCGGCGCTGATCGACGCAGCGAGTGCCGGCGCCGACCTCGTCCTCGGCTCGCGCTACGTCGCCGGTGGGTCGACGGTCGGCTGGCCGCTGCCGCGCCGGGTGCTCAGTCGGTTCGGCGGGCGCTACGCCCGGACCGTGCTCGGGCTGCCGCTCAACGATCTGACCGGCGGCTTCAAGGTCTACCGGCGGGCGGCGCTCGCCCAGCTCGACCTCGACCATCTCCGGGCCGACGGCTACGGCTTCCAGATCGAGACGACCTGGCGCGTGATCCAGAACGGCGGCCGCGTCGTCGAGATCCCGATCACGTTCACCGACCGCGTCGCTGGGGCGAGCAAGCTGTCCCGTCACATCGTCCTGGAGGCCGCCGCGCTCGTCTGGCACCTGCGGCTGGACCGGTTCCGGGACCGCCGGGCGGAGCGTCGGAGCGCGAGGTGAATGGTCGGATCGTTGGCCCACGCGATGCATGCGGTTGGTCTGACTCGTTGTCATGAGCCATGACGGTCGTTGGGCAGGATGAGCGGGGCGCTGACCCCGCTCGGGATGGAGAGACGGCAATGGGAAACGACTGGCTGTGGGTCGGGACGTTCGGCATGGCGATCGGCGCGGCCGGGTTCCTGGTCTGGTCGCTGCGGCAGCGGCATCGCGACGACCGCGAGGAGCAGCAGGCGCTGCTGACCCTCGTCGTTCCTCTGGTCGCCGCGATCGCCTATCTGGCGATGGCCCTCGGCCAGGGGAGCTTCATGCTCGGCGATCGGGAGATCTTCTGGGCGCGGTACGCCGACTGGTCGATCACGACTCCGCTGCTGCTGCTCCACTTCGTCGTCATGCTGCGGATCCGGCCCGTCCTCGCCGCCGGCCTGGTCTTCGCCGACATCGCCATGATCCTGACCGGCTTCGCCGGCGCCCTCGCTGACCACGGGAACAACGTCAACTACCTCTGGTGGGCCGTCAGCAGCGGTGCCTTCGTCGCGATCATCGCCATCCTCCTCACTCAGCTCACCGCCTTCGCCCAGGACGGGCACCCGCGCCGCGCCGCCGTCACGCGCAATCTGATCGCGCTGCTGCTCGCCCTCTGGCTGGTCTACCCGATCGTCTGGCTGTTCGGCACGACGGGGACCGGCGATCTGGGGGAGGGGACGGAGACGGCGATCTACGCCGTCGTCGACCTCGTCGCCAAGGTCGGGTTCGGCATCGCCCTCATCGTCGGGCTGCGGTCCCTGCCGCAGCCCGACGCGTCCCGACCGTAGGTTTCGGCCGGCCCGAGCGTCCGTGTGCTGATCGTCACCGTCCCGGATCTGAGCTCCGGTGACGATCACCTCCGGCCAGGGGTGATCGTCGCCGGACATCCTCGGGATGGCCTCGTGAGGTCGCCTCGCAACCAGCTCCGCCCCACCGGACCAGTCAGCGGCCGGGCGGCCGGGATGTCGATCCCGTCCTTCGGCCAGTGACCCCGTGCCGTCTCGAGACCAGACCGCTCAGGTCCTGTTCGGCGAATGATGCGTTGCCGCGGGATCCCTGTCCGGTGTCACCGGGGCTGACCGGGGCGGTTGGGTGCGCCGCAGGGCCGCCATCCCGCCGCGCAGGAACTCCCAGGCGGCCGGGATCATCCGATCCGCGTCCTCCTTCGACCCGTCGATGATGATATGGGTGACGACCGCTTTGATCGCGGCGGCGACCAGCCTGGCGCTGGATTCCTGACCCGGACCGCCCAGTTCCCCGGTCAGGATCGCGACCGTGCGGACCATATCCGGTTGGATCCGCGCACTCGCCAGCGCACCGAGTTCGGGGTTGCGCTCGAACGATCTGCTGGCCAGGGCAAGGGTCTCGACGTCCAGGGTCTCGATGACGCTCCCAAACCAGCGCTCCAGGGCATCGAGATACGTCAGGTCGCCCTTCAGGTCGCTGGCCACTGGCCCGGCGCCCGACAGGATCTCGTCGGTCACGCTCAGGGCGATGTCCAGCTTGGTCGGGTAGTACAGCGAGACCGTCCGGAGGGCGACGTCCGCCGCCTCGGCGATATCGGCCAGCGTCGTCTGGTCGTACCCGCGCTCGGCGAACAGCCGCAACCCCGCCAACCGTATCGCCCGTCGGCGCACCGACTTGTTGCGCTCACGACGTCCTGCCACCGACCGACCTTTCTATGCGACCCCCATCGCCACGAGGACCGCTGCGATCCGGAAAAGTATGATGTCGTGCATCATTGCATTCGCGTGCAGTAAATTCTACCATACGTCTCGTGCGCGTCCGTCTCGGGACGCCCGCCCCGTCGTTCGCCCACGTTGAGAGGAATCGCTGTGGCTCGTTGGCTCTATGACATGGCTCGAGGCGCAGCCCGGCGCCGCCGGCTCGTTCTCGCGATCTGGATCGGCTTGCTGGTCGTCGGCGGCGTCCTTGGCGGGACCCTGCGCGGCGAACTGAGCAACACCTTCAGTATCCCCGGTATCGAGGCGCAGGACGCCGCCGATCTCCTGATGGACGAGTTCCCCGCGGCGGCCGGCGGGACGTACCGCATCGTCTTCGCCGCACCCGACGGCGGGATGCTCACCTCCGCCGATGCCCAGACGGCCATCGGGTCTGGCCTAGAGCAGGCGGCCACCGTGGACGGGGTCCTTGCGGTCACTCCGGTCACCCTCTCGCAGGACCAGTCCATCGGCTTCGCCGATGTCCAGTTCGCCGAGACGCCCGAGAACGTCGCGGATGATTCGAAGGACGGCGTCTCCGAGGCGATGGACGCCGCCCGGCAAGCCGGTCTGCAAGTCGAATTCGGCGGGTCGGCCTCGGTCGAGCCGGTGTCGGCGGTCAATGCCGGCGAAGCCCTCGGCATCGTCGTGGCCTTCGTCATCCTCCTCATCACCCTCGGCTCCCTGGTTGGTGCGGGACTGCCGCTGCTCACGGCGCTGATCGGGGTCGGCCTCGGGGTACTCGGGATTCAGATCGTCTCCGGATTCGTGGAACTGGCCAACGTCACCAATACGCTCGCCCTGATGATCGGCCTGGCCGTCGGGATCGACTACGCCCTGTTCATCGTGGCCCGGCATCGCTCGCAACTGGCCGATCCGGACATGTCGGTCAGTGAGTCCATCGGGCGCGCGATCGGGACGGCAGGCAGTGCGGTGGTCTTCGCCGGGCTGACCGTTGTCATCGCGCTGGCCGCGCTCGCGATCGCCGGGATCCCGTTCCTGACCGCCATGGGCCTTGCCGCTGCCGGGACCGTGACCATCGCCGTGATCGTCGCACTCACGCTGATCCCCGCCCTGCTTGGGTTCGCCGGCGAGCGCCTGCGTCCACGCCCGGCCCGGCCCGGCCCGGCGGCGGCAGTGCAGCCGACTCCCGCGGCGCTGTCCGCCAGGCCGACGCTGTGGCTGCGCTGGGCTCGACTGATCCATCGCGCACCGGTCCTCTTCGTCGTCGTGCCGGTCGTCATCCTGCTCGTCCTCGCGGTTCCGGTCCTGAACCTGCGGCTCGGGCTGCCCGGCAACGAGACTCTGCCGGAGGAAACGACCCAGTACCAGAGCTACCAACTACTCACCGAGGGGTTCGGGCCAGGCTTCAACGCCACCATCCTCTACGTCATCGATGGGGACGGGATCAGCGGGACCGATCTCCAGCGGGTGACGACCTCGATCGCGGACGTGATCCGGCAGGACGCGGACGTCGCGATGGTCGGCGAACCGACCTTCAACGAGGACCAGTCGGTCGCCATTCTCAGCGTCGTGCCGCGCACGGGGCCGGACGACGAGGCCACGTCGGACCTGGTCACGCGTCTTCGTGATCAGCCACGGGAGCTGGTCGAGCAGGCAAGCGGGACGCCCTACGTGGGTGGGCTGACCCCGACCAATATCGATGTCTCGGCCAAGCTCGCGGACGCCCTGCCGCTCTTCATCGCGGTGATCATGCTGCTCGCGGTGCTCCTGCTGATGGTCGCCTTCCGCTCCGTCCTCGTCCCGCTCAAGGCGATCGTCGGCTTCCTACTCACCATCGGGACGAGCATAGGGCTGACCGTCTGGGTGTTCCAAGACGGGCACCTGGCGGACCTCCTCGGCGTCGCGACGCCGGCCCCGATCGTCAGTTTCATCCCGGTGCTGCTGATCGGCATCCTGTTCGGTCTGTCGATGGACTACGAGGTCTTCCTCGTCAGCCGGATGCGCGAGGAGTTCCATCACACCGGCAGCGCGACGGAGGCGGTCCTGCGGGGACTGGCCGAGAGCGGGCGGGTCGTCTGTGCGGCAGCCCTGATCATGGCCGGGGTGTTCGCGGGGTTCCTGCTCGGCGACGACGTGATCGTCAAGTCGATCGCCTTCGCGCTGACCATCGGCGTGCTGATCGATGCCTTCGTCGTCCGCATGACCATCGTGCCGGCGGTGATGTTCCTGCTCGGCGAACGGGCGTGGGGGCTGCCTCGCTGGCTGGACCGGATCGTGCCGAACGTCGACATCGAGGGCGCCTCGCTGCCGGCCCATGAGCCGAAGACGGCCTCCGAGCAGGTCGTGGCCGAGACGCCTCCGCGCGTGTCTGCGCCAGTCACGACCTGAACAGGATGCGCTCCGGCGGGTGAGCCGCTGGCCCGGTCACCCTGGCGGTGACCGGGTTCCCGTCCGCTCGCCACCGCTTGAACCGGGCCGGCCAGGCCATCGGCTGGAGCGGATCACCTGGCCACCCAGGTCGGATTCCGCTCAGTACGGACCGATCTCGGACCGCCACGGATGCTCCGGGCCGCTCGTGAGCCCGATCGCGTCCCGGAGCCATTGCCGCTCCGCCGCGCCCAGCAGCGGCAGGGCGGCCGCGAGATCGATCTCGTCCTTCGGTCGCCGGCCCTTCGCCTTATAGAACAGCTGGATCTCCGGCCGGAGATACGGGACACCGATGTCGGTCCGGCTCCCGATGTCGGCGATCGCCCGCGTGATCCGTCGGTCACGACGGGACACCCAACGGTCACCGTCGTCGTCGGACTCGTCCAGCATCAGTTGCAGGCGCCAGGGAGCGTCCGGTGTCTCCCGGCACCAGATGTCGTGCGATGCATCCGGCAGCGCCTCCCCGACCGGCCAGAGCCGGAGCGTCCCCGGCGGGTCGGCGACCCAGCAGTCCCACTCCGTCAGCAGGGCACGGGCGGCGACGTGGTCGCGGCGCAGGAGGAGCACGTCGATGTCGTCGTGAGGCCGAATGGCGTGGCCGACCGCCAGCTCGATTGCGTGGCCGCCAGCCATCCACCACGGGAACGTCGCGTCCCGGAACAGGTCCATGACGGCATCGATGGTCAGCGGGTGCCACGGCCGCTCGTGCTGGGGAATCTCGCGAACGTCGCTGGCTCCGGCGCTCACGGGCGGGGCGGCAGGGTCCGGAGACGCTCGATGTGCTCGGGCATCCGCTCCGTCCAGGCCAGCAGGATGCGGAACCAGCCCCGCGTCCGGGCGCGCAGGTCCGGGTCGAGCCGCTCGAAGCTGACCCAGTCGTCGCTGGTCAGCCAGGCGATCGTCCCGACGAGGCGGTGGAGCGACGTGTTGGGTTCGATCGGCCCGCGCCCGTAGCCGTTGAAGAAGGCCCGGGGCAGCCCGCGGCCATTGAACAGCGACGCATGCTGATGCAGCAGCGCCAGCTCCGCGGCCGGGTCGCCGACGGCGGGCTCGTCCCAGTCGACCAGCGTCGCCCGGGTCGGGGCGATCAGGATGTTCCACATGTTGACGTCGCCGTGGAGCAGCGCGGTCGTCGTGTCGCGCAGCGCCGGGGCGGCGTCCTCGATCAGCCGGTGGAGATCCGGGACGAGCGCCACCGTCTCGGGCAGGAGGCGCTCCAGCCCCGGGATCGACCGGTCGACCTCGCCGTGCAGCCGCGCGACCGGGTCGGCCGGTCGCAGCGTGATCTCGTCCGGCCCGACGGTGCCCTCGACCTCGCGGGGGAAGCGGACCTCATGGACCTGCCGATAGGCCCGGCCGACCATCGCCCAGTCGTCCCGGGTGGCGGTGCCGCTCTCGATCGCGTCGCCCAGCGTGACGCCGGGGGCGAAGGCGTAGAGCGAGGCGTTGCCGCTGGCCGCGAACAGCCGCGGGACGGACAGCCCGGAGGTCTGGAGGAACTGGGCCCGGGCCTGCTCGGGGATCAGCCCCCGCGTCCGGATCCGCAGGACCATCTGGCGGCCGTCGGCGAGCCGGGCGGCGTAGAGCCGGTTGTTCAACCCGCGCCCGGCCAGCCGCGACGTCGCGATGACGTCCGGCAGACCGGCGTCCCGGACCAGCTCTTCGAGGATGTCGACCGTCGTAGCGTCCACGTCAGCGGGTCTCCCTGGGGCAGCGAGCGTCCGGCCCGATCGCAACGGACCACCGGCGAAGGGTGATTCATGTCGCCCATAGTAGGCCAACAACCAGTCCATCGGGAATCCCCACGACGGTGACCCCTGGCGACGGGCAATCCGGGGCGCTCTGGTGACCGGGTCGGTCCACGTTACAGGCGGCGGCGCAGGGTCGAGAGCGGGGAGCCCGGGATCGGGGCGCCCTCGCCGCCGCGGTCGAGGTGGTACGGCACGCTCGTGACGACGATGCCCGGCTTGAACAGCAGGGCCGCCTTGATCCGGAGGCCGGTCTGGTTGTGGAGGATCTGCTCCCACCAGTGCCGGGCGATGAACTCCGGCAGGATCACCGTCAGGGTGTCGCCGGGGCGCTGCCGGTCGATCTCGTCGATGTAGCTCAGCAGCGGCCCGACCAGCGACCGGTACGGCGACTCGATGATCACCATCGGCACATCGACCCCCAGCGCCTTCCAGTCGGCCTGGGTCCGGGTGATGTCCTCCTCGTCGATCGCGATGTGGACGGCCGTCACGTTGCCGGAGATCGAGCGGGCGTAGGCCAGCGTCTGCTGGGCGATCCGGTTGACCGACGCGATCGGGACCAGGACCGTGTGGTGGATCTGAGCCGGGTCGAGCGGGGTCGGCGTCGTCAGCTCGCGGGAGGCCGTCTCGTAGTGATCGTGGATCGCCCGCAGGGTCACGATCAGCAGCGGGATCAGCAGGACGACGATCCAGGCACCGTGGGTGAACTTCGTCACCCCGACGATGATGGCGACGACCGCCGTCGCCGTGGCGCCGAGCCCGTTCAGGATCTGCCCGACCTGCCAGCCCGGCTCCCGGCGGGTCCGCCAGCGCACGACCATGCTGAACTGCGAGATCGTGAACGAGGTGAAGACGCCCAGCGCGTAGAGCGGGATCAGCCGCTCGGTCTCGCCCTGGAAGGCCGCCAGCACCGTCGAGGACAGCACACCGAGCGTGATGATCCCGGTCGTGAAGGCCAGCCGGTCCCCCCGGAAGGTGAACTGGCGCGGCATGTAGCGGTCCCGGGCGAGGAAGTACGACAGCCGGGGGAAGTCCGAGTAAGCGGTGTTGGCGGCGAGGACGAGGATCGCCATCGTCGCGAACTGGATGTACAGCGACGGGATCGGACCCCAGCCGGAGAAGATGCTCTGGGCGATCTGGTAGATCACCGTCTGGTAGCCCTCGACGTTGGCCTCCATCGGGATCGCGCCGTACTGGTGGGCCAGGAAGGTGATGCTGCCGAACGTGACCGCGAGGATCGTGATCATGATCGTCAGCGTCGTCCGGGCGTTGCTCCACTCCGGCTTCTCGAAGGCCGGCACCCCGTCCGAGATCGCCTCGACGCCGGTCAAAGCCGCGCAGCCGGAGCTGAAGGCGCGCAGCACGACGAAGACACCGAGCGAGCCGATCGCGGCGTCCTCGGTCGTCGCGACCTGCGGCTCCAGCACCGGGAAGCCGTCGATGGCGTTGCGGGCGATCCCGACGACGATCATGATCCCAATCCCGAGCAGGAACAGGTAGGTCGGCACGGCGAAGATCGAGCCCGATTCCCGGATGCCGCGCAGGTTCAGCATCGTGACCAGGGCGATGAAGCCGATCCCGATCGAGACCCGGTGGTCGTTCATCGCCGGGAAGACCGAGACCAGGGCCGCGACCGCCGAGGCGACGCTGACGGCGACGGTCAGGATGTAGTCGACCAGCAGAGCGCCGCCGGCGGTCAGGGCCGGCAGCTCGCCCAGGTTGTCCTTGGCGACGATGTACGAGCCGCCGCCGGCCGGGTAGGCCTTGATCGTCTGGCGATAGCTCACCCCGACGATGAGCAGCAGCAGGATGATCGCGAGACCGATCGGCAGGCTGACGCTCAGCGCCGCCACGCCACCCGCGATCAGCAGGACGCGCAGGATCTCCTCGGAGGCATACGCGACCGACGACAGCGCGTCCGAGGACAGCACCGCCAGCGCCTTGGTCTTGGAGAGGCGCTCGTGGGAGGCCATCTCGGTCGAGATCGGCGAGCCGATCAGGAGCCGCTTGGCCCGGCCGAAGACCTTGCCGACCGGGCCGCGATCGGCGAGGTCTTCCTGACGGGCGATCAGATGGCCGGGGCCGGCGAAGGCGAAGTCGTCGTTCCGCTGCCGGACGATCCGGACGTAGCGGTCGCCGGGGTGCTGGCCCTGGAGGTGCTGGCGACCGCTGAGTCCAGGCTGGATCGGCGCCTCGGACGGGCGCGGCGGGCGGACGGCCCGGGAGTCGCGTGGCCGGACGTCCCCGGCTGGGGCGGAGCCGGTGGCGGCCGGCTCGCTGTCGGGCTGGCCGCTCGCATCGCCACTGCCGTCGTCCCCGCGGTCAGCCCTGGCGCCGTCGGTCTCCGCTTCGGTCGCCTCGCTGGCGGCCAGCCGGGCGTTGGAGGCGGCGAGGGACCAGCTCTCGTCCGGTCGGTCAGCCGATCGGTCGGGGTGGCCGGCGGAGTCCGCGCGGCCGGTCCGGTCGGCGCGGCTGGCGCCGGCCGGGGTCGGCAGTCCGGCCTTGCGGACCTTGGGCTTGTGGTGACCCGCCGGCCGGGACGAGCCGGCGACGGGTTCGTCGACCGGTGGCGAAGGGGGGCGTACCGGGTCGGGTCGCACCGGGCCAGGGTCGGGAACGGCTGGGCTGTCGTCGGAATGATCCGTTGCCAACGACCTTACTCCTTGGGCGAATGTGATGGTCAAATGTCATGGTCGACGGGCCGCGCGTGGCGGACCGGTTGGCGGGATGCGGCCTGATGCGCCGAGGCACCAGGCCCGGGCTGGACACGATGTGAGGATGCGGGTCGCGAACCGGAATGATGTCACAGATCGCGGACCCGGCGTTCCCCGGGAACGAACGGTTCCGGCATGTCGGCCCGATGATACATGGATACATGCGCCCGGAAATGCCGACCCGCGCGTACCACGCTAGACTAGCGCGGCAATGCAACCGGAACGCACGCTGACCCATGCGACTGACCGCCATCGCCGGGATGGGTCGGGGCCATATGGGCCGCTTCACTGCCCCGATCCGCCGCGATGCTCCCGCCCGCCGGGGGCGATCGGGTCACGGCGGGACCGCCTCGACCACCGCGTCCCGAGAGGTTTCCCTGTATGACGTTCGTGGACGTACTCCGGTCGCTGGTCGTGCTGGTCCCGATGGGCGCCGTCGGCGTCGCGTTCCTCTGGCGGGCGCGGCTCGGGCTGGACCCGCTGGAGTGGGTCGCCTTCGGCGTCCCGCTCGGCTGGGTGGCGTCATCATTGCTGCTCTACGGCCTCTGCATCCTCCAGGGCAGCATCACGACCGCGCTCGTCCTCAGCCTGCTGGCCTTCCTGCTGGCGACGACCTTCTCCCTCATCATCAGCAGCCAGCCCCGCGCTGCTCGTCCCGCCCCGGTCGTCATGGAGACCGGAACCGGTCGACCCGACCTCGAGTCCGAGTCCAGGCCCGGTGAGCCGACCATCGCGGCCGCACCGGCGGCCACGCCCCGGATGGCTCCCCGGATCTCGCCGTTCGACACGCTCGGCCAACTCCGGCCGGCCGAATGGCTCGCGTCGCTCCGGATGCCGTCGATCAGTTGGCTGCCCGCGATCGCGATCGGTGTCCTCGCCGTCGTCTGGGCCGTGTTCTGGGGCCGGATGATCACCTCCGACCCGGATCAGCTCACCGTCGGGCACCTCTGGTTCTGGACCGACGGCGCGCTCCACATGGGCGACCTCGCCGGGATGGTCTACGGCGACAACTTCCCCACCGAGAACCTGCGCTACGAGGGGGCGACCTACGGCTATCACGTCCTGACGACGGTGACGTCGGCCGCACTGGTCAAGGTCGGCCTGACGCCGTTCGCGGCGCTCTGCGTCCCGTCGTGGCTGGGCTGGGTCTGGATCGCCGTCGCGCTCTACGCCTTCGCCCGCCGGGTCCTGCGCCAGACGGTCCCGGCCGTGATCGCGATGCTGCTGTTCGTCCTCGGCGGCAACCTGAGCTGGATCCTGACCGTCCGCCAGTTCAACCAGGACGGCGACCTCGGCGACACCCTCCGCAACCACGCCTACAACTGGGACGGGGAACTCCAGCAGGTCTTCGGCTACAGCAACTTCAACTTCTACTGGGTGTTCTTCCTCGCCCAGCGGTCCTATCTCTACGGGCTGCCGATGTTCCTGCTCATCCTCGCGCTGCTGCTGGTCGGGCTGCGGACAGGGCAGCGCCGCGCCTTCATCGTCGCCGGCCTCGTCGTCGGGACGAGCCCGATCGCCAGCGTGCCGGTGCTGCTCGGGCTGGCGATGATCCTGCCGTTCCTGGCGCTGCTCTCCCCGACCGGTCGGAACTGGCGCCGCCCCTGGACCTGCTACCCGGTCATCAACTGGCTGCTGTTCGGCGGCGTCTCGGTCGCCACGGCCCTGCCGCTGCTGCTCTACCAGTACCAGTCCGACTCCGGCGGGTTCGAGATCCGGTACGAGCCCGACTGGATCCTGCAGGGCAGCGGCCAGCCGATCTGGTGGTACTGGTTCAAGGCGACCGGCGTCCTCGCCCTGTTCGTCGCGATCGGCCTGTTCCTGCGCCGCGGGATGCCGGCGCGGGCCAGGGTCCTGCTCTGGTCGTCCCTGCCGCTGGTCGCGATCACCGTCATCTGGGTGTTCCAGCCGTGGAGCCCGGACAACCACAAGCTGTTCGTCTTCGGCTTCGTCGGGATCAGCGTCGGCGCGGCGGCGGTGATCGCCGAGCTCTGGCGCCGGAGCGACTCCCCGGTCGTCCGCGTCACCGTCGCCATCCTCGCCCTGAGCCTGATCCTGACCGGTCTGCTGACCAACCTCTCGGCGGTGATCTCCCCGCAGAGCTGGAACCTGGCCGGCCGGAGCGCTGTCTCGGTCGGGGCGTGGGCCCGGGACGACACGCCGCCCCACGCCATCTTCGCGACCGCCCAGCGCCACAACAACCCGATCACGATGATCGGTGGGCGGCGCATGATCGTCGGCTACAGTGGCTGGCTCTGGGTGCGCGGCTACGATATCGGGACCCAGGAGGAGGCCCTGCGCGCCATCCTGGCCTATGGCCCCGACGCCGAGCGCGACATCGACCAGTACCGCGTCGACTACGTCGTGATCGGCGACCCGGAGCGCGACGACTACGACGCCGACGAGGACGCCTACCGGGTCCGTTACCCGGTCGTCTACGAGCAGGACGACTACGTGGTCTTCGCGGTCAGCCCGCCGACGATCGACCTCGCGCTCGCCAACGGCGCGACGATGCCGCGGACGGCCGCCGTGGCGTCACCCTCAGTCGCGCCGGTCGGCGCGGTAGCTGCCCCATGAGCCAGCAGCCGCAGCCCGGCGCCATCGTGATGCCCGAGCGCTCTCGGTGTCCCATCCTGACCGTCCGGCCGCGCTGGTCGAGGGAGTCTGATCACCATGCCTGAGGTCGCGATCTCCCTGCTCTTCCTCGCCGCCCTCGGCGTCTCCGGCGTGCTCGGGCTGGCCCGGGCCCGGCTGGGACTGACCCGGCTGGAGCTCGTCGCCTACGGCTTCCCGCTCGGGATGGTCGTCTGGTCGCTGGTCACGCTCGGGATCGCATGCATCCTCGGCCAGATGAGCCTCGCGCTCGTCCTCGGCGTCGGCGTCGCCTCGCTGGCGACGGCGGCCGTGCTCTACACCTCCGGCACGACCGAAGATGGACCGTGGCCGGGCGGCTCCGGCCTGGCCCGGCGGTTCCGGGCGGCCGCCTCGCCTACCGTCGGCTTCGTCTCCGCCCCGATCCTCGGCCGCGTCGACCGCTCGGACGAGACGTCGGTCCCGTGGGTCGCGACGCTGCGCCGGGTCGTGGCCTGGCCGTGGTTCTGGCCGGTCGTCGTCTGCGGCGGCTTCATCGTCCGCTGGGTGTTCCTCTGGGGCGGGATGTTCGACCTCCGCCCGGACGGCCTGTTCACCGGCCAGATCAACGTCTGGGGCGACTGGCCGCAGCACGTCGGCGACGCCGCCTCGTTCGTCTACGGCGACAACTTCCCGCCCCAGCATCCCCGCATGGCGGGTGTCCCCTACGCCTACCACTACCTGTCGTCGCTGACGGGCGCGATGTTCATCCGGTTCGGCATGACGCCCTACGAGGCGCTGGCGCTGCACAGCTTCGTGCTGTCGTCGTTCATCGCCCTCGGGGTGCTCGCCTTCGCCCTCCGGCTGCTGCGGGACACCCGGGCGGCGGCGCTGGCCGTCCTCCTGTTCCTGCTCGGTGGCGGCTTCGGCTGGGTGCTGATCGCCCGGCTGGCCAACGACGATGGCGACATCCTCGGGACGATCTGGAACCAGCCCTGGGACATCGGCCCCCAGAAGGACAACCGCTTCTGGTGGGAGAACTTCTACCTGTCCAACATCGAGCCACAGCGCTCGGTCCTCTACGGGCTGCCGCTGTCGCTCCTGATCCTGACCCTGCTGTTCATCTCCATCCAGCGCGGGCAGCTCCGGACCTTCATCGCGGCCGGCGTCGTCTTCGGGCTGATGCCCTTCTCTCACCTCGGGGCGCTGCCCGCCCTCGCCGTCGTGATCACGATGACGGCGCTGCTGTTCCCGAGCGGCGACCTGCGCGGCCCGCTCCGGCAGTGGTACCCGGGCCGGAAGTGGATCGCGTTCGGGGTGATCGCGGCCGGGCTGGCGATCCCGCAGCTGCTCCTGCAGCAGGTCGGCCAGCCGGCGGTGACGGGCGGCGTCGCGCTGCACTTCGGCTGGCTCAAGGCCGACTTCGAGCCAGCCTGGTGGTTCTGGCTGAAGAACCTGGGCTGGTTCGCGCCGCAGATCGTGATCGGGCTGCTGATGCCGCGCCTGTTCGGCAGCGTCACCTACCGGTTCCTGCTCGCCTTCATGCCGATCTTCGTCCTCTGCAACGTCCTCAAGCTCCAGATCGACCCGCTCGACAACATCAAGACCCTGCTTTACTGGCACCTCGCCGTCTGCATCCTGTCCGCCGCCGTGATCGCCTACGCCTGGCGGCGGGACCGCGGCCCCGCTGCCCGCGTGGTCATCACGGCCGTCGTCGCGACGATGTTCTTCTCCGGGCTGCTGGTCAACCTCCAACAGGCCCGCGGGCTGAACGTCAACCGCTGGGAATCGACGACGGACCTGGAGATCGCCGCACTCGTCCGCGAGCAGACGGCGCCGCACGCCGTCTTCGCGACCGCCCCCCGGCTGGACCACCCGATCTCGACCCTGACCGGCCGGCCGGTGATCATGAGCTACTGGGGCTGGCTAGCGACGCGCGGCTTCGACGTCCGGCCGCGTGAGCAGGCGCTGCGGGACATCTACGCGCTGTCTCCGAACGTCGAGCGACTGTTCGACGAGTACGACGTCGACTACGTCGTGATCGGACCGACCGAGCGCAACGACTACGAGCCGGACCTCGATGCCTGGCGGGAGCGCTACCCGGTCGCGATCGAGACCGACGACTACGTGGTCTTCGCGGTCAGCGACGACGCCGACCGGCGGCTGGGCCAGGAACGCCAGGACGAGGCGGCGGGGCAGGTGGGCTCGCCCAGCCAGCGCCCGAGCGCGCGAGCGCTCCGGAGCCCGAGCCCGTCGGCCTCGCCATCCCGCACGGTCATCATCATCTACCCGAGCCGCCGGACATCGGCAGCCGGGACACCAGGCGCCACACCGGTCCCGGTCGAGCCGGGCGGGAGCCCGGGGGCGGGGACACCGGTGGGAACGCCTATCGCGATGCCGGTGACGCCGACGGAGCCGCCCACCGTCGCGCCGACGGCGACCGAGCCGCCGCCAAGCCCGACCACCCGACCCCCACGCCGGAGATAGGGTCGGGTGGCCGGCCTGGCCGGGCTGGCCGGACCGGGAAGCACTTGATACGGAATCCGGGTTGAAGCTCGGTGCGTGACCGCAACCGCGTGTTACTCCCCTCTCCGGGCACCTGCGAAGCCGCAGCGTAGCGAGAGTCGCCTTCAGCGGGTGAGCGCAGCAGGTTCACCCCGGCTGGGCGAGAGGTCTGCTCCGCCTCCACGCAACTCCGGCAAAGACGACCCTGCTCCGGAAACGGTCACAGTCGCTGGCGTTCGGGCTGGCAGGGGATTAGGCAGAGAGCGTGCTCAGCCGCTCGATCGCGGCTGTGAACCGGTGTCGGAGACGATCAGGACCGATCACCCGGAGCGTGCCGAACAGACCGGGGGACTGGGTACGACCCGTCGCGGCGACGCGGATCGCCATGAACAGCTGGCCGGTCTTGAGTCCGAGCTCCTCTGCCAGCGCCCGGAACCGGACCTCGGCCGCCGCCTCGTCGGTCAGATCGACCTCGGGTAGCAGTGCGAGGGCGGCCTCAAGCCCCTGCCGGGCGGCGGCGGGCTCGGTCTTCTTGGGGACCAGCAGGGCGCTTTCGTAGTCCGGCAGCTCGTCGACGAGGAACGGCGCCATGTGTTCCGGCGCGTCGGCCAGCGTCTCCAGCCGGTCCTTGAGCAGGGCGGTCACGTCCCGGACGACGGCGTACTGGCGGTGATCGGTCCGGGCCGCCTCAGCCGGGATCAGCCCGGCGGCGGCGAGGAACGGCATCACCCGGCCGGTCAGGTCGTCCAGCGTCAGGATGTGGTTGATGTAGTGCTGGTTGAACCAGCGCAGCTTGTCATAGTCGAAGATCGCCGGGGAGGCGCTGAGCCGCTCGACCGTGAACCTCTCCAGCAGGTCCGCGGGGCTGAAGATCTCGGTCGTCGCATCGAGACTCCAGCCCAGGAGGGCGAGGTAGTTCATCAGCGCTTCCGGCAGGTAGCCCTGCTCGCGGAACTCGGCCATCGTCGTCGCGCCGTGCCGCTTGCTCAGCTTGCCGCCGCCCGGCGCCAGGATCAGCGGGACATGGATGAACGCCGGCCGCTCCCAGCCGAAGGCGGCGTAGATCAACACATGCAGCGGCGCCGACGGGATCCACTCCGCCCCGCGGATGACGTGCGTGATCTTCATCAGGTGATCGTCGACGATGTGGGCGAGGTGGTAGGTCGGGTAGCCGTCCGTCTTGAGCAGGACGGCGTCCTCGAGCGTGACGTTGGCGGTCACGATCGGTCCGCGGATGACGTCGTCCACGACAGTCTCGCCGTCGCGTGGGGTCCGGAACCGGATGACATGGGGCTCCCCGGCCGCGACCCGGGCGTCGGCCTCGGCCGCCGACAGCACGCGGCAGTGGCGGTCGTAGCCGGTCGGCTCCCGGCGGGCCTGCTGCCCCTCGCGGACGGCCTGGAGGCGCTCCGGGGTGCAGAAGCACGGGTAGGCCGCGCCCTCGGCGACCAGGTGCCGGGCCCGCTCCTGGAAGATCGGCAGGCGCTCGCTCTGGACGTAGGGGGCGTGCGGCCCGCCGATGTCCGGTCCCTCCTGCCACTCCAGCCCGAACCAGCGCAGGATGTCGAGCAACTGCTCGGCGGCGTCCTCGACATACCGGTTGCGGTCGGTATCCTCGATCCGGAGCAGGAAGGTGCCGTCCAGCCCGAGCCGCTGGGCCTGGCCGCGGGCGAGCAGCCAGTTATAGAGACCGGTCTTGACGTTCCCGATGTGGACGGAGCCGGTCGGGGAGGGGGCCAGCCGGACGCGGACCTCGGTCGTGCCGGGTCGGAGACCGGGCAGCGTGGTGGCGGTGGGATGGTCGATCAGGTCGGTCGTCATCTGGGTCATGGTGGGCAGGGCCTCCGGGGTGACAGGGTCGCTGAGTGATCACATCCCCGGAGTATACGGTCCGGCGGCGGGTCCGGCCCTCGGGGCGCCGGGTGCGCGGCGGTCCGGCCGGCTACGGCATACTCCATCCGAGCAACGATTCGCGCACCCGAGGGGAGCCGCCACCGATGTCGCCCGACGCCGACCGCCCACGCCACTGGCTGGCCCGCCACCCGTTCCTGGTCGGCCTCTGGATCACGTTCGCGCTCGTGCTGGGCCTCTCGCTGTTCAGCACCGATGCCGACCAGCGCTGGACGGTCGCGCAGGGGTTGGCCATCATCCTGACGGTGATCACGGCGTTCCTGGTCCTGGTCGGCTGGATGATCGACCGGTACCGGCTCTCCCGGCAGATGCACCTGCGGCGGGTGCGGCGGTGGGCGGACGAGGACCTGCAGCGGGAGCGGGAGCGGCGATGACGTCCCAGCCCCCAGGCGGACGATGGGTCCGGCGTCACCCGGTGCTGACGGTGCTCTGGCTGATCGTCGCCGGGCTCTGGCTGGCCGCCACCGTCGCGGTCTACGACGACGATCCGGGCATCAGCATCTTCGCCTATGTCGTCCCTATGGCTCCCGTGACGGCGATCGTCTTCGGTCTCGGCGTTCTGAGCGACCGCATCCGACGACGGCGGAGTGACGGACCGGACTCCCCGTCAATCCTGCCGGAGCGACCTGCGCCGCAGGTTCTCACCCTGAAGCCAGACGCGGCGTCCGTGCAGCGCACGCTCGACGACGAGAGCCAGCGGCAACGGGACCTCGCGCTCCGGCTCGGTCAGCGGGAAGCCGAACTCGGTCGGCGAGAGGCGGACCTACGATTGCGGGAGGCGCTGCTCCAGTCGGAATCATCGCGACAGCCAGGGCCAGGTCTGCTACCGGAGTCGAAGCCGCTGTCCAGTCCGGTGATGATGCCGCCGGACCGACTGCCGGATCAGTCCGCCCCCGCGAAGTTCTGCTTCAACTGCGGCGCCTGGTTTGCCCGGGACGACCAGACCTGCCGGCTCTGCGGCGCCCGGCGGGTCGGCGCCGAAGCGTAGCCACTCGGTGATCGGCCGTTCAGGCGGCGGCCACAACGGTTCAGGAGATGGGGTAGCGCATGGATTTCCTTGAGGATCGCGTCGTCCCCTGGGTGCTGCGCAACCGGAGCTTCTCGGGCTGGATGGCGCTGATCGTCGCCGGGACCCTGTTCGTCCTGCTCCCGATCGGCGTGTTCTTCATCCTGTGCTTCGTCGCCCTGATCGGGGTCGTGGCGTTACTCCTGATGGGCAGGAACGCACAGGACCGGCAGGAGTACCGCCGCATGGACCGCTCCCTGGAGGATTCGCACCCGACGGAGCCGGTCCGCCTCCCCGAGCGACGACAGCCGGAGAGATTAGCCGTCCCATCGCCGGATCCCGTCCCGGAGGACGTGGTGGCGTCATGGCAGGCAGCCCACGACGCCCGGCTGAACGCGCTGGCGGTCAGCCCGATACAGGCGCTGCCCGGTGATCGTCCGGCCGAGGCCGATTCGGTGCCTGTCCCGGCGCCAGCAGTCGTTCCCGAATCACCGGATTTCTCCGACGACCCCGCGGTCATCGAGGTCGCGCCACCGGTGATCGTTACGGACATCCCGTCCCAACCAATACCAAGCGATCCGGTGGCGATCACCAGTGAACGAGGGGAATCAGCCTTTCGGCAGACCACGTATCGAACGGTCCCGACGATACCGATCGCGCGCGACGATCGCACGCTCACCGACCTCGCCAGCGAACCAGCCGAGACGTTTCGGGACGACTGCGCCGAAGTCCTCCGTCGTCTCGGCTACGCCCGGGTCCGGCATGAGGCGACCGCGCCGCCGTTCACCCCGGACCTCGTCGGCGAGGACGACCTCGGCCGCCGGACGGTCGTGCGCTGCCGACAGGACGACCCGGCCGTTACCCTCGATTCAGCGACGATCCAGGCATTCATCGACGCCAAGAACGCCCGACACCGGTTGGAGCGCGGCGTCCTGATCACGATCGGCCAGTTCGACCCATCCGCCTTCCGGCTGGCCCGGCAGCACGACCTCGCGTTGATCGACGGCGGCGATCTCTCCGCCGCCCTGGGTCTGGTCGGGTACCGCTAGGTCGAGGACATCCCGGCCTCGTACAGCCGGAGACCCGGGATGCGGTCGAAGTGCCGCCGGTTCCGGGTGACGAGCGTCAAGTCGTGTCGCAAAGCAGTGGCGGCGATCAGCAAGTCGAAGTCGGCTAGGCCCATACCGGTTTGGCGCAACTCGCTGCGCATCTCGCCGAAAATTCTGGCTGTCTCGAAATCGATCGGGAGAGTCTCGAATGGTTCGAGCACCTGTTTCAGTCGACGGATGACCTCTGGCGGATCGCTGGTCCGGGCATTACCATCAAGCAACTCGGTGATCGAGATGATGCTGATCGAGACATCGTCGTCGATCAGACGATCGATGAGTGTCACGGCGGCAGAACGATTGGCGAGATAGTCGATTGCCCAGTCAGAATCGAGCAGAAATCCCGTCATGGCTTGAACAAGTCCTCAAGACCA
This sequence comes from uncultured Thermomicrobiales bacterium, assembly GCA_964244115.1. Taxonomy (GTDB): domain Bacteria; phylum Chloroflexota; class Chloroflexia; order Thermomicrobiales; family UBA6265; genus CADCWK01. The sequence goes on from CAXTHM010000003.1 coordinate 87,235, forward strand.
AGTCGACGACGACGCGCTTCATCCAGCCTCAGGCTCTCCTCTCGCCGGGCTGCTCGATCTCGATCGAGCTGGTCGAAATCCACCGTCCCGACCCATGCGCCGGCCAAAGACCGGAACGCCTCGCGCTCCTCCGGTGTCATCGTCCTCCACTTGGGACCATCGGTATTCTGGGCGAGACTGACTTCGGGAAGCGTCGAAAGAACCGCGATCTGGCGACCTCCACGACGCAGGACGAGGCCTTCCGGGTGCTCCTCGAGTTCCCGAGTCAGCGTCTCGACCTCAAGGATGTCTTCGATGTCGACGATCTTGCGCTCAGCGACCATAGGTCACCTCCCTGATCTGTTTGTCCCGTATCCGTTTCACGCTCACCGTGTCCAACACCGGTTGATCAGAGATCTCACGACACATCGCTCTCATACAGCCGGAGACCCGGGATGCGGTCGAAGTGCCGCCGATTCCGGGTGACGAGCGTCAGATCGTGACGCAGCGCCGTCGCGGCGATCATGAGATCGTTGTCGCCAGTCTCCTGCCCGATCTTCCGGAGATGGCCGCGCAGTTCGGCGAAGATCCGCATGGTAGCCAGGTCAAGACCTACGAGTGATGTGCGTTCCAGGACGGCCAGGAATCGGCGCTCGGCCTGGACAGGGTCGCGGCCCCCGAGAACACCGTCGTAGACCTCACCGACGGCGACGAGACTGACTCCCAAGCCCTCGTCGAGAAGAGGCGTGACGATGGACATGGCGGCATCGAGGTCGTTGAGGAAGTCAATCAGGAAATCCGAATCACAGAGATACCTCATCCTTCGGAATCGTCCGATTGCCAGCGCCGTCGCTGCTCGGCAATGCTGAGCTGACGGGACTCCTCGACGTTGCGGTGCATCTGTTCGGCATCGATGAAGGGAGCGAGGTCGTGGATGGCGCCACGAAGCTCCTCGATTTGGTCTGGTGTCAGCCCACCCTTCGGAAGAGGAGAGCCGTCCACCCCATAGACGGGAATGGCCGCCAGTCGCCTGTCGATCTCGTTCCCGGGGAAGACCGTAGCGATCTCCTGTCCACCCCGCCGCAGGATGAGTCCGCCCGGATGGAGATCCAGCTCGGAGGCCAGGGCATCGCCCCCGGCGATGTCCTCCAGATCGATCATCTTCCGCTCCGCCACCATCACATGCCTCCAGCTTTCCCGATCACTGCCCGAATCCTTCTCCTCGCAAGTCTATCCGCTCACCGACCATGGCGATCCATACGTGACGATCTCTTCGGCGTCAGCCGCATCCCGAGCTTGAGGCATCGATCGAAGCAGGCGTCACTTGCCGATGCAGAACCGGCTGAAGATCTCGGTCAGGACGGCCTCGTCGACCTGATCGCCGGTGACGCCGCCGATGGCATGGAGGGCGGCGCGGACGTCGATCGCCAGCAGGTCGAGCGGGTAGCCAGCCCGGTGAGCGGCGTCGGCGTCGGCGAGGTGACCAGCGGCCCGCTCCAGCTCGGCCCGCTGCCGGGCGGTCAGCAGCGACGGCTGGGCGCCACCGTCCGCCGCCCCGAGCGACGCGACGATCGCGGCTTCGAGGTCCGCGAGGCCCTGGCCGGTCGTCGCCGAGACGGACACGACCGCGCAGCCCGGCAGGAGCTCGATCACGCTGGCCTGCGGTGAGGAGGTCGCGAGATCGCCCTTGTTGACCGCGATGGTCACTGGCAGGGTATCTCCATCGCCATTCGGCTCCAGCCGCTCGATCAACGCCTGAGCGACGGCGATGTCGTCCGGCGTGGGGTCGACGGACCCATCCAGGACCAGCACCGCCGCGGCCGATGAGCTCAGCGCCGCCCGGCTCCGCTCGATCCCGAGCCGCTCGACCGGGTCGTCGGACGGGGCGATCCCGGCGGTGTCGAGCAGGGTGACCGGCAGCCCGCCGAGGTTGGCGGTCTCGGAGACGACGTCACGGGTCGTGCCGGCGATCGGGGTGACGATCGCCCGCTCGGTGCGGAGCAGGGCGTTGAGCAGGCTGCTCTTGCCGACGTTCGGCCGCCCGACCAGCGCGACCCGGGCGCCCTCACGGTAGAGCTGCCCCGAGCGGACCCCAGCCAGCACCGCCGCCAGGGCGTCGCTCGCCTGGGCGATTCCCTGGGCGATGTCGGCCGGTGGGACTTCGTCGTCCGGGAAATCGGCCAGCGCGTCGAGGTAGGCCATCAGCTCGACCAGCGCCGTCTGGGCCGGACGAAGCCGCTGGCCGAGGGCGCCGGACAGATCGTCCACGGCCAGGCGGAGCCCGTCCGCCGTTCGCGCCCCGACGACCGTCAGCACCGCCTCGGCCTGGGTCAGGTCCAGCCGGCCGTTCAGGAAGGCCCGCAGGGTGAACTCGCCCGGCTCGGCCGCCCGGGCACCAGCCGCCAGCACCGCCCGGAGCACCTCGGCCAACGTGACCGGGCCGCCGTGGCAGGACAACTCGACGGTGTCCTCACGGGTGAACGTCCGCGGCGCCGCCATCCAGCCGAGCATGACCTCGTCCAGCGTCGCGCCGGTCGCCGGGTCGACGACATGGCCGTAGATCAGGCGATGGGATTCCGTCCGGCGCAGATCGACCAGTCGGCGGTGTCGGCCAGCCCGGAAGATGCGGGCGGCGACGTCGGCCGCCTCGGGGCCACTGATCCGGATCACCCCGATCCCGGCCAACCCGGCCCCCGTCGCGACGGCCGCGATGGTTCCGTTATCCAGCACGCCTGTCTTCCTGGGTCCAGTTCAGTGGTCGTGTGATACGGCCTCCCGGAATGACGATGGTATCGGGGAGTTCACAGGATCGAACCACATCATGTGAGAGGCCACGATATCTGGTCGCTACTCGCTCGAGTTGAAAACTCTTTCGCGAAGTCGGATTGATGACATGAACCTCGCGTTGAGCGACGTTGATGACCTTCTCGATCGCACCACAGAGATCAGAGTCGTTGCTGATCACATAGGCTCGGTCGAAACCATCGAGCAACCCATCGGCTACCAGCTCAACGGCGATATTCACGTCAGATCCCTTCTCCTCAAACGTCTCAATCCGAACCAGGGCATCCGCGTCAGCGCGTCCATGGAGAACACGTTTTATGACACCTGACTTCTCGACTCGCATGAACTTGCCTTCGATGAGCTGGATCGATGGATCAGTCAATGTACGAAGTGCTCGCCAGTAGACCTCTTGTCGATTGCGCTGATGGGGATCACGCTGGGTGTTGGATACACGGGCCGTAAAGTATTTGACGGTGACCGTCTCGTCAGGGGCGCCAATCTGATTGCACATTGCCGAGAGATCAAGCCATTTGTATCGAGATCGAACAGGATTCGTGCCGTTCTTGAACAAGCCATTGTAGAGATTGAAGCCATCGATATAGAAAATGGCTCTCAAATGAATGTCTCCGTAGATATGCAGAGAGGCGCCGCTAGCGGCGCCTCTCTCCCAGCCGTCGAAGCGAACTGGGGGGTTCCTAGATAGTCTACCACTGGGTCATGGTACTGACTACCGTTGGATCAACGATGAGGCCGGATAGAGGCTCGTTCTCGAAATAATCAAACAACCCCTTCGAGTCTGAGATCAAGCGGCGTGGACGACGGCGTTGTCGTCCATTCACCGCCGGGCGGTGACGATGTGCCAGTGGGCGGCCCAGGCGTGGGCGCAGCCACGCGGGATCTCCTGCTCACAAGTGCCGGGCGGCGGTCCAGAGGTAGGCAGCGGTCCGCTCCGGCTCGTCGGCGGCCACGTCGTGACGCCCACCGACCCGCTCGCGCGACGTCTGACCATCGCCCGTCGTCACGCTCAAATCGCCTTTCCGGTCGATCTGGTCGCTCAAGTCGTCGGGCTCAGCCGGGTCAGCCACCGGCCAGGCGGGCGGCGACCAGGGCTTCGGCCTCTTCGCGGCTCGGGATGCCGTGGGGGCCGGCTTCCCGCAGACTCAGGGCGGCGGTCGCGTTGGCGAACATCCCGGCGCTCTCCGCCGAAGAGGTCGCCTCGACGGCCTTGGTGAAGAAGGCGGCCGCGAAGACATCGCCGGCGCCGGTCGAGTCCTTGACATCGACCTTGAACCCCGGCAGTTCGACCGTGTGCTTCCGGGTTGCGACAACGCCGCGGGGCGTCCCGATCTCCGGGTGGATGATCCGGGCGCCGCGCTGCTCGAACGTCACGACGCCGAGCCGTCGAGCCGAGACCTGGTCGACGACGGCGCGGGCGTAGGGGATCTCGTCGGAACTGACGATCACACTGTCGATCCGGTCCAGGAGTTCCGGGACGATCCGGAGCGCCCCGTGCGAGACCCGGCCGCCCTGCTGCCGAGGCCACTCGCGCATCCAGCCCTGCGGCGTGACGCCGAGGAAACCGGCGGGGAGGCTGGCCGCCTGGCGCTGGTCGATCTCCTGCGCGACCGGTCCGAGGTGGAGGATCTTCGCGTTGCGCCAGTGCGTCGGCATCCCGCGCAGGTCGATCGGCTGGGCCCAGTGCCGGATCGACTGGATCCGGCGGTCGACCTGGTACTCGTTGACGAAGACGGTCGGCCCGTCGGACTCCTGGACGATGATGTCGATCTGCTCGGCGTACGGCTCCAGGGACGGGATCGTCATCCCCTTGAAGTCGATCCCAAAGGCGCCCTTGGTCAGGATCGCCGTCCGCCAGCCCAGCCGAGCCGCGGTCAGGGCGCTGTAGAGCGCCGTGCCCCCGAGCAGCACCGTGCCATCGGCCTGGAGGTCGGCGGTGATGTGGCCGACGACGAGGTACTGGGGCGGACGAGCCGAGGCGAGCGGCGTCCGGGATGTGCCGGCCTTCGGGCCCAGCGGCTGCCGGGCCGTGCTCCGTCTGGCCCGGCCGCCGGGCTTGCGGGTCCCATCGGGTTTGCCGCTGCTGTCGCCAGACGGTCGGTCGGTCGTTCGATCACCCACGCGGCTGCACCATGACCCGTCGCATCGTTCCCTCTCCGCTACTCTCGGTGACGACCTGCTGGCTGGAGCGCAGCGCCATGTGGATCACGCGCCGCTCGTTCGAGGGCATCGGGTCCAGCGCGACCGGCTGGCGTGTCCGTGCGACCTGCCGGGAGACTCGCTCGGCCAGACCGATCAGGGCTTCCTCCCTTCGCAGCCGGTACCCCTCGATGTCGAGGATCACCCGGTTGAAGCCGGGCAGGCGCCGGTTGACCAGCAGGGTGACAAGATACTGCAACTGGCTCAGGTTCTCGCCACGGCGACCAATCAGCAGGCCGAGGTCGTTGCCGACCACGTCCAGGAAGATCGTCCGAGGGTCGTCGTCGTCCAGCGGGACGAGCGAGAGATTCTCGACCGCCCGCACGTCGGCATCGACCCCGAGCTCGCGGAGCAGATCACGGGCCACCTCGATCCCCACCGCCTCGGTCTCCGGGTCGGCACGGGGGGAGGGGACAGCCCGCTCCCGCAGCTGGCGGTACATCTCGCCGGTCTCGGCGTGGTGCTGTTCCGGCTCGGCGACATGGTCGGCCGGCCCACGGGACGCCGGTCGGTCAGTAGCGGCGCGCCGGCCACGGCTGCCCCGGCGCTCCCGGCCGGCGTGGACCGCCGGCTGGGGAGCCATTCCCCTGGCCGTGACCCGGACGAGCGCCTCGGCGTCCTCGTCCGGACCGGGGTCCGAGAGGATCTCGATCTCGACCTGATCCTCGGAGAGGTCGAGCTGTTCGAGGGCCAGCCGGACCGCCGCCGCCACCGAATACGCCTGGATCTCGACGCTGGTCATTCGCCGCTCCATGCCACCCCTGCCCATCCGCTGTTGCCGCCCACCGCATTGCCGCACGGATCATGACCGGCCGCCACTGGCCAGCGCCGGCCATGCCACGCGGGGACTGTCGCGACGCACGTTCTCCGACACGGGTGGCAAGGGTACCGCACGACGCCCAGACCAGTGGTCCGACCGCGGCGACGACTGGCGGGATCGAACGGACGCACAAACGACGATCCCCCGACCAGGTGGTCGAGGGATCGTGACGGAACGATGCTGGCGGTTAGTCCTCGCCTGCCTCCGTCGTCCCGCCGGCCCCGGCCAGCGGGGCGCTGCTGGCCGAGCCCCAGGACGACTTGGGTCCGCGGCGAGAGGCGGAGGAGACGCGGTCGGCGTAGCTCGCACTGCTCTTTGCCGGACGGGCAGGGGCGACGTCCTCGACGGAGGTCACCTCCGCTTCGACGATGTCCGGCGTCGTGACGGCGGTCGCCATGGTCGGCTGGGCTCCGGCCGCGCGCTGGGCGGCCGGCCGCTTCTTGCCGCTCCGCTGCCCGGTCCGTGGCCGGGCAGTCGCGCTGGCAGCGGCCGGACCGGCCGCGTCGGCGGTGATCGCGTCGACCCTAGTGGCACCCGTCTTCGGGGCACTGGCTCTGGCGGCACCCGTCTTCGCAGTGGATGGCTTGGCGGAGGTGCCCTTGGCCGGAGCGGTCGTCCCCTTGAGCTGGGCCTGGCGCTCTTCCTGGAGCCGCTGGGCCTCTTCGAGGCGAGCCTGCATCTTGCCCATCAACCCACCGGCCTTTGGGCGGCCGTTGGCGCCGTACTCGACGACGATGTCGTCGACGTTGCGCGGGGCGACGTAGCCGAGCCGGCGGTGCTCCGGCATCTCCGGCAGCCATTCGGCGTAGTTCTTGAGCTGGCCCCAGCCGGAGACGAACCACTGCTGGACGGCCGAGTAGACGCTCTGCGTGGCCCAGTAGAGCACGGCACCGGAGGCGAACGTCCAGCCGAAGACGATGACCATCAGCGGCATGATGTTCATCATCGTGTTCATGATCTGCGCCTGCGGGTCATTGGTGACCGGGGCGATGCGCGGCCGGCTCATCCGCATCTGGATGAACTGGAAGACACCGGCGGCGATCGGCAGGATCTTCAGGGCGTCGGAGTCACCCAGGGACGTCAGCCAGAGGAACGGGCCGTCGAAGTAGCCGGACCCGCTGTGGGCGAGGTTGTTGATGGCGTGATAGACGCCGAAGAAGATCGGGATCTGGATCAGCATCGGCAGGCAGCCGGCGACCGGGTTGACCTGATGGGCGGCGTAGAGCGCCATCGTCTGCTTCTGGAGCTCTTCCCGGTTCTTGCCGTGCTTCTTCTGGAGTTCCTTGATCTTGGGCTGAATGTCCTGCATCGCCTTCATCGAGCGGATCGACTTCAGCGTCAGCGGCAGCAGGACCGTCTTGATGATGATCGTGAACAGGATGATCGCCAGACCACCGCTGTGGACGGTATTGGCGATGGTCTCCAGGACCCACTGCAGGAAGTCGCGGTACGCGTACCAGATATCCATCACGAACACGGGATAGGGCCTCCTCCAGCAACGGGCCGGCCATCACGCCGTGGTCGCGGGGGTGGGAAGGGAATCGACGGACAGGAGAGCGCCGCGGGCCGGCATGACCGGCTCGGGCTAGGGGACGGGATCGAGGCCGCCGCGCGAGAAGGGGTTGCACCGGAGCACGCGCCAGATGGTCATCCCGCCTCCGCGAAGGATACCGTACCGCGCGATGGCCTCGTAGCCGTAAGCGGCGCAGGTCGGGTAGAAGCGACAGGATGGCGGCAGCGCCGGGGACAGGTAGCGCTTGTAGCCGCGGATCACCCAGAGCGCCGGGGAGGTCAGCGGGCCGCGCCGCGTCGGGATGACCGGCAGCCCCCAGGCGTCGATCTCGACCGGGTGACGACCCGGGTCGCTCTCGGCTGCCGGGCCGGGCCGATGCTGGTGTCCATGGTGCTGATCCTGGGTCGTCGTGGCGCACACTGGCGCCTCCGTTCTGTCAGGTCGGGTCTGATGCCGGGTTCACGGAGCCGAGGGTGGCATCGGGTCATCACCCGGCCGGAGGAGTATGGCCGCGGCCGGTGACGATCGTGTCAGGATTCCGGGGCGTCCAGCCGCACCGGGGCGTCTGTGACCGAGACGTCCGTGATCGGGGTGGTCGCCGACGCGGCCAGAGCGAGCAGGCCAGCCCGGCGCAGGATCCGGTCGACGATCGGCTGGGCGGTCGCGAGGTCCGGGAGCTGGTCGTACGTGCCGCGGATGATGATGACGATGTCGTGGCCGGTCCGGAGGCCGGGGTGACGGAGGCGCACGGCTTCCCGCACGACGCGCCGGGCCCGGTTGCGCTGGACGGCCTTGCCGACCTTCTTGCCGGCGACGACGGTGTAGCGGTTCTGGTCCGGCAGGTTCGGGTTGCGGGAGACGCGGAAGACGATCGGCCCGTCGGCCCAGGCCCGGCCGCGGGACCGGGCCCGCTGGACATCGCCCTCGTTCCGGAGCCGGAGCTCTCGTGCAAACATCCGCTCCGACCTCCTCCGGTACGACAACCACCCAGCGCAGCGATCAGACCCGTCATCCCGGGATCATCCGGGAAAAGCCGAACGGCGCCGGGGAGAACCCTGGCGCCGTGCCGCTCGACCGTGGACGACGACGAGCGCCGAGGGCTACTTGTTCTGCGTGAACTTGCCTTCGTCGGACACGGTCAAGGCATGACGGCCCTTGCGGCGGCGGGCGGCGAGCACGGCGCGGCCGTCCTTGGTGTGCATGCGCTTCAGGAACCCGTGCTTGCGCAAGCGGGGGATGCGCTTCGGCTGATACGTGCGACTCACGGGGACGTTCTCCTCTGATGGATGCAGCGACAGCGATCTGCCGGTCGGGGTGCCCGGTGCCTGGTAGCGTGGCATCCGGGGCCTACGGCACGATCGGGCACAGACCGACTCCCACCTGTTGGCCACGGCAAGCACGGATGCTACCAGTTGACGTGCCAGCCCGTCAATCCCGGAGCGCCGCCGAGATGCACGGAGACTTCCGGGGGACGGTCAGCAACTTCCCGTTGGCGGCAGGCCGTATCACCGCACCCTGACCATTCCCACCGGCTCTCCGCCGGAGAAACGGAGCCGGCTCCGGGCGAGGTTTCGGCGCGATCACCCCCATGCGCTATTACCGTCTCTTACGTTAAAGAGAGATATAGAGAGAGAAAAACACGTTGTTGACGTAGAGGCGGTGGATATGGGGATAAGTGAGGAAACGCCCGACGGGACGGGCAGAATCGATGCGAACGGTCTGGGGAGAAGTTGTCCACAGGCCCACAGAAGCATTGAGGGTGCGTTCGTACGCTCGGATGTCCTCCCCAACGCCGTCCTAGTCATCCACGCCCCATCCCCAGTGCTCCCCCCGGTCATCCCCAGAAAACCGGTGGTTGTCCGCAGAGTTGTCCACACGTCCACAGGGTTATCCACCCGCTGCGACGAGTTATCCACACGCTATCCCCGGCGATCCGGCGTACGGAGACGGGTCTGATGCCCGCACGGTCGCGGGTGATAGCCCACACCGAGCCATCCTCCATATCCTCGACGGGCTGAATCTCCTGACCGCTGCGAACGAGCGCACCCAGCGGCCATGACCGCGAATAGCACCGGAGGACGGACGAGTTCGACCCGAGATGTAGCGGAGACCCAGCTCGGTCGCGCCAGGAAGCGGAAACATTCGTGCATCAATCGTGTGGACCGGCCCGCTCGCACGATTGGCGGAGGATTGTTCCCACGGTGGGCCACTCCTGGATTGCTACGCGTCGACTTCTCCATTGAGACCAGAGGCGAGCAGGATGATGACCTCGGTGCCATCGGCGACCGGGCGGAGTTGCGCGACACCGGAGTAGCGGGACGCACCGAGTGCCGGTAAGCCGATGGCGAGCGTATTGTCCTCGTCAACGATGCCACCGATCGCTCCGCAGGCGAGCGCAACGGTCGGGTCATCCTGATCGAAGACGACGAGAACATGCTCCTCCAGCAGGTCGGAGAGGGCGACATCGATGACGGATTCCGAGCGCTCGACCGGTGCTGGCACCGCCGCCCCGACGAGATTGCCGGTGGCAGGGCTGACGGGTTCGAGATCGGCAATTGGTTCCCCACTAATGCCGGCCGGATCACAGGTGCCGGCGTAGATGCCCGCTGGGCTCTCGCCAGGGATGGTTGCGGGTGCTTCTGGTGCCGCCGATTCCGGCGATGTCTGGGTATAGCCGACTGGCGGAATGAGATAGAGATCGCAGGAGACGGCGTCGCCGGTCTCGAGATCGTCGAGGAAGAATCCCGTCCCGGAGTAGGAGAACCCGCTGTCGTCGCCCTCCGCCGCGCGGGCGCAACTCATCACATAGGACCCGTAGCCATCCACCGCGTCCGTGTTGGCCGGGTAGTAGAGGACGTTCCCGGGGAGATCGATGTTGTACCGGCCGGCCTCCTCTGGGTCGCGGACCTCGACCATCGCGGCTCCACTGCTGTCCGTGACGACGGTGACTGGTTCGACGTCGTCGGCGAAGACCTGCTCATAGGTGATCGAGATACCCGCTTCCGGCCGGGTGCAGGCTGCCGGCGCCTCTTCCAGCGGCACGGCCTCCTGGCAGGAGTAGGCGGCGATGGCGACGTAAGCGACCTCGTTCGGCGTGGGCGATACATCCTGCGCCCTGGTGCCAACAGGACCGCCGGTGCCGATCAATCCACCGATGAAGATTGCCGTCGCAAGGGCGATGAAACGTCGGTGCATATCATTCCTCTCCTGCCTCTTCCAGTTCCAGGGTGACGCGGCTATTGTCCCCCGATCGTCTCGGGTAAGGAGACTCGGCCATCGACGCTGATTTCTGTGCCGGTGCATGGGGTCCGGCAGGAATAGGCAAGCCTGCTGCCGTAGACGACGTCGTCTGGAAAGCGGAGAGGGGAGACGCTCATCGTCGGTGTGTCATCGCCACGAGTGTCGATCATCACCGGGCTGCTCATCGCGAGCGCCAGGGCGGGCAGGAGCATCTCCATCGCCATCGCCATCAGCAGTGACAGGGAGAACGCTCTTCGGACGGGATGGAGCGTATGCAGCCGCCCCGCGGCGATATCGCGAGGGCGAGATCACCGCGGGGCGGCGGGGACGGATGATGCGCGGATGGTCGACCCCGGAGCCGGGGAATGGGTTAGCTGGCCGAGGTCTGGGTGACGGGGTAGCCGGCATCATCCAGGGCCGCGGCGATCCGGTCGACCGAGACATGGGCCGGGTCGAAGCTGACGGCGACCTGCTTGCTGCCCAGGTCGGTCGTGACGGCGCTGACTCCGTCGATCCCGCTCAGCGCCTCATCGACGGAGGCGACGCAGTGGGCGCAGGAGACGTCCGGAACCGAGAGCGTGATATGTTCGATGGCGACCGACATGCGCTGCCTCCGTGTTTCTGCCCGGTCGGGCAAGGTGTGTGTCGCAACTGGCTCCCGGAGGGATTCCCCTCGGTCAGTGCGACGATCTGACGGATCGAGTGTAATACCCACCCAGGGTATAATCCATCCGTATAACAGGTCACATGGCCGGAACACCTGCCGTATGGTCCCGGGCATTGCGGGCAGCGGGACTGGCCCGGACGCAATTGGATGACACGAGTGAGCAGAGCGAGATGACGACGATCGCGAATCATCAGGGCCACGATCTCGACGGCCCCGTCCAGGCGGAGGCGGGCGAGACGCCCACTATCCCCGCGACCGGCCACAAGCACGGCCCGTCGTACGCCGACGACAAGGCGAAGATCCTCTCCCGGCTGCGTCGGATCGAGGGGCAGGTCCGTGGCGTCGAGCGCATGGTCGAGAACGACCAGTACTGCGTCGACGTGCTGACCCAGATGTCGTCGATCATCTCGGCGCTGCGGGCGACCGGCCTGCTGGTCCTGGAGGACCACATCCGGGGCTGCGTGGTCGGCGCGGACAAGGATGACCAGGAGGCCGTCCTCGACGAGCTGAACGGTGCGATCGAGCGGTTCGTGCGCTCCGTGAGCTAGTCCGATCGGGACGCGACCGCCGCGTCCCTGGAATTACCATCATCGCGCAGTCGATCGTCGGCCGATGAGTGTGCTCGGGAGGGGACGGGCGGCATGGCACTGGGTCGGATCGCCATCGCCGCCATGCCGGGCGTCACGCTGCGCCTGCCCGAGCCGGGTGACGCCGCCGCGCTGGCCCGCAGCTTCGCCGCCAACCGGGCCGCGCTCGACCGCTGGAACCCGGCCCCACCGGACGCCTTCTCCACCGAGGACGGCCAGGCCGAGAACATCCGCCAGATGCGGCTCGGCCACGACCAGGGCGCGCCGCTGCCGCTGCTGATCATCCGGGACGGCCGCATCGTCGGCGACGTGTCCCTGTTCCAGATCGTCCGGGGGCCGCTCCGGTGCGCCACCGTCGGGTACTGGGTCGACGGCGGGGAGCAGGGCCGCGGCCTCGCAACCGCCGCCGTCAGCACCGCCGTCGAACTGGCCCGCGATCTCCTCCAGCTGCACCGGGTCGAGGCTGGCGTCTCGCCCCGCAACCCGGCCTCGCGGCGGGTCATGGAGAAGTGCGGCTTCACCCGGATCGGGCTGGCGCCGCGCTACCTCTTTGCCGCCGGAGACTGGCAGGACCAGATCCTCTACCAGCGCATCCTGGGCGACGTGCCGCCGGTATCATCGGGCTGACGGGTGCCCTGCCCGAGTGGTCAGGTGATGGGTAGTTGACCCGTTACCGACCTCTCGCTATCCTCGCGATAGTGGGTACCCTTCGGGAACCCGAGCCCCAAGGAGTGATCGCGATGACCACGCCCCTCTTCGATACCGACAGCCCGGCTCACCGGAAGGCGCTCGGCAAGCTCGCCGACGACCAGATCGGCTGGCTGACGACGATCCGGAGCAGCGGCCGCCCGCACAGCGTCCCGGTCTGGTTCCTCTGGCATGACGGCCAGATCCTGATCTTCAGCGAGGAGGCGACGCAGAAGATTCGCAACCTGCACCACTCCGGCGACGTCGTCTTCTCGCTGGAAGCCGGGCAGCATGGTGCCGACGTCGCGATCCTCGACGGTACCGCCGTGATCTCCGACCAGCACGCGGCGGCGTGGCTGCCGGCGATCGGGGAGACCTACGGCGCCAAGTACGAGCAGGGCCTCCGGGGCCTCGGGCTGACGCTGGACGAGATGGCGGCGAAGTACACGCAGATCATCGTCATCACGCCGGCCAGGGTCACCGCCTGGTAACCGATGGCCCGGACGATGCTGTCCGCTGGGACGTAACGAGCGATCAGGAGACCGATCTCTCCGGGGACCGGGGTTCGTCGCTCATGCCGATCACCCCGAGAGGAGCACGTCCGTGACCGAGAACACTGCCCGGGTCGGCGTCCATCTGCGCCGACCGACCGTCGCCGCGTCGCTCGCCTTCGCCCGGAAGGCCGACGCGGCCGGGATCGACACCGGCTGGCTGACGCTGGGCGGCCCGAGCTTCGATTCCCCGACCTTCATCGCCGCCGCCGCTGCCCAGACCGAACGGATCCGCTTCGGGACGTCGATCGTCCCGGCCTTCACCCAGCACCCGATCAAGCTGCTGACCCAGGCCCGAGCGATCGAGGAGATCGCCCCCGACCGGCTCCGGCTCGGGATCGGGACTAGCCACGGCCCGAGCATGGGGACGCTCGGCATCCCGATCGACCGGCCGCTGGACCGGCTCCGCGAGTACCTGCACGTCCTGCGGCCGCTGCTCCATGAGGGAGCGGTGGACTTCGACGGCGAGTTCTACCGGGTGAAGCTGACCTCGGACCCGCTGCCGACCCCGGTCCTGATCTCGACCCTGCGCGAGAACGCCTACCGGCTGGCCGGCGAGCTGAGCGACGGCGCGATCTCGTGGGTCAGCCCGCTGAGCTACCTCGTCGACCGGATGAAGCCGGCGATGGCGAAAGGCGCCGCCGCAGCCAGCCGCCCGGCCCCGCCGTTGATCGGCCATGTCAGCATCGTCGTCGGGGTCGACCGCGAGACGGCCCGGGCGCGAGGCCGGGAGCAACTGGCGTACTACCCGCGGCTCCCGTTCTACCGCGCGATGTTCGCCGACAGCGGCTGGCCGCTCGCCGAGGGCGACACGGCCTGGCCGGACGACCTGCTGGATCATCTCATCATCAGCGGGACCGACGACGAGATCGTCGCCGGGCTGCGCCAATGGCTGGACGCGGGCGTCGACGAACTGCTTGTCGACCCGCGCCTGGACCCCAGCGTCCTCGACCGCGACGACGACCGCATCCTCGCCATCCTCGCCGCCGTCTGAGACCCGGCGATCGTCCTGAATCCCGACCGATCTGGCCCCGCGTCCGCCGAACACGGGGTGCCAGACCAACGGTATAGTGTCCTCCCGCAGACAACGCCGCAGCAGGGAGGATCACGCGCCATGGCGACCGACATTCAGCTGGGCATGCCTGTCGGTCCGGTTGCTCGCAGCCACAGCGCGATGATCTTCCCCCGGCTGCGCTACATGGGGTCCAAGTACCGGCTCGCCGACAAGCTCTCGGAACGGTTCCTGGCGGTCGGGGGGACGACGGCGCTCGATGCGTTCTCGGGGAGCGGCTTCGTCTCGTATCTGCTCAAGACGCTCGGCTATGCGGTGACGACGAACGACTATCTGCGTTTCCCCGCCGTGATAACCCGAGCCGTCGTCGAGAACCAGACGGAGCGCCTCAGTCAGGTCGAGGTCGACTGGATCTCCGGGCCCTCTCTGGACGGACGGGATTTCATCCAGACGACCTTCGCCGGGATGTACTTCCCCGCCGAAGATCTGGCATTCCTCGATTCTGCCTGGTCGCATATCGATCTGATGTCCGAGCCGAAGCGGTCGCTGGCCCTGGCGGCGCTCGTGCTCTCCGCCGCGCGCAAGCAGCCCCGGGGCGTGTTCACGTTCTCGGATCAGCGCTACGACGACGGGCGGCGGGATATCCGCCTCAGTCTGCGCGACCACTTCGCGGAGCGGGTGGCGGAGTACAACCGGTGCGTCTTCGATAGCGGGCTGGTCAACCGATCCCTGTCCGGCGATGTGTTCGACCTCGCCCCGGAACCCTATGATCTCGTCTATCTCGATCCGCCCTATGCGCCTCCGCGTGACGATAACGACTACATCAAGCGATATCACTTCCTGGAGGGCCTGTCCGCCTACTGGGAGGGAATGACGATCATGCCCGGGACGAAGACGAAGAAGCTGGAGAAGCGGTTCACACCGTTCGCCTACAAGCGCACGATCGTCGATGCGCTGGAGCGCCTGTTCGAGAAGTTTCGGGAATCGACGATCGTCCTGTCCTACTCGTCCAACGCAGTCCCCGACGCCGAGACCATCACGGCGCTCCTCCGCAACGTGAAGGGGTCGGTCGAGCTGTTCCCGGTCGATCACACCTACTCGTTCGGGACGCACTCAACGGCCCTGCGCCGGGACGTCTCTGAATACATCTTCGTGGCGCAGTAGGTATGGATGAGCTGCCATCCTTCGAGGAGTACCTCTCGACGCTTTCCGTCCTCTCGCGGCACGAAGATCCAATGGTCATGGGCGCCGCGGCTCAGATGCTGAAGGAGAGGGCGGCGGACCTCGCTCGTCTGGACCCCATCTCCGTGGACGTCCTGGCTGCCTGGGTTTCGGCGCACCCCGATGGCGTCACCGCACTGGGTCTGACGGTCGGCCTCTCGC
>CAXTHM010000003.1:102681-104193 GCA_964244115.1 uncultured Thermomicrobiales bacterium
CGAGAGTCTCGCCGCGCTGCCGGCGATCGATCATGACACTCTGGCGGCGTGGCTCGGGTCTCATCCCCAGTGGATGCCCGTACTCGGGCTGACCGTCGGCCTCTCGCAGGAGCGTCTGAAGAACACGCTGCGGCATCACTTCGCGACGTCGAGCTGGCGGAAGCTCGCCCGGCAGCGCCCCGTCGACCTCGTCCTGATGCTGGACCAGGAGTTCGGGCTGCTCGCTTCGCTCGAAAGTCAGCGTCATCGGGCCTATGACTTCGGCGATCTGCTGGTTGCCCGCGCCGGCACCCGCGCGACCGCTGCCCGGGCCGGTGCATCTGGTCGGCGACTCGAGGACGAGATCGAGGCGATTGCCGTCCAGCTCGGCGTGCCCTACGCGACGCGCACCCGCTTCACGGGTCGAAACCAGCGCACCGCTCCCTGCGATCTGGTCATTCCCAGCCCGGGGGAGGCGGTAATCGTCATCGCGGCCAAGGGATTCGACTCGACGGGATCGAAGCTGACCGATGCGGTCCGGGAGATCGAGGAGATGGCGGACATCAGGCTGCCGCGGCAGCACGTCATCGCCGTCATCGACGGGATCGGCTGGAAGAGCCGTCAGTCGGATCTACGCCGGATCTACGAGCTTCGTGCGTCGTGGCAGATCGACGGTCTGTTCAATCTGGCGTCGCTGCCGGCGCTGGAGGCCGATCTGCGTACCGCGGCACGATTGCGCGGGCTTCTTCCGTAGACCATGCGGCAACCCCGTCAGTCCCGACATCGAGGACTTCGGAGATCATGGGTACTCCGGGAACTGTCGGACTCCAGCCAGCGGGAAGCGTCGTGACCCAGCTCGGGCGTCAGGTGCGTCAGCCCGGCGTCGCTCGGATCTCGACGGCACCAAGGGCGATGTCGCGGCGCAGGTGACGGCGGTCGAAGGTGATCCGGTCGGCGCCGGCGTAGGCGCGGTCGCGGGCGGTCGCGAGGTCCGGGCCCGTCGCGACGACGGTCAGGACGCGGCCGCCGGCGGTGACGACCCGGCCATCGGCGTCGAGCCGGGTGCCAGCGTGGAAGACGGTCACGTCGGCCGGGAGGTCTCCCAGACCACTGATCGGCAGGCCGGTCGGGTAGGGGCCGGGGTAGCCGCCCGAGGCGAGCACGACGCCGACCGCCGCGCCGTCCTGGAGGACCGGTTCCGGGACCTCGGCCAGGTTGCCATCGGCGACGCCCCGGAGCAGTGGGAGCAGGTCGTCCCGCAGCAGCGGCAGCGCGACCTGCGTCTCCGGGTCACCGAAGCGGGCGTTGTACTCCAGCACCTTCGGGCCATCGGCCGTCAGGATCAGCCCGGTGAAGAGCACCCCCCGGAACGGTGTCCCGCGGCGAGCCATCTCCCGGATCGTCGGGGCAAGGACATCATCGTGGATCCGCGCCAGCACCGCCGCGGAGACATCCGGGAGCGGGGCATAGACGCCCATCCCGCCGGTGTTGGGGCCGGCATCGCCGTCGAAGGCCCGCTTGTGGTCACGCGCC
>CAXTHM010000004.1:0-33048 GCA_964244115.1 uncultured Thermomicrobiales bacterium
CTCGGCCTCGCGCAGCATCGCCCGGGGGACGAGGTAGCCCGAGGTCGATTGCTCGTCGACCAGCCCGATCTCCGTGCCGCGCAGCGCCGCGAGGTCATGGATGCCGGAGTCGAGCCGGGTGACGATGACGCTGCGGTAGGTCGGGACGGTCTGGTCGGCGGAGACCGGGGCGACCAGCGGCTCGACGCCGCCCGCCTGCTCGGCCTGCCGGGTGGCGTACTCGCCCAGCATCGCCGCGTCCGCCCGCCCTGTGCGCAGGGCATCCAGGGTGTCGGCGTAGCTGGTCGCGACGATCAGACTAACCGGGCGCCCAAGCGACTCCTCCAGATACTCCCGGAGCGGCCGCGCTCGCGCCTCGTCATAGGTGGCATCCTGGCCGATCGTCGGGGCGAACAGGAACCCGAACGGGCGGTCGTCGGGCACGGTGACGTCGCTCGGCCCCTCCGAGTCCGGACTCGGGGACGATGTGTCGGGTCCGTCCGGCTCATCGGGCACCGATATCTTCCGCGTCACCCCGATCCTCCCTGATGCCCGGGATTGCCATCGCCCGCAAGCTAGAGCGTACCGCACGGCCACCCATGAGCACCCCGATCGTCAACATCGTGTGAAGCCTGTAAAGCTTTACAGCCACTTAACCATTGCCGCTCCGGGGCCGCCTATCGTCTAACGGTCACGACCTTCGACCTACCGGCCATGACCCAGCCCGACGCGCACCGTCACCCGCACACCCAACCCCGTGGCCGCACCGTGCCGGGCCGGATCAGGGACCGTGGGCCCGGCGGGACGATCAGCGTCGGCGAACGTACAGCCTGGATGCCTGACCCAGTGGGGAGCGTATGGACCGGACCGAACGATGTGAACAGATCGCCCAGTTGACCGACGCCGAGATCGAGCGGTTGGCCGCCCTCGTCCTCGATGGGCACGGACCGGCCAGCCGACCGACCCTCATCACCCCGCCGACGGTCGGGATGGTGATGGCGCGGGTCGCGGAGGGCGCCCACGGCGACGTCTTCAACTTCGGCGAGGTCCTCGTCACCGAGTGCCACGTCCGGATCGGCCGGAGCGAGGGCTGGAGCATGGTGATGGGCAGTCGCCCGGTCGCCGCCCTCCGCGCCGCCTCGATCGACGCCGTCGTCGCCGGCGGCCAGGTCGACCCGGCCGAGCTGGACGGGCAGCTCGCCGCGCTGACGCGGGCCCGCGAGGCCGCCGTTACCGCCAGCCGCGCCCACCTGGCCGAGACCCGCGTCCAGTTCGAGACCCAGTAGGGATGGCAACTACCAGTATGAGCACGATGACCTCTCCGACACGGACGTCACTGAATGGCAACGGGAACGGGGACCACGATCCGATGGCAGTCGACCCCGCCGCCGGTGTCGATCCGCGGATCATCGGCACCCAGCAGACCTTCCGGGTCGCGCTGGCGGCGATGACGACGCCCGGCCGGATCGGGCAACTGGTCTGGGAGCCGGAGCTGAGCGACCAGATCGACGGGCCGGACCGCTGGTTGGCGGCCCTGCTGCTGGCCCTGGCCGACCACGAGGTCTCGCTCGCGGTCGAACTGGCCGATCGCTCGGCCAGCTTCGCCGGGGAGATCGGCCGCTGGACCCGGGCCGCTGCCGCGACCCCGGAGGCGGCGGACATGGTCGTCGCCGAGGCGGCGACGATGGGGGCCGACCTCCCGGTCCGGCTCCGGCGCGGCAGCCTCCAGTATCCGGACGACGCCGCGCTGCTGATCATCCAGGTCGACCGGCTCGGCGGCGGCCCTCCCGGCGGGACGGCCCTCTCATTGGAGGGTCCCGGCGTCGATGGCCGGATCTCGCTGCGGGTCGATGGCTTGGACGCGGACGTGATCGCGGCTCGCGACGTCGCGGTCAGCCAGTACCCGACCGGGATCGACCTGCTGCTCGTCGACCGGGACGGCCGGATCGCCGGCATCCCGCGGACGACGGTGATCGCGGTCGTCACGGGGGAGGAGGGCTAGATGGCCTACACATCCGTTACCGGCGGGGCCGAGGCGATCGCCGCCGCCGAACGCCTGATCCAGCATCTGCCGACCGAGCCGGGCGAAGCGCTCGTCGAACTCCGGCAGGTCCGCAACCAGTTCCGGGCCGCGGTGGATCAGGTCATGAGCGAGGGGGGCCTCTACGCCCCCGACCTCGCGGCGCTGGCCTTCAAGCAGGCCGAGGGCGATATGGCCGAAGCGGCCTTCATGCTCCGCGCCTACCGCAGCACCCTGCCCCGGCTCGGCTACACCGAGGCCGTCAGCGGCGATGAGATGGAGGTCGTCCGGCGGATCTCCTCGACGTTCCGCGACATCCCCGGTGGCCAGGTCCTGGGCCGGACGCGGGACTACACCCAGCGCCTGCTCGACCTCGACTCCTACGCCACTGCCCACACTGCCGCGACGCCGACCAACGGTGCGGCCATGAGCAATGGGAACGGCAACGCGGCGCCCAGCGCCGGCACGGCCGCGCAGTCGGACTGGGACGGGCGGCTGCCCAAGGTCGTCGACACGATGCGGGCGATGGGGCTGATCCCGCCGGCGCCGCCGATCGATGGGCAGGAGGAGCCGGACGACATCACCCGGCACGCGATGCGCTTCCCGGTCAGCCGGCCGGCCTGGTTGCAGGCGCTGGCGCGGGCCGAGACCGGGGCCCTGGTCTGCCTGGCCTACAGCGGGCTGCGCGGCTACGGCGGCGGCTCCCACGGCACGATCGCCGAGCTCCGCGTCGGTGACCTGCCCCTCCGCGTCACCCACCCGCTGACCGGCCGGCCGATGACCATCGGCAGCGCCCGCGTCACCGAGTGCGAGATGACCGGTCCGCAGCGCAAGGCGAAGTCGGCCACCGGCGAGACGAAGAGCGGCGGCGACTACGGCGTCTCCTATGGGCTGGTCTTCGGCCAGAACGAGCGCAAGGCGATCTCGATGTCCCTGCTCGACAGCTCGCTGATGGTCGGCCACAGCGGCGAGGGCAACCCGGCCCCCGCCAACGACCAGGAGATGGTGCTCTACAGCACCGACGGCATCGAGAGCTTCGGCTTCGTCGAGCACCTCAAGCTGCCGCACTTCGTCACGTTCGGCGCGAGCCTGAACGTCTCGGAGCAACTGGAGGCCGACCGGCGGCCCGCCGCCCCGGCTGACGAGACCGGGATGGAGACCGTCCGGGAGCTCGAGCTGGCCGGCGTCAGTGACGGAGGGGCCGAATGACGGCGACGATCGAGACCCACGCGATGACCGAGACCACGAACGGCCAGCAGGGCGACATGCAGCTGCCGGGCTACAACTACGCGTTCCTCGATGAGCTGAGCAAGAAGGCGATCCGCCGGGCGCTGCTCAAGGCCGTCGCGATCCCCGGTTACCAGGTCCCGTTCGGCTCCCGTGAGCTGCCGATCTCCCGCGGCTGGGGGACGGGCGGGCTCCAGATCACACTCTCGCTGATCGGGCCGGGCGACACCGTCAAGGTGATCGACCAGGGCGCCGACGACAGCGTCAACGCCGTCAACATCCGGCGCCTGGTCGAGCGGACCGCGCCGGGCGTCCGGACGACGACCGCGACCGCCGAGGCGACGATCATTCAGTCGCGCCACCGCCTGCCGGAACGGCCGCTGACCGCCGACCAGATCATGATCTACCAGGTCCCGCTGCCGGAGCCGCTCCGGGTGATCGAGCGCCGCGAGGCCGAGACCCGGCGGATGCACGGCGAGGCCGACTACAGCGGGATGTGGGTGGCGCTCTACGAGGACATCGTCCGCAACGGCCGGATCACCCGCGCCGCCGGCTACCCGGTGATGGTCCATGGCCGCTACATCATGTCGACCAGTCCGGTCCCGAAGTGGGACCTGCCGGCCCTGAACATGTCCGCGAACCTCCACCTCTACGGCGCCGGCCGAGAGAAGCGGATCTACGCGATCCCGCCGCACACCTCGGTCGTCCCGCTTGCCTTCGAGGACTACCCGTTCGCGGTCGAATCGTTCGCCGGCCGGTCCTGCGCCCTCTGCGGCAGCACGGAATCCTTCCTCGTCGCCACTCCGGCCGAGGACGGCTCGGCGATCTGGGTCTGCTCCGACACCGCCTGGTGCGGCGACCGCGTCCAGGCCGCCGAGACGGCAGAGGCCGCCGAAATGGCCTCGGAAGGAGCGACGGTATGACCGCGATGACCATGACGGCCCCCGAGCGGGCCAACGGCCTCCACGCCCCCCGCCCGGCGCAATCGGTAATTGAGGTCCAGGGACTGGAGAAGCGGTACGGGGCCGGCTGCCCGGACTGCCTCCGTCTGACCGGGCCGGACCATAACCTGACGACCTGCCCGACCTGCGGCACCGTCGTCGCCTGTGCCGACGTCTCATTCACGCTCAGGGCCGGCAAGACGCTCGGCATCGTCGGCGAGAGCGGCAGCGGCAAGACGACCGTCCTGCGCTGCCTCTACGGCGACGTCGAGCCGACCGCCGGCCGCGCCCTCCTCACGACCGAGGGGGCCGGCACGCGGGACCTGTTCACGCTCGACCCGCAGGACCGCCGCCGGGTCCGCAACTTCGATATCGGCATGGTCTACCAGACGCCGCGGCAGGGGTTGAACTTCGGCATCTCGGCCGGCGGCAACATCGCCGAGCGGCTGCTCGCGGCCGACTGGCGCGTCGTCAGCCGGATCCGGGAGCGGGCAGCCGCCCTGCTCGGCCGGATGGAGATCCCGGTCGAGCGGATGGACGAGCTGCCCGGCACCTTCAGCGGCGGGATGCAGCAGCGGGTCCAGATCGCGCGGGCGCTCGCCAACGACCCGGTCGTGGTCCTGCTCGACGAGATGACGTCCGGGCTGGACGTCTCGGTCCAGGCCGGCGTGCTGGACCTGATCCAGGAACTCCAGTATGAGGTCGGGATCGCGATCGTGGTCGTCTCCCATGACCTCGGCGTGATCCGGCTGCTCTGCGAGCAGGCGATCGTGATGAAGAACGGCCGGATCGTCGAGCGCGGCATCACCGACCAGATCCTCGAGGACCCGCACCACCCCTACACGCAGCTGCTCGTCAGTTCGGTGAACACCTGATGCGCCGGGAGGAGGGGCACATGATCGATATGGCGACGACACACCTCGACGTCCGCGACCTGAGCAAGACGTTCGAGCTCCACATCCTGCACGGCAAGCGGATCGTCGGCTTCGAGCACGTCTCGTTCACCGTCCCGCGCGGCGCCTTCGTCGGGATCGCCGGCCAGAGCGGCAGCGGCAAGTCCTCGCTGCTGAAGTGCCTGTACCGGACCTATCTGGCCGATTCGGGCGAGATCCTGTTCCAGCCGGACGGCGGCCCGGTCGTCGACCTCGTCTCGGCGCCGGACGACACCGTCCTGGACCTGCGCGAGCGCCAGATCGGCTATGTCTCGCAGTTCCTCCGGCCGACGCCCCGCGTCACGGCGCTGGACCTGACCGCCCGGCCGATGATCCGGCGGGGCGTCCCGGCGGATGAGGCGTACGAGCGGATCGCCGGGCTGTTCCGGACCCTGTCGTTGCCCGAGGATCTCTGGGACGGCTTCCCGGTCCTGTTCAGCGGCGGCGAGCAGCAGCGCGTCAACCTGGCCCGGGCACTGGTCGGGGACGCCCCGCTCCTGCTGCTGGACGAGCCGACCTCGGCGCTGGACGCGTCGCTCCAGGACGTCGTCGTCCGGTTGCTGGCCGAGCGCCGCGATGCCGGGACGACGATGGTCGGCATCATGCACGATGCCGCGCTCCTCCGGCAGCTCTCCGACGTCCTCCTCCATATGGAGAACGGCCGCCTGACCGGGGTCGAGATCATCGGCGACCGTCTGCT
This sequence comes from uncultured Thermomicrobiales bacterium, assembly GCA_964244115.1. Classification (GTDB taxonomy): domain Bacteria; phylum Chloroflexota; class Chloroflexia; order Thermomicrobiales; family UBA6265; genus CADCWK01. The sequence goes on from CAXTHM010000004.1 coordinate 5,800, forward strand.
GGCCGGACATCAGTCGGGCGGCGATCCCCTCGGGCTGGGCCGGGCGGGATGAGGCTGACTGTCCTGGGCGCGAGCGCCTCGTTCCCCGCGCCGGGCGGGGCCTGCTCCGGCTACCTCGTCGAGGATGGCGATACCCGCGTCCTGCTCGACTGCGGCAGCGGCGTCCTTAGCCAGCTCCAGCTCGTCACACGGGTCGGCGACCTGTCGGCGATCGTGATCTCCCACTTCCACCCCGACCACTACATCGACCTGATCGCGCTGCGTTACGGGCTCCGCTACGGCTTCGAGGAGTCGCTCCGGCCCCGGGTGCTCGTCCCGCCGGGTGGGCGCCGGTTCCTTCGTCAACTGGGCGCCGCCCTGCGCAACGCCCCGGAGATGTTCGAGGCCAGCTTCGCCCTCGAGGAGTACGACGAGGAGGCGGCCTTCGCCGTCGGGGGCCTGTCGCTCCGGTTCCGGCGGACGACGCACGACGAGCCGACCTGGGCCTGCGCCCTGGCTCGGCGCGACGGCTCGGCCCGGCTGGTCTACACCGCCGATACCCAGGGCTCCGACGACGTGGAGCGGTTCGCCGACGGGGCGGACTTCCTGCTCTGCGAGGCGACCTACCTCGGCGACGGCGGCGACCTCCCGAGCGGCAACCACCTCACCGCGAGCCAGGCCGGGGCGCTGGCCCGCTGGGCCGGCGTCCGGCGGCTGATGCTGACCCACTTCTGGCCGGGCCTGAACCCGGACCGGTTCGCTGACGAGGCCGCTGGGACGTTCGGCGAACCCGTCCTCCTGGCCCGACCCGGCCAGACCGTCGACGTCCTGACCGGTCAGATCACCGAACCCGCCGCGCCGCGCCAACCGCCCGTCTCACTGGAGGTCTGATCGCCATGCTCACCATCAAGGACCTGCGGGTCGTCTATCCCAACGGCTACGAGGCGCTCAAGTCGGTCAGCCTGGATGTCCAGAGCGGCGAGATCGTCGCCCTGATCGGCCGCTCCGGCGCCGGCAAGTCGACCATCCTGCGCTGCATCAACCGGCTCCAGCCGGCGACCTCCGGCCAGATCATCCTGGATGGCGTCGACATCGCCGGCCTGAGCGCCGGCGACGTTCGCCGGATGCGGAGCAGGATCGGCTTCGTCTGGCAGGAGTACAACCTCGTCGAGCGGCTGACGGTGATGAAAAACGTCCTCTCCGGCCGGCTCGGGCAGTATTCCGGCCTCCAGAGCTGCTTCCATTGGTTCGACACCAGCCAGCGGGAGATCGCCCTCCAGAGTCTCGAGCGGGTCAACATGCTCCACCGCGCCACCCAGCGGGCGGACAGGCTATCGGGCGGCGAGAAGCAGCGGGTCGCGATCGCCCGGGCGCTGGCCCAGCAGCCGACGATCATCGTCGCCGACGAACCGGTCGCCAGCCTGGATGTCGAACTGTCCTGGCAGATCATGAGCGACCTCGTCCGCGTCTCCCGCGACGAGCAGGTCCCGACCCTGATCAGCATCCACGACGTCGAGCTGGCGAAGGCCTTCTGCGACCGGATCGTCGGGCTGGCCCAGGGCGAGATCGTCTTCGACGGCCTGCCGGCCCAGCTGGATCGGGCCGCGCTCGACCGGATCTTCCGCTTCGACCGCCCGGTCGATCTGGTCCCGCTCGATGAGCGCCAGGCGCTCGTCGCGCAGGCGAGGGCCTGACCCGATGGTGACCCACTCCGCCGCCCCGACGCCGGTCATCCGGCCGACCGACCAGCAGCGCGAACGGCTGCTCGACCCGAAGCCGCACATCGGCCTGACCGGATTGCTCGGCATCCTCGCGATCGTCGGCGTCTACGTCTGGGGCGCCGCCGGGACGGGTGCCTCGTTCGGCGAGCTGATCGCCGGCCTGCCCAACATCTGGAACTTCCTCGTCCGCCTGATGCCGCCCCAGTGGGTGACCGACGACGTCGGGATCGGGATCGGCTCCTGGAGCCTGGTCACGGTCACGATCCCCGAGGTCCTGCCCTATCTGATCGAGACGATCCAGATGGCGATCATCGGCACCTCCCTCGCCGTCATCCTGTCGATCCCCTTCGGGCTCCTGGCGGCGCGCAACACCTCCCCGCACCCCCTCGTCTACCAAGGCGTCCGCTTCCTCCTCAACGTCAACCGGGCGATCCCCGACATCATCGTCGCGCTGGTCTTCGTCGCGGCGGTCGGTCTCGGCCCGTTCTCCGGTGTGCTGGCCCTCGCGATCTCCTCGATCGGGACGATGGCCAAGCTCTACGCCGAGGCGATCGAGGCGATCGACCCGCAGCAGGTCCAGGCCGTCAACGCCACCGGGGCCAACCGCTCCCAGACCTTCATCTTCGGCGTCATCCCCCAGGCCATGCCGGTGGTGGCGTCCTACTCCCTGCTCCTCTTCGAAGGCAATGTCCGCTCGGCGTCGATCCTGGGCATCGTCGGCGCCGGCGGCATCGGCCTGATCCTGAACAAGTACATGGCGCTCTTCAAATACCAGGAGCTGATGGGCGCCCTCGTCCTGCTGATCGTCGCCGTCACGATCCTCGATCGGATCAGTGACGCCATCCGGAGGAGGCTGATCTAGGGAACACGCGACAGACCATGCGGACGCGAGGTCGGGCCCGCCGGCCTCGCGACGGGATCACGCTGCCTGAACCACGCGTGCCCGGCGACCGAGCCGGCCACACCCGGTGAACCAAGGAGATCAGAATGAACCCGTCCACTCGCCTGCGGCCCCTGCTGATCCTCGTCGCGTTCCTCTTCGCCTTCCCCGTCCTCGCCACCCCGTCCGTCGTCGCCCGCGGGAGCGCGCCGGTCGCCCAGGACGGCACCGCCACCCCGACCGAGTACGACCGCACCGGCTGGCCCGAGGAGCTCAACTGCGGCCTGTTCGGCGGGGACGATGCCGAGGCCGCCCTCTCCGGCGAGGAGCCGCTCGCCAACTTCATCTCCGAGCATGTCGGCCTGCCGATCGAGTACACCGTCGGCACCAGCTACAACGCCGTGATCGAGTCGATGCGGGCCGGCCACACCAACTGCGGCACGGTTGGACCGTTCTCCTACATCCTCGCGGTCGAGGAGGCCGACGCCGAGGCGCTCGCCGTCCAGGTCACCTCCGGCGACCCCGATACCGGCGTCACCTATGACCCGACCCTCCGCCCGGCCTACTTCAGCGTCATCTCCGTCAAGAAGGGCACCGGCCCGGCCAGCGTCGCCGACCTCGCCGGCCACAGCTTCTCGTTCGTCGACCCGGCCAGCACCTCCGGCTTCCTGATCCCCTCCGCCACGATGATCGCCGCCGGGATCGACCCGGAGGACGACATCGAGGAGATCTTCGCCGGCTCCCACCCGACGTCCGCCCTCGCCGTCTGGAACGGCAAGGTCGACGCCGGTGCCTCGACCGAAGCGACCCTGGTCAACCTCGCCAAGGAGGGCCAGATCGACTACTGCGGTTTCGCGGACGGCATCGTCGGCAAGGACCGCACGCCCGAAGAGATCCAGGCCGTCTACGACGCCTGCCCGGACGGCTACCAGGTCGCGATCAGCTACTCGTCCCCGATCCCGAACACCCCGTTCGCCGTCAGCGCCGGCCTCCCGGACAGCCTCAAGCAGGCCATCAAGGACGCGCTGCTCGACATCCGTAACCATCCGGAGGTCGTCGACGCCCTCGGCTACTGGTACATCGACCCGAACATCGAGTACTACCTCGGGCTCGAGAACCTCGACGCCTACTACGACCCGCTCCGCGTGGTTGCCGAGCAACTGGACCTCGACCTGCAGGGCATCGGCTCCTGAGCCGGCACCCTGCCCAGCGATTCGCCCAGGCGTGAGACCATGACGCCCGGAGCGTGACAATGAGCCGTCGCCGGTGGCTGGCGTTCATCAGCCACCGGCGATGGCCGCATCCGGGGGAGTTCACCTCGTGCAAGAACGCATCATCACCAACGCGGCCGTCGTCCTCGCCGACCGGGTCCTGCCGCGGGCGACCGTCATCGTCCGGGACGGGCTGATCGCCGAGATCGCCGAGGGGGGCAGCCGGGCGGCGGGACGTGAGGTCATCGACGCCGACGGTGCGCATCTCCTCCCCGGCGTGGTCGATCTCCACAACGACAACCTCGAGTTCGAGATCAACCCGCGCTCCTCGGCCAACCTGCCACTGCCGTTCGCGCTGGCAACGATGGAGCGGCGCCTCGCGGCGGCGGGTGTGACGACCGAGTTCCACGCGGTCTCGTTCCAGGAGCAGATCCGCAAGGGCCGGACGATCTCCGAGGCCGGCGAGCGGGCGGCGTTCATCGCCCGCTACGACGATTCACCGGACCGGGCCGTCCGCCACCACGTCCTCCACCGGCTCGACATGCGGACGCCGGGCGTGCTGGAGACGGCGCTGCCGACGCTGCGCCGGGTCAAGGTGCCGTACGTCTCTCTCAATGACCACACGCCGGGGCAGGGCCAGTACCGCGACGTCGAGCGCCTGATCGCCATGGCGGACAAGCAGCGGGCGATGCGGGGCGACCAGACCGTCGACTCCGAGTGGTACCGCGAGCGGATGCGGCGCGGGATGGAGGACAGCGAGACCGTCCCGGCCTTCTACCGGACGGTCGCGGAGGCGACCGGCCACGTCCCGATGATCATCTCCACCCACGACGACGACACCGTCGAGAAGGTCGACGAGCAGCTCAGGCTCGGCGCGACCGTCGCCGAGTTCCCGATCACGGTCGAGGCCGCCGCCCACGCCCGCCGGCACGGCATGGCGATCATCGTCGGCGCGCCGAACATCGTCCGGGGCGGCTCGCAGAGCGGCAACCTCCCGGCCCAGGACCTCGTCCGGCAGGGGCTCGCCGACATCATCTGCGCCGACTACCACGCCCCCAGCCTGATCCCGGCCGCGTTCCGGCTGGTCGACGAGGGGTTGCTCGGGCTGGCCGAGGCGGTCCGGATGATCACGCGCAACGCCGCGCTGGCCGTCGGGCTGGAGGACCGGGGCGAGATCGCGCCGGGGCTGCTGGCCGATCTCTGCCTGGTCCGGCGGGACGCGGCGGGCTGGCCGCACGTCGAGCGGACCTTCGTCGCCGGCCGGGAATCGTTCGCCTTCCTCCGGTACGAGGTGTCCGAAGCGACGGAGAGTGGTCACACCATGGATGCCGCGGCCGGGCGGGAACTGGCCGGGCGGGAAGCAGGAGCCGAATGACCGACGAGACCGCCAACGGAACGACCGCGACGGCGACCACGACTTCGACCGCGACGTCGATCACGAAGGACCGCCATGCCCCGAAGATGCTCGGCGAGTCGCCGACCGTCCACCCGTCATCGCGGATCCACAATGCGACGCTCGGTGCCTGGACCGACATCGGCCCGAACTGTGGCATCTCGGAGTCGACGGTCGGTGACTACACCTACACCGCCGGCGACGTCTCGATCATCTACAGCACCGTCGGCAAGTTCTGCTCGATCGCGTCGCACGTGCGGCTCAACCCCGGTAACCACCCGATGCACCGCGTCACCCAGCACCACATGACGTACCGGCGCCGGATGTTCGGCTTCGGCGACGAGGACGACACCGAGTTCTTCGCCTGGCGCCGGGCGCATCATGTCACGATCGGCAACGACGTCTGGATCGGCCACGGCGCGATCGTCATGCCCGGTGTCACCGTCGGGAACGGGGCGGTGATCGGCTCCGGCGCCGTCGTGACGAAGGACGTCGCCCCGTACACGATCGTCGGCGGCGTCCCGGCGAAGCTGATCCGGGAGCGGTTCCCGAAGGAGATCGCCGACCGGATCGCCGCGACGGCGTGGTGGGACTGGCCGCGCGACATCCTCGCTGAGCGGTTCGACGACCTCAACGACCTCGACCGCTTCCTTGAACGCTACGGGGCGACATAACGTGGCGCGACTACGGATCGTCACGATCAACACGGGCAAGGGCGACGGACCGTACCGGCACCGGATCGGCTGGCTGGCCGAGGAGCTGGGCCGGCTGGCGCCGGACATCGTCCTGCTCCAGGAGGCGCTCAAGACGGTCGATGAGTCACTGCAGACGACCCATCGACTGGCCACAGACCTTCGGATGGCGTCGGCGTTCGCCCCGGCCCGGCGCAAGCAGCGCCAGGTCGAGGGCGAGTGGCACGACACCTGGTCCGGGCTCAGCATCCTGAGCCGGTTCGATGCGTTCCGGACCGAGACGCTCCCACTGCCGGACCACCCGGACGACGGCGAGCGGATCGCGCTGCTCGGCCGGTGGGCGATCGGCGGCGATCTGGTCATCGCCAACGTCCACCTGACGCACCTCCGCGATCAGGACGAGCTCCGGGCCGAGCAGTTCGCGTCCGTCCTGGCGCACCCGTGGCTGAACCTGCCGGGGACCGCGACGCTGATCGGCGGCGACCTCAACACCCGGCCGGTCGGGCTCGACCGGTTCCGGGCGGTCGCCGCGCCGCGCCGGCTGACCGACACCTTCGAGGCCGCGGGCGGCGACCCGGACCGGATCACCGTCCCGGTCGGGCAGTCCGGCCGGCCGGGCGCGTGCGTGGACTTCCTGCTGTCGGTCGAGCCGGGCGACGGGGCGGACCTGACCTACTCCGGCGCGGCTGTCGTCCTCGACCGGCCAGATCCGGACGGCGTCCACCCGAGCGACCACTACGGCATCATGGTGGACCTCGACCTGACATCGGCCGACGAGTAGCCGACGAGCAACCGATGGGAGCATGACCGGTTGACCGAGACACGATCCCCCCAGGGACGCCGCATCCTGATCGCCGTCGTCACCGGCGCGGTCGGCGACGAGATCCAGCGCTGGCGCGAGACCCACGACCCGGAGCAGGCCCGCCGGATCCCGCCTCACACGACGCTCTGCTACTGGGCGCCGGAGACCGACCCGGCGTTGCTGGGGGCGCAGGTCCGCCACGCCTTCCCGGCCCCGATCCCCGTCCGGCTGGGCGCCGTCCAGACCTTTGGCAACCGGGACCAGACCCGCTACCTCCCGGTCCTCGATACGGTCGACCTCGATGCCGCCCGCGTCCGGCTCTACGACGGGACTCATCTCGAACTCACCAAGGACCGGGACTGGGAGTGGCACGTCACCTGTGTCCGCTACGGCCGCTCCCGTGACCTCGACGCGGCCGCCCTGGCCGAGGCGGACGCCGCGCTGCCAATCGATGCCGCCTGGCTGATCGACACCGTCGCGTACATGGAGCTGCGGGACGGCGTCTACGAGCCGATCGCGACCTGGCGAATCGGCGAATGATTGCCTGCCTGGGTTCGATGCGATCCTGGAGGATGGTCTGTGAGCCGTACGAACGAGCCAGCCGGCGGACCATGACGCCGATCATCGCCAGCCGGACCCACGCCTCCTCGACCGCCAGCAACGCCGCGTAGTCCGTGCTGAGCCGCCGGTGCCGGCTCAGCCACCCGATCGTGCGCTCGACCACCTCATCGCCGTGGCAACACCTGGAAACCGACCGGATACGCTGGTGGCTCCTGCCCTTGGGTCACCCAGACCCAGCGCCGGGGCTTGCGCACGATCGTCACCGATTGCCGGTCGCTCTTGACCGGAATGGACAGGAGTGGCTGACCGGCTGACCATCGCCGAGCAGGCCGATCCCGTCGGCCAGCCGACGGTGGCGCCCACGTCCGTCCGACCGATTCGTGACCAACGTGGTAGAACCAGCGAGACGGATAACCGGAAGACCGGTCCGGATCGGAGCATGCCCGTGATCGATCTGCACAATCACCTCCTGCCTGGCGTCGACGACGGCTCGACGTCACCCGACATGTCCCGGCGGATGCTGGCCCGGTCGGCCCAGCTTGGCTACCGGACCATCGTCGCCACGCCCCACCTGCGCGATCGCCTCCTGGACGATCAGCGCACGATGATCGAGTCCCGGCTGGCCGATATTCGCCCGGACGCCGCGACGCATGGGGTCACTGTCGTCGGCGGTTACGAGGTCTTCCTGACGCCCGACCTCCCGACCCGGCTGGAGCAGGGCGAGCCGTCCATGATCGCCGGGACGCGATCGATCCTGGTCGAACTCCCGTTCGTGGGCTGGCCGACGTATACGGAGTCGACGATCTTCGCCCTGCAGACCGCCGGCTACCGTCCGATCCTCGCCCACCCGGAGCGGTACCAGGCCGTCCAGCACGACCCGGCGCTGGCGATCGCCCTCGCCCGGCGGGGCGCCCTGTTGCAGCTGACGCTGGGAAGCCTGATCGGGTCGTCGCGGCGGATCCAGAAGGTGTCGGAGCAGCTGCTCACCGCCGGCGCGATTACGCTCGTCGCCTCCGACGCCCACGGCGACGATCACCGCCTGGCCGCCGTTCCGGACGCGCTCCAGCGCCTGGAGCACCTCGTCGGACGGGAGCACCTGGACCAGATCGTCCGGATCAACCCGGAGGCCGTCCTGAACGACGGTCCGATCGTCACGAGTGAGCCGACCGACGGGCAGAAGTCCGGGACCCGCCAGCGACGCTGGTGGCAGCCCGGACGGTCTCGCTCGTGAGTGCCCGGTGGGAGCGAGCGGGGAAGTGTCATGCCCCGGACCGGGCGCCCAGGCAGGCGGAGGTCGGGGGCAGCTCGACGAGGCTCCATCGAGCGTGACACCTGGGCCGTCGCGAGCCGGACCACCGGTGGTCGACGACGACGAAGGGGATCGTTCCCGACCCGCGTCGCCATGCGCGAGGAACCATGGCCGGTTTCGCGTTGCCGGGCGGCTTCGGAGCGCGCTGCGATGGAGGCGCTCGGGCGGCGGAGCAGTCCAGGCAACCCGGGGTGAACCCGTTCGCTCACCCGCTGACGCGGCACCGATTCCCCAGGTGCCCGGAGCGGAGAGCAGCCGTGTCCCGGTCAGGTGATCCCGCTGGAAGCGGCTGTAGCGCCCGGGCCGCGACGCTCGGTTCCCGGCGTCCCGCTGGCTCGAATGGTCGCTAGGGCTGCCGGAGCTGCCCGCTGAGCGGGATCTCCGGCCCTTGCTCCTTGGTGGCCTCGGCGCTGTAGTAGCCGGTGTAGTAGTAGCCGCCCTCGCCCGAATTACTCTGGCCGTTCAGGACGGTCCCGATCACCCGGATCGATCCGTTCCGCAGCGTGCCGATCGCTCGCTTCAGGGCGTCCCGGCGGGTCTGCCCGGCGCGGGAGAGGAGGACGACCCCATCGGTGTGGGGTGCGAGGACCAGCGCGTCGGCGGCGACCAGCAGCGGCGGGGAGTCGACGATCACCAGGTCGACCGTCGAGCGGAGATCCTGGAGCAGCCGTCGCATCCGCTCGGTGCTGAGCAGGTCAGTCGGGTTCGGCGGCTGGGGTCCGCTGGGGATGACGAACAGGCGGCCGGGGATGACCTCGGCGGCGGCCCAGCTCCAGGGCTGGTCGGGATGCGTCAGCAGGGACGTCAGCCCGCGGTCGTTTGGCAGGTCGAAGATCCGGTGCTGGGTCGGACGGCGGAGGTCGGCGTCGATCACGACGGTGACGAGCCCGGCCCCGGCCATCGCCGCGGCCAGGTTGGCCGTCACGGTGCTCTTGCCCTCGGAGGGCCCGGCGCTGGAGACGAGCAGGGCCGAGACCTCCTTCGAGGCCGAGGCGAACTCGAGATTGGTCCGCAGCAGCCGGATCGACTCCGACGCGGCCGACGCCGGCCGGTTCAGGACGTAGAGCTGATCGCGTCCCTGGAGCAGCTTCGGGACCACCCGGACCGCCGCCAGCATCGGGACGCCAGTCAGGTCGAGGACGTCCTGCTCGCTCTTGATGGTGTTGTCGAGATACTCGAGCAGGAAGACGCTGGCGATCGCTACGATCAGACCGGCGACGACCGCCAGCAGGGTGTAGAGCATCGTCCGCGGCTCGTAGGGGGCACCGGGGACGCGGGCCTGCTCCCAGACCGTGACGCGGCTCTGGAGCGCGGCCTCGGCGAGGTCCATCTCCTGCTGCTGGCTGAGCAGATCGCCGTAGACGACCTGAGCCTGACTGAGCGTAACCCGCAGCGAACTGAGCTGCGTCCGCACCTCCGGCGTGTCGACCGTCGCCGACGCTTCGAGCTGGTCGATCTGCGTAGTCACATCGGTGATCTGCTGCTGGGCGGTGTCGAGTTGCGTCTGCAGGGCCTCCCGCGAGGCACTGGAGAGCTGCGTGGAACGCTCGCTGATGACCCGGGAGAACTCCTCGGCCACCGCATCGGCGATCTGCGCGGCCCTGAGAGGCTCCGAGTCCCGGATGGTGACGCGGAGCAGTTGGGTGCCGCTCACGACGGCGGCGCTGACGCTCCCCCGCAGGTCGCCGATCGTCAGCGGCAACTGGAGCCGGTCGATCACGGCCTGGAGGACGGGGTCCGTGTTGACGAGCTGCTGGTAGGTCGAGCCCAGCCGCTCGCCGGCCTGGAGGCCGCTCAGGTCCTGCTGGCTGGGGTCGCTCTGCGAGATCAGCAGGGTGGACGTCGCCGCGAACATGTCATCCTGTTGCGATGATGTCCAGTACGCAACGCTCCCGGCGATGACCGGACCGAGCAGGAGCAGGAACCACCATCGCCTGGCGATCCGCAGCAGCGTTCGAAGATCGAGATTCACGGGGGCTGTCTCCTTGTGGCTGGCGTGTTGGGCGCCGACTGCCCGACGGACTGGCTCGCTTCGCATGGCTGGTGCGGTTGGCGTGGGGTCGCAGTCCGGAGTGTACTATCGTCGTATGGCGATCATCCGTAGCACAAACGTCTTATCCGATCCGCTCGGGGTGCCCCCGGTTGTCACCGGCGCACCGGGACCCGATCGTCGAAAATCCGTCCCGTCCGTCAAGCGCTGATCCTCGATCGGCATCGTCTCCGCTACGTCATCGTCCGGAATCTCGACAGGAGGGCGTCCATGGCGCAGCGCCTCATCGTCCTCGTCCCGGTCCGGAACGCGGCTCCGGATCTGCCCGGTCTGTTCGACTCGGTGCGGCCGTTCTGCGACGGGATCGTCGCGCTGGACGACGGCAGCAGCGATGGTTCCCGCGAACTGCTCGACCGCGAGCCGCTGGTCAAGACGGTCCTGACCAACCCCGTCCGATCGTCCTATGACGGCTGGGACGACGCGGGCAACCGCAACCGGTTGCTGGCGGCCGCGGGGGCGCTCGCGCCCGACTGGGTCCTGTCGCTTGACGCCGACGAACGGATGGACGCCGCCGACGGCGAGGCGCTGCGCCGCTTCATCGAGACCGACGCGCTGCCTGGCTGCGCCTACGGCTTCCGGCACATCCCGATGCGCGAGACCGACGGGCGGTACCTGCCGCGCGATCAGTGGGTTCACCGCCTGTTCGCCTGGGAGCCGGGTCAGCGGTTCCCCGATCAGCGGCTGCACTTCGTCCCCGTCCCGATCGACCTGCCGCGGTCCCGCTGGGTCCGCACGACGCTGCGGATCCAGCACCTCGGCGGGATGACCGACGCCCGCCGGCTGGAGCGGTTCGCGAAGTACGTCGAGGCCGACCCCGCCCGTTTCTTCCGGGCTGACTACCACCGGTTGCTGGCAGGCCCTCGCTCCGAGGAGCTCCGCCCCTGGGAACCGCGACCGTCCGGCCAGCCCGTCCTGCTCTCGGAGGCCGAGGCGTGGGCTCCGGGACCGCTCGCCAAGGCTGATCCGCTCGACGCTGGTAGCGATCCGGGGCCAGGAACTGACGACCCGGGCGAGGACGAGCTGCCGCTGTCGGTGGTCGTCATCTCCTACAACGACGAGCGGACGATCGCGAGCACCGTCGCCTCGATCACCGGGCAGGTCGTCCCGGAGCCGTTCGAGGTCATCGTCGTGACGAGCGGGACGGACGGAACCGCGGCGATCGTCCGGGAGCGCTTCCCCGGCGTCCGGCTGATCGAGCTGCCGCGTCGGGCCCTGCCGGGCGAGGCGCGCAACGCCGGCCTGCGCGTCGCCCGGGGCACGTTCGTGAGCTTTCCCGGCTCGCACGTCGAGCTCCCGCCCGGCAGCCTCCGGGCCCGGCTGGACGCCCACCGGCGCGGCTATCCGATGGTGACGGGTGTGGCGGTCAACGGCAACCCGACGGCCGCCGGCTGGGCATCGTACTTCATCGACCACCACGCCGGGCTGCCCGGCCATCGGCCCGCCCGGATCGACGGGCCGCCGGCCCATTGCTCCTACGCCCGGCGCCCGCTGCTGGAGGCCGGCGGCTTCCCGGAGGGGGTCCGCTCGGCGGAGGACACCCGGGTCAACCAGCTCCTCGTCAGCCGAGGGTACGTCGCCTTCCGGGAGCCGGCGATCCGGTTCAGTCACAGCAGCCCGTGCCGGACGGTCCGGAAGCTCGTCAGCCATCACCTCACCCGCGGCCGGGGCTGGGGCCGGCTGGCACTGGAGCGGACGCCGGACGACGAGCCCATGATCGACCGAGCGTTCCTCAGGCAGCGGCTGATCGGCCACGTCCCGTCCTGGATGGCGCGGATCGACCGTGGCGTCGCCGGGGCCGATCCGGAACTGGTCACGCAGTACCAGCGCTCCCGCCGGTTGGTCCGCGTCGGCGTCATCGCCGGCTGGGCGGGGATGTGGCTGGAGATCCTCCGGCCCCAGCCCGGCAAACTCGCCCGGCTGACGGGAGACCGCGACCTCATCGTGCTCGCCATACCGGACGGCGATCGGTCTCCGGCCTGGCTGCTCCGGCTCGATCTGGCCACCCGTCACGCCCAACTGCTGACCCTGCGCCCGGCAGCCGAGGTGACCTCCGAACGACGAGAGCCGGTTGCGTCCGAAGCTCTCGGGTGGCGGAGCAGACCGCTCCCCTGGCGCCGCTCCGGCTCATCAGCCGGAGCGGCTTCAGCTCAGGGGGTGCCCGGAGCGGAGCGGAGCAGCCCTGTTCGAGGTCAGGCAACCCACCCGCAAGCCCCTGTCGACGAGGACCCGCTCGATTCCTCGCCAGGTCGCTGGACCGAGACGCTCGTGGGCACACTGGGTCTGACGGCGGACGTCGTCCTGCGGGGTGGATCGACACGCCCCCCGATGACGGTCGGGGCCGACGACACGCGGCTCTGGCGGCTCATCCCGCGCGTGTTGCTGGATCCCGATCAGCCGGGGGGTCGATCGATCCGGCGGCGGCTGACCGCCCTGACGGCCCTCACCCGCCGGTTCACGGTGGTTCGGGCCGATGTCCAGGTACCCGCGGCGCCGCCTGCCGCGGAAGCGAGGCCGCCTCGGACACGGGTTCCGGGACCGATGTCGCAGTAGTGCCACCGGATTCGACACAGACGACAGCGCGGCCCCCCGGAAACCCGGGGGGCCGCGCTGATCAGGTGGAGCCGGCGGATCAGGCGAGAATCGCCTCGATCTGCTCACGGGCGTCGTCGACGCCGATGGCCGTCTCCAGCTCGTTCGGGAACGGCGAGAGCCCACGGAGGACGCGGACGAAGGACGCCTGCTCCCCCTTGACGATGGCGAGGCTGGCCAGCTCGCCGCGAAGTTCCGTATCCGCCGCCGCCGTGATCAGACCAGCGTACAACTGGCACTGGACGTCCAGGACGTCCCCGAGGTCGGCAACGAACTCATCAGCGGACTGCGACTGGATCAGTCGGGCAGTCGCGGCGAGGCGCCGCTTGCCGGTAACGAGGCCCAGCGTCGCAACGGTCGCGGAGTCGAGCGTGGTCCGCTCGGCCTCCAGCTGAGCAAGCAGCGTCGTCAGCTGCTCGAACACGTCGAGCGTGCCGCCGGCGAGGAAGTCCGCGAAGTCCTCTGCGCTGAACGTGTCGAGGGCGGTCTGGAGGAAATCGACGAGCGCCTGGAGGAGTTCGACCGTCGCGGCGATCGCCTCATCGAGGTCTTCCGGGGCGATCGGTCCGCCGTACTCGTCCTGCTGGACGGCGAGCGGCCGGACGGCGGCGCTTGCCGATGGGGCGAGGCTCGCGGCGTAGCCAACGGCGGCCCCGGCCGAGACGCCGGCGACGGTCAGCCGACGAACGAAGTCGCGTCGGGGGAGCAGACCTTCGGTGTAGAGCCGGATCAGTTCCTGCTTGGACATGGGGGCATTCCCTCTCATCGTATCTAGGAGTAGATGGCGCGGCGCAGGGTTGCGGCCGGCCGGGTGTTGCGAACCACGGGAGATACGACCCCGGGCAGCGGACACCTCGGCAGCCCGGGGATGACAGCCGGTCGCCGCGCCAGGAACCGACGGCGGTACGGGCTCCCGGCCGGCTTCAGGACAACAGCCATTGGACTCGCTCCCGCCGCGTCACGTCGCTGACGACGTTGAAGTAGACCGACTGGTGCAGGATCGCGTCCTGCTGTCGCACCCGGGTTCCGTCCAGCTGCTGAATCTCGACCGTCTCACTGCTGCACTTGCCGTCCAGCGATTCCGCCAGACCAGCTATCTCTGACACCGGGAGATCGGTTCGGACATGCTCGCTGAGTGACGGCAGCAGGGTGTTGAGGCCCTGAACGAGGTCGCCACGGTCGGCCTGCCTGCCAAGGGCCCGCAGGACGCTCCATTGGCGCTCGACCCGAGCGGCATCGCCACCATCCGCCTTGGAGCGGAACCGGGCGTAGACCAAGGCCGTCTTTCCGTCCATCGCCTGGGGACCGGCCCCGAAGACGACCACACCCGCATCGTTGGTCAGATCGGCCGGGATGTCGATCGTGATCCCGCCGACGGTATCGACGAGTTGCTCGAAGGCATTGAAGTCGATCAAGGCGTAATCATCGATCGGGATGCCGAGCATCCGCCCGACGACCAGTTGCTGGTAGGGAATCCCGCCGACCAGGAGCGCGTGGTTGATCTTGGACTGGCCATAGCCCGGCAGATCGACCTGGGTGTCCCGCGGGACGGACAGGACCCGGCAGGTCCCGGCGACCGGGTCCAGCCGCACGATCATGATCGTGTCAGCGCGGACGCCGACGTCGATCGCGGCCCCTGGCCGGGCATCGACACCGAGGAGCATGACCGTCCGCGCCGTCTGGCCTCCCCCTGAGACGCCAACCGCCGCGGCCGCGCCGCCCGCCAGGTCGTTGAGGTCGGACGCGCCGTCCTGGAACTGGCCCAGCAGCCCTGGATCGCTCTCGGGAACCACGCCGCTCTCCTGGAGCGCGGTCATGGCGGGCTGTGTGTCGATGGTGAACTCCGTCGGCCCCAGCTCCTCGTCGGTCGTCGTCACGACCGGCGGCGGGGTGCTGACGCGCTGGATCTCACCCATCGCGCTCGTCACCCGGCTCAACGCATAGCCGCCGAGCGACCCGACGACGACCAGTAGGACCAGCAACGCGATCGGGACCGGGCGGGTGTACCAGCGCCGCGGGCGGCGGGGAACCCGGCGCGGTGCCGTCGGAGCGACCGCCAATACCTCGCTGACGATCTGTCCGCTCGGGACGGTCGTTCCACGGACCCAGGTCGCCCCACCGAGTCGCCTCGACTCCACCTCCTGCGTCTGGATGGGACGCACGACGACGAGTTCGGGAGATCGGTGACTCGCGTTTTCGGTGCGCTGGACAGGTCCAGTTCCGGTTCGTGCATCCATGATCAGATCACCCTGGTGGTTGAGACTGGTCGAGGTGCCCCGCCGAACAGTCGTCGCGGAACGGGTGAGCGGTCGTCGATGTTTATGTTGCATGATTACTGGCTGCTACCATGAGATCGCCAATGACACAGCGGGTGTGAATCAGCTCGGTGCGTTCGGACGGGCGGCGCGGTAAGGCAGGGAGGCGGAATGTCGATGTCCCGGATGCTCATGTTGATACTATCCGCAATCGTTTTCGGTTCAATAGGATGGTCTTCTCATATACAGGTGGCCCGATCGGTTAGCCAATCGCCGCCGGTCACTGACGGTCGGCTGGGAGGGTCCCGTGCTTCGTTCGATGCGGCCTATGCCGATCGGCGGCCAGAGGTCACGGGGAGCGGCACACTTTTCTCCTTCGACGACCTGGGGCTCTTCCTCGTCTCGTTTCAGTCGCGTACCATCGAACTGGACCCGGACGACCGAGCTACGGTGATCGTGATCAGCGCGCCACGAGATGCCGGGACCGCCGCAGACGCGCCGGACGCCGCTGACTGGACGCTGGACGACGCCATCGCGACGGCCGTCCGGTTCCTGCCGGACGACGCATCGGTCGGGTTCGACGAGCCGACGAGGTCCGATCAGGCGGCGCAGCCGACCTGCCAGAGCGACCTGCTTTCGGCGCTGGACCTCGGCGGGGACGGCACTGTCGGCTGCCAGATCAGCGTGATCCAGCCCACCTCCGCGACAGTTTCGTTCATCACGCTGTCGCTGACGGACCCGGCGACGGCACCCGCCCAAGCCGACCCGTGTGCCGAGATCGGCCCCTGGGCCTCGGCGACGGGCGAGCACATGACGGACGCTGAGGCGCTGATCGCGTCGATCGAGGACCTGGACCTGACGACTGACGACGCGGCGGCCGGCCTCGGCGCCATCGCGGATGGACTGGACGAGATCGCCGGTGCCCAGCGCGAACTGGACCCGCCTCCACCCGCCGTTCGGGCCCAAACGTCCCTGATCACGGCGCTGGATGGGTATGTGAAGGCCCTGAATCTCGCCGCGGACGCGATCACGTCCGCTGACGATATGCTGCTGGAGCAAGCAGTCACGCTCGTGACCGACGCCCGAAATGACTATGCGACCGCAGACGATCGGGTCCTGCTCGCCCTTCGAGCCTGCTCCGTTGCTAGCCGCTCCGAGCGGTGACTTTCGGCCCCTTCCCGTGGTGCCTGGGCGATCAGGCCAGTTGACGTCCCGTTGCCCGGTCGAAACGCACGTCGTTCCCACGAGATCAACCGCTGGAGGTCTGGCATGAAACGAACGATTGCGGCGATGGCGATAGTCCTGATCGTCGCCAGTCTCGGCGTCGGCTACATCGTCGGCCGGTCTGGTGGCGGGGATACGGGCGACTCGATCTCGAGCCGCCTCGCCAGCCTGGTCTCCCCGGCCCCATCCGCCCAGCGATCCACCCCGGACCCTGGCATCGGGGCGGCGAGTACGCCGTTCAGCGCGGATACGCCCGCGACGCCCGCCATGTCCATCACTCCCATCGACACCCCCGTGCTCGGCACGCCAGCGACGGCAGCCACCCCGGTTGCCGTCGATGTCACCCTCCGTGTGGCAACGCCCGTTCGAACGTCCTCCGGTCCCGATTCGGCGTCGCCGTCCCCGTCTGCGCTGTCAACACCGATCGCTCGATCAGCACTGTCCGAACTGGGGGAAAGCGCGACACCGGCCGACGGCGACGCCGTGGCCGATGGCACACCGTCGTCCGGCGGCACCCCGGCGAGTGACGCCACGCCCCAGCCCATCGAGGCGTCACCCGTCGCCCAGGCCTCGACTAGCGCGAGCCCGTCCGGCCAGCTGGTAACCGTCGGCGGTGACGGCGTGCCGATCAGGTTCGAGACGCCAACGCCCCGAGCCTGATCCGAAGCGCCGTCTTGACCGTCCCGACCTGCCGGGGACGGTCACGACGGTCAGCCCGGGGCACCGTCCCCAGTGGAACGCATCTCCACCGTGGCCGCCTGGGACATCTCCGGCGTCTGCACGATCGCCTGACCGACACCGAGCCGCTCGATCCGACCCGGCAGGTCGTCTGGCTCCTCGCCCTTGGCGAAGGGTCCGAACCGTGTGGCCGACGTGACGAACTCCTGCGTCAAGTGGGTCCGCCAAGTCGCCGCCCGCTCTACCTGTGACGGCTACGATGCCGTCGGCGATCAGCGCCACCGGCTTCCCGGTCGGACCGACCGCCGGTTGCTCGCCCCGACCCTTGCCACTGAGTTGACCGCCGCGCTCCGTGGCCTGGCGCCCGACGGCGGGTTGTGGACCAGCCGCACGGTAGCAGCCTGAATGGGAGCGAGCGGCTCAAACGCCCCGTCGCGGTCCAGCGGGGCTGGGAGGCGCTGCGGGCCGTTGGCTTCACGCCTCACAGGCCCCCGGCCCTGTGCGATCCGGGCCGACCCCAAGGCCCAGACGGCCTTCGAAAGGGGACCCCAGCGAGCCGTCGACGCCGTCGACGCGGCCCACCCCGACGCGGTGATCACGGTCTGGGGCGAGGACGAGCACCGGCTCGGGCTGCTGCCCGTGCTGCGTCGCGTCTGGTCGACGGGCGGTCAGCGCCCAACCCCTCCCGTCCAACCGCGGAACCAGTGGTGCTCTATCTAAGCGGTCGTCCGGCCAACGACGGGGCAGACATGGTGGTGCCTGCTCCCGACCGTCAGTGCCGCGGCGATGAGCCTGGCGCTGGCCGAGCTCGCCCGGGACGAGGGGTCGACGCGTCGCACAGGGCGGTGCTGATGTGGGTCGGGGCGGGCTGGCACACGGCCGGGACGCTGGTGGTACCGGCGGGGATCGGCCGTGTGCCGTTGTCGCCGGAGTTGCAGCCGGTGTAGGGGCTGTGGCCCCTCGTCAACGAGGCGGTTGCCAACCGGACCTTCGGCGATCTACGGTAAGCTGGAGGACGTGCTGGTCGGGCCGTGCCGGCCGCTGCGGTCGGACCGACGGTGCGTCAGGGGGGGACGCCCGCTTCCCCTGGTGGCCGCCGGAGCGCCGCCCAAGCTGGGGATGTCGATACGTCTACTTACTACTTGGATCCCATATCACTTTGTCTGAGGGACTGGACCGCTGCGGACACTTCCCATGAGGCCCTCGATTCGCGATTCCGACCCGGCGAAGCCATATGCCCGTGAGGCGGAGACGTTTCCCTTGCCAATCAATGACGCAGTCGAGCGGATGGCCGCCTACGGGACGAACGAGCACCTCGCGCCGGGAACGATGGTCTTCGCGATCGGCGAGGTCCGCTCCGGCTCGATAATGCGTGTCGCCGCGGCCGTCGGCGAGAGGTCGGTCGTCGTTCACGCCACCCACCAGGTCGTCAATGCCGATGATGCCTAAGTCACCATCCGGTGCCGATGCGTCGGGCAGACCGGCAATCCTGGTCCGGCTCGGCTCCGAGCGAGACGCCCTCTTCGATCGCCTCGTCGCCGAACTCGACGAGGATGATCGTGTCCGTGCCGTCTGGCTGGGCGGCTCACTCGGACGCGGGATTGCCGATGACTGGAGCGATCTCGACCTGGGCTGTGTTATCCGCGACGACCAGTTCACCGACTGGCTGAGCGACCTCGATGATCTTTACCGTCGCCTGGGTAAACCGGTGCTCGTCGGTCCGCTGCGGGATCTACACGGTGGCGGTGTAGGGCGGTCCCAGTCCGTACTGTTTACAGGAATCGTCTCGCTGGACCTCGATCTCCTCCCGTCGACCATGGCGACCAGACCGGTCGATACCCGGACCGTATTCGATCGCATCGACCTCCCGATCGGGATGCCACCGCCAACCGATGAACAGGAGTGGCATCGCCTGACCGACGAGGCGCTCGACTTCTTCTGGTCGATGGCAGCGATCGCTCTGAAATACATCGGCCGCGGAGCGACTGCCCGGGCCGTGACCCAGATCGACCTGCTCGCCGACACCTTCGTCCGGCTCTGGCGCCTGGCTCATCAGCCGGGACGGCTCGGCACCGGCGGAGCGAACTGGCTGCACCCGATCAACGACGCCGAGCTGATCCGGCGGCTACCGCAGTTGGGAGTAGTGATCGAGCCGGGTGCGGCGCTTGGTATGGGCGAGAGCCTGATGGGGCAGATCTCTCTACTGCATCCCCTGATAGCGGAGCGTGGGGTGACGATCCCGTTCCGGGCCGTCCACGAGGTCGAGTCGTTCCTCGGGGCGGTCGAAGACCTCGGGATCCGGCACATCACGGCGGCATCCGACGTTGGGGGACGACGAGCTCCGACGAGCGATAGGTGAGCCCCTCTCGACGGTCTGCTTCCCGCTTCGCGCGTGAGCGCCGCAGCGCGAAACAAGGCGGTGAGGGGCTGCCCGGACTGTTCCGCCATCCGAGCGCTTCGCCCGCTATCGCGTGGATCCGTCGACCCAAAACCCGTCTGACGGTGAGCCGGTCAGCGATACTGTCGGTCCTGACCGACCTCCCCTCATCCCCAGCACCGCCCGAGGAGTCGCCATGCACACCGAGATCGCCAGTCAGCGCCGCCTGATCTACGTCCGGGCGGACCCGAACGAGGACCTGCTCGGCGTCCTCGATGAGGCGGCGAAGCGGGAGGGGATTCGCCACGGCGCGATCCTCTGCGGCGTCGGCTCCCTCAGCGCCTACCACTACCACGTCGTCGGCACCGCCGAGCTGCCGCCCGAGAACGCCCATGTCCGCGGCGATGGCCCGTTCGACATCCTGACGGTCACCGGGGCGATCATGGGTGGCCGTGTCCACGCCCACATCACGTTCTCCGACCAGGCGACGGCGACGGGCGGCCACATGCACGAGGGCTGCACCGTCCTGACCTTCGCGATCGTCCTGATCGCCGACACCTCGGACACGCCGCTCGACGGCTGGGATAGGGTCGGTTCCTGGGATCAGATCCGGTCCACGAGCTGACTCATCGGGGGATCGGGACGCGTCAGCGCCAGACGCGTTGACGCGATCAAGACACCTGACCACCAGGCGACGCACCGCATATCAGCTCGATACGCTGCGCGTCCTGATGCCTATCGGGCGTCCACTCGGAGACCTGATCGGGTTGCTCGCGCCGCAATGTCGCGGCCAGTCCGTCGGTGACGGACTGGTGGCGGACGCCCAACACCGTACTGGGATCGTCATCGAGCGCGATGATGATGCCGGCGGCCCAGACCCATCCTGATTCACCCTTGCCAAGGTCAGCCCGAGCGGGGTGCGGGCTCCGGCGAGCACTCGGGCCGGAGCGCTACCACGCGGTCCAGCAGCAGCCCGACCTCGCGATCGACCTGGGGCCCGGCGTGTTGTCCCGCTTCAACCGACCCTGCGCAGCCTATCAGGTCGCGTCCACGGATCCAGATAGTCCCCACCCAGCGCGTCGAGCCCGGGAGCGACCACCCTCGTCGCATCGGACGCTCACCGCGGCGACCATCGCCTGGCCGCCGTCCCAGCCCCGCCCCACCGCCGTGAACAGCTCGTCGGTCACGAGCGGCTGGAGCGGATCACCTGCCTCAACCCACCCGCGGTCCTGGCCGGCGAACGGGATATTGGGCGCCGCGACGGTTGCCTCCTCACGGGCAGAGGCAGCGTAGCTCGCGACTGGCTCGCGAAGGATGCCCAGTGGCTATGGATTCAGGGCCCGAGGTCGGCGTCCGTTCGGGGTTGGATCGGCCAGGTCGCTGGCGACGGCCCGCGGTAGCGTCTGGGTGACGCCGGCCTGTGGCAGGTCCAGGTCCTCCAGCTTCACGGGGGTTGGGCGGACCAGAAAGCGAGCGGCGCGGACGGTCGCCGTGAGGCAACCGTCCGCGCCGGGTCTCGGTGATTGGCAGTGTGACCGCGCGGGACGTTAGCTCCGGCGGGTGGTGGTGTCGGTCGTCGTGACGTCGGTCGTGACGGTGCCGTCGATGACCTCGACGTCCTCGCGCCGGACCGTGCCCGAGACCTGCCGGGTCTCCTGCACGGCGTCCTTGGAGATCTCGACCTCCTCGACGACGCGCGCCCGCTTCTGCATGTCGACCTCTTCACCGTAGACCGGCACGTCGATCACCCCGCCCTGGGCGGAGATGTCGGTGGCGTCGGCCGGGCGGTCGACCACGCGGCGCTCGACGTGGACGCGCTCCTCGGTGACCGGGACGCTGAGGCTCTCCTCACGCTCGGTGACGTTGGTCTCGACGCGGACGGCGCCGCGCTCGACGCCGCGCTTGGTGGCGGACAGCTCTTCCTCGATGACCGGGACGCGGATGTCATCGGTGTCGTCGCTGTGCGCAACGGTTCCGGCGGTACGGTGCTCGAACGGGGCCGCCTCGGTGCCGGCGGCGGTGTCCGTGGCGTAGCCGGCCGTGGTGTCGGTGGCGAAGCTCTGGGTCGTGCCGGTCGCGACGGTGTCCGTCACGTACGCGTCAGTCGTGCTCGTGCCCGGGACGGCAGCCGCGTCGTAATCGGTGGTGGCATAGGTATCGGTCGTCGTGACGGAACCCGGCGCCTGGTCCCACGACATGTTGCTGGCCTCGTCGGCCGACACGTTCAGGTTGATCCGGTCATCGGTGTGGCTGGCGATCGCCGAGAACGGGATGTAGTGGTCCTTCGGGAAGAAGAAGCCCTTGTGAACGACGAGGTACTCGCCCTGGATGTCGTCGACGCTGCCGATCTTCTTGTCGTCGGTCCCGTAGACGTCGGTGCCGGGCTGGACGATCCACTCGCCGGCGGTGCTGGTCGTGTTGATGTTATCCATGGTTGGAACTCCTGTTGAGTAGCGGCAATCGAGCCGATCGCCTCTCGTGCCCCACAGGGCGCATGGCCCGTGCCACGTCACGTCACCGGGCTGAAGCGTCCCAGACTGGTCGGATCCGGCGCCCATCAGTGCACACGGCGCACGTATCGCCTGATCGGGACCGGAGCTCCGCCCGGCCCATTCGGGATGGTCGACCACCGGAGCGCTCTGTTCCCCCTGGCCGGGATAGTCCATGATGTCGCGGCGCCCCGCTTCGCGGACGGCGCGGCACCGAGAGCGATGGCGACCTCCGCCACTGACGAAGGATTGAGCGTGACCACCTCTGCGCATGACACCCAACCGATCCGGCTCGGCATCATCGGGACCGGGCTCGCCGTCGAGAGACTCCACTGGCCGGCGCTGACGCGGTTGACGGCGCAGTTTCGGGTCACCGCATTCACCAACCGGTCCCGTGCCAACGCCGAGCGGTTCGCCGGCTACAGCGGCACGCCGATGAGCGCCTTCGTCGCCGACTATCACGACCTCCTCGGCCGCGACGACGTCGACGCTGTGCTGATCTCCCTGCCGATCCCCCTCAACCTGCCGGTCACCCGGGCGGCGCTGGCGGCCGGCAAGCACGTCATCTGCGAGAAGCCGGCCGGCGCCGACGCCGAGGAGGGCCGCGCCTTCGTCGAACTCTCCGACCAGTACCCGGATCTGACCGTGCTGATCGCCGAGAACGCCTTCTACCGCGATGACCTCCGCGTCGCGCGGTCGCTGCTGGACGACGGCCAGATCGGCCGGATCCACCTCGCCGCCTGGCGGCAGGTCTCGCAGTTGATCCCCCGCGAGGGGCAGTTCTCCATCACGCCGTGGCGCCACGACCCGGGCTACGCCGGCGGGCCGCACCTGGATGCCGGCGTCCACTACACCGCCCAGATCCGCCTGCTGCTCGGGGATGCCGTCCGAGTCTCGGGCGAGACGCAGGACGCCAACAGCACCCACGGCGGCCCATCGGACCTGACCCTGAACCTGCGGTTCGTCTCCGGGGCGGTCGGGAACTACACCGCCAGCTATCCGGAGCTCGCCGTCCCATCCGAGCCCGGCGAGATGCGCCTTTACGGCACCGAGGCGGTGATGACGATCGGCTCACGCGGGACGACGATCCACCGGCCGGACGGCACCGTCGAGTCCTGGAAGGTCGAGGGCGCGGACGGCGGTTACCTGAACGAGTTCCTGAACTTCCACGAGGCCGTCAACGGCACGGCTCCGGTCGTCGCGACGGTCGCCCAGAGCTGGCGCAACATGGAGATGATCCTGAGCGGGCTGGACTCTGCCGAGCGCGGCCAGACCGTCGAGATCGCGCCGTGGCCGACAGAACTTTCCGCCACCGCCGTCCCGCTCTGGCGACCGGCCGGCGCCGACGACCTGCTGGCTGGCCTGCCCGGCCGGCTGGTCCGCACGACCGAGGCGGCGGGGTAGGCTGTCAGGTCGAGGTGTGTCGGTGGCAGGGACCGTTGTCGCCCTGCGGGGCTGTGGCCACCACAGCAGGCTGGCTCGCAGGCGTCGCCGCTACGAACGACGATGGGCCGGTCTCCGTTCGACTCGGACCACGCATGCTTGCGTTCCAGGATCCATATCGTCATCACTGCGTAATCAAAGCGAGACCCCTCGCCATCCCTAGTTGGAGAGGGGTCTCGCTTCACTGGGGTGGGGTCGTCAGGCCGTCTGACCGACCAGTTCCCGATCCGGGATCGCGACCGGCTCGGGGACCGGGAAGCCCCAGAGCGCGGCCACCCGGCTAAGGTCGGTCGCCAGGCTCGTCGTGCTGGTGAAGACCGGCAGGGCGTGCTCGTTGCGGCGACGGTGATACCCGGTCAGCGCGTCCGCCTCGGACTGCCCATCGACCATCCAGCCGACCAGCGCCTCGGCCAGGAACGTGGCGTGGAGTCCGGCCATGTCCATGCCCTGCCCGCTCCACGGGTCCTGATAGATGCCAGCGTCGCCGACCAGTGCCCAGCCGGGCCCGACCGGGACCTTGACGTAGTTGGGCTGCGGGCCATAACCCGTCACCGGGGAGAGCTGGGTCGCGGCCTCGAACCGGTCCGCGATCGCGCTGTGCCCGGCGACGACCGTCCGGAAGTTGCGCTCCAGGTCCTTGCGCAGCCAGCGGAACCGCTCCAGGTTTACCGAGGCGGCGATGCAGGCGACCCCGGACTCGCTCGGCAGGGCGTAGACCATCTCGTCGCCCCGCAGCGAGAACTCCGCCCCGGCGTCGGCGCCCGGCGCGGTCCCGGCGAAGCCCGTGACGGTGCAGTAGTAGAGTGCCCGCACCGCCGGCACCTCATGCTCGATGGCCGCGTGGACCGCCTTCGCGACCGTCGAATGGCGACCATCGGCACCGATCACGATCCGCGCCCGGACCTCACGGGGGCCATCGGGTGTCCGGAGCTGGACCCCGGTCGTCCGGCCGTCATCGCCCAGGAGGACGCGACTGACCGTGGTCGAGGGCAGGAACTCGACCGTCGGCGACTGGATGGCGCGCAGGATGAGCAGGTTGTCGAGCGTCACGCGTCGGACGGACATGCAGAACCCCAGCCGGCCGGGGTGTGGCGGCCGGGGGTTGGGCTGCGGGACGCCGTCCGAGTAGTTGTAGTTCCGCAGCAGCCGCGGCGGGCCCATCTCCTCGACGGACTCGAGGATCCCGAGGCGGTCGAGCACCGAGATCAACCCGGCCCCCCGGAACAGGTGCGTCGAGAGCGTGTCGGACGGGAAGGACTGCGCGTCGGTGAGCAGGACCTTGAGGCCGGCGTCGCCCAGGTGGGCGGCCAGGACGCTCCCGGCGACCCGGGAGCCGACGATCACGACGTCGTAGGTGGAATCCATGGGCTGGTGCCTCGGGGACGATACCGCCAGAGCCGGGCGGAGCCATGACGCTGACCCGGCCTGTCGCCGTTCAGCCCCTGTCGGTGTCGGGACGCGGTGAGAGGGGATCGGCACGAGGGCAGGAGGACGACCACACGCGCCGGGACTCGTGACTAACCGAACGGGTAACGATTCCCGGTGAAGGATAAGGACTTTCGGGTATGTGTGGTATACCCCATTGGTCCTGTTTTCGACAAGCGCGCCGAACGGAGCCGGGGATCGGAATCCCTGCCGTGGGGCCGATCGACCGGCCGGCCGCTCCTCAGGTCCGGTGCAGCCGGTCGTAGAGGTGGGCGATCGCATCGGGGTGCAGACGCTCCGAGACCGGCTGAATCGTGAGATGGGCATCCCGCAGGGCCGCGACGGCGGTGATCGCCGTCGCGAGCCGGTCAGCCGTGGCCTCGTCGACCGACCGCACCGCCCGCAGCCGGGCGAGGTAGTCGCTCGTGATCCGCCACGGCGAGACCTCGGAACGCACCAGCGGACCAATGTCGTCGATCAGGAACGGGTCGGCGGCGCTGTCAGGTCTGGCCAGCGAGAACCGGGCGGTATCGGGCCGGAAAGCGACCCGGACCGGAGCAAGCTGCGGCTGCCCGGGGATCCGGTAGTGCGGGTTGAACAGCCGGGCAAGCCAGGCCAGCCGCTGCTGCCCATCGACGATCACCGTCGCTGTCGGGCCAGTCGGAGACCCTGATCCGGCCAGCACGCCCGGTTCGCTCGGGGCCGGTTGCACCGGTTCGGCAACGCTCTGCCGCTGGACGACCAGCGGCCCGAGCGGGAGACCGTGGTAGATCGCCTCCAGCAGGTCGGGCAGCCGCGTCGCCGACCAGCGCTGGCGCCGGGTCTCCGCCGGCCAGCTCAGCCGCCCGGCGAACAGATCGGCGACGACCTGATGGACGGCCGCGACACCGGCATCCGGCAGACGGACACTGATCTCGGTCCCCGGCGCCATGACCAGCATCGGCAACCCGGACTCGGTCACCCGAGGGAGATGCCACGCGGACTTGGACGCACCTTCCGGCCCGGTTTCGACCTGCTCGGCAACAGCGGTTCTCATATCGGTGGGATGCTCTCGGCCACGGCCGCTGCTCCCCTCACCCGACACCTGCGTAGCGGAAGCCGGGTCGGCGGGCGGGCGGGCCGCTGAGCGGGGAAGAGGCTGGGGCTGGGGACGGCTCCGTAGCCCAGGCGCCTCGATCGCAACCCGCTCCAACCCTCCGGCATCGGCGTCGGTCGGCTCGTCCGCCATCACCTCGCTCAGGTCGTCGACCACCGTCGCAAGATCGTCGCTCGGCTGGTCCGCCGAGGTCAGGAGCCGGTAACGGTTACGGGCTAGCTTGACGATCACCGGGGACGAGGCTAACCGCACGGCGAGGGTCACGCGCGTGAAGGTCGGACCGAGGGCCAGCGGGACCAGTTCGGTGAACGAGAGTTCCGGCCCGTGCTCCCGGAACAGCGCGACCAGCGTCCGCTCACTGTCGCTGAGCGCACCCTCCTCGCCGATCTCGACGGTCGAGAAGATGCCGTCGTCGTGCAGTTCGAGCTCCGGGTGGGCCTCGACGAAGAGACGCAGGGTCGCCGGCGCGGCCGGGTAGCCGCGCCGGTCGTCCCGGCCGAGCTGCCAGGCGACCATCTCGACGGGCAGACCCGGAGCCAGGCAGAGCATCTTCGCGAGCCGGTTCCAGAGTGGGTTGCGGGTATCCCAGGTCGCCGGGACGACGTGGTCCCCGCCGACGACCCGGTAATCGCCTCCCATCTCGATCACCTCGGTGATCGCGGCGGTCGAGACCGCGCGCCCGTGCCCGGCGAGGTGCCCCCGGATCTCGTCGAGCGTCGCGATGCCCTGGTTGTTGACGCGCTTCTGGGTCGCGATGCGGATCTCCTCGAATTCCCCGAGGATCGCATCGGCGCCGTCGTCGCTGGCGGTCAGGATGGTGAAGCCGGACCGCTCCACGAGGCGCAGCCCGGTCGCCCGGCCGAGGACCCGCTGCGCCTCGATGATCCCCTCGACGGATGCGACCGGTTCCGACGTGAGCCCCAGCCGGTGCAGATGTCCCGCCGCCCGATCGGGACGGACCGGCGCGAGCGCGGTCAGGGTTTCCAGCACCCGGTCGAGGACCGGCGCCCAGACGTTCCCTTCGGCCAGGACGTCCTCCAGCCGGCTCTGGACCTGCCGGATGCGCTCCCGGGTG
>CAXTHM010000004.1:33058-61794 GCA_964244115.1 uncultured Thermomicrobiales bacterium
GGGTGACGTTCGCGATCTCGCTGGCTGCCTGGAGGGTGACCGGCGCGAGCCCTTCCCAGCCGAGTCGGGACAGGATCGCCGACGCCATCGTGCCCTTCGTGAGCGGCGCGACGATGCTCTGGAGCTCCTCCTCCAGCGTCAGGCCGGCGAGCCAGCCGACGTAGTCGAGCAACTGGTCGAGCAGGTCGATCATCTGCTCGGGCACGATCGGGAAGGTCACGACCGAGTCGAGGGCGTCGACGAGCAGCGTCGCCAGTCCAGCCGACGGCGGCAGGTGCCGGACCAGCCAGCGGAAGCGCGGGTCCTTGAGCCGGATCGTCTGGAACCCGTCAATCATGACCAGCCGCAGCAGCAGGTCGTCGGCCCGGGCGCGGCTGGGATGCGGCGCGACCATCGGCTCCCCGGTCGCCAGCTGCTCCCCGATCGGCAAGATGACGGACTCGTCCAGGTCGGGAACCGGATCGCCGACCGCGTCCGGCTCCGGCTCCGGCATCGAGGCGACGCTCTGCGGTTGATCCCGACCCTCGTCCAACGGGACAGGCTCAGTAAGGTGCGGCGAGAGGTCGGGCCGGGGAGTGGGATTCGGCAGAGGTTCGACCTCGGCCCGGCTCGTCGCGCCGGCGGGCGGCGCGTCGGCGGCACGGGATCGCCAGAGCGGCGTGGTCTCCACCGGCGACGGCTTGGCGTCGTTATCGTCCGGCCGCACCGCCGTGGGGGCTGCCGCGGCGAATCGCGGTCGGGTGTCAGCCTGCGCATCGGCGTCCGTGCCGGCCAGCGGGGACTCGTCGGGAGATCGAGACGCCCCCATCGTCGCCTTCGAGGAGGGCGGTGCCGTGATCGGCCCGAGGGCATCGGGCAGCCGTGATGGCATTGGATCGACGACGACGCGACGGGTCGTCAGCACCCCAGCCGGCCGCGTCGCCCCGAGCATCCCCTGGCACCGGTGCTCGATGTAGAGCGCCGTATCGTCGAACCGGAACCACTGTCCCGGCTCATCGAGCGTCCGGGCCCGGTACGTCACCAGCCCGCAGATCGGGCAGACCTGCCGACCCGCCTCGGGCTTCAGCGTCACCCGCGCGCCGCCCGCGAATCGCTTCACACCAACCGGCTTCCCCACCGAACCCGCCATCCTCGCCCCCTCGCCCGACACGCCGTCGTGTCACCGTTCCGACGCAGGATAGCGTTTCCGACCGGATGGCTCTGTCCATAGTTATTGTGCCGAGAATGCTCGCCCAACGAGGATGGGATGTCTATGACCCAAGTGTGGTTTGGCCTGAATATGCGTTGGCGGGTTACCGGGTAGATTTTGCCCTTTGCCAACCAGCACGTAAGCCGGTCGTACTCATCGACGTGACGCAGCCGGGACAGGCGATCAATGCCCAACGACAATTCCTTGCGTACGCCTTTCATCAAGGCGCTCCACCCCTAATTCTGACCACTGGGCAAGAGTGGCGGTTTTCCTTCCTGCCGAACAAGGAAACTATGGCGAGAGGCGAGTGTATTTGCTCGACTATGGAGAGATCGACTGAAGAATGCGTCGCTCGCCTAAGAGGACATTTCCTTACTCATCGCACCACACCAGCACACGGGGTCGGACGAATTTTGTGTTACCGGGCGGCTTCAGCGCCCGGTCTGGGCCGACGGTTGCTGGAACGCTATCAGTAAGAAGCGAGTTCTCATCCAGACGTCGTTGACCATTCTGGCTAGATGGGGTCATGGACGCCCGCGCTGATCGGCCTATCGAAAAGTCCTGTATCGGTCGCGGAAATAACTATGCCGACAGGCCGAATGGCCTATTCCGCTCCGATGTTTCGGTTGTTACGATGAAGCGGCTTCAAGCTTTGCGTAGATTCGCGCATGACAGGGTCAACTGAAGGCTGCCGCGCACACGTCCGGATCCCGTAATCCTCTGGTTCCTCGCGGCTGCTCGAGATTCACTTTCGAAACATGTTTCCCTTGCCAGTCCCCCCCAATGACACCGAATGGAGGTCGAGATGACTGTTGGTGCCGTCGAGATCAACGGGTCCGACGACGCTGATCGGGAACTAGCGACGGTCCCTGACCTGTTCATCGTCCCGGGCAAGGACCTATCGGACAATGCGACCGTGATCGCTCGTGAGCCGGGCCGCTTCGGGTCCTTGGTCCAGTTCCCAGTTCGGCTCGCTGCCGGGTCCACGGTCGAGCCTCGGTTCGGAGCGCTCCCGTTCGACTCCGCTACCGCCTACCGCGTGGTCAAGCGATCGCTGGACATCCTGATCGCTCTCGTCGCGCTCATCCTGCTGATCCCGCTTTTCATCGTCGTCGGTACAGCGATCCGATTGACCACCCCTGGCCCAGTGCTCTTCCGTCACCGGAGGGTCGGTCAAGACGGACGCGATTTCGCCTGCCTGAAGTTCAGGACGATGGTCGCTGACGCTGACAGACGTCTCAAGGACGACGCCAGGCTCCACGCTGAACTGAAGCTCAACTGGAAGCTGAAGCGCGATCCACGGGTGACGCCTGTCGGTCGGGTGCTGCGCAGGTCGAGCCTGGACGAACTTCCGCAGCTCCTCAACGTGCTCCGGGGAGAAATGAGTCTCGTCGGTCCCCGCCCCGTACCCCGCCTCGAGTACGAGATGAACTACTCGGACCATGGTGTCCGTATCTTTAGCGTCAAGCCGGGTATCACCGGCCTCTGGCAAGTCTCCGGCCGGTCAGAGCTTAGTTACGGGGACCGTGTCCGGCTCGACCTGGAATATGTTGGTCGTTGTAGTCTCTGGTTCGATATCCAGGTGCTTCTCAAGACCATTCCCGCGGTCATTACCCGCCGGGGAGCCGTCTAGTGAGTATCGACGGCATGAAGCTGCTGGTCATTGGAATCAATTACTGGCCAGAGGATACCGGTAGTGCTCCCTATACATCGGGCGTCGCGGAAGCAATGGCCGCCCGTGGAGCAGACGTTACGGTGTTGGCCGGTATGCCCTATTACCCGAACTGGTCAGTTGACGCTCCCTACGCTCGTCGTATCACGATGACTGAACAGCGTAATGGCGTGACGATCCATCGAGTTCGCCAGTATGTGCCTGCCAGACAATCGGCTGTTCACCGCGGCCTCTCGGAGGCGTCTTTCCTCACCCAGTTCCTCCGTTTAGCGCGTGTATCTCGTCCCGATGTCGTCCTCGCGTCGATGCCCTATGTTGCGAACGGAGTCCTCGCGAGGTTGGCGAGCCAGCGTTTCCGCGTGCCGTACGGGCTCGTCATCCAGGATCTCTCGAGTCAGGGAGCGTCCCAATCGACCATCCTGGGTGGACGACGCATCGCGAAAACGCTCCGTTCGGTCGAGGGACTGGTTCTTCGGGGCGCCGCGGGGGTCGGCATCGTCGCCGACGGCTTCCGCTCCAACATCGAGTCCATGGGGGTCGCGCCCGACCGGGTCACGATGTTGCCGAACTGGTCGCATGTTGCGGCACCGACCGCGGACCGGGCCCGGACGCGGGCAGCGCTGGGTTGGGACGACGCCACCCAGATCGTCCTGCATGCCGGGAACATGGGTCTGAAGCAGGGCCTGGAGCATGTCGTCACGGCCGCTCGGGTGGCGGAGCGGGGCGGTGACCCGGTCCGCTTCGTCCTGATGGGTGATGGCAATCAGCGGGCCGCCCTCATGGCACTCGCCCAGGGTGTCAGTGCCATCGAGTTCCTCGCCCCGCAGCCAGCCGATCGGTTCATGGACGTCCTGGCCGCCGCCGATGTCCTGCTCGTCAACGAGCGAGCCAGCGTCGTCGACATGTCGTTGCCGAGCAAGCTGACGTCGTACTTCATGGCCGGTCGACCGGTCGTGGCCGCGACCAATCCGCTCGGGCTGACCGCGCGGGAGGTGGCGCGGTCCGGGGCCGGGCTCTCGGTCCCGGCCGAGGATCCGGGGGCGCTGCTCGCGGCCCTGGGAGCCCTCCGGGCCAGCCCGGCGCTGGCCAGCGACCTCGGCGCCAACGGACCCCGCTACGCCACCGCCCATCTCGGCGCGGAGGCCGCCTACGACCGGGTCGAGCGGTTCCTGGCCGGGCTCCTCGAGCCCGTTCCGGTGCGGACCTTCGCGGGCGGCCCCGTTGCCGGCCGCACCATCACCGCCACCCCGGTCGCCGGGCACGACGTGGCGGCAACGAACACGGTATCGATCGGGGGGACCAGACGATGAGACGGGCGATGATCACGGGCATCACGGGTCAGGACGGCTCGTACCTGGCCGAACTGCTGCTGGCCAAGGGGTACGAGGTCCACGGGGTGATGCGGCGCTCGAGCTCGTTCTCGACCGGGCGGATCGAGCACCTCTACCACGACCCCCATGAACTGGGCATCCCGCTGACGCTGCACTACGGCGATCTGACGGACTCCTCCGGGCTGATCAACCTGATCCACCGTATCCGGCCGGACGAGGTCTACAACCTCGGTGCCCAGAGCCACGTCGCCGTCTCCTTCGACATGCCGGAGTACACGGCCGATTCGGTCGCGATGGGCACGCTCCGCCTGCTGGAGGCACTGCGCAACGCTGACTGGCCGGTCCGGTTCTACCAGGCCGGGTCGTCGGAGATGTTCGGCAAGGTGCTGGAGACGCCCCAGCGGGAGACGACGCCCTTCTACCCGCGGAGCCCGTACGCTGTCGCCAAGGTCTTCGCTCACCAGATGACGGTTCAGTACCGCGAGGCGTACGACCTGTTCGCCTGCAACGGCATCCTGTTCAACCACGAGTCCCCCCGGCGCGGCGGCACGTTCGTCACGCGGAAGGTGACGCGGGGCATCGCCCAGATCCTGACCGGGCGG
Organism: uncultured Thermomicrobiales bacterium; assembly: GCA_964244115.1. Taxonomy (GTDB): domain Bacteria; phylum Chloroflexota; class Chloroflexia; order Thermomicrobiales; family UBA6265; genus CADCWK01. Next base: position 37,853 of record CAXTHM010000004.1, read on the forward strand.
GCCAACAAGCTCTACATGGGCAACCTCGACGCCAAGCGGGACTGGGGCTACGCCCGCGAGTACGTCGAGGCGATGTGGCTGATGCTCCAGCAGGAGCGGCCAGACGACTACGTGGTCGCGACGGGCGAGACCCACAGCGTCCGGGAGCTGATCGAGGTCGCCTTCGGGTTCGTCGGGCTCGACCCGGACGCGTACATCGAGATCGACCAGCGCTACTTCCGGCCGACGGAGGTCGATCTCCTGCTCGGTGACGCCAGCAAGGCGCGCGAGCGGCTGGGTTGGAGGCCGAAGACGACCTTCCACGAGCTGGTCCGGATCATGGTTGCCAACGATCTGCGGGCGGCCGGGGTCGAGCTGGCCGGCTTCGCGGAGCTGGTCAACGTCCCGCCCGACGCCCCGGTGCTGCGGGCGCTCGGCCTGGTCGCGCAAGAGCTGGCGGCCTGATGAGCGAGACGACCTTCTGGGACGGTCGGCGGGTGCTGGTGACGGGCGGGGCGGGGTTCCTCGGCCGTCACGTCGTCGCGCGGCTGACGGCGGCCGGTGCACGGGACGTCTTCGTGCCGCGGAGCGCGGACTACGACCTGCGCGACCGGGCGGCGATCGACCAGGCGCTGGCCGACAGCCGGGCCGACCTGGTGATCCACCTGGCGGCGACGGTCGGCGGGATCGGCGCCAACCGGGACAACCCCGGGCTGTACTTCTACGAGAACGCGATCATGGGCATCCAGCTCATGGAGCAGGCCCGGCTGGCGGGCGTGGCGAAGTACGTGACGATCGGGACGGTCTGCTCGTACCCGAAGTTCACGCCCGTGCCGTTCCGGGAGGACGACCTCTGGGACGGCTACCCTGAGGAGACGAACGCGCCCTACGGGATCGCGAAGAAGGCGCTGCTGGTCCAGGGCCAGGCCTACCGGCAGCAGTACGGCTTCGACGCGATCTTCCTGATCCCGGTCAACCTCTACGGGCCGTGGGACAACTTCGACCCGGCCAGTTCGCACGTCATCCCGGCGCTGATCCGGAAGTGCGTCGACGCGCGGGAGGCGAACGCGCCGGCGATCGAGGTCTGGGGAACGGGCGCGGCCTCGCGGGAGTTCATCTACGTGGACGATGCGGCCGAGGGGATCGCGCTGGCGGCGGAGCGCTACGACGGCGCCGAGCCGGTCAACCTCGGGACGGGCGGGGAGATCACGATCCGCGACCTGGTGACGCTGATCGTCCAGCTGACAGGATTTCGGGGCGAGATCATCTGGGACCACACCAAGCCCGACGGCCAGCCCCGCCGTGGCCTCGACACCTCTCGCGCGACGAACGCGTTCGGCTTCACGGCCAGCACGAGTTTTCTGGACGGACTGCGTGCAACGATTGATTGGTACGAGAAATCCCTCGATGAGCGTTCGATCCGGTTGCAGCATCCGATGGACAAACTTCATGTCTGACACGTCGCCTCTTCGTCAGCAACTCTCCTATCTACGAGAGGACTGGAAACAGAACGGCTCGTTCGTCGTGCGGACAGCACTCGCTAACTATAGGTTGGGCAGAGGCGTTTCCCTCTCGTCCCTGCCAACTCCGGCAAAGATCGTTGTGAAATACACCGGGGCGATCATCGACGCGCTGGTTGTGATACCGATGGGCTGCGGCAAGATCTACTCGACCGCCAGCATCGGTCCGGGGTTCATCATGGCTCACCGGATGACTGGTTCCGTCATCCATCCACACGCTCAGATCGGGAAGGCCGCCAAGATCTTCCATCACGTTACCATTGGCAACGCGGGGAGCAGGAATGGGGTCCCGCGCGTGCCAGTGATCGGCGACCGTGTCACCATTTATCCCGGGGCCATCCTGGTGGGGAGTATCACGATCGGTGACGACGTCGTGATCGGACCGAACGCGCTGGTCAACCAGGATGTGCCCTCCGGCAGCAAGGTGGTAGCACCGAGGGCGACGATACTCTCTTCCATCGAGGGTAGCGGTGCGGGCGAACTCGGGTATCGGCAAGCTTGAGGGGCACCGGCAGGGCTACCACCCGGCGGCTGACGGATCCGCGGCGAATACGCTGTACCGATCAGGTCTGGCTCCTCGTAGGTCGCTGGCTCGCGACACCAGGGTAGGGATTGCATCGAACCTGAAGAGCCAGGGCGGGAAAGGATGCGCACATGACCAACGTCGAAGATCGCTTCCAGCTTCAATACGGATCTGGGGTTTCGGAAGACATGTGGAGCGACCTCGAGGGCGGCTCACTCGCCCTCGGTGCCTCAGTGGCGTTCGGACCGGCGAACCTCGCTTCTCGATGCAGTAGGCTCAGGAGATGAAGGTACTAGGAGTGCCCTCGGCAGAGCGGTCACCCGCGTCTGGATCGACCGACGGACGATTCATGCGTTCGGGGGCAACCCGGCAGCGGAGGATCCAGCCGGAGATACGACCATCTCGTTCAGACTCCTTTGGACCGTCCGGCACGTCCAGGCGCGTCACGGTCATCCTGCTGTTCTTCCTTGCCTCGGCGTCAGCGGCCGGGGTTGCGATACCTCTGCTCGGAAGTGGGCTGGCTATCTTGGTCGCCGCTGCGGTGGTCGGCATGGTGGCAACGGGCATCGTATGCGTTCGGATTGGCTATCCCGTTCTCATCATGATCCTCTTCGCGGTGTCGTTCGTCCTGTTGGCGATGAATGGCCTCCGGGTCAATTCCAGTATCGCGATGAGCGACCTGCCACTGCTGTTCGCTGTCCTTTTGTCACTGCCTCTCCTGGCACAACGGCATCGCCAGCCGATGCCCCAGGAACTTAGACGATTCATGACCGGTGTGATTCTGCTGATCATCGGCAGTTTCATCGCTTCGATCTTCTCTTCCGCGGTCAGCGAGAGTCTGATCCGGCTGATCAAGATGTCGATTTCGGTAGCAGTGGTTCCCCTGGCCCTCGTGCTGCTTGCTCCGTCGACCCGGTTTCTCCGCCTCTTGAGCCTGCTGTGGATCATGTCTGTGTCGTCGAGCGTGATCATAGGCATCATTCAAGGCCCACCTCAGAACAGCAGTCGCATCATCGGTCTGGCGACGCACCAGAATACTCTTGCTTTTACGTGCATCCTGGCACTCGGGCCGGCTCTGGCGTTCCTGGTGGCCGGTAACCGAGTCGAACGACTCATCGCCCTGGGAGGCACGGTCAGCGCCTTTGCGGGTCTCTATTCGAGCGGATCCCGGGCAGGGTTGGTGGGCGCACTGGTCGTGGTCATCGCGTTCGCCGTAATCACCCGCAACCGGATATTGACGACAGGACTCGTCGTCGCGACTGTTTTCGTAGTGGCCGTCGGTGTGTTCGGCGTTCAGGTTCCGTTCGCGGAAGGCTCCTCGATCGAGAGATTGCTGCAGTCAACTGATTCGAACACGTCGGTGGCCTCCAGTAACCAGGGACGCGAAGAACGGCTCGCGCAAGGGATTGCGGATATCGGGCAGCGACCCTTCATCGGGATAGGTCTGCAAGAAGCCCGTGCCGCGCATAACGTCTACGTACAGGTGCTGTCGGCGTCGGGAGTCATCGGGTTCGGAGGGTTCATCTTCGCCATCTGGGCGGCGCTTACGCCGCTTAGGGATCGAGCGCTAAGGGCAAGAGCAAGAGCGGGCGATACGGCGCCACTGATCATTATCGGCTTTGCTTCCGGATACGTCGGATTCCTGGTGGCCGAAACGTTCAATAACAGCCTGTGGGAGCGGTTCATGTGGGCGTATCCGATCGTTGGGCTGCTGCTCTACCTTCGCTACAGAGAGGATCCGTCCGCGGCCGGCACGTTGAGCCTGGCTAACGACGAGATCGAATTGAGAAGCCGATGAAGCCATCCCCGCGTGTAGTCTATTGGAACAACATCCCCAGCCCATATGTGGTGGGGCGATTCAATGCTGTCGTGCGGCGCGGGAACATCGATCTCGAAGCCTGGTTCAACTCGCGCAGGAATCCTGATCGAAGTTGGGATGTGATCGAGAGCCAGTGGGAGTTCCCGGCGCGGTACATTCCCTCCGTCCAGATCGGCGGGCAGTCGCTCCACTTGCCCTTCGCCGAGGTGCGTCAGTCGGAACCGGATTTGGTAATCTGCCTGTACAACCCTGCGTCGTTTGCGATCGGCAGCGTCGGGATGGCCGCGACCGGCGTCCGCTTCGCCTATCGTGTGCTGCCGACGTTCGACAGCTGGGTGAGCCGCTCGAACGCGAAGGAGTTTTCGAAGAAGCTGCTTTTCCGCCTGGCAGATGCGGCGAAAGTTCCTGGCCCCGAGGGCGCCGCTGTTGCGCTTCGCTACGGAATTCCTGAAGAGCGGATTTTCGCCGTTCGCCAGTCTGTCGATGTCGATCACTTCGCCACGGCACGTCAGGTGTCTGCGGAGGTCCGCCGGGCGGAACGAGGGCGCAGAGGTCTCCGGGGATGCGTCTTCGTCTACGTCGGAAGACTCTGGCAGGGTAAAGGGCTCGATTATCTGCTCGATGCATTCGAGCGAGTCCACCGGCAGAATCCGGAGACGTCGCTGTTGATCGTGGGGGACGGCATCGATGAGGAACGCTACCGGATGCAGGCGAAGCAGATCCCGGATATCCATTTCGAGGGGTTCGTCCAGCCAGCCGATATGCCGTCCATCTATGCCCTCGCTGACGTCTGTGTGTTCCCAACCCTCGGAGATCCCCACGGGTTGGTGACGGAAGAGGCAATGGCCGCCGGGCTCCCGGTGGTCGTTACGCGAGCTGCCGGTGACATTCATCAACGGTTGCCGGACGGTGAGGCAGGCTTCATCGTCGCGCCGGGGTCGGTCGACGCCCTCGCTGCCCGAATGATCGATCTCGCGAATGACGCTGCCATGCGTCGTCGATTCGCCCAATGCGGTCAGACACTTGTCTCATCCCGTACACACGACGACTATGCGGTCGATCTCGAAGTCATGGTCGATCGCGTTCTGTCTCTCCCACGACGATGGCAGGCCGGCCCGATGAACTCCCTGGCCCGACGCTCCCTGCATACTGTCGTACGGCGAGACCCGGCGCCCATGGTGAATCGATGAGCGCGAAGGTTCCTTCATCTGGACGCCGCGATCGGCCACCTGAGGTGGCGACGTCACCGAAGCGTGAATCAGATCGCGCAGGGTTGTGCGTGCTGCAAGTGGTGCCGTCAGTTGGGATAAGCGAGGGAGGACTCGCCGTAGTCGTTGTCGAGCTCAGTGATGCGCTGCAACGTGCTGACGTGGGTGTGCAGATATTCACGACGGACTCCGCAATACCAGGTCGTTCGGGGCAACCCCGCCGAAGCATCGCCGAAACGGACCTGCCGTACGGCGCCGAGAACCTCGACATCCGTTACTTCCAGGCCCGACGTCCGTATCGTCTGCTATACGCCCCGGACATGGCGCGCGCGCTGAACGATTCGGTCAGTTCCTTTGATCTCGTGCATATCCATGGGATCTGGAGCTATTGCGCACGGGCGAGTTGGAGAGCCGCCAGGCGGGCGGGCGTACCGGTCGTCGTCTCGACGCATGGGATGCTCGATCCATTCCTGCTTGCCCGGGGCAGGGCGCAGAAATTCATCGCACTCAACGAGTGGATTCGGCCGATGCTGCGAGGCGCTGCCGCCATTCACTGTACGGCGGAGCCCGAGCGCGAACAGATCTCCTCGTTCGCTCCTGACACCCCACGGGCCGTCATTCCGAATGGGTTTCATCTCGACCGGCTTGCCCTGGCGACCGACCCCGGCTCCTTCCGGCGGGAGATGGGAATTGGGGAGTCCACGGCCATCGTACTCAATCACGGCCGGCTCTCGTACAAAAAGGGTCTCGACGTTCTCATACGTGCATTCGCGAAGGTTCGTGAGCAGGTCCCAGACTGTCGCCTGGTTCTCGTGGGTCCAGATGACGAAGGGATTCGAGCCGGACTCGAAGCCCTGGCGAGCGAATTAGGGATCGGCAGTGATGTCGTCTTCACCGGCGAGCTTGCTGGCGCCAGGCTCGCCAACGCTATTGCCGCCGCGGACGTGTGGGCGCTGACGTCACACACGGAGAACTTCGGAATAGCGGTCGTCGAGGCGATGTCGGCCGGTAAACCGACGGTGATCTCCAGTGCTGTCAATATCGCTCGGGATGCCGAGCGGGCCGGCGCTACTCTCGAGGTCGATGTCGATGCGGATGCCGCCGCATCGGCCATCGTCCGATTGCTCGGCGATCAGGAATTGCGACATGCCATTGGCCGACGCGCGCGCTTGTTCGTCGAGCGATTCGATTGGGGAAGGGTTTCTGATCAGTATGTCTCGCTCTATCGAGAGGTCAGTGCCCGATGATGGCCCTAGCGCTATCGGCGCTGGACACAGCGACCGAGGGAGTAGAAGGTCGTCATCGAGTCGAGTCCGATTTCATGCTTGTGGCTAAGCTGGCACTCTGAACCAGCCAAGCCTGGATCACGCGATTCGCAGGCCACCCAAGGAGCCCGAAAACATGACCGTCAACGGAAAGAACGTCGTTCTCGTTTCCAGCTGGTCGCAGAACATCGGCAACGCGTTCTTCAGCGTGTCGGGACGATGGATCATGGAACAGGCGGCTCCAGGCGCGCGCGTGACGTGGTTTCAGGACCAGCCCGGATATCGCACACTCCATAACCAATCCAAGGGTAATCCTCAGAACCATGCGAATCTGATCGCGTCCCTCGATGTCGATTATCTCGTGCTGCAGGGCCCAATGCTGACCTCCACCTTCCGCGCCCTCTGGGAGCCTTCGTTCCGGGCGCTGCGGGAGCGTGGTACCAAGATCGTCCTGCTGAGTGCTGGTCTTTTCCGATACACGCCCGAAGAGATCGCTTCCGCCCGCGACTTCCTGTCCGAGTATCCGCCGGACATCCTGGCAACTCGTGACTCGGTGACCTATTCTCATTTCCACGATCTCTGTGAGATATCTTACGACGGTATCGAGAGCGCCTTCTGCATCCCGGATGCGTATCAGCCGCCCAAGTTTGATCGACCCTCATTTGCGGCGGTTTGCTTCGACCGCTATCCGGAGCCGGACCTCACGATTGGCGGTCAGCCCTCGCGAACCTCGTCGGATGGGCGCAGCGGCAGCTTCGGGTTTGAGGGAGATACCTGGAACTGGTCGTTTCCTCGCGTCCCGTACCTGCTCGCGAAGAAGGGACAGGGCGTTGCCTATCTCGGAACTTTGGCAGACCGACGGCGGTCGATGCCCGACAAGCTGGATGGATTGGCAGTCGTACGGCCCGAGCACCGCACAAACCCTTTCATCGGTTGGAAGGTGTATCGCCATCCTGGCGCGGTGGCCACGGATGAGCCGTATACCTATCTCGCTACGTACGCCAATGCGGAGTTGACGCTGACTGATCGCGTCCATGCGGGCGTCGTCGCATTGGCGTACGGGACGCCGGCGATGCTCTTCGGCGCGACCCCGCGGGATGCGCTGTTCGAGCGCATGGGGATCACGGACATTCGGCGTCACCCGGTGACGCTTCCCGAGGAGCGACGGGTGGCCGAGCGAGAGAAGCTGGTCGAGTTCCTTCGACGTGGACTCGACCAGCTCGAATCCGGGAGCTAGAGAAGCCAAGCCCGCCGCTCGATGCTGCTCAGGATGCCGCTCGAACGCCAGTCCAGGGCCATCCTGAGGCAGGGAAAGGAATAGACCGTTGGGCCGAGTCCAATTGTCGCTGACATCACCGCGCGGTTATCAGGCGGGGCGGCCGTTCTGGTACCGGACGCTTTGGCTCGTCGTCGAGGCGGCGACGCTGCTCAATCCGGTCTTCGTTCCCTACGGGATCAAGGCGCGCATCCTCCGCGCGTTCGGAGCGACGATCGGCCGGAACGTCATCATCAAGCCGGGCATCCATATCAAGTATCCATGGCACTTGACCGTGGGCGACGATGTCTGGCTGGGAGAGCGGGCCTGGATCGACAACTTTGTCTCGGTCACCATCGGCGACGATGTCTGCATCTCCCAGGGCGCCTATCTCTGCACCGGCAACCATGACTGGGGCGATCCCGGCATGGGGCTGATCGTCCGGCCGATCACGGTGGAAACGGGCGCGTGGGTGGGTGCGTTCGCTCGGGTCGGTCCGGGCGTAACGGTCGGTGAGGAAGCGATCGTCGCGCTCGGTGCGGTGCTGCTGCGGGATGCCGAGCCGCGCGGCGTCTACCGAGGCAACCCAGCCGAGCGGATCCGTGAGCGACAGGTTCGCGATCAAGCGGGCCCGGCACGTCGAGATCCCGCGACTTCGACGTTCGGGTAGCGCGCGATGTGGCGTCTTGCGGTCGTACTGATGCTCATCGGCTGGATGCTCGCTGTCCTGCTTGCCGGGCTGGTGCTGAACGCCTTTCGGATCGATGAGGGGCCGACCGTCGTCGTGCTCGATGCATCCCGTGGCTGGGGGTTGCACCGGATGGACCTGATGATGATCGCGATCGCCGTGACACCGGTCGAGTTGGTTTGCCTCGGTCTCGTCCTGTCCTCGCTCCTTCGTGGTGACAGGGATTCGACGACGAGCGAGCGATGACGGGATCGGCCTTCGGGAACGACGGGATGCCGGAACGATGTGTGTCCGCCGTTGATTCACTGGGAAAAGGAGATCATCCTGTGACTGGGGCTACCGCGACCACATCCGACGTCCGAGCCACGTTCAATATCCCATCGTTGGACGGATTGCGGGCGATAGCCGTGCTCATCGTGTTCATCGGACACGGCCAGATCGCGCCGTCGTGGTTTCCCGGTCATGTCGGCGTGACGATCTTCTTCTTCCTGAGTGGGTACCTGATCACCACCCTGATGCGTCGCGAACATGATCGAACCGGCGATATCTCGTTGAGTCGCTTCTATCTGCGACGCACGCTGCGTATCGTGCCGCCAGCCTATCTGGCGATCCTGCTGTCGATCGCCCTGGGTGCCTCTGGCATTCTGGCGGCCTCGACCAGCGGCTGGGGCGTTCTGTCCGAATTGTTGAACTACACCAACTACTATCTCGTGTTCGCCGATCGAGACGGCCTGCCGCCCGAGTCCTCGATGCTCTGGTCCCTCTCGGTTGAGGAGCACTATTATCTGCTCTTCCCGCTGGTCGTTCTGTTCCTGCTCCGTCGGCGCCTCAGCTATCAGCGCATCGGATGGCTCTTGCTCATCGGAGCGGGGATGGTGCTCGTGTGGCGACTGTACCTGGGATTGACGGGTGCGAGTTTCGACCGGTTGTATGTGTCGTCCGACACACGAATGGACAGCCTGCTGTATGGGAGTGCACTGGCGTTGCTGCTCAACCCGATGTTCGGGAAGGACCAGGTACGCCCGATCCGTCTTCGACCGTACATCCACGCCATCGCGGCCGTCGCCGCCCTCGTCTTTCTCCTGTCAGCTCTGGTGCCGAGTATCGCCTTCCGACTCGGCGTTGCCGATGTCATCCAGTGTATCTGCCTGATCCCTATCTTCTGGTCGATCATCGCCCTGCCAGAGAGCTTCATCGGACGTCTGCTCAACCATCGCTGGGTCGTCACGATCGGGGTCTGGTCATTCTCGATCTACCTCTTCCACCGGATGGCGATCGCCGTCGTGGATCGTGTCATCAGCCAACCACTGGTCAACGATCTCTGTGCCCTCGTGCTCACGCTCGCCGTCGCCGCTCTCGTCCATAAATGGGTCGAACGACCGTGTGCCACGCTTCGGAAACGACTCGAAGTTCGCGTACCTGTCACACAGTCGGCTACTCGTTCCGCCTGACAGTGCCTTTCGAGCGATCGGATCTTCCGGTCGAGGTCGGGGAGAGGCTCGTATCGACCTGCGGCACCGCCTCGACGCTGAATGCCAGACCTCGACCGGGCTATCTCAGGAGGGCCTGGATATCCGACCGCAGGGTGAGCAAGTCGGCCCGGGCGGCGGCCGTCGCCTGCCGCAACCGCCCGGCCGATGTCTCGTCGGTCAGGATCGCCTCCAGGTTGGTCCACGTCGCGGCGCGGCTGTCGACCTCGCCGAGCGGAACGATGTGCCGCAGTGTCGCCGTCAGCTTGTCCGTGTCGGGATGGACGATCGCGATCGGGACCGCGCCGTGCTGCGCCCCGAAGATCAGGGCGTGGAGGCGGTCGCTGATCACGAACCGGGCCTGCCTGTACGTTTCCAGCGCTCGCTCCAGCTGCTCGGTGTGGGTCTCGTCTTCCCAGGCCACGAGCGGCGTGTCGGTCTCCCGGGCGATCGCCTCGTGCTGCCCCTGGTCGGACTTGACCTGAGTCAGGATCACCGGTCGGAGCCCGAGGCGCCTGCAGAGCGTGACGGCGTCCCGGATCGCCGGGAGGTTGGCCGGCCGGTCGCCCCGAACGGAGATCACGATGACGTCCTTCGTCCCGTTGTCGTGATCGCCATGGTCCTCGAAGAAGGCGACGTCGGGGACCACGCGCAGCGCTAGTCCGAGTACGGCCGAACTCGCCGTATCGCGTGTGGAGAAGGCATCCAGGGCCCGGATACGGGCTTGCTCGATCGTCAGGGCCAGACGCCCCTGTCCGCGGGCGGCCCGGGCGATGGCGACGGCCCGCCCTCCGGAGGCCCGGACGGCGATCGACGTGACGAGGTTGAGCAGGGGTTTGGCCAGCGAGCGCGAGACGGCGAACTGTCGTCGTGGCGTACCGAGCTTCGCTGCACGACCGAAGGTACCGAAACCCTGCGGACCGGGAGCGAAGACCAGGTGCGCCCGCCGCCGTAGCACCTGTCGGCCGAGGAGGAGCTGGAAGGCCCGCGAACTGCGGACGATCGGTACGTCCGGAGGGAAGTCGAACGCCTCGATATAGCCCGGGGGCATCGTGCCGGCGAAGACCGTGACTGGCAGCCCTGTCTCCATCAGCCACGATGCGACGACCTTGCGGATCACGATGTCACCGAGGTTGTCCGGTTGGGCGGCGATGCTGTAGAAAATCGTCTTCCCGCTCAACGCCTGATCCCGAGTCATGGTCATCCCTCGTACCCTCCCTGGGTCAGGCCTGGTTGGGTCGCCAGTCCATCCGTCCCGGACGCGGCAAGGCGCTGTTCGGTCTGGACGAGTCGCCGGGTGACGAGCGCAAACTGGACGACGAACGACAGGCTCAGCGCCCCGGCGGCCCCGGTCGCGCCGAAGAGCAGCGACCCGACCAACACCATCCCGAGGTGCAGGGCGGTGGTGGCAAGCGTGGTCCGGGCGACGAATGTCTTGTGCCCGGTACCCTGCAGGAGGGCGCCGGCGAGCGACGCGCCGGCCGCGAACGGCAGCCCGAGCAGCACGAGCTGGAGCGCGGGGATCGCGGAGCGGTAAGCGTCGCCGAGGGCGACGGGGACCAAGGGCGGGAGTACGAAGAGGAGTGTCAGGTAGACGACGGTCATCGTTCCCAGCATCGTCAACGCCAGCCGGTGGAGCGCACCTCGGTCGCCGGGCGCCAACCGGGCCGAGGCGGGCAGGAGGACCTTTGCCAGGGTCGTCGGGAGGATGCGCAGGGGGCTAGTCAGGCGGCTGGCCGAGGCGTAGAACCCAGCCTGTCCAGCCGTCGCCGCCATCCCGACGAAGACCACATCGAGGTTGCGTGCCTGGGTCGCCATCGCGTTCAGCCAGTAGGGCCAGGTCTCGCGGACGAGGGACCGGACGCTCATCGCCTGCCGGGGTGGGAGCCGTGGGGCAACGAAGCGGCGGGCCCAGGTCGCGGATAGAGACGCGGTGACGGCCGTCGCCAGGCAGAACGACAGGATCGGGTCCGTCCCGAACAGGTGCAGTATCAGGAAGATCGCGAGGGAAAGTATACGCCGCAAGAGGACGTTGAAAAAGTTGACCTTCCAGTCCTGATCGGCGAAGGCGACACCGAGCCAGACCTCGGCATTGCGCTCGGCGCTCATCCACAGCGCGAGTGGCAGCATGAGCAGGAACCGATCGTCGATCGTCGATCCCAGACCGCCGAGAGCGATCGCCGCCCCGATGCATAGCACGAACGAGAGCCGGGAGTTCAGTTCCAGCGCCATCGTCACGAGACCGCTGCCGGCGTCCGCCGCCCTTTCCCGGACGATGTAGGTCGAGATGCCGAGGTCGAGGACCGTCTGGCCGATCAGGGCCACTCCCAGGACGGAGGAGAGCACGCCGAAATCGGCAGGGGACACGGCGCGGGCGACCAGGACGAGCAGCGCCGCCTGCAGCGCGGCGGCGACGATCCGGCCACCCGCGCCGGAGGCGAACTGAATGAGCAGGATCCGGTTCTTCACGGTCTTCCCCGGTGATTGCCCGAGAGCCGTGACGGCTGCGCGGTCGGTTGCGAAGTACGGCCGAATCGACAGGATTGGGACGATTCTACCGGAAGCGCTACCAGAGGATAGCAAAGCGGGAGGAACTCGCTGATCGCCGGGGTTGGTACCAAAGGCCTGATCGGACCTACCCGTAGGAAATCCGAGGTCCCATTGGCGGGTTTCCGGGGTAGGCGTGGCGCAGCCCATGCTGATCCGCACCTGGTCCGAGGCTGGCCCTCCTCGCCGGGCGTCTAACGATGGCTTCTCGTCAGACTGACCGGTCGTCTGCCGCGATCGGCACCGATTACCCCATGAATGGCAGACCAGGAGCGCATGAGGGTCACCATCTTCGGAATGGATGATGTCGGAGAGGTGCCGATCTCCGAGCCCAGTGACTTCCTGGCCGTGGAGGAAACTCGTCAGCGGGTTCTCGACGATGTGGGCCGTCGCATCGGCGGCGGCGAGCGTGATCGTGGTGATGAAGCCGGTCACGACGACGCCGAGCAGGGCCAGGACGAACGGCTTGCCCTGCCACCACGGGCGCCGCCGCTCCGGTATCGAGATCGAGCCGTCGCCTCTGGCGCTCTTCTCGGCCACCCGCTTGGACATGGGCAGGGCGCCGAACAGCGTGATCAGCACGAGGATCAGGGTCGCGACCGGTGACCGCACCCCGGCCGCGAGGGCGGCGATGCCCGGCTGATGGCCCAGGGTCGAGAAGGAGTCGACGCCGGTCAGGCAGACGACCTTCCACCACGGACAGGTCTGCCTGTCCCCTTCGTCGAGAGTGGACCCGGAACGCTCGTGCGGTGTCCCTGGAGGAGTCACCGTGCGACGTCGCTGCGCGTGGGCTCTGGCGGATCTCGCTGTGGGAACGGATTCGGTCGCGGAATCGCTGTCTGGGCGACCATTGCCGGGCGGTGACGTCTGCCACCACCGCGGTGAGACGCGAGCGTTCTCGAACGGGCCCGTTCAGCGCCCGCCCTGCTGGCCCGGGACCACGAACGCCCGCATCGCGCTCGTGACCGACTGGGCGGTCGCACCGAGCAGCCGGACCAGCGCGTACCCGTCCCCTTCGGCAGCCGCCCAGGTGACGCCGTCGGAGATATCCGGCGCCGACGGCAGCTGCCAGTCGTGGCCGATCAGGTAGAGGGTCCCGGCGACGGCGAACCCGCCGTGCCGCGCGGGACTGGTCAGTGGGCGGCACGCCGGCTCCAGGCGGACCCGTTCGAGGAGCACGAGCCCACCGTCCAGCCGGGCATGGAGATCGAGCCGCAGTCGGCTGAACAGGTTCGCCTCCCCCATCGCCAGGCGGCCCGGCGTCAGGACCTCGCCGACCGCCACCGTGCCGCCGGCCGCGACGTCGATCGTCGTCCTCTGCTCCAATATGGCCTGCCGGAACGGGATCAGCTCGCCGGGCAGGTAGACCAGCCGGGCGCCGGCGGCGACGGACAGCGAGACCGCGACCGTCGCGGGCTGACCGGATGGCGACGGGTAGACCTTCGTCGCGCCCTGCCCACGGACCGTCAGGGACGCATCCGGGCCGACCTCGATCGCGACCGCCAGCCGGTCCCCCGGCAGGTAGCCCGGCCCGACGCCCTGGACGATCAGGTCAGCCGATCCGTCCCCGGCCCGGTCGCTCGGCAGCCCGAGGTGGAACGGGGCGGTGCGGTAGGCATCGACGACCGCCGTCCGGGAACCGATCCGCTCGGCCCGGAGGCGCAGCTCGCCGCTCGGCGCCTCCGGGAACGATGCCTCCGGCGCGTCGATCGGCGCCGGGGACTCAGCGGCCATGCGGGTGGCTGTGGGAACTGCCGTCGGCGTGGGTGTGGCGGTACGTCTCGGGTAGACCCTGCGTGGCCACCCGCTCCAGCCACTCGCCACTGGCGCTCGCCGTCGCTGACTGGCTGCCGGACGACCCCCGAGCCCGCTCGACCTGCCCGTCCAGCCAGGCGACGACGGCGTCGATCCCGACGGACGCCCGCAGGTCCGTGAACAGCGTCGGCCGGTCGCCGCGCTGGATCCGGGCGTCCCGCTCCATGACGGCCAGCGACGCCCCGACGAGCGGGGCGAGGTCGATCTTGTTGATGATGAGCAGGTCGGAGCGCGACGTGCCCGGCCCGCCCTTGCGCGGGACCTTGTCGCCGCCCGCGACGTCGATCACGAAGACCGAGGCGTCCACGAGTTCCGGGCTGAAGGTCGCCGACAGGTTGTCGCCGCCGCTCTCCAGCAGGATGAGTTCCAGACCGGGGTGGCGCTGCTCGAGGTCGCGGATGGCCTCGAAGTTCATCGACGGATCGTCGCGGATGGCGGAGTGCGGGCAGCCGCCGGTCTCGACGCCGACGATGCGGTCGGCGGCGAGGGCCGTGTTGCGGATGAGGAACTCCGAATCCTCGAGGGTGTAGATGTCGTTGGTGATGATCGCCATGTCGTAGCGGTCCCGCAGGGCCTCGGACAGCCGCCAGACCAGGGCGGTCTTGCCGGTGCCGACCGGGCCGCCGATGCCGATCCGGACGGGGTGCTGTTCGCGCATTCGATGTCCTCTCAGCTGGATGGCGTCCCGACGACGCGTCGGGCGATCGGTCAGGATGCGAACATCCGGGCCGGCAGCGACGGCTGCCGCATCCCGGCGACGTCGATCAGCGGCAGGTAGCCGCCGAGATCCTCGGGATCCGTGCCTGGCGTGGCCGCCACCGCGGCGGACAGGTCCGGTTCCAGGCCGGCGATGATCCGCTGCGCCGCCGTCTGCCCGATCACCCCGAGCCGGACGGCCGCCGCGACGTAGCTGTTCAGCGACGACGCCCCGAAGGCCGAGACGGCCGACATCGCGTCGATTTCCGCCGATCGGGCGGCGACCCCGAAGGCGACCGCGTGGTGTCCCGGCGTGCGACCATCGCGGATCGCCCGGAGCACCCGATCGGCGAACGCCGAGGGGAACAGCGGCACGGTCGCCTCCAGCGTCCGCCGGCCCATCCGGGTGCTGGCGGTCCGCAGGGCCGGCACCGGCCGCAGCGCCGACAGCAGCCAGTCGAGCGCGACCAGCCCGTCGAGATCATCGTCCGTGGCGTCGCGGTGGGCGAGCCATAGGGCCGGCAGGTCCTGCCCGGCCAGCGTCTCCTCGATGTGCGCGACCGCGACCGCCCGGACGTCCGCTTCGCCCGCGATCAGCCCCATCGCGTGGAGACCTTCCAGCCCGTGCGAGAAGGCGTAGCCGCCCGTCGGGAAGGACGAGTCCGTGATCTGGAGCAGCCGGAGCAACGCGGTTGTCGAACTTGGCATCAAGGATCAGTCCCTGCGATGTCGAGGGTCGTCTTTCGTAGCGGCGAAGCTTGCAAGCCATGCCACCGCAGTAGCCCGTGGCGTAGGGGCGACCCCCGCTACGCTAGCGCTCGTCCGGCTGTCGCGGCACCATGCATGGCCCCTCGGGTCGTCGATGTGAACGCCCGTATCGCGAACGCCGCTGCCGCCCTGCGGGGCGTTGGCCGCTTCGGCGGCCGGACTCGCAAGCTTCGCCCCTCCACGCCGCCGCCGTGTCGGTGTGGACGACTCCCAGCGTAGCGAGCGGGTCGCCCCTGCGAGCGGACGTGCTCATCAGAACAGGAAATACCGCCGGGCCATCGGCAATTCGCTCGACGGCTCGGACGTCAGGAGCCGGCCGTCGGCCCGGACCTCGTAGGTCTCCGGGTCGACGGTGATCTCGGGCGTCGCGTCGTTGTGGATCATGTCCCGCTTGCCGATCGTGCGGGTATTCCGGACGGGGACCGTCGGCGTCCGCAGCCCGAGCCGGTCGCCGATGCCGAGGTCGTGGGCGGCCTGGGACGTAAACGTGACGGTCGTCGCGTGGGGGATGCGGGCGCCGAACATTGGCCGCATGAACACGGGCTGCGGCGTCGGGATGCTGGCGTTGGCGTCGCCCATCGCCGCCCAGGCGATCAGCCCGCCCTTGAGCACGAGCTTCGGCCGGACCCCGAAGAACTTCGGCTCCCAGATCACGAGGTCGGCCAGCTTGCCGGGCTGGACCGAACCGACGGTGTCGCTCAGGCCATGGGCGATCGCCGGATTGACCGTGTACTTGGCGAGGTAGCGCTTGATCCGGGCGTTGTCGTGGCGGTCCGTGTCGCCGGGCAGCGGGCCGCGTTGCGTCTTCATCTTGTCGGCCGACTGCCAGGTCCGGATGATGACCTCGCCGACCCGCCCCATCGCCTGCGAGTCGCTCGACATGATCGAGAACGCGCCGATGTCGTGCAGGACGTCCTCGGCCATGATCGTCTGGGCCCGGATCCGGGAGTCGGCGAAGGCGACGTCCTCGGGAACCGACGGGCTGAGGTGGTGGCAGACCATCAGCATGTCGAGGTGCTCCTCGACGGTGTTGACGGTGTAGGGCCGGGTCGGGTTGGTCGAGGACGGGATCACGTTCGGCAGGCTGGCGATCCGCATGATGTCCGGGGCGTGGCCGCCGCCGGCACCCTCGGTGTGATAGGTGTGGATCGTCCGGTCGCCGATCGCCGCCATCGTCGTGTCGACGAAGCCGGCCTCGTTGATCGTGTCGGTGTGGATCGCGACCTGGACGTCGTACTCGTCGGCGACTCGCAGGCAGGTGTCGATCGCCGCCGGCGTCGTGCCCCAGTCCTCGTGGAGCTTGAGCGCGCAGACCCCGGCCTCGACCTGCTGGCGGAGCCCGTCGGGGCCGGTGCTGTTGCCCTTGCCGATCAGGCCGATGTTGACCGGCAGCGTCTCGGCCGCCTCCAGCATCCGGCGGATGTTCCAGGGGCCGGGCGTGGCGGTTGTCGCGTTGGTGCCGGTCGCCGGGCCGGTCCCGCCGCCGAGCATCGTCGTGATCCCGGACGCGATCGCCTCGCCGACCTGCTGCGGGCAGATCATGTGGATGTGGGTATCGACGCCGCCGGCGGTGACGATCAGGTGCTCGCCGGCGATCACCTCGGTCGCGGCGCCGACGACGAGGGTCGGGTCGACGCCATCCATGACGTCCGGGTTGCCGGCCTTGCCGATCCCGACGATGCGGCCAGCCCGGATGCCGATGTCGCCCTTGACGATGCCCCAGTGATCCAGGATCAGGGCGTTGGTGATGACGAGGTCGAGGACGTCGGTGGCTCGGGCGGACTGCCCCATGCCGTCCCGGATCACCTTGCCGCCGCCAAAGGTGATCTCGTCGCCGTGGGTGGCGTAATCGTGCTCGACCTCGAGGATCAGGCCGGTGTCGGCCAGCCGGACCCGGTCGCCGGTCGTCGGGCCGTAGAGGTCGACGTACTGCCGCCGCGGGATCGTCAGCGTCATGACCCAGACTCCTCGTGGTCGAGCGGCCCATCGACGAGGCCACGGAACCCGTGGACTTCCCGGGTGCCACCGAAGGCGACCAGCTCGACCTCGCGCTCCTCGCCCGGCTCGAACCGGACGGCGGTGCCGGCCGGGATGTCCAGGTGGAAGCCACGGGCGGCGGCGCGATCGAAGTCGAGCGCCGCGTTGACCTCGAAGAAGTGGAAGTGGGAGCCGATCTGGATCGGCCGGTCGCCGGTGTTGCGGACGGTCAGGGTGCACGTCTGACGCCCGGCGTTGGCCAGGATCGGCGCGTCCGCCAGCAGGACGTCGCCGGGGATCATCGCGCCGCCGTTGGGGATCGGCTGGTGGACGGTGACGAGCTTGGTCCCGTCCGGGAAGGTCGCCTCGACCTGGATCTCGTCGATCATCTCGGCAACGCCGGGCAGGACCTCGTCGGCGGTCAGGACGTGCTTGCCGTAGGCCATCAGGTCGGCGACCGAGCGGCCATCGCGGGCGCCCTCGACGATCTCGTGGGTCAGGATCGCCATCGCCTCCGGGTAGTTCAGGAGCAGGCCGCGCCGCTGCCGTTCCCGGGCGAGCTGGGCGGCCAGGTAGATCAGCAGCTTGTCTCGTTCCCGCTCGAGCAGACGCATGGATGACTCCCGCTGGCCATGGGCTGGTCGTCGAGGCGACCGAGCGGCGTGATCGGACCGTGCGGGGCAGTATGCGGCAGGACGCGGGCGTTCTTGCGTCGTCGAACCCGGGTCTGGGCCAGGGGCGACCCACTGTTCGTGCTGACCGCACAATCGACCTGGGGGAACACCGACCGTCAGCCCGATCGGCCATGCCCGATCGAGGTGGCCGGGACCTCTCCACAGACGACCAGAAGCGTTCTCCGCGCACGACTGGCACGGCCCCTCACCGCTCCGGCTGCCCGCGAGGCCGACGCCGTTTGCGGCGGGGGAGCCCACGAGATCCCTGACGCGTTGCGCTACTCGACGACCTCCACGACGCCCATCATGCCCGCGTCCTCGTGGCCGAGGATGTGACAGTGGTAGACGAACTTCCCGGTGAAGTCGGTGAAGCGGGTGCGGATGACAATCTCCCCGCGCGGCGGGATGGGCGTCGTGTCCTGGTAGCTCCGCGGCACCGTCTGACCGTTGATGGACATGACCTGGAAGTCGTTGACGTGGATATGAAACGGGTGCCACTCCGGACTGTCGTTGCGGATGACCCACTCCTCGAGCGTTCCGAGCCGCACCGTCTGGTCGATCCGGTCCTCGACGAAGGCCTTGCCGTCGATCGCGAAGGTGGGCGGGGCGCTGTTCTCCTGGAAGACGATGGTCCGCTGCCCGTCGATCGCCGACACGCTGAAGTCCTCGCGGTCGATCAGCGTCGTCGGCAGCGTCACCGGCTGGACCGGGCTTCCGGAAGAGATCAGCGTGGCGACGAGGAACTCCGGCTGGGCCTGGCTGGGGATGTCCTCCGCCCAGGCGATCGAGCGCAACTGGTAGATCCCGGCCGCGCCGCCCTGGATCAGGAACTCCGTGCGTTCGGACGGCCCGAGGAGCAGCGTCTCGACCGTCATGACCGCCGGCAGCGGGTTGCCGTCGGTCGCGATCTGGTGAAGCTGGTGCCGGGCGAGCTGGAGGTTGAAGAAGCCGTTGGCGCTCGCGTTGAGTATCCGCCAGCGCTGGGTCTCGCCGGGCTGGATGTCGATCTTCGGGTTGATCTGCCCGTTGACGAGGTACTGCGTCTGGCCGCCGGCGTCGAGGAACGGTCCCTGGAGGATGAGCAGGCGCTCCCTGACCCCGGCGATCTCCGGCAGGTCGTCGAGCCCACCGGCGACGACGATCGCGCCGCCGAGGCCGGCCGAGACCTGCTGGGACGACTGGCCGTGAGCGTGGGGGTGGTACCAGTAGAGGCCCGGTGGGTGATCGAGCGGGATGTCGTAGGCGTAGCCGAAGGTCTGGCCATTCTCGACGTGGATGAAGACGTTGTCGCCGTTGTCGCGCGGCGAGACGTGCATCCCATGGACATGCAGGTTGGTGGTGCCGTCATCCAGCTCGTTGACGAGGGCGATCCTGAGCCGGTCGCCGGGGGAGACGCGGACCGTGGGGCCCGGCAAGGACTGCTCGTAGGCCAGCCGGCCGGCCCCGCGGTCCGCGTCGGGCTGCGCCTGGAGCGTGATGGCCAGGTATCCGGCCTCACTCGCCAGAACGGGCGGCTCGACGAAGCCGTCAGTCGCCTGCGGCGTCCCGGCCAGGTTGGCGAGCGGCGTCGAGGCGCCTGCCCCGTGATGCGAACCAGCGGCCTCCGCCGTGGGCGTGGCGGCCGTTCCGGCCGAGGTGTCCCCCTCCAGCCCCACCCAGCCCACCGCGGCGGTGGCTATCGCCGCCACCGCCGCTCCGGTCAGGTGCCGGCGACTCACGGTCGGTTGCCACGGTTGGGCTGCCGCTGGACCTGCTGTTCTGACGCGCTCCATGGCATCCTCCTTCGGTGCGAGGGCTGGCGTAACGATCCGATAGCGGGTCCGGTCAGGGCGTGACGACGACGGTCGCCCGCATCGCCGGGTCGGTGGAGCTGGCGTAGGCAAAGGTGCCGGCGGTGTCGAAGGCATGAATCCACGCCTCACCCTGGTCGAGCGTGCCGGAGTCGAACGACCCGTCGTTCGCCGTGGCGGAGTGCGGGACGGCGTCGAGGTTGGTCCAGGTGACGATGGCTCCGACCGCTACCTGGATCTGGGCGGGCGTAAAGGCGTTGCCCTGGATCTGGACGGCCAGCGACGCGATGCCCTGCTTGTCGCCGGCCGTCGCGTTCGGCGCCGTGCCCGTCTCCGGCGTGGCGTCGGTTGCGGTGGGAACGGTCTCCGGCGAGGCGGCCGGGACACTCTCCGGCGTCCCTTGGGCGTTGACGGGCGGGACGCAGGCGGAGTCCGCGAACAGGCCCGCCGGCATCGTGACCGGCCCGGCCAGCGTCGGATCGATCCGGACGATGCCGCCTAGCTCGCCGTCGGTCGCGATCGCCGGCATCGAGACGTAGAGCCCGTTGTCCGGCCCGAGGGCCATCGAGATCGGGAAGTCCATCCCGTCGACGACGACGTCGAGACTGGCCGGGCCGGTCTGTCGCACGAGCCGGCCGGTGTTCGGCCGGATGTTGGGTTGGGTCGTCTGGTTGCCGGTCGCCATCTCCAGCGCGTAGAGGGTGCCGTCCGGCGTCACCGCCAGCCCGGTCACCGTCGTCAGCCCGGTCCAGAAGTCGCTGACCGTGCCGTCCGGCTCGACCTTGATGACCTTGGAGGTCCCGTCGATGTGGGGCGCGGAGGTCAGGAAGCCGACGTAGACGCCGCCGTCCGGCGCCAGGGCGATCGCGGTCGGGACCGGATGCCCCTCCGAGATGTCGGCCAGGACACCGACCGTCCCGCTCGTCTCGACCCGGAGCAGCAGCCCTTGGTTGGCGTCGACGACCAGGAACCCGCCCTGCCAGGGCACCATGGCGAAGGGCTCGCCCAGCTCGAGGACGTGGTACAAGTTGCTGGCCGGGTCCGCCGCGACGTAGGCCGAGAGGTCGCTCACCATCCGGACGCTGCCGTCCGGGTTGCGGGCGTAGAGGCCATTCGGGAAGTCCGGCCCGACGGCCTCGTAGCCGCCCGTGGCGTCCTGCAGGATATAGAGCTCCCCGTCGAGCATGGCCACGTCGACCGGGCCCTGGACGTCGCCGTACGGGTCCTGGGTCGAGGGCAGCCCCGTCACGATCGGCACGCCGCAGCCGTCGATGATCTGGACGACGCTCGCCGACGTCCCGGTCAGCGTCGGGCCGAGGACCTGGTCCTCCGGCGAGGCATCCGTCGATGTCGTGATCGTGGTCCCGCCACTGCCGGCCAGGGCGACGTAGAACTCGCCGTCCGGCCCCCAGGCGAAGCCGCGGGGGTTCTCCAGCCCGGTGGCCACGACGACGATCCCGCCGGGTCCGACCCCTGGGGTGGCTCCGGGCGTTCCCGCCGGCGTCCCCTCGGGCGTCGCGATCGGTGTCGCATCCCCGATCCCGCCCACGACCAGGGCGGCCCCGGCGGCTCCGACGAGATGCCGCCGGTTGAGCGACCCTGATAGGAGAGAACTCACGGTTTCATTCCTCCGCTGACCCGCGCGAGCGACCAGTGCCGCGCTACTGCACGACGATCGTGGCGACCATGTTCGGGTGATAGTTGCAGTGGTAGGCCACGCTGCCGCTCGCCGTGAAGGTGTGGGTGAAACTCTGGCCAGGCGAGAGGTTGCCGGAATCGAACGAGCCGTCATCGGCCGTGACCGTGTGGGCGGCGGTGTCGTTGTTGGTCCAGGTCACGGTCGTGCCGGCCGCCACCGTGAGCGAGGTCGGGCTGAACGCATAGTTGACGAGGGAGACCGCCGAGCCGCCGGTCGCCGGTGCGGCTCCCCCGGAGGGCGGTCCGATCGGGGTCGCCGCTCCCGCCATGGCGGACATGTCGGGCGTGGCCGCTGGGGTCGGCGTCGGGACGGCGCCGGGGCAGGTCGATGTCGCGAGCAGCGCGTCGCTCATCGTGAGCGTCTGCCCCTGGCTGAGGTCGAGCCGGACGATCGCGCCCATTGCGCCGGGCGGCCCGAAGGCCGGAGTGGCGACGTAGAGGCCACCGTCCGGACCGAACGCCATCGCTACCGGCCGGTCCAGACCCGTCGCGATGTCGGCCGATCCGGCGGGACCGGTCTGGCGGACGACCTTGCCGGTCCCAGCCCGCGCGAAGGGCGGCGTAGGGGTATTGCCCGTACCCATCTCCAGGGCGTAGAGCGACCCGTCCGGGCCGAAGGCCACGCCCGTCACCGCCGTCAGGCCGGTCCAGACGTCGGTCGCCGTCCCGTCGGGCGCGACCCGGACGACCTTCGAGGCGCCGTCCGTGTAGGGCGCCGATGTCAGGAAGCCGACGTAGAGGCTGCCATCGGGTGCCAGTGCGAGTCCGGTCGGGACCCTGTGGGTGCCGACCGAGAAGTCGACCAGACGGGTGATCGTCCCATCGGTCGTGACCCGCAACAGTTGACCGCTATTGGCCTCGACCAGCCAGAGCTCGTCGTCGCCGGCGACCATCGCGAACGGATCGCCATCTGGCCCGTAGTCCCCCGGCACTACCGAGACGGGGTTGGACGACATCCAGGCGCCGAGGTCGGCGACGAGCTGGGCGCTGCCATCCCCGTCGAGGGCGTAGACGCCGTTGGGCGTGGTCGGGTTGTCGTTGCTCGCCCCGCCACCGGCGATCGCGACGTAGACCCGATCGTCGAGCAGGGCGACGGCGGCTGGCCCGCGAACGTTCCCGGCCGCTCCGATCGTCGAGGGCAGGTCATCCGCGAAGGTGACCGGGCAGCCGCCATCCACGTAGGAGACCGACCCGGTCAGGCCGCCGCCGGCCGTGGTCATCCCGTTGGCCGCCGGGGTCGCTCCGAGCGGGGGCAGCCCTCCTTCGCCCGCTTCCGTGACGTAGAACGAGCCGTCGACGCCCCAGGTGAAGCCGCGTGGATGCTCCAGTCCGCTTGCTGCGAGCGTGATGCCCTCGGTCGAGACGATCGGCGTCGCCTGCCGGGCGAGAACGGCCATCGGGGTCACCACGACGAGCAGGCTGACGAGCGTCAGGCGAACACTGGCCACTCGCGACCGTCTGGCGTTCACGTTGACTCCTCCTGGCAGGAAAGCAGGCAGACAGGGCGGGAAATGTTCACCTGAGAGCGCACTATATGGTTAAGGCGACAAGGACGTCAATATCGACATCCATGACGTCCGTACTGTCCTGATCGACCGCTCGGCCCTCCCGCCGGTCGGCCGCCCGTCTCTCGCGCCGTTGCGGTGACGGTCAGAAATAGCTGATCGCGGTCAGGCCGGTGCTCTTCTTCGCCGAGAGATGGCCGGAGTAGGGGGCGACGTAGGTGCCGGAGGTCGGCGCGACGTCGCCGTAGTCGCGGCCGATCGCGACGGTGACGTAGTTCAGGCCCGGCTCGTTGCCGTTGGTCGGGTCGAAGGCGTGGGCGACGAAGCGGCCGGCGTGGTCCGGGTCCGGCAGCAGGACCTCCACCCAGGCGTGCGTCCCACCCTCGCCGAGGAGGTGCCCGGAGACGTAGCGAGCGGGGACGCCGCAGAGCCGGCAGAGCGTCAGCATGATGTGGGAGTAGTCCTGGCAGACGCCGGTCCGGACGGAGAAGGCCTCGGCGGCCGTCGTCCGGACACCGGTGATGCCGTGGGCGTAGCGCATCTGCTCATGGACCCAGGCGTTGATCCGGCTGGCGATGTCCAGTAGGTCGTCGCCGTGGCCGCGCAGCCCGGCGGCGGCTTCGCGCAGCGCGTCGTCGGGCCGGGTATAGGCCGACGGCTCCCGGAAGGTGGCCTTCGCGTGGTCGCCGGCGGAGACCGCCGTCGGGCCCGCCAGCCGGTCGCGCTCGACGACGATCCAGGCGACG
>CAXTHM010000004.1:61804-102733 GCA_964244115.1 uncultured Thermomicrobiales bacterium
CTGTGCGTCGCGATGTAGCGCAACAGCCAGCGGACGACGATCCAGGCGACGAAGTCGATCGCCTGGCCGACGTAGTCGACGAGCAGCGAGAGGACGAGGTTGCCGAAGCGGTCGGTGTCGCGGCGCATCTCCGTCGTCGGCGACGAGACCTCCAGCCGGTGGCTGATCAGGCGCTGGTCCCCGTGGCGCTCGGGCGGGATGATGACCAGCCGCTGACGCAGGTCCCGGATCGGGCCGGTGTACTCGTAGCGGAAGTGCTGATGGATCAGGTAGGCCGTCGTCCGGACGTCCGCCCAGTCGACCGCGCGGTGGTCGAGGGTGCCGAGCGTCGCGATCGTCGTCTCGCCGCTGCCCGGGACCGGTGCCGGTGCCGTCATCCGGTCACCGCCTCGCGGTCGACGTCGGCTGGCTGGTTCTGCCCGGAACCGAGGATGAGGCCCTCGGAGGTCCCGGGCGTCTGGGTCGGCCGGTCGCTCGTCGAGGACGCATCGCCCGACGCGTCGCCCGACGCGTCGACTTCGTCCGTCCAGACGACCATCGACCGGAACGTCGCCGCGCCGTAGGTGGTGACCATCGCCACGTCGACCGCGTCGCGGCCGAGGCCGATCGGGATCCGGCCGATCCGGGGGGTGTTGAAGCGGGCGTCGAACGTCCACCAGCGGTCGCCAAGGTACGCCTCGAACCAGGCGTGGAAGTCCATCGGCGGCTGCGGCCCGGTCACGCCGATGTCGGGCATGTAGCCGAAGACGTAGCGGGCCGGGATGTTCAGGCAGCGGCAGAAGGTGATCGCGAGGTGGGCGAAGTCCCGGCACATCCCGCCGCCGGCGACGTAGACATCGACTGCGGTCGTCAGCGGCGTGCTCTGGAGCAGGCCGTAGCGGATGTTCTCGTGGATCCAGTCGCAGATCGCCTGGACCCGCGCCCAGCCCGGCCGGGCCTGCCCGAACAGGTGCCAGGCGACCTGGGAGAGCGACTCCGTCAGGCAGTAGCGGCTGGCGAGGGTGTAGACCAGCACATCGTCCGGCAGGTCCTGGACGGGCCACTCGATCGCGTCGAGCGCGACCGGGTCGGGGTCCGGCGAGACGTCGACGATGGCGTCGTAGCGGAGCGTCGACGGGCCGACCGGCAGCGTCAGGCGCTCGACCCGGTTGTGGAACAGATCCTCGTAGCCGTGCCGGTCGGTCGCCGGGGTGCGTTCCCACGTCTCGCTCATGACGCGGTGCGGCGGGTCCGGGTGGGGCTGGACGAGGACGAGCGCCGGGGTCGGCGACAGCGATTCGTATTTGAATTCACACCCGACGCGAAGTTGCATGCTGGGGTCCTTCTCGTGGTGGCCGCTTCCCGGCGCATCGGGGTCGCTGTCGTCGTCGCTCGACTGGTCGGTGCCGACATCGCCTGATCCGGGCCGTCGCTGGCGATTCGGTCGCGATCACCCGCCCTGAAGGGACCGGCTCAACGACGTTGGTCGCAACGATGCCGTCCGACCCGGCTGCCTCGTTGAACCAGCGCGGCATGGTGGCCCGTCCGAGTGGCCCGACCATGATTGGATCGGGCTCGGAGACGATGTCGCGAGGATGGTTGGTCAGAATGCGAACTCCTGGGTGTTTGCCTTCATGTCGTCGACGTCGATTTCCCTCGGAATGGGAGTCCGATTGGCCTTCGACCCGGTCTCCTGAACGGTCTGGTTCGCTTCCGCACATATGCCGCGCGACATCGTTCCCGAGCCCGATCCATTCATGGTTGGGTCTCCGGTCCGGACCCACGATTGGGATCGCCCGTTTGTTGTTGCTGCTGCGGTTGCTGCCGGGGGATGTCCTTCTCGCCGTTCGGGTCCCGCATGCTGGAGGGCAGGTCGTTCTCGAACGAGCGGTGGGTCCCGACGGACTGCGTCATGCCGCCCATCGACTGCGACATCGCCCCGATCCGCTGGAGCTGCTTCATCGCGCCGAGGGTCTGGTACTGGATCAGCTCGCCGCGGCGCCGGTCGCTGCTCATCGCGATCCCGCGGATATCGCCGATCACGGCGCTCCGGACGGTCACGTCCAGGTCCGACGCCGTGCCGCCGCGGTAGGTGCCGCGGACCACGGTGACATCGGCGTAATCGCGGCCGACGGCGATCCGGACGTGGCGACCGGTGCAGGGGCCGCCGCTGGTCGGGTCGACGCCGACCCAGCCGTAGGGCGGGACGAAGGCCTCCACCCAGGCATGCGACGCCGTGCTCTCGGCGATGTCGCCGAGGTAGCCGCTGACGTAGCGGGCGGGCAGCCCGGCGTGGCGGCAGAGGCAGATCAGGACGTGCGAGAAGTCCTGGCAGACGCCGCTGCCGCCGGCCAGTACCTCGGCCACGCGCGAGTGGACCGTGGTCGTGCCGAGCTGATAGGTCAGCCGCTCCCGGACGTGCGCGGCAGCCGCCAGCAGGAAGGCATAGGCCGAGGCGTCGGGGTCCTGGGCGAGTAATGCCTCGGTCAGCAGCGCGGTCGAGTCGTCGAGGGCGACGTAGGTGCTGGGGACGAGGAACTCGGCGTGATCGTCCGTGAAGGCGGCGTCGGCCGCGAGCCCGGCGACGGGCGGTGAGCGGTCGGCCTCGCCATCGCGTGGCCCCGCCAGCGGCTGGCTGAAGTCGGCGAAGGTGACGACGTCGCTGGTCGCCTCGATCGCGAGGTGGTTGTGCAGGTAGGGGATGCTGAAATCGTGGACGGCGTTGCCGTAGTAGTCCGCGAAGGCGATCACCGTCGCCGGTGGGTCGATCGCGAGATTGAAGTCCAGGCAGGTCTGGGTCTCGTCCGAGGTCGGGCGGAGCCGGACCTCGTTGAAGCTCTCGTGGACCGGGGCGGTGTAGCCGTAGGTCGTGCGGTGCGAGATCCGGTAGCGCATGGTCGCGGGCCCTCCTCAGGCGATGAACTCCTCGGGCCGCAGGATCCGGGGGGCGAAGTACTGGTTCTGGACGTGCTCGCCGATCCCGAAGCAGTTGCGCTGCAACTCCAGCAGGAACCCATGCAGCCCGGCCGAGAAGATCTCGTCGACGAGGCCGTAGGCGAGCTGGCTGCGCATCCGGCCGACGGCCCGCTCGGCCTCCTCGGTCGCGCCGATCGCGGGGCGATGGGTGATGACATCGCCGACATGGCCGGGCTCGTAGGCGCGGTAGGCCCCGATCGCGGCCAGCGAGGACTCGACCTCGGCGATCGCGAACCGGATCGACCGCGGGAAGACCGGCGACAGGATCAGCATCTCGATCACCGAGCGGGGCCGGACGGCGCTCCGGTAGAGCTTGTGGTAGGCCTCGTAGGCAGACAGCGAGCGCAGCACCGCCAGCCACTGGTGCGGGTCGCCGGGGACGTCCTCGAAGGCCACCTCGCGGGCGGCGGCGATGAACCGCGGGCCGCTGACCGGTGCGTCGATGACGGCGTCGGCGACGAGCAGGTGGAACTTGACGTCGAGGGCGCGGGCGGTCTTCTCGGCCCGTTCGAGGAACTTGCCGGCCTGGAGGAAGTACCAGCCCTCCTCGCGCGGCATCGTGCTGTCGGTCACGCCCTGGAACAGGTGGCTGAACTCGACGACCGAGCGGTAGAACTGGTGCGCGTTCTCGATGCTCGCGTCGGGCGGCGTCTCGTCGCGCTGCCGCTGGAGCAGCAGGTGGAAGCGGTTGAGCGCCTCCCACATCTCGCTAGCGATCTCGTGCCGCATCGTGCCCGCCTGCTCCCGGGCGAGGGCGACGCAGGAGATGATCGAGTTCGGGTTGGACTCGTCCAGCGTCAGGTACGACGGCACGGTGTCCTCGGTCGCGACGCCGTAGGCATCCCGGAAGCGCTGCTCATCGCCGACGATCGCCAGCAGGGCCTCCCACTGGCGCTGGCGACGGAGCTCGTCGTCCGGTGTCGCGCCCATCCCGAGGGTGTGGTGGTAGTTGACGTCGGTGATCCGGGCCGTGTCCTCGGCCCGCTCGACGTAGCGCCCGATCCAGTAGAGCGACTCGGCGATCCGGCTCAGCACGGCCGCTCCTCCTCGACGACGGTTCTCAAGCAACGCGCCTGATCTGGAATCAATGGCTTGCTCCCCTCTCCGGGCGTGAGCGCCGCAGCGCGAAACGAGCCGGGGAGGGGCTGGGGGAGGGGTCTGCTCCGCCACCCGGTCGCTCCATGAGAATCCCGAACTAGCGCAGTACCCATGTGTCCTTGCTGCCTCCGCCCTGGCTGGAGTTGACGACCAGCGACCCGCGCCGCAACGCGACCCGGGTCAGGCCGCCCGGCAGGACGTGGACGCCCTGCGGGCCGCTCAGGATGTAGGGGCGGAGGTCGACGTGGCGCCCTTCCAGGTGCCCGCCGCTCCCATCGTCGTCCGGTACGAACGAGGGGTGGCGGGAGAGCGGGATGACCGGCTGGGCGATGTACTCGCGCGGGCTGGCCTGGATCCGCCGGCGGAAGTCGTCGATCTCCTCCCGCGATGCTGCCGGGCCGATCAGCATCCCATAGCCGCCGCTCTCGTTGGCGGCCTTCACGACGAGTTGGTCGATGTGTTCGAGGACGTATCCCATCTGCTCCGGGTCGGTCGGCAGGTAGGTCGGGACATTGCCGAGGATCGGCTCCTCGTTCAGGTAGTAGCGGATGATCGCCGGGACGTAGTGGTAGATCACCTTGTCGTCGGCGACGCCGGTCCCGATCGCATTGGCGAGCGCGACGTTGCCGGCCCGGACGGCCCCGAGCAGCCCGGCAACTCCCAGCATGCTGTCCGGGCGGAAGGCGAGCGGGTCGAGGAACTCGTCATCGATCCGCCGGTAGATCACGTCGACCTGCTGGTGGCCCCGGGTCGTCCGGAGGAAGACCCGGTTGTTGACGACGAACAGGTCGCGCCCCTCGACCAGCTCGATGCCCATCTGCTGGGCGAGGAAGGCGTGCTCGAAATAGGCCGAGTTGTAGACGCCGGGCGTCAGCAGGACGACGGTCGGCCCGTCGCTGCCCGCCGCCATCGGGCGGGGCGACAGGCTGCGCAGGTTCTCGAGGAGCTGGCCACAGTAGTGATCGATCGACTGCACACCGAGTTCGTCGAACCAGCCGGGGAAGATCCGCGACATCGCGGTCCGGTTGGCGAGGACGTACGAGACGCCGCTGGGCGAGCGCAGGTTGTCTTCGAGGACGAGGTAGCGGCCGTCGGCATCGCGGACCAGGTCGCTGCCGACGACGTGGATGTAGCGGTCGTGAGGGACATCGACGCCGACGACCTCCCGGCGGAAATGGGCTGCCCGGACGACGAGGCTGCGCGGGACGATGTGGTCATCGAGGATCCGCTGGTCGTGGTAGATGTCGTGGACGAACCGGTTGAGCGCCGTGATCCGCTGCTGGAGCCCGGTCTCGATCAGGTGCCACTCATGGGGCGGGATCAGCCGCGGGATCGGGTCGAACGGGAAGATCCGCTCCGTCCCGCGCTCGCTGTCGGAGTAGACCGTGAAGGTGACGCCCTGATGGAGGAAGGACTGGTTGGCGAGGTCGGTCGCGTACCGGAGGTCGTCCGGCCCGAGGCTGGAGAGATGGGCGACGAGCGCGGCGTAGTGCGGCCGCGGCGTCAGCTCGCCGTCCGCGCCGCTCGCGAAGACTTCGTCGTAGAACCCGCCGGTCTCGTAGCCGGCCGTCAGGCGCCCACCGGGTGACGTGACGAGTGGCGTCTCTGGCATCTCACCCTCCCGTGGTCCGCGATGTCGACCAGAGCCGCGTGCGATCGTCGTCTCAAGACCCTCGGTGCCGATTGAACGGCCAAGTATCGGGGCTCGAATCGTCCGAGAGCACCGACGGACTGCCCAATACTACGGGAATCGATCGTGCAATGTGCCTTGAGACCCGGCATCGGTCAGTTTCGCACCCGATGACCGCGCTGGGCCGTCGACGCGGCGTGATCTGCACGACCGGCGATTCGCGTCGTCCCGTCATCGCGACCCGGTTGCTATGCTTCGGCCAGGAACAGGAAGGGGATCATCCATGAGCGATGACGCATCGACGAAGACCGGGCCGGATTCGTACTTTACCCGCGGCCTGACGGGGGAGCAGTCGCGTGACGCCCCGGTATTCCCGGCTGGCTGGGCCAGTCGGGAGACACTGCCACCCTTCGACGCGGCACCGGGGATCACGATGCAGTCCTTCAGCGGCGGTGCGCTGATGGCGAACTGGGTCACGATCGAACCGGACAGGGCCATCCCGGTTCACCAGCACCCGCACGAGCAGATCGGTGTCATCCTCGAAGGCGGGATGGAGTTGACGATCGGCGACGAGACCCGGACCCTGCGGCCCGGCGACGCCTACAGCGTCCCGCCGCACCTGCCGCACGGCGGTCGGGCGACGGGCGACGGGTGCGTCGTGCTCGACGTCTTCACTCCGGTGCGCGAGGACTACGCTGCTCTGGCCCGGGCGGCCGCCGGGACGTAGCGACGGTCGGTCCGGCGGTGGTGTGGTCGCCCGGGGGCCGAGCCTCGGGGGAGTCGGACGAACGGCTGCCCGGTCGTCGCGCCCGCTGACGTCTCCTGGCCGGGGTGCGCTGGCTAGACCAGGACCCGGACACCCGGGAGGAGCCAGGCTCCGAGCCGTCGCACCGTGCTGACGAGCAGCCGGACCGCGAAGTACGAGAGGGCGACGCCCGAGAGGGCATCCACCCACCGAAAGAGGCGTGGACTCGCGAACCGGCGGCCCCACGACACCACCGCCGAGATCGTCAGGCACCAGATCATCGAGCCGACGAAGAATGCGGCGAGCAGGAGGGCGACCTCGGCGGTGGTCGGGTCTCCCAGGGTGGCGAGCAGCCCGCCGCCGATGCCTGACCAGAACGCGAGGCCGGCGGGGTTCGCCAGGGAGAAGGTCGCGCCCACGATCAGTGGCCGACCCCCCTGCGTCACGCCCCCGGTCCCGGTCGGGGTCGGGGACCAGGCGCTCCGGAAGGAGTTGCGCGCCAGCGAGAACAGGAACCCGGCGCCGAGGAGCCCGAGCAGGATGACGAGGGCGTCGAACCGGAGGATGAAGGCGGCGCCGGTGAGGCCGAGGATCGCCCAGACCATGTCGCCGAGCAGGGCGCCACTCTGGATCAGGATCGCGGGCCGGAACCCGCCGCTGAGCCCACGCCGGATGCACTCCGTATTGACCGCGCCCGGAACGGCGCAGTAGGCGACTCCGAGCGCGATGCCGGTCAGCAGGATCATCAGGTCGCTGGGCATATCGTCCTCCGGGAATGGCATCGACCGGTGCTGGTGTTCCTAGTATGCGAGCCGATGGAGGGCGGCGGCCAGGACCTCGATCCCGGCCACGCAGTCTTCCAGGGACGAGAACTCGGCCGGCGTGTGGCTGCGGCCGTCCCGGCTGCGGACGAAGATCATCGCCGCCCGGCTCCGGTCCGCCATCCGCTGGGTGTCATGGACCGCCCCGCTCGCCATCGTCAGGGTCGGCGTCCCCTGAGCCGCCGCCGCCTCTTCGAGCAGGCTGACGAGCGCCGGGTCGCAGGTGAGTGGGTCCTGGTCGGCGGTCCGGCGCCAGCTGATCTCGAGGTCCCGCCGGGCGGCGACCTCCCGCATCAGAGCCTCGTGCCGGGCGTAGAGGAGCTGCCGGGCGCCGGGGTCGGGGTGCCGGGCATCGACGGTGAACGTCACCTTCTCCGGGATGATCGCCGGCCCGTTCGGCTCGACCGCCATCCGGCCGACCGTCGTGACGGCCGGCCGGCCCATCCGGTGGGCGGTGGCGATCACGCCGGAGATGATCTCGGCGGCACCGGCCATCGGGTCGCGGCGGAGGTCCATCGGGAAGGCACCGGCGTGGTTGGCCGTCCCGGTCAGCTCGACCACGACGTGGCGGATGCCGGTGATGGCCTCGACGATCCCGACCGACAGCCCGGCCTGCTCCAGGATCGGTCCCTGCTCGATGTGGAGCTCGACGAAGGTGTCGATGTCGGCGCGAGCGGCCGCGGGGATCCGGTCCGGGTCCAGCCGGACGGCGCGCATCGCCTCGGCCATCGTCTCGCCGTCGTAGCCGATGGTCGTGTCCGGGTCACCCGGGGCGATCGCGCCGGTGATCGCCCGGGAGCCCCAGAAGTTGGCGGACGGGAACCGGCTGCCCTCCTCCTCGCAGAGGGCGACCGCTTCGAGTGGGCGCTTCGGTGGGCCGAACCGCTCCCGCAGCGTCCGGATCGCGACCAGGGCGCCGATCGCTCCGAGGGCGCCGTCGTACTGACCGCCCGGCCGCTGCGAGTCGATGTGCGAGCCGGAGACGATCGCCCCGTGCTCGTCCCCGCTGCCCTCCAGTCGCCCCCAGACGTTGCCGACCGCGTCCTGATGGACCCGGAGTCCGGCCTCCTGGCACCAGCCGGCGTAGCGGTTGGCGGCCGCGACCCATTCCGGGGAGTAGACGGTCCGCCAGACGCCGGTCTCACCGTGGGCGCCATGCGCCGCCAGTTCCCGGATCAGCCGCTCGACGAGGGCCGGATCGACCTGAATGCGCTCTGGGATGGCCATCTGGGTTCCTCGGCAGGTTGCATCGGATGGGTTGGCATGGGCTGTCGGCCGCGATCGAGGTGGGCGATTCCGATGGCATCGTCGTGGTCGACCATCGCGATCATTCCAGATGAGCCAGCCTTCACGCAAGCGGCTGACCGTTTCGACCCAACGTGCCCGGCTCCCGTATCGGTCCGCGGAGTCGCCGGTCGGCTCCAGCGCCCGCTCCGAACCGGACGGCTCCGCGATCGCCACGAGCCGAGAGCCCCGTGCTTAAGGTTCGCTTCAGGTGCGTCGGGCAGAGTAGCAACCGGGCGTCCGACCGGGCGTCGCCGTGGACGTTCGCCGCAGGAGGGCAACCGCATGACGCTTCGACAGGATGACTCAGGCACCGCCGCAGCGGGCGGTGTCGCAGCAGGCGATCTCCCGACGACCGGCGGGATGCGCCCCGGCCCCGGTCGACGCCGGGCGAACGCGGGCGGCGGCCCAGGGATCGTCCCGGTCGCGATGGTCTCGGACGCGCTCGCGATCGACAACGATGTCTACGCCGCCGAGGTCGTCGACGGCGCGATGCAGGACCCGACCGGCCCGTTCGTCGTCGCCTGGTACCAGAGCCTCGGGAAGCTCGGCCAGAACGGGAACGTCGTGGTCGCCGGCCATGTCGATTACTACACCGTCGGCGAGGCGGTCTTCTGGCGGGTCAAGGAGCCGGGCGCCCGCGTCGGCGACCTCGTCACGCTCGTCGGCGAGGACGGCAGCCAGCATGTCTACGAGGTCCAGCGATCCCGGACGTACGCGACTGGCGACCTGACCGCCGAGGTGATCCAGCGTCAGATCACCGGCGCGACCCGGACGCCGACCCTGACGATCATCACCTGCGGCGGCGACTTCGACGCGATCTCCGGCGAATACCTCGCCCGGATCGCCGTCCGGTGCAGCCGGGTCCAGGTGATCCCACCGACGGTCTGACCCACGTCCGCGCCGGTGGCGCCAGCCGCCTGGCTGCCCGTGCCACCTCCTGGCGGGTTCAGCGCCCGCCAGCCGCATAGAATGGCGGCTGATCGAGACGGACGGTCGGGAATGGCTACCGCCGGACCAGGCCGCGAGGCGGAGGGATAAGCCGATGAGCGATGGCAGCCGGGTGAGCATCGTGACGGAGCGGTACGTCGCCCTGGGCGATTCCTACACGATCGGCGAGGGGGTCACGGCGGCGGAGTCGTGGCCGAGCCTGCTCACGGATCACCTCCGGGAGCATGGCATCGCGATCGAGCTGGTCGCCAACCCGTCGGTCACCGGCTGGACGACCGCGCAACTGATCGAGCACGAGCTGCCCGTCTTCGAGGCCAGCCGCCCGACCTTCGCCACGCTCCTGATCGGCGTGAACGACTGGGTCCAGGGCGTCTGCCCGGACGAGTTCCGGGATCGCCTCACCGACATCGTCGAGCGCGTCCAGACCACGCTCCCGGATCGCCGTCGCCTCCTCCTCGTCACGATCCCCGACTTCTCCGTCACTCCGGCTGGCGCCACCTACTCGCGTGGGCGCGACATCCCCGCCGGGATTGCGGGATTCAATTACATCATCAGGGACGTTGCGAACGGGGCAACTTTGCCAGTGGTCGATATCTTCCCCCTGTCGCAACGCCTGACCGGGTCGGCGTTCGTTGCCGCCGATCAGCTCCACCCGTCCGCCGCCGCCTACGCGGAGTGGGAAGCGCTCATCCGTCCGGCGGCGCTGACGCTGCTCTCCCGCTGACGGGTAGTCCTTTCGATAGGCGACGCAACGGCCCCGGCGGAGAGTCGCCGGGGCCGTTCGTCGTTCGGGCTGCTCGGTCGCCCCTACAGCGCGGCTCATAGCGGTTGATGGTGGAGCGGGCTCCCCCTCTCCATCCGGTCCGGACGGAGTCGCCCGCAGGCGACGGAGGCGGACCGAGATGGGGAGGGGGCCGGGGGGTGGGGCTAGCCGCTCGCGACCGACGAGGGCCAGGAGATTCGCTCTAGATCTCGCGGAGCCGGTTGCCCAGCCTGCTGGTCGCGTCCCGAACCCAGCCAGCCGGGTCGGGTGCCGCCGGGCCGTTCCAGACCTTGGTGATGCCGAGCGCGGCGTACCCCTCCATCTCCTTCAGGAAGGCGTCGGTCTCGTCGCGGGCGTTCGGCCCACCGATGATCGTCTTCTCGATCCGGTCGTAGTCGGTACCCTCGGTCTCGCAGTGGCGCTTCAGGACCTCGAGCTTGTGCGCGATGACCCCGGGGCTGACCGCGAACAGGTTGCAGGCGTCGCCATACCTGGCCACGAGACGCAGCGTCTTCCGCTCGCCCATGCCGCCGATCAGGATCGGGGGATGGGGCCGGCTGATCGGCTCCGGATGGCCCATCGTTTCGGCGAGCTGATAGTGCCTGCCATCGTAGGGGCCGTCGTTGCCGCCCCACATCTGCAGGACGATCTGGAGAGCCTCCTCCAGCCGCTCGAACCGCTCGGCCGTCGGCGGGTAGGGGACGCCGAGGGCGTGGTGCTCGCGGTCGTACCAGGCGGCGCCGATGCCGAGCATCGCCCGGCCGCCCGAGAGCACGTCCAGCGTCGTGATGATCTTGGCGAGCAGGCCGGGAAAGCGGTAGGTGACGCCAGTGACGAGGGCGCCGAGGGTTAGGTTGCGGGTCTGGCCGGCGAGGAATCCCAGCGTCGTGTAGGCCTCCAGCATGGCGTTCTCGGCCGGTCCGATGTCGGCGATCTGGAAGTAGTGGTCCATCACGGTCATCGTGTCGACGCCGCCCTCATCGGCGGCGCGGGCGGTGTCGGCGAGGATCTGGGCCAGCGGAGCCGGGTTGCCGGGCAGGGTGAAATCGCAGAAGTGGATGGCGAGCTTCATGGTGATCCTTCATCTGGGCAACTGCCGCGTCGGCGATGCGAACGCCCCGGTGACTCATCAGTCCTGTCGGAGGGCGTAGGTGACGATCGCGTTGCCCCTGTCCGTCGTCGTCGCATCGACGACCCGGAGCCGGGTAGTCGGATCACCGGGCTCGAACAGGTGCTTACCGGTGCCGGCGACGACGGGATGGACGATCAGCGTCAGCGCGTCGAGGAGACCGGCGAACAGGAGCTGCCGCACGACGGAGATGCTCCCGCAGACCGCGATCTTCCCACCCTCCTGGGCCTTGAGCGTCCGGACGAATCCCTCCAGGTCGCCCGGGATCACCCGGGAGTTCTGCCAGTCGAGCTCGCCGGTGAGCGTCCGCGATGCGACGAACTTCGGCACCGGGTTGATGAAGGCGCCGAACCCGTCGCTGTCGCCGGCATTCGGCCAGTAGCGGGACCACTCGTCATAACTGGTGCGACCGAGCAGGACGGTGTCGACGCCCGTGAGCATCTCATCCATGGCGGCTCCGACGCCGCCGTCGAACGCATCGAACTGCCACAGGTTCGGCGACTCGACGACGCCGTCGACGGACTGGAACAGGCCGGCGATGACCTTGCGCATGAACGGGGACTCCCTGTCGATGGCGATCGGTCGGCATTCCGGGCACCCGGGCCGTGGGTAGACTACACCCGCTTCGTCCGATGACCACCGGACCCGGGTCGTATCGGATCGTCCGTTCCGGCGCGTCCAGGCCCGGCGCGCTCGCCTTCGCCGGTCAGCCGGGCGGGGCTTCTGGCGAACTCCCCGCCCGGGACCTTGAAGCGCAAGCCGTTCAGTCCCCGAGGTCGAGGGACAGGACACCGGCATCGTCGGCCGTCTCGCCGCCGCCCGACGTCACCCTGACGACGATCTCGTCCCCGTCGTCCTGGACATCGACCCCGTACTTGCCGCCGGGCGCGAGGCCGGTGATCAGGTGTCGCTCCGTGCCGGCCGGCACGGAGTAGGTCAGGTCGTCGAACTCGTCGTCCAGGTCGACCGGGAACAGGACGGCGATCCCGTTGACCACCGCCCCGGCGAAGGCGGTCCCGGCGCTGCTCTCGATCACCTCGACCTCATCGGCGGTGCCACCGGCATCGACGCCCTGGAGGACGTGGAGGAAGCGGGTCACCTTCGGACCGTCCGGCGCCTCGACCCGCAGCCGAAAGCGCATCGGCTCGCCGACGGCCGGCTCGTTGTCCGCCTCCAGCGCCTCGGCCGCTTCGGACGTGATGCCGGCGTCGGTCGGCAGCAGGGTCGTGACGACGAGCTGCTGGCTGTTGTCGGTGGTCATGGTCGAGACGCTGCCGTCGATGTCCGGCTCGGTCGGCAGGTTCAGCCAGAACCGCTTGAACCGGCCGTCGGTCTTCGATTCCGCCCGGTCGTAGACGACGAGGTGGTCCGGCCGGAGCCAGACCGTCGAGCGGCTGGCGTGGGTGATGTCGGTCGCCAGCATGTCCTCGGAGTTGTAGAGGTTCGTGGCGTCACCGAGCGTGTAGACGTACTCGTCGGTCACGCTCCGGGCCAGGATGACGGGGCCGCCGGAGGGGACGTACGCCCACTGCGACCCGCGCGCGGACACGATCGCCGTGAAGCTCGTCGGGTCGTCGCCCTCGATCGGGTCGTTCTCCAGTGCAAGGGTGTTGTGGTAGTCGGAGCAGGCGATGTTGAAGCCGTAGCCGGTGCGCTCCTTCGTCAGCCACTCGCCGGCCCGGTAGAACTCGAACTGGTTGCCGTCGCTGTGCTGATGGTCGACCGAGTTCCAGCCGAGCGCCCAGGTGAAGAGGGTCGCGTCCTCGTCCCAGCCGGTGCGGACCAGCAGCCGGCCGAGCCCGGCCGCGAAGTGCGTCAGCGGGAGGCCGCCGTGCGGGTCGGCGGGCTCCGCCGCTTCCGGGTCGAACAGCAGGAAGGCCAGCATCGCCGGCAACGTGAACTCCTCCGACTCGGCGACGCGCAACGGGACGAGGCGCTCGTCGCCCCCCGGCGGGCAGAAGCGCTGGATCCAGCGCAACGCGTCCAGGCGATCGGTGTTCCCGGTGCGGGCATCGTAGAGACCGAGTGGGGCGAACACGCCGATGAAGTCCGGTCCCCAGTAGTTCTGCCCGTCGCCGTACCAGGCGGGCTGCGAGACCTGCCCGAGCCATTCGTAGTCGGGGATCTCCACGGTCCGCGGGCTGAGCGAGTGCAGGTAGGCCGGGATCATCTCGTCCCAGAACGGGTTGTCGGTCAGCGAGACCTGCGGCCCCCAAATCTCCGGGTCGGCCTGCCCGGCGGTGTGCAGGGCGAGCAGGAACTGGGTGATGTAGGCCAGCGCCTGCTGGCTGTACTCGAACCCCTCCGTCGCGAGCCCGCCCCTGGCGTCGCCGCGGAGGAGGGCGTCGGCCATGTACAGCCAGGCCCCGGTGGCCTGCTCCAGATAGGCGCCGAGCTCGCCGTCCGGGTCGTCGTCGGCGTCGAAGGAGAGGGCCATCAGCCCGATGTTGCGCATGTGGGCGAGGAAGTAGTTGTTCCCGGCCCAGCGCAGGGCAATCGGGTCGGCGAGCAGGACGGGGTCGTCGACGGTGCCGATCGGCTCGGGGTGGTTGAAGTTCGTCGTCGCGGCATGGGTGTTCTCGTCGGCCCAGCGCAGGAAGACGGTCCGGATCGTCGCCTTGTCGTCGTCGCTCAGGGTCGCGTAGATCCAGTCCACCGTCAGAGGGAAGGCCTCGCCCCACCAGCGCGACCGGTCCCGGACGGAGAACTCGGGGTCGCGGAACGGCTCCCCGGCGGCGGCGCCCCTGGCCGCCTCGTCGATGACGGACATCAGCAGCGTCCGCGCCCGGTTGGCGTAGTCGGTCCGGGTGTCCTCGTCCGGATGGACCAGCGACAGGAAGGCGAACAGCTCGGCGAAGTTCTCGGCTGGCAACTCCTCGTAGGAGGGGCCGCCCGTGTCGCCACCGGGAATGAGGCCGTCGT
This sequence comes from uncultured Thermomicrobiales bacterium, assembly GCA_964244115.1. Lineage (GTDB taxonomy): Bacteria > Chloroflexota > Chloroflexia > Thermomicrobiales > UBA6265 > CADCWK01. Next base: position 76,103 of record CAXTHM010000004.1, read on the forward strand.
CCATCTTCGCCGTCATCGCATCGGCCAGGACCAGCAGGCCGTCCCGCCAGACGGGGTTGGCGTCGGTCGCCCACGAGCGCAGGCGGGGCAGATCGTCCTCGGTCAGCCACAGCCGCGGGTGGCTCGTCACCGGCGCGACGGGCGTGGACTGGCCGCGGGCTTGGGCCGCCGGGAGCGCCCAGCCGCCGAGAGCTGCCGCCGCCCCGACGCTCAGGACCATGGTCCGGCGGGTCAGGGTGGGGTCGAACGGGATGCGATGAGTCATGGCGTCGTTGTCCAAGGGATCTCTTCCTCCGATGATGCCCAAAGATGCTCAAAACCCTGCCGGTCCCGGCTGCGTCCGCCCATGATGTCTCGATCGGGTGCCCCGGATGAATGCAAGTATGTTCCCGACGGACCTGCCGAACATGGGTAGCCCTACTCATTTCCTGGGGCCGCCGCCTGGGGCTGTCCTCCAGTGATGGGTTCAGGTCCCGACCTTAAGGTCGACTCGCCCCGGTCGGACCTATGATGGCCAGACGCTCACCCTCACCCCACCGTGGCGCGGCTGCCGCATCATCACCCTGCCCGGAGGCGGTTGGCCTTGACTCGAACCCCACTTACGATCCCGGACGTGCTGACCCTGTTGCACGAAACACCGCGGGAAATCGACGCGTTGACCGTCGCCCTGACCCCGGAGCAGGCCCGGACCCCGCCGGCGCCGGACGAGTGGTCGGTCAACGGCGTGCTGGCGCATCTGCGCGCCTGCGCCGACGTCTGGGGCGGCTGCATCGCGACGATCCTCGGCGAGGACCGGCCGACGATCCGAGCGATCGACCCGAGGACGTGGATGGGGCGGACCGACTATCCCGAGCTGGAGTTCCGGACGTCGTTCACGGCGTATCTGGAGCAGCGCGCCGATCTCCTGGCCGTCCTGGATACGCTGCCGGGCGATGACTGGTCGCGTTCCGCCACCGTGACCGGGGCCGGTGCGCCGCTCCGGCGCACGGTGCTGTTCTACGCGCAGTGGCTGGCTCGCCACGAGCGGACGCATCTCCGCCAGATCAGGCAGACCACGACGGCGGCGGTCGGCTGACAGGAGTCATCCGAGGACGGAGGACACCATGCAGATCACGAGAAGTTCGTCCGCGATCAAGGCCGGACCGGGCGCCTGGTTCACCGGCGCCGTCTACCTCGCTCTCGGACCGGGCCATCGCCGCCCGTCGCGAGCTGCATGACGTCGACCACGTCTCGGACGCGCTCCTGGGCGTGAAGAGGAGCGTCGCCCGGTTCTGGCAACAGGAGTCGAGCGACGCCCCCCTGGTCGACCTGAAGAAGGCGCTCCGGTCCACCATGAAGCAGGACAACCGCAGCGCCCTGGCCGCGCTCGCGACGTTCGTCCCCCGTCGACTCTCCCAGCCCGCGCCGAAGCCGATCCGGAACGCGGACGGGACCGTCACTCGCGCTCCGGATGAGACCCAGGTCCGCCGGGAACTCGCGGACCTGATCGGGAAGGCGCGAGAGCGGTTGACGGTCCCCCCGGACGCGGACAGGGTTTCGCGGCTGGATGAAATGATCGCGGATACATCGAAGGCCGCGTCCGCAGCCCGGAAGCATGAGCCGCGTCGTCGCTACGCCTTCGACCAGCCGGGAGACCGAATCTCCGGCTAGACCGAACGCGACGATACCCAGGCGCTACGAACGCCTGGGTATCGTCTAACCAACCAGGAGAACGACCGTGCATCGTCTCATCCAGCGGCTCCGGTCATGGTATCGGACCGCGCCCGTCGACCCCGACGCGAACTTTCTCTATCGCCATATGCACCGCTGACGACTCGAAGGGATGGAGAGCCATCTTCGCCCCTTTCGTTCGTCCTATGCCACTACAGCGCGTCCTCTGGGTATCCTTCGTGGTAGTTGCTATCTGGATGCTAGTCGACGCAGGAAGGAAAGACGGTGGAACGGACCTGCGACGCGGTCAAGTGGGACGGCCAGCCCTGCGGCGGTCGACCGCTCCCAGGGGAGACGAAGTGCTAGGCGCACTTGGAACGGCTCCGCGATATCCGAGACGCCGGACGACGCCAGGGCGGACAGGGTCGGGCGTCGCACGTCCGCGCCGCGAAGAAGCTGAACCCGGACCTGGCGTCGCTTATCGCGACGCTTCACCAGACCATCGAAGGCGTCCGAGACGGGACGCTGACCCCTGGGCAGGGAAGCGCTATCGGCTCACTCGCGAGAGCCGTCGTCGCCGTGACGGAAGTTGGACGGCTGGAAGCGGACCTGGAGACGATGCGGACGGAACTTGACGCCCTGAAGGACCGTCCGGCATGAGAGCGCGAGCGACCGTCGTCCGGCTTCGCCGGGATCTGGACGAACTCCGAGAGCGGGTAGCGACGGCTGACCTGGGAGCCGTTCCCGTGTTCGTCGTCCAGGCGGGCGGGACGTTCGTCTCGGATGACCTTGCTTACAACGCCTACGCGACCCTGGACGATGCGCTCGCGACGGTTCCCGACCGGGGAGCGTTTGTCGCTCGCGCTGTCGTGGTCGATATGAGCGCCGGGATAGGCGACGTCGACGCCTATGGGAACGTCCTGGACGATTATGACGACGAAGACGATCCGGTCTCCGTGCCCATCCCACGACCCCAACGCCCCGTCGATCCAGACGCGCTGGAGCCGATCCCCGGTCTGATCCCGGGCGTTGAGCTGTCGACCGGACGGAAGCACTACGGAACCGACCTCGCTGGACACCGGATTCGGGGACTAATCGCCGGGGCGCCGGTCACGTCCGACGACCGGGGGCGATTGGTCTTCGTCGCGGACCTGGAACCATGACCACGAAGGGGATCGTCCGGATCGGCTCTCCGGTCGACGCGCTCCTCGATACCTGGCAGATCGTTTGCTCCGGCTGCGAGACCGCGAAGTTGGAGGAGCAGTTCCGCCGGAGCGCCAATGGCCACTACCTGAACCAGTGCCGGGCCTGCGAAGTGGCCTACTCGAAGGCCTGGCGCGAGCGGAACCTGGAGCATCGCCGGGCATACGCTCGCGAGTACATGCGAGAGCTTCGATGGGTCGATAGGGACTGGGTTCGGGAGTACGAACGGGACTACGCCCAGGAGCGGCGGGACCGACTGAAGGTGGAAGCGACCCACGAGGTTAAGAATCCGTTGTAGGGTCTGACAACTCGGGATTGACCAATCCGTTCTCAATGAGGACACGATAGATCTCTTCTTGGCTTGGCAAAACGGAATCGCCATAACCGTGTCGTTCAAGATCTCTGACCGCTTTCAAGTAAGTCCTGGGATCGTCTCGATTCCCGCTATGCACAAGTAAGTTACGCACTTGACGGCGAAGCTCGGTCGAGCTGGCGTTCTGACGCTCAAGTGTCTCCCTAGAGAGGAGATAGTCCGCTGTGGGATGGCTCCTCTGCGAAGATGAACGCTCTAATCGATCGACCCTCCTATCTAGGCTTCCGAGGCTATCTAGCGCCGGAAGGACGCGGTCGAAAAGCAGCGTTCGAAGTTCGTCTTCTGATCCCTTCGACCTCAACTCTGCCAGCCGGATAATCTGATCAATCGGATTGTCGATTGACTCGGGGTGCTCCTTAGCGTGAGTGATCTGCGCTAAAAGGTCTCGCTTGCAGTCCGCGACGCTGTCGAGGTCGTTATGATCCACGAAGATGGTTCGCATGGTGGCAACATCGAACGGTGGCTTCTCGCCGTCCTGCATGATCTGGAAGCATGGCTTTTGAGTCCCGTGACGAACAGCCAGTTCATAAAAGACGTTCGCGTTGTGGCCCGTCAAATCTGCGATGACGATGTCATCGTTGAGCAGATGCGTGATGATCTGCTTGGGAATGGTCCCCGACTGCTCGAAAAGGTCTGCCCTTTCGACCGTCGCGTAGCCGGCTTCGATAGCGACCGGTTTGAAGACATGCGTGAAGAGCTGATCAGCCCGCTTCCGTATTGGAGATCCACTCGAACCTATCGGGCAGATAACGAAACATGTCCCCGCCGTTAGGGTGTCTGCCTTCGACATTCCGTAACCTCCTGACGACTGTTCCGAACCCAAGCAGGTCGGTCGCAAGTATCCAATAGTGTAGGAAAGCTGGGGAGCGCCGGAGGGCGCGAGAGAAGGGAGTCAGGGCCACTTTCGCCCCCGTACCCGTCATGTCGACCCGGAACCGGGCACCGGGTCTGTTCTGGCTCGGACGTCTGAGAATCACTCCCCTGATTCCCGACCATCGGCTTCCGGTTCGCCCGCTCCGCTGCCTGTTCGCGGGCGATGTCTCCGACATGACGTAGGACGCACTGTCGGGGTCGGAGAGACTCGAAGCGGAGCGGGTTACGTCCCGCTCTCTTCTTCCCCTTCGTCGTTCACTGGCGGAGCGTTGCGAATCTTATCGGGGATGAGGTTTGGGGTTTCGTAGATCTGCCGGAACAGCGCTTCGATGATCCGGATGACCGCCCCGGAAGCGTCGGAGTCCATCATCACGATCTTGTGGTTCGCGTCGTTGCCCAGGCGCTTGACGTACTCCGCGACCTGCTTCCCGTCCGGGGACAAATAGTGACCTTCGAACAAATAGTTGATGTAGAAGTCGTAGGTCTGCCGCTTCTTCGCTCCCCGGTCGACGGCGATGTTCATCAGCAGGACCCGACAGACCATCACGGCGGCGGTATGGGCATTGGCTCCGGCTGCGGCTCGCGCTTCGTCATAGAGCGCGGCTAACTGGGTCGGGACGTGCTCAATGAAGGTCCCAGGTGGGTACGCCGGAAGCCGCCAATAGAAATCCCCTGTCGTCATTGTGGGTAGCTGGCAGTGAGGGCAAATATAGATCCGGAGTAGTTGCGACGGGTTAGCGTTGAACTGTCGTCCACTTTGATAGCCCACTGTTGTTGCGACCTGGTTCCCGCAATAGCCACACTGCCAGTCGTGGGTAGGGAGCGGCTGCGTCCCCATCCACTGGAGTGACTTCGGGTTGTCAATCGGCGGCATGGTCATCAGTGGAAGGCTCCTGTTGCTGGCTGGCGAACTTATCGTTCAATTATACTGTGATCGTACACAGGGGGTCGACATGGACGGGGTAGGCGACCGGCTCCGCCAGGCGCGGACGCGAGTCGGGATGACGCAGGCGGAACTATGGCGGACGGCGGGCGTGTCGGTTCCGGCGCTCTCGCGTCTGGAGCAGGGACACACGACGCCGAAGCTGTCGACGGTACGGAAGCTGGCGCGGGCGCTGGGCGTCCGCGTGGAGTGGCTGACTGTCGGAGAAGCGCCGATGGTCGCGAAGCAGGGAGACGACCAGTGACGACGGAGACCACGACGATAGCACCCGCGAAGCGACGGCGCGGACACGGGGAAGGGTCGATCATTCAGCGTGGAGACGGTCGCTGGGCAGCGGTCATCGACCTGGGCTGGGTCGACGGGACGTGGAAGCGAAAGACGCTCTACGGGAAGACCCGTAAGGACGTCGCGGACAAGATGCGAACGGCCCGCCGGGAACAGGAGCAGGGTCGGGATCTAACCGCGAGAACGGCGACGGTCGAAGCCTTCATGACCCGTTGGCTCTCGGAAGACGTGGCTCCGCGACTGGCGCCGAAGACGATCGAGCAGTATACGATCCTAACGACGAAGCACATCGTCCCCAGCCTGGGGAAGGTGGCGCTGAACAAACTCACGGCGGAGCAGGTGACGCGCTTCCTTCGAACGAAGCAGGCCAGCGGCCTGTCAGCGTCGACGGTGAACCATCTCCAGAAGATTCTCCGGACGGCGCTCAATGTCGCGGTGGACTGGAAGCTACTTTCCGGCAACCCTGTGGCGGCGACGCGGAAGGTCGAAGGGGAGCAGCGAAAGAGCAACCCGCTGACCCCGTCCGAGATGACCCAGTTCCTGGACACGATTCGCGATGACGAACACGAAACTATGTACCGCGTGACGCTCATGCTCGGACTTCGGATCGGGGAGACGCTGGGGCTACGATGGCAGCACGTCGACCTGACCGGGGACCAGCCCTGGTCAGTGAAGCGCCCGTGCCTACGCATCGAAGCGACGCTCCAGCGGAACGCCCAGGCGGGCGGGGGAAGCGTCCTGGTCCTGAAGACGCCGAAGACGCGAGACTCCCGGCGGATTCTCCCGCTCCCGGCGTCCCTGATCCCGCTCCTGAAGGCACACAGAGCGCGACAGAACGAACGACGGCTCCTTCACGGCGACCTATGGCAGGACAACGACCTGGTCTTCACGGGCGCACTCGGAGCCGGGATCGAACCCAGGCAGGCGCTCCGCGTCTTTCACGCCGCCTGTGGACGGGCTGGTATCGAACGACGACGACTCCATGACCTGCGACACAGCGCCGCGACGAAGCTGATGGCGGACGGCCTTTCGCTCCTGGAAGTAAGCAAACTCCTGGGACATTCCCAGCTATCTACAACGTTCGACATCTACGGGCACATCCTGACGGAGCAGATGGGCGGCATGGTCGACCGCCTGGACGCGGCTTGGGGGACGGGTTCGTAAACCAGTAGGTTGTCAGTTAGGTTGTCAACGACGAAGAGAGCCGGAGGATCAACTCCCCCGGCTTCGTCGTTTCCCGCATTCTCACGGGTTTTTTTCATGGTACGCCCGAGAGGACTCGAACCTCTGGCCTCTTGCTCCGGAGGCAAGCGCTCTATCCGCTGAGCTACGGGCGCAGGATAGCTCGCAAACGATACCACATCGTTTCCCTCCGGACACCGTTCCACCTGTCCGTCCATTCGGTCTGGGCGTGGGTGTCGGGGAAGCCTACGCCCAGACCGCTGTCCTCGCTCACCAGGATGTCGTCGCGCTTCTCCCGATCGGGCGTATCGATGAGTGAGGTCAGGTCGCGACCTCCATCCCTGCCCTGACCGCCACGGAGGCGTCGTTCAACGCTGCGACACCGGTCGACGCAGCGAGCGACGGTCTCGATCACGTCAGTCGGGCGAGGACCAGGGCCGGCAGCGCGGTCAGGATCGGCGCATCCATCGGGGCCAGCGGCCGGAGGGCCAACCGATGGGGCGGTAGGCGGTGGTCCGGCGGCAGGTCCGCCGCGACCCGAAGCGACCGGCCCGAGGAGCTGACCCGGACATCGCCGCCGGGGAGGAGGTGGCCGAGACCATCGATCGGGGCCGGGAAGGCGGCGGCGAGCAGGTGATACCGGCCGGGAGGGACGCCAGTCAGGGTGATGGTCCCCGGTCGCCGCGTCATCGCTCCGCGGACCGGGATGCCGCTGGCGACCGCGTCGGGGAACAGACCGACGTAGACCGAGTGTGTGCCGGGCCCGATCTCGGGCACCATGATCCGGACCGTCTGACCGGCGTCGGTCGGCGGCATCGGCGGGTCCTCGAGCGCGGCGGACGGCAGGCTGGCGATGCGGTGCGGCAGCTCACGCAGGCCGCTCGGGCTGACGCCGACGAGACTTCGGAACCGGTCGCTGAACGTGCCCAGGCTGCGGTAGCCGACCGTACCGCAGATCTCGGTCACGGAGGCGTCCGAGGTCAGGAGCAGCTCGCTGGCCCGGGCGAACCGGATCGCCGTCTGGAACGCGCCGGGGGAGGTGCCGGTCAGCTCCCGGAAGGTGCGGACGAAGTGGAACCGGCTGTAGCTGGCGACCTCGGCCAGTTGGTTCAGTGTCAGCGGACGCTCGGTCTCGGCCCGCATCGTCTCGATGGCGGCGCCGACCCGGCGGCGCTGCTCGGCGACCGTCGTCTCGTCCATGTGCCGGAGGACGATCTCGCGCGGCGGTCTGATGATCGTATCGACCATGCCGGAGAACCTCCCTCTCCCGTCTCGGGGTCGGCCCACGGTCCGGCATTGTCGCATCGTCGGACCGCATTCGGTGAAGGGCTGGGCGACCGGGGCGCCGTCGCGGTGCATACTGCGCGCATCATGTCGGACGCGACGGCAGCCGTGTCTCGTGACATACCGGTGATTCGTCTGAAGGAGGTGATCCGTTGGCTGATATCGCACAGGAGTGGCGCGACCTCGCCCTCGACCAGAAGCAGGACGTCTACGAGTTTCGGCGGTCGGCCTATCACCTCTCGATGAACCCGGCCGGCGAGTACGGCGAGGAGCTGTCCTTCATCCTCTGGCGGGTCGAGGACGATGGCCTCCACTCCTTCATCACCGGACAGACCAAGCGCGGCAGGCTGCTCATCGCCGAGCCCGAGTACGCCGACGACCAGCCGCAGGTCGAGGCGATCATCCGCTCGATGATCAGCGGCGACGCCCCGGTCGTCCGCTTCGACGACGAGGATGTCCACTAGCCGGCCTCGGGTCCCGTCCTGACACCGGCTCATACCCGTTGTGATCGTCCATGACGCATGAACCCGGTCGGGGCTTGCAGAATCATTCTGCAAGCCCCGACCGGGTTCTGGTGTCTCAGGTGACAGTGGACGACGTGGCTGTCGAATGACATAGCGTCGGTTCGATGGGCGGTGTGGCTCCCCGCTCCGGGCATCTGCGGAGCCGCAGCGTAGCGAGCGCCGGATGGGGCGGGTGAGCGAGCGGGTTCACCCCGGCTGGGGGAGCGGTCTGCTCCGCTGCCGCGCAAGTCCCGATGATTCCTGCTCTACCGCATCGTCGAGGGCAGGATGCGCAGTTCGGCCCGGTACTTGGCGACGGTCCGGCGGGCGATCCGGATGCCCTGCTGGAGGAGCAGGTCGCAGATCCGGCGGTCGGTCAGGGGCTGGCCGGCCTTGGTCTCCCGCTCGATCAGCTCCTTGATGACGTCCTTGGTGCTCAGGGACGGGGTGAAGAAGTCGCTGAACGGGATCACCTTGCGCGACGGCAGCATGACGTACTTGTTGGCCGTGGCGCGGCTGACGGTCGACTCGTGGACGCCGACCTGCTGGGCGACGATCGCCCGGGTCAGGGGCCGGAGCTCGCGGACACCCCCGCGGAGGAAGCTCTCCTGCAGGCCGCATATGCAGAGGCTGATCTTGAGGAGCGTCTCGCGGCGCTGCTGGATGTTGGAGATGAACAGCCGGGCCCGGCTGCTGTACTGGCGGACGTGGTTGCGGTCGTCGTCGTTCAGCTTCGGCGCCCCGACCTGGACGGCGTCCAGCGATGGCTCGGCTGGCGCCGTGCTGGCGGCGATGTTGTCGGTGAGGCTCTCGCCGCTGCGGTGCTTGCGCAACGAGGCGGCCATCGGGGCACCGTTGGTGGCGCTGGCGCCGTTCGCCAGTGTCTCCCCCCGGGCGCGCTGGTTCTTGCGGCCCATGTCGGCCGAGAGCGAGTCGTACATCGGGCTGATCCGGAGGTGGAAGTGCTTGGCGTCGACCACCTCGCAGAACAGGTCGCCGTCCTTGATCGAGATGATCACGTCCGGGGCGACGTAGGCGGCTTGGTTGGGGCTGCGCCAGGACTTGGCGCTGGAGCCCTGGAGCGGGAACGGGTTGAGGAAGGAGCGGATGAAGTCCCGGGCCTCCTCGACTTCCTCCGTCGTCAGACCGAGGTCGCGGGCGATCTGGCCGTACTTGTGGGCGCCGAACTCGGTCAGGTGGGTGTCGATGATCCGGTCGACCTGGACCGGGACGACCTGCTCGGTCCCCTGGAGGTAGCGGGTCTGGAGGAGCAGGCACTCCTTGAGGTCGCGGGCACCGACGCCGATCGGGGCGACGTCCTGGATCACGTCGAGGACGGCCAGGATCGCCTCCATCTCCCAGCCGATCATGTCGGCCAGTTCGTCGAGGTTGGCGGTCAGGTAGCCGCGCTCGTCGAGCCCGTCGACCAGGTACTCGGCGACCGGGTACTCGTGCGGCTCCAGCACCGTCCGGGCGTCGGCGAGGATCTGGGCGTGGAGGTCCTCGTCCGAGGCGACCAGTGTCATCGGGTCGAAGTCGTCGGTGTCCTCGCGGGTGACCGAGGCCTCGTTGAGCTGCTCGGGGAAGTCCTCGAACGATTCCTCGTTCTGGTTCATCGACTGCTGACTGATCAGGCAGGTCGGGCAGAAGGTGCCATCGAGGACGCCACCGCACATCGCGCAGGTTGGCCGGTCATCGACATCGAGCGCCGGGTTGGCGTCCATCTCGGCCGAGATCACCTCTTCGAGTTCCTGGCGGGACAGGCTCAGGATGTAGTTCGCCTCGATCAGACTGGGAGAGACCCAGGGCCGCATGTCCTGGCCAAGATCGTACCCCGATTGCATCATCGTTCAGGCCCGTCCTTGAATAGACCGTGTAGACCGTGACGTCTGCCGTTCGGATCGTGGCCTTATCGAGTCGGATGTCGCATCGGGAAGCCGATCGCCGATCGGGCGGGGCCATCCATCCCGAGGGATCGAGGGAGATTCCGGACGCTCTGCGGCTGAGTATAGGGGCGAACCAAAAGGCTGGCAAGATTCTTGCTTTGGGTAGACGTTCATCCCTGTGCCGAACAGTCAGCGGGCGCGTCCCGACCATTTGGGCGTCCGTGGGCCGGCGCCGGCCAGCGCCCGTGCGCACCCTCCGTCGCCTGAGCCCCGCCAGCGCCCCCGGCTCCGAGCCTTCCCGGTGGCCCTCGGGCCCCGTGGTTCCGGGACGGATTGACCGATACTGCGGGCGACGCGCTTCCCGCCCCTGAACGTCTTGCGCGACTGATCGGTTCACGAGGCCGCCCCCGGTGCGCACCTATCCGCTCGGCCGGTTCGCCGGCATCCCGATCAGCGTCCACCCGTCGGTCGCGCTGCTCGCGGTCATCCTGATCCTGCAGCAGGGGCTCCTCGTCGACCGCGGCGCGGCCGGCTATCTGCTGGCCATCGTCCTGGTCGCGCTGCTGTTCGGCGCCGTCCTCCTCCACGAGTTCGGCCACGCCCTGATGGCCCAGCACTTCGGGCTCAGGGTCAGCGACATCTCGCTCTCGCCGCTGGGCGGGATCTCCCGGATCGAGCGCCTGCCCCGGGACCCGAACATCGAGATGGTGATCGCGCTGTCCGGGCCGCTGGTCAACCTCGCCATCGCGGTCGCGCTGATTCCGCCGATCGTCCTGCTCGGCGTCATCGCCGGCTACTCGTCGGTCGGCGACGTCCTGCGCGACACGGTCTCCGGCGTCGGCCTGATCCCGCTGCTGGTCTCCTTCTCGATCGTGAACCTGCTGCTGCTGGTCTTCAACCTCCTGCCGGCGTTCCCCATGGACGGCGGGTTGATCTTGCGGGCCCTGCTGGCCGGGCGCATGGGCCGCGAGACGGGCACACGGGTCGCGGTCCTGACCGGTCAGGGACTCGGCGTCGCCCTGATCGTCGCGGCAGCGGTCTGGCAGCTCTGGGCGCTAATCCTGATCGGCGTCTTCGTCATCATCGCCGCCCAGGCCGAGTGGCGCTCCGTCCAGCTCGAGACCGCGATGCGCCGCCTCAAGGTGGGGGCCTATGCCCTCTGGGACATGGGCGGCCTCTCGCTCGATCACCCGCTCACGTTCGCGCTGCGCGGCGGGCCGCGGGACAGCGTCGTAACTGAGGACGGTGTGGTCGTCGGGATGGTCTGGCGGCACCAGTTGCTCCACGAGCTGCAGGGTGGGGCCGGCCGGCGGACCGTCGCGGACATCGTCGACCGGAACATCGTCACGGCCGATGTCGATGATTCCCTCCACGAGATCGAGCAGTGGATGCAGCAGACCAACCGCTGGGCGATCCCGGTGACGGAGGATGGCTACTACAAGGGCATCTTCACCGCCGACCGGTTCGTCCACGTTCGTCGCCGGATCGCCGATGGCGGCGGTCCGAGGCAGACGGCGAGCGGCGTCATCGACGGCACGCGGCGCTACCTCAGGCGGTTCGCTCGCTGATCGGCGTCGATTGTCGGGACGATTTCCGGGTGGAATGTGTGCGAGACGTCGTCTCACCACGAGAGTCTCAACGGGGTGGACGGGAGTCGGATCGCCGGTTGACCGTACGCTTCCGAAAGGGTAGTATTACCCCTACTGTGTGAAGCGGTCGGAGGTGGGCCCATGAAGGTGTCGACACGCGGTGAATATGGCGTCCGGGCGATGGTGGCGCTGGCGCATTATCACGGCAGCAAGCCGGTCGCCTTGACGACGATCGCGAAGGATTCCCACGTCCCCGCGCCGTACCTCGAGCAGTTGATCGCCCCTCTCCGCCGGGCGGGTCTCGTCGAGAGCAAGCGAGGCGCCCAGGGTGGCTACCAGCTCGCCCGTCCGCCGGCAGACATCCGCGTCGGCGAGATCTACCGGATCATGGAGGGGCCGATCGCCCCGATGGACTGCGTCTCCGAGGACGAGTCCGACCAGACCTGCCCCCTGATCCCCAACTGCGAGACCCGCCCGGTCTGGCTGCGCGTCCGCGACTCGATCGTCGGCGCGATCGACTCGATTACCCTCGCCGATCTGGTGAGGGAGGACGCGCCTGTTCCGGCGTCCGAGCCGCAGGTCGTCGCCTGATCCCCGTCTCACTCCGCCGGCGGGGTTCCCGCCCGTCAGGATTCCGCTGTGTCAGCTTCCCCATCGTCCGGTGAGGTGATCTACCTCGACCACGCCGCCACGACCCCGATGGACCCCGATGTCCTCCGGGCGATGATGCCGTACCTCGCTGTCGAGTACGGCAACCCGTCCAGCGTCTACGGCCTTGGCCAGACCAGCCACGCCGCGCTCGATTCCGCTCGATCGACCATCGCCGCCGCCCTGAACGGCACCGCCGCCGAACTGGTCCTGCTCGGCGGGGCGACCGAGAGCGCCAACCTCGCCCTTGGCGGCGTCGCCTGGGCCGCTCGCAAGCGGTCCCCGGACGGCCCCTGGCCGCACATCGTCACGACGACGATCGAGCATTCCGCCGTGCTGGAGACGGCCCGCTGGCTGGAGGAGCTCGGCTTCGGGCTGACGCTGGTGCCCTGCGACGCCGAGGGGATCGTCTCACCGGCTGCGGTCGCCGCCGCGATCCGGGCGGAGACCTGCCTCGTCTCGGTGATGTCCGCCAACAACGAGGTCGGGTCGATCCAGGACATCCCGGCCATCGCCGCGGTCTGCCAGGAGCGCGGCGTCCCGCTCCACTGCGACGCCACCCAGTCGGCCGGCAGCCTCCCGGTCGATGTCGAGGAGCTCGGCGTCGACCTGCTGACGCTGTCCGCGCACAAGTTCTACGGTCCCAAGGGCGTCGGGCTGCTGTACGTCCGGAATGGCACTGACGTCGCCTGGCCCCTGCGCGGTGGGGGACAGGAGGGTGGCCGCCGGGGTGGGACCGAGAACGTCGCCGGGATCGTCGGGATGGCCGTCGCCCTCCACCGGGCCGAGCAGTTCCGGCCAGCCTACGCCGCCCACTGCGCTGCCCTGCGCGATCGCCTCCTCACCGGCCTCCGCGAGCAGTTGCCGGACCTGACCCTCAACGGCCCGGAGCCCGGTCCGCGCCGCCTGCCGAACAACCTCAACATCGTCCTGCCCGGCGTCCAGGGCGAGACGGTCCTGCTGGCGCTCGACATGGAGGGCGTCGCCGCCTCCGCCGGGTCGGCCTGCACCGTGGGGCGGAACGAGCCCAGCCACGTCCTCGAAGCGATGGGACGCGGCGACGCCGAGACCAGGACCAGCGTCCGCTTCACGGTCGGCCGGGGCAACACCGCCGAGCAGATCGACGACGCCGTCGAGATCATCACCAGGGTCGTGGAGCGCACGCGGCGGCTGGCCGCCGTCCGGTAGGGCGGTACACGACCCGGCGGCCGTAGCGCCACGCGCATCCTCGGCTCGACGGATATCCCGGACAGTTGGCACGGGATCGGCATCCCTGTCGCAACTGAACCCGCCGGGCGACATCGTCGCCCCATCGCCGATCGAGAGGCTTGCCATGGCCGCGTCGCCTTCATCCCACGAATCAGCCCTCCGCGACGCCACCGTTCAGCGTCGGTTCGGTCACGCCCTCGGCGAGGGCATCGACCGGTTGGCCGATGCGTCGCCGCTCCTCGATGGGGCCGCGACGGCGATCAAGGCGGCGATCGCGCCGATTGCCGGGGACACCGCGCCGTCCAGCGTCCGGGACGCGCTGCTGGGTTCCTGGATCGGCCACCCGCTGCACCCGATCATCGTCACACTGCCGCTCGGTGCCTGGACCCTGACCACCCTGTTCGACCTGCTCGGCGAGGAACGAGCGGCCGACCTGTGCCTCCGGGTGGGGGTCGTCGGGGCCGGTTCAGCGGCGCTCTCTGGTCTGGCGCAGTGGAACGAGGTCACCGACCGGGAGCGGCCGCGGCGGATCGGCGTCATGCATTCGTCGCTCAATACGGTCGCGACCGGCCTGTACGTCGGCTCCTGGGTGCTGCGCGCTCGCGGGCAGCGCCAGGCCGGGGTGGCGACGGCGGTGGCCGGTCTGGCCGTGACCTCGCTCTCCGGCTGGCTCGGTGGGCATCTCTCGTACACGCTCGGCGTTGGCGTCGAGGAGGACGCCTTCACCCGGCAGTCAACGGCGGGGTCGATCTCCGGCGGACCGGTCACGGTCGACGAGGATGCTCCGCAGGCCGAGCCGGATCCGGCGCTGGGATCGCTGGCTCACTGAACGCTGGCCTGTGGACGGTCCGGTGCCGAGTGATGGCGTAGACTGGCGGCGTGAGAGACAGCCTACCCGCCCGACCGACCGCCGAGCGCACCACCGGGGTGCAGCTCAACGAGTACCAGCTCCGGCTGCCCGGATTCGAGGGGCCGCTCGATGTCCTTCTGCGCCTGATCGAGCGCGAGCAGCTCCCGATCGCCGAGCTGTCGCTCGTCCAGGTGACGAGCCAGTTCCTCGCCGCGATGCGGTCGCTGGAGCGGGAGGCGCCGCTGTCGCTGATCGCCGACTTCGCCGCGGTCGGGACCCGGCTGACCCTGCTCAAGTCGCGGTCGCTACTGCCACGCCCGCCGGCCGTCGACGAGGAGCCGGACCCCGGCGATCTCGTCCAGCAGCTCCTGCGCTACCGCGAGATCCGGGACGCCGCCCGGCACCTTGCCGCACGCGACGTCGCCGATCACGGCGTCTTCCCGCCGGCGGTCCGACCGATCACCGGGGCGGCGATGCCCGCCGTCCGGCTGGCCGAGTACGCCCCCAGCGTCCTGGCGCGGGCGATCCGCCAGCGGCTGAGTCAGCTCGCCGAACCGGTGCGGTCCTTTCCCGTCGTCCGGATCATGACGCTGCGGGAGATGGTCGGCCGGCTCGCGGGTCAGCTCGCCGGGCGGCGGGACGTCCGCTTCTCGGCGGTGAGCGCGACCTGCAAGAACCGGCTGGAGGTCCAGACGGCGTTCCTGGCCGGGCTGGTCCTGATCCGGCGGAGCATGGCCGAGGCCGACCAGCCGGAACTGTTCGGGGAGATCACCTTCCGGGCGATCGCGGCGCCGGCCGGCGAGTACCTCTCCGGGCTGTCCGGCGACGTCACGGCCGATTTCGACCCGGTCCCAGCCAGCGGCTCCGGACGCCGAAGCGACGTGGTCGATGTGGTCGATGTGGTCGATGTGGTCGATGCGGTGGCGAGGTGACCGGACGGGATGAGCGGGCACCGGAGATGATCGGGCCGACGACCGGCCGGTTGATGAACGCCGAGATCCCGATTCCCGCCGTCGCTCCGGACGAGGTGCCGGCGCTGCTGGAGTCGCTGCTGCTGGTCGCACCCGGCGCCACATCCCTGGCCGATCTCGCCCGGGGGACGGGGTTGAACGAGCCGGGGATCGAGGCCGGCCTGGCGGAGCTGGCCGAGCGGTATGGCCCCCGGAGCGGGCTGATGATCCAGCGGCACGGCGACACGGTCCAGTTGATGAGCGCCCCGCGGTTCGCGATCCATGTCCGCCGATTCCTCAAGCTGGACCGGGAGACGAAGCTGTCGACGGCGGCGCTGGAGACGCTGGCGATCATCGCCTACCAGCAGCCCGTTACCCGCTCCGAGGTCGACGCCGTCCGTGGGGTGGATTCCTCCGGAGTGCTCGCAACCCTGCATGGGCGCGGCCTCGTCGAGCAGGTCGGCCGCCTCCAGACGCCTGGCAACCCGGTCCAGTACGGCACGACCGCCGCCTTCCTGCGTCACTTCGGGCTCGGCTCGGTCGGCGACCTCCCGCCGCTCGGCCGGGTCGACGGCCGGGACGCCGGTGAGGTTCTCCGGGCGGCTGCGACGGTCGAGGACCGCCCAGAGGATGCCGCGTCGGATGCCGCCGCGGTTTCGGGCGATGAATCGGTATCTTTGGCCGAGGGACCAGTCCCGGTTGAGGGCCAGGTCCCTGAGGGCACCTTCGCCGCACCCTCGGGCGAGAGCACGGACGCGACTGGGGAGATCGTTCCCGGCTGACGCGTCACGATCGACGATGCGGCATCGCCGCCGCTCACCGTGGACACGGTTGCGCGACCGGAGCCCTGGGTCCGTCGCTCCGCTCCACGTTCCACGAGCGCCGTTACCAGAAGGCGTGGGTCGTGATCTCGGCGTTCGACGCGGCGGCTCGGTTGCCCTCTACGAGTGGCCCGGCTGCGTTCGCGCGGGCCAACTCTGCCGGATGATCTTCACAGGCTGCGTAGACCGCGACCAGCTCGTCCCCGGCCAGCTCCGCGAGGAGCGGGAGTCCCGGATCGGCGACTGGCAGCGGTGGACGATCGTGAATTTCGATGGAGCTGGCCGCATGGCGGAGACGACCTCTCCCCCGACGGGTGAACCCGCTCGCTCACCCGGTGAAGCGGCGTCGCCTTACGGGTGCCCGGAGAGGGGAGATGCGTCGCTCGTTGAGTTCACATAACGCTCCTGAGTACCAATGCGACGTGACGAGGGATACCGAGTCCGGAAAACAGGCACTGGGAACCGGGGAGGGAACGACACGCCAGCGACAGGGTGCCTCTGGAACCACACCTGTCCAACCGGACTCCGTATGAGGCCCAGATCCCTCAGTGCGACAGATCGTCGGCGGCGATGAGCGCCTGAAGCTGGGGGTCGTCGCTGCTCGTGTCCTCGTGGTTGGCGATCAGCCAGGCGGTCCGGGCCGAGCTGCCGGCCGCCGTCGCTGCGACGGCGCCGAGCCGGGCGTGGTGGACGGCGAGATGGAGGCCGCGGCGACCCGGCCGGGCCGGGCCCGCCGCCAGCCGGCGCAACACCGACGGGGACAGCCAGCCAAGCACCACGCGCAGCCCGCGGTCCGTCAGCCGGACCCGGCCCGGGTGATCGCCGGTGCCCGACTTCCCGACATCGTGGAGCAGGGCGGCGGCGATCAGGTCCCCGTCGGTCTGGCCGTCCGCGAGCAGCCGGTGCGCGACTCGCCGGGCATGGGCCTGGTCATGGGCCGACATCCGCCGGAACAGGCCGCGCTGATCCGGCGAGAGCCAGGCGTCGGTGAGATCGTGGTTTTGAGTCGATGGCCGGACCACGATCGCGGCCAACCCCTGCCGGATGCGGTGCCGCGCGGCGGTGATGCTGCTCATGCGTCGCACTTCGGCCCGATCAGAGGCGCCAGGTGGCGAGGTCGATGACGAGCTCGTAGACCGGGCTGGTGATGCCGGAGATCAGCCCACCGCCGCCGAGGAAGATCAGGAAGATCAGCACGACGAAGCCGTAGCGCTCGATCGGGGCGAGGATCGGGTACCAGAACGATGGCAGCAGGGCGAGCAGAATCCGCGAGCCGTCCAGCGGCGGGACCGGGATCATGTTGAAGGCGGCCAGCAGCGCGTTGACGTAGACGAAGCGCTCGAAGGCGACGGCGAACTCGCCGAGGTCGACGCCGCTCTCGACCAGCACCCGGTAGATCCCACCGACGACGACGGCCTGGGCGACGTTCGACAGCGGACCGGCGACGGCGATGATCGCCATGCCGCGGTTCCGGGCCCGGATGTCGCGGCCGAGGTTGTTCGTGTTGACCGGGACGGGCTTGCCCCAGCCGATGAAGGGGATGCCGAGCGAGATCATCGCCATGCCGAACAGCCCGAGTGGGTCGAAGTGAGCGGCGGGGTTGAGGGTGATCCGGCCCAGGTTGCGGGCGGTCGGGTCGCCGAGCCGGTTGGCCACCCAGGCGTGCATGAACTCATGGATCGTCGTCGCGATCACGAACGAGAGGAACGTGATCACGATGATGTCGGGTTCGTTGAGATTGATGCCGTTCATTCCGGGCAGCATGGTCGGTTGGACACTCCCGATAGTCGTCTGGCTAGGTGAGTGAGAGTCTACCCGTTCAGGCGATGGTGACGGCCTGGACCCGCCTCGTCACCGAACGGATTCCGGTCAGCGGCGTCGTGGGTTGCGCAGGGCGCGGATGAGCCCACGGAGTTCGCCGACGGCAAGGACGAGCGCCGTCGCGCCGATGGTGATGGTCGCGACGGCGCCGACGACGGTGCCTGGGTCACGCTTCGACTTGAACATGCGGGGATTGGCCCTCGTGGCATTGGGAGACAGGCGGAGATGACCCGGATGGATCAGCCAGGTAAGAGATGAACCAGATGAATTAGACCACGCCCAGCGATGCGACGACGGCCCGGAGCTGATCCCGGACCACATCCGGCGACACCCGGGCAAGCGCCTGGTCCGCCGGTAGCCATCCCAGCCGGTCGTGTTCATCCGACAGCACGATGATCGTGTTCGGCTCAACCTCCAGCGTGAATGCCGGCCAGGCCGGGTCTGGGCCGGCAACCGGATCCGGATGCCGGTCCAGTCCCGTCTCCTCGAACAGCTCCCGGCGGGCTGTGACGGCGATCTCTTCCCCCGGCCACCGGCAGCCGCTCGGCGGTCCCCAGGCCCAGTCGGCTTCATCGTCCGGCACAGCCCGTCGATGCAGAACGAGGAACTCCGTCTTCCCACTGGCTGATCGGCGATGAACGACGATCGCGGCACCGAACGGCGGGACGGACGAGATCGGCAGGCCATCCCAGGTGTGTGAGTCCATGCTGAGTTGCTCCGCAGATCGAGCGATATCCAATGAGCGTCGTGTGGCAGCGGACTAGACCGCTCCCCCGGCCCCGCTCCGGCTCACCTGCTCGCGCACCCGCTTCGTGTGGCTCCCGCTGCGCTGCGGCTCGCCGGTGCCCGGACAGGGGAGTTCGACGGCGCACGGCCGGGCACAGGATACGCCGCGTACCTGGAACGTAGAGCTGTCTCCCACCGCTGATGACGGCTCGGGAATGACCATCAGGGTGTCGCCCAACAGAGAGCCCACAACGCGATCGGCGCTGCGGGCTCCCTGTTCATCTCGGTTCGATGTCCCTGACGCCTCAGTCGGCGGCGTTGGCGGCGAAGACCTTGCCGCCCTGGTACTGGTCCGCGCCGGAGTCGGCGTAGAGGTGGCAGGCGACGAAGTGTCCGCCGCCCTGGTCGGCGAAGTTCGGCGTGATCTGCTTGCAGACCGGCATCGCGTACGGGCAGCGGGTGTGGAAGTTGCAGCCGGACGGAGGGTTGATCGGGCTGGGCACGTCACCGGTCAGGATGATGCGCTCGCGCCGCTTCTCGATCACCGGGTCCGGGATCGGAACCGCCGAGAGGAGGGCCTTGGTGTACGGGTGGAGCGGGTCGTCGTAGAGCGAGTTCCGGTCGGCGAGCTCGACCATCTTGCCCAGGTACATCACGGCGACGCGGTCGGAGATGTGCTTCACCACCGAGAGGTCGTGGGCGATGAACAGGTACGTCAGGCCGAGGCGCTCCTGGAGCTCCTCGAGCAGGTTGACGATCTGGGCCTGGATCGAGACGTCCAGGGCCGAGACGGGCTCGTCCGCGACGATGAAGTCCGGGTTGGCCGCGAGGGAGCGGGCGATGCCGATCCGCTGGCGCTGGCCGCCGGAGAACTCGTGCGGGTAGCGGTTGGCGAAGTAGGGGTTGAGCCCGACCGTCTGGAGGAGTTCCTGGACCTTGCCGTTGCGGTCCTTCTTGTCCCCGATGCCGTGGATCTGCATCGGCTCGCTGATGATGTTGCCGACCGTCATGCGCGGGTTGAGCGACGCGTACGGGTCCTGGAAGATCATCTGGAGGTGGCGGCGCATCCGGCGCATCGAGCCACCGTCCAGCTTGGTCAGCTCCTGGCCCTTGAAGTTGACGGTGCCGTCGGTCGGCTTGTAGAGCTGGAGGACCGCCCGGCCCGTCGTGCTCTTGCCGCAGCCGGACTCGCCGACGAGGCCGAGCGTCTCGCCCTGGCGGACGGAGAACGAGACCCCGTCGACGGCCTTCACCGCGCCGACCTGGCGCTGGAAGATGATGCCCCGGGTGAGGGGGAAGTGCATCTTGAGGTTGTTGACCTCGAGCAGCGTGTCGCCGAGCTTCTTGCCGTTGACGTTCCCGACCTCGGGTGCGGCTTTGGCCATGACGGGGGTTGAGACCATGTTAGGCGTCCTTCCCGGCGAGTGCGGGCACGTTGTCGGTCTTGTCGATGCTGACCTCTTCCCAGAACCAGCAGGCGGACTTGTGGCCGGTGTCGCCGATCTGGATCAGCGGCGGGTTCTTCTGCTCGCACTGCTCGCGCGCGTACTGGCAGCGGGGCACGAAGGGGCACATGTCGGGCAGGTCGATGAGGTCAGGCGGCATGCCCCGAATCGGGACGAGCTTCTCCTTGTTCGTCGCGTCCAGTCTCGGCATCGACTTCATCAGGCCGATCGTGTACGGGTGGCGCGGGTTGGCGAAGATCTCCTCGGTCGTCCCCGTCTCGACGATGTGGCCGGCGTACTGGACCTGGACCCGGTCCGCCATCCCGGCGACGACGCCCATCGAGTGGGTGATCAGGATCACACCCGAGCCGGTCTCGTTCTGGAGGGTCCGCATCAGGTCGAGGATCTGGGCCTGGATCGTGACGTCGAGCGCCGTCGTCGGCTCGTCGGCGATCAGCAGCTTCGGGTTGCAGGATAGCGCCATCGCGATCATGACGCGCTGGCGCATGCCGCCGGAGAACTGGTGCGGGTACTGGTTGATCCGGTCCTCCGGGTTCGGGATGCCCACCATCCGGAGGAGCTCGATCGCCCGGTTCTTGGCCTGGTCCTTGTTCATGTCCATGTGCAGGATCAGCGACTCGCTGATCTGCCGGTTGATGGTCAGGACCGGGTTGAGCGAGGTCATCGGGTCCTGGAAGATCATGGCGATCTCGTTGCCGCGGATCTTCCGGACTTCCTCCTCGGACAGCTTCAGGACGTCGCGCCCGTTGAAGATGATCTCGCCGGAGGCGATCTTGCCCGGCGGCGACGGGATCAGCCGCATGATCGACAGGCCCGTGATGCTCTTGCCGGAGCCGGACTCGCCGACGATGCAGAGGGTCTCCCCCGGCATGACGTAGAAGCTGACGTCGTCCACGGCCTTGACGGTGCCGTCCTGCGTCTTGAATTGCGTTCGCAGCCCCTTGACGTCGAGGAGCGGCTGACCCCCGGGTGTGCTTCCCGGGGAGACCTGCGGCCGCGTTTGCGTGGGCGTCGCCATTCCGTGTCTCCCGATGCTGCGCCGGTCCGGCTCGTGTCAGGCCTGTTCGGCGACTGGCACGGAGCCCAGGGTCCCGCTCTTGAAAAGG
Organism: uncultured Thermomicrobiales bacterium; assembly: GCA_964244115.1. Taxonomy (GTDB): domain Bacteria; phylum Chloroflexota; class Chloroflexia; order Thermomicrobiales; family UBA6265; genus CADCWK01. The sequence goes on from CAXTHM010000004.1 coordinate 97,471, forward strand.
CAAGCGATGTTCGGGGACGATAGCATAGGGCGAGAATTGGTCGCAATGCCGAGCGGCGGATCGGAGCGGACTCCTGCCCCGTTCTTTGTGCTTGACGCACTGCCGAGACCGGTCGGGGTGGGAGTCGACGTTCGCCATTGCTCGATCGTCGCGCTGCCCACCGGTGGTAACGGCCGCGGGGCCGATCTCGCTCCCCGTGTCCCTCCGGCGATTCGCCCAGGATTGGGCAGGTTGGCTAGACGGCGCTATCGCCCCGGGGGGTGACGCCGCTGAAGTACGTCTTCATCCCGAGGGTGAACAGCGAGACGACGTTCGTCGCGACGAGTTGGAAGCCGCGCTCGACCTGCCGGTTGGTCGCCTCGGCGTCAGGGGCGACGGTCCCGAGCGGCTTGCCGGCGTGCTGCGCCACCCGGATGACCTGGTCGATCACGGCCTGGACGTCGGGATGGCCGGGCTGGCCGGGGAAGCCCATCGACTGGGCGAGGTCGTTCGGGCCGACGAAGAGCAGGTCGAGCTCTGGCAGGGCCAGGACCGCCTCGAGGTCGGTCAGGGCGTCAATGTGCTCGAACTGCACCATCGTGAAGACGTACTCGCTGGCCTCCTGCATCAGCTCCTTCGGGTCGCCGCGCTGCGCCCAGTCGATCAGCCGGGTCGGGGCGTAGCCGCGGGAGCCGCGCGGGGCGTAGCGCATCCCGTCGACCGCCCGGCGAGCGTCCTCCAGCGTGTTGGTCTGCGGGACGAGGACACCGCCGATCCCGAGTTCGAGGAACTTGATCTGGACCTGGCGGTCGTTCTGCCCGACCCGGGCCAGCGTCGGCAGGCCGTGGCGCTCGGCGGCGACCTGGAGCGGGTAGCAATCGGCCGGCGAGAGCTGGCTGTGCTCGGCGTCGAACAGCACGAAGTCCATCCCACCGATCGCCAGCAACTCGACCAGCTCGGGCGAGGGGAACGAGGTGAAGGCGCCGATCGCCGTCCCGCCGTTCAGGATCTTCGTCTTGAGCGTATTCTCTACCGGCACGTTTCGTGGCCTTTCCTGTTGTCGTGCGCAGACACCGTCGCCACTGTCCCGAGGCTGGCCCATTATCCGTGTGTCGGCTTCTCTCCGCTACCGGGGAGCTGCACGGTAACGGTGTCCGCTTCGGACCTCTCCGCGGTCGCGCTTCCGGTTCGTCCCGGTTCAGGGGCTGGCCCGTCTCGCTCGGTGCCGTTACTGATGCCGTTACTAAGGAAGGAACACCTGGCTGTGCGCGACGAGGTGACGGAGACATGGGCGCCAGTCGCCGGGATCGCGGAGTCCAGGCCCGGCTACGACTATGACGATGAGCGCCAGGCCTGGATCGGATTCAACCTCGTCTCCGGGGTCGGTCCGGTCCGGACGGAGCGGCTGCTCGACCAGTTCGGGTCGCTGGCCGATGCCTGGTCGGCCGCCCCGGGTCGGCTGCGGTCCGTCCTCGATGAGGGGACCATCGAGCGGCTCGTCCAGATCCGTAGTCGTGGCGACGTCGACGCCACTATCGAGCGGATGGCCGAGACCGGGATCGTCGCGGTCACCCTGTCCGACCCGGAGTACCCCGCGTTGCTGGCGGAGATCCCGGCTCCGCCGCCGCTGCTCTACGTCCGGGGCGACCTGCTCCGGGCGGACCGGCAGGCTGTCGCCATCGTCGGCACTCGCCGGATGACCGCCTACGGTCGCGACCTGACCGCGTCGATCGCGGCCGGGCTGGCCGGGGCCGGCGTCACGGTCGTCTCCGGGCTGGCCCTCGGCGTCGATGGCGCCGCCCACAAGGCCGCCCTCGACGCCGGCGGCCGCACGATCGCGGTCAAGGGCTGCGGGATCGCGCACCCGTACCCGGCGACGCACCGGAACCTGTCGGCGGCGATCGCCGGCAGCGGCGCCCTGATCGCCGAGTACCCGCCCGACCGCAAGCCCGACGCGGCCAACTTCCCGGCCCGCAACCGGATCATCAGCGGGTTGTCGCTGGCGACGGTCGTGATCGAGGCGCCGGAGCGCAGCGGTGCCCTGATCACCGTCTCGTTCGCCGCCGACCAGGGCCGCGAGGTCTTCGTCGTCCCCGGCGACGTCCGCTCGCTTATGAGCGCGGGCTGCAACGCCCTGCTCCGGGACGGCGCCCGGGCGGTCCGCTCGGCCGAGGACATCCTCGAAGACCTGAACATCGCTGGCCGCGCGACCGCCGCGCCGACCCAGACGGCGCTGCCGCTCGACGACGCCGAGCGGCGGGTGATCGATCAGCTCGGCCGCGAGCCGCGCCACATCGACGAGATCGCCGCCGCGCTCGGTCTGCCGATCCATCAGCTGGCGACGCAGCTCATGATGCTGGAGTTGCAGGGCGTCGTCCGGAACACGGGTGCGCAGCACTACGCGTTGGCGTAGTAACGCGCAGTCGTCCTCGACGTAGGGTCATGGGCTTGCCCTGACCGGCCGCCGCAGCGGCCATCGCCCCGCAGGGCGATAACCGTCGTTCGATAAACGACGCTACCGCGTCAACCATCATTCGCAAAATACTTGGAGACCATATGGGACCTACGCAACCTAAATCACCTCGACGCAAGCTCATCCGTTGGCAGGGGTTTCGGTATGGAGGCGGTGCGTCGTATTTCGTCACCATCTGCACCGACCATCGTGTGCCATTGCTAGGCGTCGTCGATCAGGACGGAAACCTTCATGAGACATCGGCCGGGCTGATCGTTCGCGCCACCTGGGACGGTCTCTCCGCTCGGTTCCCGTTCGCTCACCTTGACGCGTTTGTCGTGATGCCGGATCACGTCCATGCGGTCCTTACCGTGAGCGGCGACCCGGACGAATTGGGCGAACAGGGTCACATCAGGTTGGGTCGAATCGTTGGCGCGATGAAGTCGCTGTCGGCCATCCAGATCAATCGTGAACGTGGGGTCAACGGACGAAGTGTCTGGCAGGCGCGCTTTCACGACCGGGTGATTCGTGACGAGGACGAGTTCGCGCACCTGTGCTGGTATGTCGAGGACAACCCGAAGCGGTGGGTCAGTACGAGGAACGGCGAAGATTTGTCCAGATCTTGAGACGCTGGATCGGCGATTCAGTTATCGCCCTGCGGGGCGATGGCGCCTGCGGGCGCCGGTCAGGGCAAGCCCATGACCCTACGTCACGGAGATCGCAGCGTGGCCAAGTCGTTTGACTGGCCCACATATTCCCGCAGATGCGTAGCAGTCAACGTATCCCCGTTGGCGATGAGGTCGGCGGGGGTGCCCTCGAAGACGATCCGGCCGCCGTCCTGCCCGGCGCCAGGTCCGAGGTCGATGATCCAGTCGGCGTGGGCCATGACGGCCTGGTGGTGCTCGATCACGATCACCGTCCGGCCCTCGTCGACCAGCCGGTCCAGCAGGGCGAGGAGCTTGTCGACGTCGGCCAGATGCAGCCCGGAGGTCGGCTCGTCCAGCACGTAGGTCATCGCCGACTCGGCCATGTGGATCGCCAGCTTGAGGCGCTGGCGCTCGCCGCCGGAGAGGGTGTTCAGCGGCTGGCCGAGGCCGATGTAGCCGAGGCCGACCATCGCCAGCCGGTCGAGGATCTTCCGGGCCGCTCCGGTCGGGAAGAACTCGTGCGCCTCGCCGACGCTCATCGCCAGCACCTCGCTGATGTCCCTGCCCCGGAGCTTGTAGGTCAGTACCTCGGGCAGGAATCGCTTGCCCGCACACTCCTCGCAGACCGTCGCGACGCCGGCCATCATCGCGAGATCGACGTAGATCAGCCCGATGCCCTTGCAGGCCGGGCAGGCGCCCTCCGAGTTGGCGCTGAACAGCGCGGCCTTGACCCCGTTGGCCTTGGCGAACGCCGTCCGGATCGGGTCGAGCAGCCCGGTGTACGTCGCCGGGTTGCTGCGGCGCGAGCCCCGGATCGGGGACTGGTCGGCGACCACGACGCCCTCGTGGCGGGGCAGATACCCGTGGATCAGCGAACTCTTCCCGGACCCGGCCACGCCGGTCACCACCGTCAGCACGCCGAGCGGGATGTCGACGCTGACGTCGCGGAGGTTGTGCTTCGTCGCGTTCCGGATCGCGAGCTGGCCGGTCGGCGTCCGGACCGACTTCCGGAGCTCGACGCGGTGATCGAAGTGGCGCCCGGTCAGGGTGTCGGACTTTCGGAGGGCCGGGACATCGCCGGTGAAGCAGATCGTCCCGCCGGCCGCACCCGCGCCGGGACCGAGATCGACGACGTGGTCGGCGATCGCGATCGTCTCGGGCTTGTGCTCGACGACGAGGACCGTGTTGCCCTTGTCCCGCAGCCGGAGCAGCAGGCCGTTCATCCGCTGGATGTCGTGCGGGTGGAGCCCGACCGTCGGCTCGTCGAAGACATACGTCACGTCGGTGAGCGAGGAGCCGAGGTGGCGGATCATCTTGGTCCGCTGGGCCTCGCCGCCGGAGAGCGTGCCCGATGGCCGGTCGAGCGAGAGGTAGCCCAGCCCGATCTCGACGAACGAATCCAGGGTCTCGCTCAGCGTCGTCAGCAGCGGCGCCAGCGACGGCGCGTCGAGGCCGCGCACCCACTCGGCCAGGTCACTGATCTGCATCGCGCAGGCGTCGGCGATATTGATTCCCCTGATCCTCGACGCCCGGGCCGCCTCGTTGAGCCGCGTGCCGCCGCACGCGGGGCAGGCCGTGAACGTCACCGCCCGCTCGACGAAGGCGCGGATGTGCGGCTGGAGGGTGTCGACGTCTTTCGAGAGCATCGACTTCTGGATCCTGGGGATCAGCCCCTCGTACGTCAGGTTGACGTTATCGACCCTGATCTTCGTCGGCTCCTTGCGGAGCAGGTCGTCCAGTTCGGTCCGGGTGTAGTCGCGGATCGGCTTGTCCGGATCGAGGAAACCGGAGCCGGCGTAGATCCGGCCGTACCAGCCGTCCATGCTGTAGCCGGGGATCGTGAACGCGCCCTCGTTGAGCGACTTGCGGTCGTCGTAGAGCTGCGTCAGGTCGATGTCCGTCACGCTGCCCCGGCCCTCGCAGTCGGGGCAGGCGCCGGCGGGCTCGTTGAAGCCGTAGTGGAACGCCGGCCCGGCGCTCGGTTCCCCGAGCCGGCTGAAGACGATCCGCAGCATCGCGTTGGAGTCGGTGGCGGTGCCGACCGTGGAGCGGGAGTTGGCGCCCATCCGCTCCTGGTCGACGATGATCGCCGTCGTCAGGCCCTCCAGCCGGTCGACGTCCGGCCGGGCCAGCGCCGGCATGAACCCCTGCACGAAGGCGCTGTAGGTCTCGTTGATCAGGCGCT
>CAXTHM010000005.1:0-55448 GCA_964244115.1 uncultured Thermomicrobiales bacterium
GCGGACCGACCATCGACCGATCCCCGCGCTTACCAGGAATTAGTCGGACCTGATGAGCGAGAGCTGCGCCCCTACGCCACGGGCCGCTGCAAGGGCGTTTGGCGTGACGCCGTTCGATCTCCTCATCACGGATACTGGCGCCGGACGACGCTATCCGACGGATTCGCGAGCAGGGAACAGAGGTCCATCTTGTCTGACACCATATCGCTCCCCGGAACCGCCCTGGACACCACCGGGTCTCTCGGCCGGGCCCGGGTCGCGATCACCGTCACGTTCCTCGTCCAGGCGCTGCTGTTCGCCTCGTGGATCGCTCACATCCCGGAGGTGAAGGCGCGGCTGGGGCTGGATGACGGCACGCTCGGGCTGGCGCTGCTCGGGGCACCGGTCGGGTCCGTGCTGGCGATGCTGGCGACGGGCTGGCTGCTGCCGCGGCTCGGCAGCCGGCTGATGGTCCGGATCACGCTGGCGGGGTACGCGCTGACCGGCCTGACCGTCGGGCTGGCCGGGTCGTTCTGGGCGCTGTTCCTGGCACTGGGGCTCTGGGGCGCGTTCCAGGGGGCGCTGGACGTCTCGATGAACGCGCAGGGGATCACCATCGAGCGGGCGATCGGCCGGCCGATCATGTCCGGGCTGCACGGCGCCTGGAGCGTCGGCGCGCTGGTCGGGGCCGGGCTCGGGACGGCCGCGGTCGGGCTCGGCCTGGCGCTGGACGGGCAGTTGCTCGGGGTCGGCGTCGTCATCCTGCTGCTGGCCGGCTGGCTGTCGCTGCGGCTGCTGGCCGACCCGCCGGAGGACCGCCACGCCGAGGGCAGCCGGCCGGTGACGGTGCTGGCCAACCCGCTCGGGCTGACGCTGGCGCTGATCGCGCTGGCCTGCATGGTCTGCGAGGGTGCCGCGGCGGACTGGTCGGCGGTCTACCTGCGGGAGTCGCTCGGCTCCTCGGCGGCCTTCGGCGGGCTGGGCTACGTCGCCTTCTCGCTGACGATGCTGACCGTGCGGCTCGGGGGCGACATCCTGCTCGGACGGATCGCGGCCCGGACGCTGTTGCCGGGCTTCGCGGCGATCGCGACGATCGGTTTCGCCCTGGCGCTGATCGTCGGGAACGCGGTCGTGGCGCTGGTCGGGTTCGCGGCCCTCGGGATCGGGCTGGCGCTGATCGTCCCGACGGTGTTCAGCGCGGCCGGGCGGCTGCCGGGGATCAACGCCGGGACGGCCGTCGCGGCGGTCTCGGCGATGGGCTGGGCCGGCTTCATGTTCGGCCCGGTCGCGATCGGGCAGATCAGCAAGGTGATCTCGCTGCCGGTCGCGCTGGCCCTGATCCCGGTCCTGGTCGGCACCGTCACCGTCCTGACCCGGCGGACCACCGTCCTCGATCAACCGGGGCCACAGGTCGCCGCCCCGATCCAGACCGCACAATTCTAGTCACGTCCTTCACGAGATCCGATCAGACCGGGAACAGTTCCGTGCTGCGCTCGTCGAGGACGCCGGCCTCGACGTTGCGCTCGATGAAGTCGGTCACGGTGGCGAGCATCTGGTCGCAGTGCGGGGCGCTGTTGGAGACGCAGACGACGGTCAGCGTGGCGTAGCGCATGTCGTCGAGGTCCTCGGTCTCGGCGATGGCGACGTTGAAGGTGTTGCGGACGCGGTCCGTCAGCGAGCGGACGACGTGCCGCTTGTCCTTGAGCGACAGGCTCCCCTCCAGCCGCAGACCGATATGCCCCACCCCGACCGTCGTCGCCATCGTCATCCTCCTCGTAACAGCCTCTTACGGCGTGGTGTCGTCGTCTCATAGGGGCGCAGCGAGCGAGCACGGCCGCGGCCGTCGCGGCCATCGCCACGGAGGGCGATCATCGGCGCAGCGGGTTCGACCGCATACAGGGGTGTCGGGTCGTTCGCGGACGGTTTTCCAAACCTTCACCCCATCACCCCCATCGCCACCCATGCCAACGGCCAGGTTCTGCCGAACGCGGTTGAACCCGCTGCACCGTCTCGCCTCGCGGCGATGGCGCCTGCGGGAGGGTGGCTCGCCAGCGAAGCGAGAGCGTCACCCTTACGACGGAGGCGCCGCGTCACCACGGTTGGAGCGGGAGCGTCCATTCGCTTCCAGAGCAGCCGACGTCCCGGTGGTTCGCGATCCACGCCGTCCGTTTCGCCACGCGGTCACGGACCGAGCGGACCCGATAGTCGTCGGCGGCGGTGATGGAGCGGACGACCCCCCACCTGCTCGGCCGGCTGATGGCCTTTACCTCGACCGGAGCGGCGTGACCCTCGCCGCGATGACGCGTCATGGCGTGATCCGCGCTGCGCGGATCGGAGCAGACGAGGGAGTCACTCGAAGGGACGGCGATCAGATCGCGAGCGGCTGGCTGGCCGGGCTGGTGCTGGCGGTGTCGTCGGCGCGGACCTTGATCTGGACGTCGTCACCATCGCTCTGCCACTCCCAGACGAGGCCCCGCTGGGCGGCGATCTCCCGGGTCGCGTCGAGGTAGAGCAGCGCGTCCGCCCGTTCCGTCCCGAAGAGCAGGCACTGCTCCTCGTCGAACAGATTCGAGAGCGTCGCGGACGCGACGGTCGCGTCGTCGAGGTCGGCCCACTCGACGACGGCGCCGAGCGAGCGCAGGTTGGTCAGCATGGCGTCGAGGAACTCGCCGGCCGCCCACGGCTCCGGCGCCCCCCAGGCGGCGGTGAACCGACGCCCGATCCCGGCCGACCAGTCGTCGAGCGAGACGCCCTGCTCCTGCAGGTAGGCGACGGTCGCGATGATGACCGCCTGGGCGTTGGCCTGCCCCTGCTCCAGCAGCTCGGCGTCGTCGTAGTCGTTGTGCGTCGGGCTGAAGTGGTCCTGATCCTGATCCTGATCGTCGTGGTCGGTCATGGGTATCCCTTGCTTAGCGCGTGCCGGGGCCGGTCGGGCGTCCGGGTGCTGTCCACGGTACCGCGTTGGGGCGCCGGTTGGCGACCGGGGCGTGACCTCACCCCCCAGCCCCCTCTCCATCTCGCTGGCGTGCTTCGCACTTGCGGATGGAGAGGGGGAGACGACTGGGATCAGGCCGGCGCCATCATCGCGGGGTTACGCGCTCACGCTGCGCTGGCCCTGACCGGCGCCCGCAAGCGCGACTGCGTGGCCGAACCGGATGTTCAAATTGTGATCACCCTTGTCGCGAACACCGTTAGCGCCCGGCGGGGCGATGACCGCTGCGGCGGCCGGGCTCGCAAGCGTCGCCCCTACACGAACGATAACGCCCGTCGCCCATCAACGGAGCGCTTGCGCGACCCGTTGAGCCCCTCTCCGGGTGTGAGCGCCGCAGGGCGAAACGAGTCGGGTCGAGGATGGGGACAACTCGGAGCGCCTGCGCGACCAGCTTGAAGCCCCCTCTCCATCCGCACGTGCGAAGCACGCCAGCGTGATGGGGAGGGGGTTTGGGGATGGGGTAATCCCTTAGCCGACGAGCGCCGCCAGGCCGTCGACCAGCCGGTCGAGGTCGGTCTGGGTGGTGTAGCCCTGCACGGAGATCCGGACGAGGCCGACGCCGTCCGGCATCGAGGTGTGGTGGTGGACCGGGATCTCGACCTTGTAGTCCTCCCAGAGGCGGCGCTGGATCGCCGGGCCGTCGTCGGTCCGGATCGGCACGGCGATCAGCTGGGCGTACCACTGCGGGTCGTCGGTCGCGATCGGTCCCAGGTCGCCGCCGCTGAGGGCGAGGATGCGGGCCTGCGTCTCGCTGGCGAGACGGTGGCAGCGAGCCCGGATGGCGTCCCAGTGATGCTCGGCCTGGAAATCGATCGCATGCGGGACGGTCAGGAACGATGAGCATTCGCGCGTGCCCGCCCACTGGTTGCGGCGGACGAACTGCGGGTAGGTGTGCCCCGTCTCCCGCAGCCCCCAGGTGTCGGCCCAGCCCCAGCTGACCGTCGTCGCTTCAACCCACGGCTGGTGCTCCGGCCGGACGTAGAGGAACGCCGAGCCCTTGGGCGTGCAGAGCCACTTGTGATTGTTGCTGGAGTAGACGTCCGGCCCCATCGCCCCCAGGTCGATCGGCCGCTGCCCGACGACGTGGGCGCCGTCGATCATCGTGAAGATGCCCAGCGCCCGGGCCCGGGCGCAGATCAGCTCCGCCGGCAGGGTCAGCGCGGTCGGTGAGGTGATGTGGGAGAAGAAGATCACTTTCGTCCGCTCGGTGACGCCGGCGAACAGGGCGTCGACGACGGCCTCCGGGTCGGCCAGGGGGAGCGGCAGCGTCTGCTTGACCAGCCGGGCGCCCGCCTTCTGGCAGTAGTGCTCCCAGGTCAGCGTCAGGGCGCCGTACTCGTGGTCGGTCGTCAGGATCTCGTCGCCGGGCTGGAGGCCCATCGACCGGATCACGATGTTGAGCCCGATCGTCGCGTTGGTGACGAAGACGAGGTCGTCGGCCGGGGCGTTGACGAGTTCACCGAGCTTCGCGCGGGCGGCGTCGAGCAGGGTGTCGAGCCGCTTCTGGATGAACTGGACCGGCTCGCGCTCCAGCTCCCGCTGGAAGGCGATGCTGGCGTCGAAGACCGGCTGCGGCGTGGCGCCGAACGAGCCGTGGTTGAGGAACGCGACCTCCGGATCGAGCAGGAACAGGGGCCGGAGCGACTCGGCCGACGGCGCCAGCGCCTCGATCCCGGCCTGCCCATCGAGCCCACCCATGTCCGGGACCTGCTTCGCGACAACGGTCATGACCACCCTCCGGCCCGCGACTCGGCGCGGCCTCTGTTCTCGACGGCTGACGACGGATGCACCCCAGATCGGCGTAGTGTATCGGCCAGCGCCCCGGTCCGCTGGTGGGTCCGCGCGGGCCGCCCGTCACCGCCACGACTCGGGCATCATCGTCGGAGACGAACGCCGCGGCATCCGTGAAATCACTCATTCCGACCGTGACCTTTTGCCCGCGGCGGTGTTTACGTGGGTGGATGCGCATCCACGCCTGACAGCCCTGGCCGAACGCCGGCGACCGTCAGCCATCACATCTTCGCGGACGCGGCGGAGGAGGAAGCATGCGGTGGCGACGACGACACCGGCCCGGACCGGCTCAACCCGGCGCCCACATGGGTGGCGAGGGTGGTGTCCGGCCCCGGACCGGCCACCCCGGCGCCGACGTCCCCGGCGACGTCCGGTCGATCCGGATACTGCTCGCCGCCCTCAACGAACGGCCGGCCTCATGGGCCAGCGGGCCATGGTCGCCGGCGGTCGCGATGGCCAGCCGATCCGGGGACTGGGCGTCATCCGCCCCGATCCCCGGCAACCAGCCGCCCGAGCCCCGTCCGCGAGCCGCCGCCGCGAACCGTGCGGCGTCGTCCCCATTGGGGACGGTCAGAGCCACCGGGCCAGCCGCCCCGACCCAGCCGCCGGCCAGAACATCGGCCCCGGTTTCGGGAAGCGACGGCGAGCTGCTCCGGGCGGCCCAGGCCGACCCGGCCGCCTTCGCCGCCCTCTATGAGCGCTACGTCGACGCGATCTACCGCTACTGCGTCACCCGCGTCGGCTCCCCGGCCGACGCCGAGGACGCGACCAGCCTGATCTTCGCCCGGGCCTTCGGGGCGCTCCCGACCTACCGGCCCCGCCCCGAGCTGAGCGGCGAGGGGGTCCGCTCCTGGCTGTTCACCATCGCCCACAACGTGGTGGTGAGCGGCTACCGCGGCCGACGCCCGACCAGCCCGCTGGCCGACGCCGACCTGCTCGTCGACCCGGACCCACCGCCGGACGAGCAGGCGATCGCGGCCGAACGGCGCGCGGCGCTGCTCGGCTCGGTCGCCCGGCTGCCGGACGACCAGCGCCGCGTGGTCGAGCTGCGGCTGGCCGGGCTGAGCGGCCCGGAGATCGCCGCGGTCCTCGGCCGCAGCCACGGCGCGATCAAGATGCTGCAGGTCCGCGCCATCGACCGGCTTCGGACGCTGCTCGCCGACCGGCTCGGGCCGGAATCAGCCCCGGAGGCGTCCCATGACCAGCGATGAGCAGCGCGCCGCCTCCGGGCCGGGCGCCGAACGGACCAACGGCACCACGGAACCCGCGACCACCCATCCTGCCGATGGCCCCACCGATGGCGCGACCGACCCGGACCGGCTCGACCTGCTGGACCGGTACTGGGATGCCACGACCGGCAACGGCTTCCAGCGGGCCGGGGCGATCGCCCTCGACCCGGTCCGCACCCGGACCGTCGACCTCCTCCAGAACCTCACCCATGATCAGACCGCCGGGATCCCGGCCGCCGCCCGGGCCCGCATCTGGCGGGAGACGGTCGCGACGGCGGGCATCCCCACGCGACAGGAGTCCCCAGTGACCGCCTCCGCACTCTCCGGGCATGGCGCCGCCACCCCCAATCTGACGCTCCCGGCCGGCACCCCGCCCCGGGGGCACCGCCCCCCGCCGGGCGGACCGGTCCCCCACGGCGGCGGCTGGTCCGTCCCCGGCGGGGGCCCGTCCCAGCCGACCGGCCGGACGTGGTGGCCCCGCCTCCAGTTCGCCGTCGCGGCCGCCCTGATCCTCGGCCTGTTCGCCACGATCCTCGCCCCGATGGACGACGGCCGCGTCAGCCTGTTCGGCGGCATCGGCGGCGACGCCACCCCGACGGCCGATTCAGCCGCGAACACTATCCCGTCGATCGGCTACCCGGAAGCCTTCACGGGCGGGGGACTGCTCGTCGACCTGCCGGTGAGCGCGTCGGGTCACCTGGTCAGCATCGATCGCGTGTCGATCGCCGAGGGGGCCACGCTGACCCTGCCACCCGGAGCGGTCCATCAGGTGGCGTCGGTGACGGGACGATTCACGGTCGAGCGGGCCAGCGGCTCGTCGCCCCTGACCGTCGATCAGCCCGGCATCATCGACATCGACGCTGACAGTGGGTCGATCCTGGCCGATCAGGGCGAGGACGTCACCGTGACGGTCCTGACCATCGCTCCGGACGGCGCCGCGCTACTGACGTCGACCGATGGCGTCACCGTCTACCCGTTGGCCAACGACACGATCGATGGACTCCGGTTCGATTCCCTCGTGAATGTCCTGTTCGGCAACGGTCCGGTGCCGGTCGACCCCGAGCCGGTCGGGCCGAGCGCGATCCCCGACGATCCGACGAACCTGACCGACCCGGGGGCGATGATGCTGCTCTATGCCGAGCGGGGCTCCATCCGGATCACCGCGTCAGCCGATGTGATCCGGACTCGGGAGTCCAGCCCCGAGACGCCGACGTTCGTCTCTGAGCTGACGATCGCGGCCGGTGAGACGGCCGTCGTCAGCAACCCGAGCCTGGCGACGATCCGGGAGGCCACGCCGGGTGAGAGCGCCGTCTACACGGTCGCGTTCCTGGCGCCGCCGGCCCTTGACCGGACCGAGGGCCGGACGTACCCGAACACGCCTGGTGGCGGCAGCGGTCTCCAGCCGGCCCTCGCCGATGGCGACGACTATCGGATCGTGCTCGATCGCCTGACGCTCAATCCGGGAGCGACGGCCGCCTTTCCGGTGGGGACGTTCCGCGCCGTGCAGTGGACGGGTGGCGGTCTCGCGACGATGACCAGCGACGACGCGGCTCGGCCTCCCGTCGTCTTCGATGAACGGTCGCTGAACGCCTCGTTCGAGGACCAGGGCGTCCGGATCGCCGCGACGGGCGACACGCCGGTCACGTTGACCCTGATGTCCTACCTGCCGGCCGGCTCGTCCGAGGAGACGGTCCCGGGCGGACAGACCGGGCTGACAGCGGAGCGCCTGTCGGTCTACACCGCCACCGACCCGTTCGACGCCGATCATCTCCGGTTCACGTTCTACGCGGCCGAAGCCGCGGGCTTCCCGGTCGACCTCGCCCCGTGGATCGATCTCGATCTCACCGGGGGCAGCGCGGTCGACGCCTACGCCCTGGTCCGGCCCGAGGGCGGCCCGATCGTGCTCAACCGGCCAGCCCGGCGGATCGTCGGTGGTGCGGAGACGACCGAGATCGCGGCCGGGAATGCCGTCGTGCCTGGCGAGACGGTCCGGGTCGACGACCTGCGCGACGCGACCCTCCAGGGGGCGACCGACGGCACGCCGGCCGGGTACACCATCGTCGTCGTCTCGCCCGACGACGAACCGGCCGGAACCGGGCCGAACGCCGATACGGCGCCAGTCACCGGGCTGACACCGGCCGATCTCGACACGGTCGCCAGCGTCCCGGCCGATCAGCCGCTCACCCTGGAGCTCGTCCGGCAGACGCTGGCGCCGGACATGACGCTGACGATCAGTCCCGTCGCGGGTACCGACGGGCTGACGGTCCCGCCGATCACGGTCCTGAGCTACGCCGCGACCGGGGACGCGACGATCAGCCTGGCGGGCGGAGCCGGCACGGAGCTCAGCGACCGGTCCGACCAGGTCGCGATGCGCTCCCTGACCGCGTCGACCCCGATCACCATCCGGGCCGGCGCCGACGGGATCACGATCTACCAACTGGTGATCGCGACGGCGCGGCCGGAGTACACCGCCACCGGCACGGACGGGACATCGGTCGGCGTCGTGCTCGGGACGTACTCCGGCAACGAGCTGTTCGGTGGCTCGGGAGCCGCGGGCCAGACCGTCGACATCGAGGTCGCGCTGCGCTCCAGCGTCGATGCCCTCGGGGACGGCGGCAGTGGGACGCTGGGCCGCGACTCGGCGATCACCCTGCTGACGCCCCTGGCGGGCAGCGCCCGGATCACGCCCGGCACCGGCGAGGTCCGGATCGTCGACGCGGCCGGCGGCGACCGGAGCGGGGCCGCGACCACGATACCGACCACCATCGCGCCCGGTGGCGGCCTCGTCGCCCTGCCGGGGGGCCTGTTCCGGGTGGCCGCCGAGACGGACAGTGACACCCTGAGCTACCTCTGGGCGGAGATCCGGGTCTCGGCGCCAGCGCCCGCCGGGACGCCCGTCGCCACTCCGGCTGTCGGGACACCCGCCCCAGGGACGCCCGCCGAGGGTAAGCCCGCCGCGTCGGGAGCGGTGGCCTGCGACATCACGCCCCGTACGGTCGAGGAGCTCCTGGCGCTCTACGACGACGGGATCGCCCAGCCGGTCGATCCGCTGGCGCTCAGCCATCGGGACGATTCCGGGACTGGCACACCGGCCGGTGACGAGACCATCGCCGCTGTCACCGACACGCTGTCCTGGCAATCGGCCTGCCAGAACCTCGGTGACCCGCTCCGCCAGTACGCCCTGTACTCGGACGAGGCGCTCCGCTACCTGTTGCCGGTGATCTACGCGAGCCGCGACGAGGTCGCCAGCCTCCTGGCACAGCCCCCCGCGGAGGCGAGTGCGGCGGCGACCGGCAACGTCACCGTCTCCGATGTCGAGCTGTTCGCCGACGGTCGGGTCGGCGCGCGGGTCGCGCTGGACGGCGAGTTCGCTTACGTCACGTTCACCCAGGCGGCCGATGGCACCTGGCTCATGGACGTCTTCGACGACCGGTATGAGCCCGGCGCCTAGGCGTTCGGGACGGACGCCGAAGACATCGGTAGCGCCAGCGAAGCGGGACGGCTCCAGAATCTTCTCCGGAGCCGTCCCGCTTCGTCCGTCGGCCCGGCCCCGTATCAACCGCAGGGCCGAGCGGCAGCCGTGACCGAATAGCACAGGTGACTTGACGGAAGATGAGTTCACTGCTAAACACCAGCCATGAATGATCCACGAGCTTTATGGTCTGACCCCGCGTCGGCTAGCGGGATCAGCCGGGATACCCGAGCCGTCCGGGCCTGGATCCGCCTGGTCCGCGTCCACGACCGGATGGGCCGGCTGCTGGAGCAGCAGCTCCGGGGACACGGGCTGACGCTGGGCCAGTTCGACGTCCTCACCCATGTCGCCCGGTGCGAGGGGCAGTCCCAGCAGGAGCTCGCCGACGAGCTCCTCGTCACCAAGGGAAACATCTCCCACCTGGTCGACCGCCTGGCGGCGGCCGGGTTCCTCGAGCGGCGCGACGGCCCCGGCCGGATCCGGCGCCTGCATATGACCCCGGCCGGAACCGCCCTCCTGGGCCGCGTCGTCCCGCCGCACGAGGCACTCATCTCCGAACTGCTCGAGCCCATGGCCGACCGGGATCTCGTCGCGCTCCACACCCTCCTGCGCGGCCTCGACCTGGCGCAAGAGGGTGTGAAGGGTCCGGCGTTAATGGAACCGACAGCGCCGGTCTCGCGATCGTCTACATAGACGGGGCTCACTCCGGACCGATCGACCGCGCTCGACGCCACGCGACGGGCGTGCTGTCAGAGCGGATCTCTTGGTCCTTGTCGGTCGTGAGCGGCCAGCCTCACCCCCCCCGGCCCCCTCTCCATCTCGGTCCGCCTCCGTCGCCTGCGCGCGACTCCGTCCTGACCGGATGGAGAGGGGGAGGCAGCTCCCCCGTCAACCGCTATGCGCCGCGCTAGAGGAGCGATGCTGTCGGGACGCGGACGGACGCGGGCCACGACGAACGCCTCCGCGACCCTCACGCCCGTCCTCGGGACGATCCTCTTCACCGTCACCTCGGTCTGGTATGCGCTGGCCCCGGACATCGGCAACCTGATCGGCGCCTGGGCTGCACAGGACACAGGCGAGGCGGGGCTGACCTCGGCCAGCCTCGCCCCGATCAGCGCGACCGGCGCGTGCGGCACCGAGCCCGGCCGCGCGATCGGGCGCTGGTCAGCGGGATCGGTGGGGCCGTGGGCATTACGGCGCGATGGGTGATGACCGCCGCGACAGTTCCGCCGCCATCCGGCGCCGGGTCCGTCCGCCCCGCCAGAGCACGATCACCTGGATCAGGGTCAGGGCCGCCGCGGCGGCCGCAAGGATGAACCCGACCAGGGCATCCTCCGCCGCGATTACCGCCGCCCCGCCGAGCACTCCGGCCGACCCGAAGACGACCAGTGCCCAGATGAACGCCGCGAACTGGACGATCACCGTCCCGACGAGAAAGAGCCGACGTAGACACCCCACGACCATCCTCCAGACCAACCCATGCGTGACGGAGCCCGATCCGGCTCACCCGTCGTCGTTCCGGGAGATCCCGCCGAGTCCGACCGGCGCTGGCGGCATCTCGCGGATCGGCCGCGGGACCAGGTGGCCGACTCGTTCCGGGCGATCCGGAACAGCCAGCTGACGAGGGCGTCGTCATCGCCGCGGAAGGACGGGTGCCCGAGCAGCGCCTTGACGAAGACCTGCTGGGCAAGGTCCTCCGCGACCGTGCCATCCCCGGTCCGGGAGCGAAGGAAGCGGTAGAGGTGGTCCATCCGGTCGAGGAAGACGCACTCGAGCTGGTCGACCGTCGTCACGGCCAGCGCCGGCCGGCTGACGTCCCGAAGTCCGGCCCGCCGCGCCCGGCTCGGAAGGACCCGATGGTCGGGCGGGTCCACCACGTTGTCGGTCTCATCCCCGTCCCGGTGCACAGTGCCGCAGCCTCTCTCGTTCCGGGAATCGGGCTCGGTCAGGTTAGATCCGGACCGCTACGAGTACGAACTCGCGAGTGCCGAAAACGTGACAACCGAGACAGTGGTCATCGTCTCGCCGCCGCGAGCGGCCAATACGAAGGGTTTCCGCGACAGGCCAGGCTATGGCACATGACGACCCCCGGGCCGGAGGTGGCCTGGGGGTCGTCAAGCGGATCTATGCGGGATGGCGGCGGAGTCAGCCGATGCGCGTGGACCGCGTCCGGGCGAACACGCTGAACGCCAGACCGGCGAGGGCGAGAAGGGCGACGGCCACGAGGGCGAAGCTCATCGTGGCGGTCCTGGCACTCCCGGTGCCGGTGTTCGGGAGGCCGACGACTCCGGCACCACTCGCGGCGGCGCTCGGGGCCGCGCTCGGGGCGGAACTCGCGCCGACGCTCGGAGCGGTACTAGGAGCGGCATTCGGCGCGGCGGCATCGGCGAAGACGAAGAACACGTCGCAGCCGATCTCGGCGCCCGTCTCGGCGGCGGCCTGGATCTGGAAGCCGACCTCGGTGTAGACGACGCCCGGATCGCCGCCGTCGGTTCGGGTGCAATTGACCAGATACCCGAGCGCAGCGGTCGGCAGGGTGAGCTGGAGGTCATAGCCCGACTCGCTGGCCGGCAGACCGGAGACGGCGTAGCCCGTCGCCCCCGTCGTCAGGACTGTCGGCTGTGCCTCGGCGATCCGGGGACGGACCGAGACGTCGACGCCAGCCTGCGGGGCGGTGCAGCTTCCGGTGGCCGAGCCGATCGCATCGTCCTCGGGGACGACGTACCCGTCCGGGCAGGCGTAGGTCGCGATCTCGAGCTGGGCGAGCGCCGCCCCACCGGGGCCGTCGCCCTGACCGACGGTGTCCGAGGGGTCGGCCTGCGCGACCGGCGTCAGGTTCCTGACCATGTTCCAGGGCTCGTCGGTCTCGCCGCTGACGACGTAGGAGCCCTCGCCCGTGTCGTCGGCATCGATGATGAAGAACGGGATGCCCGCGGTGATCTCGATGGCGACGGACGCGTCGTCTCCAATCGTCCCCTCGCCGAGCTGGCCGCCCGCTGCGGCGATGACCAGGATCGTCTCCGTGCCCGGCGCGGAACGGGTGATCCCACCCTGCATGGCCGGGAAGCTCTGCCCGTAGCTGTAGGGAGCGGGGAAGTCGGGGCTGTCGTCCGTGCTGTCGGGTTCGATGAAGTCATACGAGGTCACCGTGACGGTGATGGTTCCCGCCCCGGCATCCTGAGCGGCGACTCGCTGGGCGGCCACGCCCCCGAGACCGATGGCGACCAGGACAGCGACGATGAGTGGACGCGCGACGACGGCAACCGGATGCACGACGGGACCTTTCCTGTGACCACGACGGGGACCGCTGCTGGTGCCCGGAACGAGACGATGACCGATCGGAGGGACTCGCTCCTCTCGACGTTCGGTCGCGATGAGTATGGCCGTCTTCGTGTCACGTCGGCACCGTTCATCTTACGTATCTTTGCGGGCCGCCGGACCCGACTGGGGTCGCGGTGTCGTCGAGTCGATGACTCCGGGTCGAGAACCGCTGTCTTCGTGATCGTGGCGGTCTCACGTCCTCTGAACGCCGCTGTCGCGTCGGCCTTGCCACTGCCCCCGGGGAGCCGCTATGGTGGCCGGCGCCGGTGACGGATCGCCAGATCGTCCTGGCGGAGACTTATCGCGTCGCACCATGACCCGGCGTCGTGGCCGGGTCGCTCCGGCGGTGCGCAGTTCAGGGTCCGTAGGGCCGGAAGGATTCGTTCGTGACGTTGTCCCGCAATCTGTTCGCGTCGTGTCTCGTGCTGCTGACCCTCGTCCTGGCCGTCGTCGCGACCCCGTGGTTCCCGACCGCGAGCGGCCAATCGGACGGGCAGTCCTGCTCCGACTACGTCTACCGCGAGGATGCCCAGCTCGGGTTCCAGGATGGGGAAGCGTGCCCCGAACTGCCGTCGCGCACCACGGCGCTGACCTGCGCCGACTTCGCCAGCCAGGCCGACGCGCAGGCGTACTTCGAGCAGGACCCGTACTCCTACCGGAACCTGACCGACTACGGGCGCGGCATCGGGGACGACGGCACGATCGCCTGCCCGGAACTGCTCGCCGGCACGGAGCCGACCGTCGAACCGGGGGTGACCGAGGTACCGGTCGACCAGCCGACCGCAGCCGTGGCTCCGGCCGATGCCGAGCAGGCAACCGAAGCGGTCGCCACCGAGACCGTCGCCGCCGAGGAGATCGTGGGCAGCGATGCCGCCATCTACGCTGGCTCCTGTGCCACGGACACCTTCAGCGACCCGGTCGCGGAACTGTCCGACGTCGCGGCTCCGACCGGCACCGAGGTCGGCGCGCCGGGTTCGTCCGCCGTCGAGTCCTCGTTCAGCGAGATCAGCGTTTCGCTGGGTGACATCGTCGCCGAGGACCATGTCCTCGTCGTCTTCGACGAGTCGGACCCGGACGTCGCCCTCGCCTGCGGCCCCATCGGAGGCGTGACGGCCGCGGACGGTTCGCTGGCGATCGGCCTGCGCGAGTACGCCGATTCCGGCTACTCGGGCGTCGCCTACCTCCAGCCATCGGACTCCGGTACCGGCGTGACGATCTTCCTGGCCGAGGACCTCGCCGAGACTGACAGCCCGGCTGGAACGCCGGTCGCCAGCTAACCGCCGAGCCATCGGGGGCGATGGCGGCGTCCAGTGAGCGTCCCAACGACGTGCCCGGACCCGGGGAGATGATCGTCTCCCCGGGTCCGGGCACCTGTGGAGCTGACGCCGCATGAGGCGAGTCATACGCAATCCGGGTTGACGCTTGGTGCGTAACCGCAGGTGCGTGCTGCTCCCCGCTCTGGGCACCTGCGAGCCGCAGCGCAGCGAGAGCCGCTTCAGCGGGTGAGCGAGCAGGTGAGCCGGAGAGGGGTCTCGCTGCGCTGGGGGGAGAGGTCTGCTCCGCCACCGAGGGGGCGCGAGTCCACCGACCGTTTACCCGGATTCCATATCAGTGAGCGGGTTCACCCCGGACCAGGTGAGCGGCCAGCTCCGCTGCCGGGCACCTCCCCATGCAGATCGTTCTACGATCGAACCGTCCCGTTCCGGTCCTCGGTGTCGATGTCTCTCGCGACTGTCAGCGCGGCTTCGGCCCGGACACGTTGGCGGGATGACCCGCGCCGCTCCAGCCATAGCATGACCGCCAGGCCAGCCATCATGATCAGCGCGACCGTCCCGAGGTAGTAGACGGCGCGGGCGTCGGTCGTGTTCACGATCGAGCGGTTGTCGTCGAACGGCTGGGTGTTGCCCATCACGACGAGCACATAGGACAGCGTCACGAGCTGGACAGCGATCGTCAGCACGAGGAACAGGCTGCGCAGATACCCCACGGGGTCCCTCCGGTCGATGTCGATGCCGCTAGGGCCGGCGACGGTCGCGATCCGGCGTCTCGGCGGTCCGGTCCGCCTCCCATTGTTCCGTCCAGCCGTCGCTCCGGCAAGTCCACGTCCCGAAGAGACGACCTCGACTCGACTCGGTGCGGCCGTTCCGGCTCGAACGGCCTGACCACGCACCGGCGCGGATGCGGGACAATGCCGGGCGAGATCCGAGCGCGTCCGCATCGATCGCGGCGCCCCAGCCAGGAACGAGCAACCGCCATGACCGACCGCTACGCGCCGACTCCCCAGGACAGGTTCACCTTCGGCCTCTGGACCGTCGGCCAGCAGGGCCGCGACCCCTTCGGCGACCCCGTCCGCCCGGCGATGGACCCCGTCTACGCCGTCCACCGACTGGCCGAGCTCGGTGCCTGGGGGATCAGCCTCCACGATAACGACCTCGTCCCCTTCGACGCGACGGCGGCCGAGCGCGACCGGCTCGTCCGCGGCCTGAAGGACGCCCTGGACGAGACCGGCCTCGTCCTCGGGATGGCGACGACCAACCTGTTCACCAACCCGGTCTTCCGGGACGGGGCCTTCACCTCGTCGGACGCGACCGTCCGCGCCTTCGCCCTCCAGAAGGCGATGCGCTCGATCGACATCGGCGCTGAGCTCGGGACGAAGATCTACGACTTCTGGGGCGGTCGCGAGGGCGCGGAGACGGACGTCTACCGCGGGCCGGTCGAGGCGCTGCGCTACATGCGGGAGGCGTTCAACTACCTGACCCGGTACGTCAGGGACCAGGGCTACGACATGCGGTTCGTGATCGAGCCCAAGCCGAACGAGCCCCGCGGCCACATCTACCTGCCGACGGTCGGCCACGCCCTTCATTTCATCACGACGCTGGACGACGCCGACATGGTCGGGGTCAACCCGGAGTTCGCCCACGAGACGATGGCCGGTCTGAACTTCACCCACGCCGTCGGGCAGGCGATCGACGCCGGCAAGCTGTTCCACATCGACCTCAACGACCAGGTCGCCGGCCGCTACGACCAGGACTTCCGCTTCGCGTCGGAGAGCCTCAAGCCGGCCTTCTACCTCGTCAAACTGCTCGAGGAGAGCGGCTACGACGGCCCGCGCCACTTCGACGCCCACCCGTACCGGACCGAGGACGAGGCCGGCGTCTGGCACTTCGCCCGGGGCTGCATGCGCAGCTACGCCATCCTGAAGGACAAGGCGACGCGGTTCGCGGCCGATGCCGAGATCCAGGGCGTGATCGCCGAACTCCGGGCCGGGGACACGTTCGACGGCCCGTCGGCGACCGATGGCTACTCGGCGGCGGGGGCCGATGCGCTCAAGGCGCACACCTTCGATACGGCCGCGCTGGCCGCGAAGGGACGCCGCTACGAGGAGCTCGACCAGCTCGTTGATGAGTTGATCCTCGGCGTCCGCTAGGGGTTGATCGTGAGGAGGAGTCGGCCAACCGGGAACAGGACCCACGCCGGCCAGCTCCTCCGACGAGACCCGAACGTCGCCGGTCCACCAGTCCGAGACGGGTACCGCCCCATCCCGCTGGCGGTCCTGTTGAAATCTTATGATCCGAGAATGCACCATTGTCGGACCTCACGAAAAGCTCCTCGATGTCGCGATTTCCCTCCCGTGGTCTGTATCGTCTGCTACAACGGCTTTCCAGCATGGTCCGGGGCGTGCGAGCCGAAAGAGCGTCCGGCGCGCGGTGCCCATCGGCTGAGCAGTCGATCATCCGCACCGCCCGACCCGATCCCCGTCAGGCCCACCCGTGGCCTGATCCCACGGCCAGCGATGGCCGTGCGGGGATCGGTCGGGAGTTGCCGGGAATTCACAGGGAGAGCACTGCATGACTCAGGATTTCACCGGTCACTTCATGTCCCGGATCGCCGCTGAGCGGACCAGCATCATCAGCCGCCGCAACCTCCTCGGCAAGTCGGCTGTCGTCGGTGGCGCCGCCGCCCTCGCCGTGACCTCGTTCCCGACGTTCCGCGCCGCCGCGCAGGACGCGACCCCGGCCGCCGGTGGCGTGGACCCGATGTTCACGACCGATGTCGATGTCCTCAACTACGCCCTGACCCTCGAGCACCTCGAGACGGTCCTCTACCGTGAGGCCCTCACGACCTACACGGCCGAGGACATGGGTGGCCAGGACATCTATGACCGCGTCACCGAGATCGGCGGCCACGAGGCGGCTCACGTCACCGCCCTGTCCGACGCCATCACCAGCCTGGGTGGGACCCCGGTCGCCGAGGGCACGTACGACTTCGGCTACACCGACGTCGCGACCTTCCTCGCCACGGCCTCCGCGATCGAGAACGTCGGCGTCTCGGCCTATGCCGGCGCTGCCCCGTCGCTCGTCGCCCTGACCTCGACCCCGGCGCTCGTGACCGCCGCCCTCGGCATCCACAGCGTCGAGGCCCGCCACGCCGCCTACGTCACCGACCTGGTCGGCGACCCGACCATGAGCCCGTTCCCGAACGCGGTCGACGCCCCGCGGACCCCGGCCGAGGTCCTCGAGATCGCCACCCCGTTCATCACCGCCTAATCACCCCGCGCTCCGGGACGCTTGCCACCAAAGGGTGACGAGCGTCCCGGGACCGGCTCACGTCCCGCCACGGCCACCCCGGACACAAGGTTCCAGGGTGGCCGTGGCGTTTTTCGTCGGTGCGATGTTCACTCGAGTTGCGTGGTCGCGGAGCGTCCAGGCAGCCCCTCCCCGGCTCGTTTCGCGCTGCGGCGCTCACGGCCCGAAGAGAGGAGATGTCCATTGGATCAGGATCGGGCACTTCGCCGGAGAACCGCTGTAGCTACGACCCAGGAGGCTACCGGGCATGATGAAGCCCCCTCTCGATCCCACCAGCCGGACGGGCAGTGGCGAGACGAGAAGGGGGCCTCCGATACCGTCTATCCGTTGGACTCGTTGATGTCGACGAAGATGAAAGTCAGCGTCGAGTCGCCGTCGACCGGCTCCAGCACCTGGCCGTCATTGTTCGGGGCGACGCCGGTCGGAGCACCGAAGGCGTAGGTCGCCGTGACGGACGAGCCGGCCTCGGCCGTAAAGGTGACGTAGCCATTGGCATCCGTGGTGAAGCCGCTCTCGACGGAGGACGCCTCCAGGCCGCGGGTGACGGAGAAGGTGGCGTTCGGCATCGCGACGCAGCCCTCCAGCGTGGCGAGGTCGCCTTCGCGGCAGTCGAGCGCCTGGACGGTCAGCGTCGCCGCCGCGCCGCCGGCGACCGGGGTGCCGCCCGTCGCGGGATCGGTCGTCGGGTCCCCCTCAGCCGGGGTGTCGGTGACCGGCACATCCGGGGTGTCGAAAACGATCGGGATCTGCGTGTCCCCCTCGAAGGCGGGGATCGCGAACGGCACGTTGAGGAGGTCGAGCCCCTCCGGTCCGCCGGTGACGCTGCTGACGGTGACCGGGGCGCCGACGGCGACCTCGACCGGGGCAAGCTGGCCGCTGCCATCGGTGACGCCGCCGGTCTCCGCACCCGCCACGACGACGGAGACGGTCACGCCGGCCAACGGGGCGCAGGTCGTGGTGTCGAGCAGGGTGCCGCCCGAGCAGTCGAGGACTTCGACCGCGAGCGTCCCGGAGCCCACGGCGTCGCCACCGGCGTCGATGCCATCGCCACTCTGGCCGTCGGCGACCGGGGTCCCGGCGCTGTAGGCGGACGGGGTCGCGGTCGCGCTCGGGGTTGCGGTCGCCGTGGTGGTCACCTCCAGGGCCGGCACCTCGGCGCCGATCGTGGCGACGACGACGGCTCCGCCGTCGACGGACGTGATCGTCAGCTCCCCGTCCAGGACGGCCGCCGAATCGGCTGGGAGCGTGACCGCGTCGCCGCCGAAGGCGACATCGACGGAGCCGTCCGTCGTGAAGACGAGCGACGGGGTCTGGCTGTCGAGGGCGGGGCTGGTCACGGTCTGGCCCGGCGCGAGGACGGCGCGGGACAGGTCGAGCGCCCGGTTGCCGGTCGGGACGGCAAAACCCTCGCCGCCGAGAAGCAGCTCGCCATCGCCGGCGTCGCTGGCCTGGTCGGCCGGGACGAGAGCGATCCGGTCATAGGCGGTCGCGCCATCGACGCCCGAGCGGGTCTCGACGGCGCCGTCGGCGACGAACGCGGCCGACCCCGCCAGGAGCAGGTCCTGCTCGCCGGTGGCTGGCGTCTCGACGAGGACCGAGCCCTCGGTCGCGAGGGTGAAGCCGAGGGACTGTCCGGTCGGGGTGACGCTGTCGCGGTCCCCGGCCTGGTCCGCGACGACGCGCCAGGCGAGCGGGCCGGCTGGCAGCGTGACCGCGCCGTGGGCGATCGACTGGAGCGATCCGTCGGTGGCGCCGTCCTGCGCGACGCCGTGGGACGGCGCCGCAAGCACCGCCGCGACGATCAGGGCCGTGATCAGACTGAGACAGGCACCGAGGCGAAGCAACCGGTTCATGGGACTCCTCTGACTGGAACGCAACGATGGCCGCCGATCCTCGCGGAGGGGGATGCGGGACCGGCCCGAACCGTACGGGACGCGAACGCACAGCATAGACGATCGGGGAGGCGGTCTCCGACCTCGATGGACGCACAAGATGGTCGTCCCGGCCGTTCAACAGGCCGCAGGTCTGATCGCCGGGTGGGGACAGGCATCGGTCCGGGCAGATCCGCGATCCCTTGTCCGTTGATCCGAACTCGCGGTGTGCGCTCTGTCGCATCGGAGATGGACGTCGGAACAGGTGACGAGTAGGTACCGGATCGGTCGTCTCTCCTGGCGGTGATCGCCGATCGTCATCTCCCGTCGACCGGCTCAGCTGCCGTCCATGACCGAGCCGCAGGTCAGATTCAGGATCGCGCCGGTCATGGCCCCGGCCCGGTCCGACGCGACGAACGCCGCCGCGTCGGCCACCTCCTGGAGCGTCGGCATCCGGCCCAGCGCCGTCCCGTCCTTCATATACTGGTAGGCGTCCGAAACCGGCCCCTCGGCGATCGGACCCCATGTCTCCGGCAGCGCGTCCGGCCGCAGGCAGACGACCCGGACGCCGTACGGACCGACCTCGCCGGCCAGCCCCCGACTGAACTCTTCGACGGCGGCGCAGGCGGGCCCGAAGCCACCGGAGGCGTGGTAGCGCCGGTCCCGGCCGGACAGCACGGACGTCGAGGTCGACATCGTCAGGATCACGCCGGCCCCGGCCGCGGTCATCCGGCGGGCGGCCGCGGTCCCGGTGTTGAAGTTCAGCCGGATGGCGTTAGTCGCCGAGCGCGTGTAGTCGTCGACCGTCATCTCCCGCAGCGGCTGACCCATGACGGCGCCGGGGTGGGCCGCGTTCAGGCTGATGTCGATCCGGCTCGTCTCGGCGACGAGGGCGGCCAGATGGGCCTCGACGGCATCCGGGTCCAGCGCATCGACCACGGCGACCTCGGCCTGGCCGCTGGCCGCGTGGATGTCAGCGGCGACCTGCCGGAGCGACGCCTCGGTCCGCCCAACCAGCACGAGCTGCGCGCCCTCCCGCGCGAAGGTCCGGGCGGCGGTCCCGCCGACGGCTCCGGCCCCCCCGTAGATGACCGCGATCTTTCCCTGCAACAGCATGTTGGCTCCTTGATTCCGGTCGGATGACCGCATGTTCAGGTGGAGCAGGGGACGCTATGGGGCGTCCCCCTCGAACGACTCACAGGACAGGTACCCGAGGGGAGCCCGTCATCGCCAGAAGATACACCCCACTCCAGGCGTCGCTCAGTCCGTCCAGACCGGCCGGATGTCGATCATGCCGAACGAGGCGACCGGGTGCTTCCCGGCAACCTCGATCGCCTCGTTGGGATCGGCGCGCTCGATCAGGTCGTAGCCGGCGATCTGCTCGCGGGTCTCGGCGAACGGTCCGTCGGTGAGGAGCGTCTCCCCGCCCCGGACCCGGACGGTCGTCGCGTCGGAGGGCGAACGCAACAGGTCGCCGCGGAGCCGGACGCCGCGGCTGTCCATCTCGGCGACCCAGGCGTCGGTCTCGGCCGCCATGTCGCGGCCAGGGTCAGGTCCGACCCCCGGTTCGGTGCAGATCATGAGCAGGTACTGCATGGCGCTCGTCCCTCGGTTCTCGTCATTCTGGCCGGATGACCGGTCCCGTTCGGCCGGTCTACGGAGACGACGAACAGGATCGCCGAAATCGACGGCGTGGGCGAGGAGCCGGCATTTCCCCTCTCCGGCTCCGGGCAACGGTATCCATCACGATGTATCAACGATCCGACCGTATCCCCGTCGCTATACTCTCCGGAATACCGATCCGCCACCGGAACCGCCGGGCGGCGATCGGGCGAGGGGATGATCGATGGTCGGCGAGCGCGGCACGGGCAACGGCGGTGGGCAACGGGACCGGGACCGGGAGCGTGAACGCGAACGTGGCGGGACGCCAGGCCGGTTCGCACCGGGCGGGGCGCTGAGCGGCCAACCGCTTACGACCCGCGGCGTCACCACCGAGGACGAGGCCAACCTGCCGGTCGGCGGAGCCGACGCGACGCCAACGCCCGGCACCGGTGCGCCCCCGCTGGCCGCCCAGCTCGGCGCCGCGCACAACGGCTCGTCGAACGAGTCGTTCGGCCGGCCCGACGGCCGCTCGCTCGAGACGCCGATCACGGGGCCGGCCAAGCGCGAGGTCGACCTCTACGTCCGGACCTACTCCACACTGCTCCAGAGCTCCGGCGCGATCAGTGTTAGCTCCCTCGAACCGGCCCACATCATGGCCGCCGCCTCCCTCCACGCCGGCGCAACCGAGACCGCCCCGGACATGAACGCCTTCATGTATTCGACCCAGCGCCTGCCGGCCTGCATCGTCGATGTCCGCCGGATCGTCCTCGCCCAGTCCCGGCACGACTTCAACCGGGCCGGCCTCTCGCAGATGGACGACTGGGAGATCCAGTCGGCGCCCGGCCGCCGCCGGCGCTGGCTCTACGACGATGACGAGACCCTCGCCGCCTACATCGCCTCGGCCTCGGACCTGGACGACGCCGTCCCGTCGATCGTGGCCTGGCAGATCGAGTGGAACAAGTTCAACCGCCTGTTCGCGGCCGACCCGGCGCTGACCGCCGAGGTCGAGGCGCTCGCCGGCGGGGTCGGGGTGCCGCCCTCGGAGGAGCAGTTCGGCCGCATCGGCGAGCGGCTGCTACTGGCCCCCAACGACTGGCACCGGCTGCGGTCGGTCTGGGGCGTCCGACTCTGGCCCAACCTCGCCAAGATGGCCCACGCCCGCAAGCGCTTCACGATCCAGCTGCTCGGCGGCTCCCATAACGGCTACGCCCGCTCGGCCCGGCAGTGGTGGAACCCGATCGCCGACCGGCTCCAGGAACTCGGGCTGGCCGATCGCCCGCTCTACTTCGTCTCCAGCAACACTCACAGCATCGCCAATGTCCTGAGCGGCACCGCCCAGCGCCGCCGGGACGCGATCGTCGCCAGCATCCGCCGGACCGGCCACGCCGAGCTGATCCCGGAACTGGAGCGGATCGAGCGGGGCGACAGCCGCTCGCCGTGGGAGAACTGGCTGTACTTCGCGGCCCGGTCGTACTTCGCCGCGCCGGGCATGGCGGAGGAGCGCGAGCGCCGCAACGACGAGGAGCAGGAGAGCGGGATCTACACCATCGACCCGCGCGGCGCCGTCGATGTCGGCGTCCAGATCATCGACGTCGCCAGGCTCGACCCCGCCTGCTTCGACCCGCGCCTCCGCGGGGGGATCGACCGGATCGTCGACGGCGCCGGCCCGGACGGGACGATCGACGCGGATGGGCTGAACGCGGACGGGTTCGACGGCAAGGCTGAGGGCTCCGACGCCGTCATCATCAACATCAACTACCCGCTCGGCCTGGCCGCCTACTACCTGCTCAGCCAGACCGGGGTCGCGGTCGAGGCGATCCAGGGCATCTATGTCCTCGGCAAGGCCGCGACGCTCAACGGCCGGATCGGCGACGTGATGATCAGCAACGTCGTCTACGACGAGCACTCCAACAACACCTACTGGTTCGACAACTGCTTCACCTACGACAGCCTCGCCCCCTACCTCGTCTTCGGCGACCTGCTCGACAACCAGAAGGCGGTCACCGTCAAGGGCACCTACCTCCAGAACCAGGGTTACCTCGACTTCTTCTACCGCGAGGCCTACACGGTCGTGGAGATGGAAGCCGGGCCGTACCTGAGCGCGATCTGCGAGGAGCTGTTCCCCCGGCGCTACCCCTCCGGTGAGGCGATCAACCTGCAATCGGCCATGCGCGGCGGCCTCGACCTCGGCATCCTCCACTACGCCTCAGACACCCCCTACACCCGCGCCCAGACCCTCGGCGCCCGCGGCATGGACTTCTACGGGCTGGACTCGACCTACGCTTCGACTATCGCGATTTTGAGAAGGATCTTCGACCGGGAGCGGGCACGACTCAGTCGATCGTGAATGGCACGGTATGCTCCCGCACCCAGCCGACGAACCGCTCGGTCGCCGTGTCACGGGCCGGGGAGCCATGCTCGGCCCGGAAGACGGCGAGCAGCAGTACACCCGCCGTCTCGTCACCGGAATCGATCATGAGCCCGTTCCGGGTCAGAGAGAACTCCATCGCCAGAAAGGCCGTGCGCTTGTTGCCGTCCTCGAAGGCATGGGCGTGGGCAATCCCGGTCGCGAGTTGGACGGCCCGACCGGCAAGGTCGAGCCCCTCGTAGACGGCATGGGTCTGCGGCCGGAGGACGGCCGATTCGAGCCCGTCCGGTCGCATCAGCGCCCGCGGCACATAGCCGGTCTCGGTCATGGCGATGCCATGCAGATCGACGATTAGCCGGGCAGTGGGATACCAGACCACTACCGATCGGCGAGATAGTCGTAGACGGCGCGATGCTGCCGAACCAGCCGCCGGGCCAGCTCCACGTCCGTGGCCGACAGGTCAGGGGTCTCCACGTCGTCACCGCTCGCTGGCCGACTGCCACGCTGCGGGTTGGCCATCCACGCGAGTTCCCGCTCGTCGAGGGGCGTGTCATTCACGAAGGTCCCGGTCTCATATCGTCGCAAGGCCATCGGGGACTCCTTCCCGTTCGCGTGTCGAGACAAGGACGCATTTCATTCGGTCGAGTATATCCCGGTGACGCTGATGGCTTCGGTACCGGCCCGTCCCTGGATTCGAACACTTCGTATACCCGCGCCCAGACCCTTGGCGCCCGCGGCATGGACTTCTATGGCCTGAACTCGACCTACGCCTTTAAGAGGAGCAATAATGTTAGGAACCGATTAAAAGACAGGAAGCAATTTGCGGCTATAAGGCATACTCGTGGAGATCCAAGCATTCTCGACTCATGACTAGACCTGTCAGCCGGAGCTCGAAAGTAACGCGGCCTGCCTCTAAGAACTCGATGGTCGCTGTAGAATTATAGATAACATCACGCTCATCTCGGTGCCAGATCGTCAAGCTACCTAATGGCAACCAGACGTCATTTGGAGCGTCCCATAGCGCTATGAACGGAACCCACATAGTTACGCTAATACTTTTTAACCGCTCAAGGGACGGTAACGGAGTAATCGGAGATAATAATGCAATGGGCCTATATGGGATCGCAGGGACTATCCAAGTAGCATGAGCTGGAATCCATCTAAACTCTAGATCATAGGCGTTTCCGGGACCGAAATTCTTCAAGACGAGAGATGACCACATAATTTGCTGGTGGCCCCAGTCATTATTCAATGTTCTTGCAGCAGCGCTCATACTAATAGCGTCTGGTGATGGATCCCATAGTGCAGGCATTCCTTCCTTTACTGGCGAACCCGACAGTTCAATACGCATTCGTGGTCGTGATGCTTGCTCTCGTTCCCGCCGAGCGTCGGCCCTTGCCTGGGCTGCTTCACTCCGAGCTTGGCGAATTTGTTCATCGGCCTGTTGGCGTGACGCTAGTATTTGGTCTCGAGCAGAACCCCTTGATTGCCAAATGGCGACGACAGTAAAGCCGACTACCGCGAGAGTTCCCACGAGTTCGAAAACGACCTGACGATTGACGAGCCACTTCGGGTTCTCTCGAATTGCAACTGCTATCGCCCCTCCAATTGCTCCCACCAATAGACTTCCCAGTAAGTAGAAGAGAGCCTTCGAGCTACCGGAATGGTCATCCTCGGGGGATGAATTACTTATCACTTCTTTTCTCCTTCCAAAATCATGTTTATCATGACTCCACTTGCGATTATCTGCAACGCTTCCTGGAACGCTAGCGCTCGCTCCCATCATCTTGCCATGATTGCGCAATTTCTCCGGAGAAGGATGTTCTGCCTGATCCTCCTCTACCTACGAGGCAGCCGAGTTGGAGCTGGCGTGACCGTCGACATCGGCGGGGCAGTCACAGTCGGTGCCGGGTCCGCTGGCGTCACAGAGGGGATGGCGAACGGCGCGTCCTGCTCGAAGACGGTTCGAAAGCGGCCCCACCCCAGTTCGTCTGGATGGTAGGTCCTGATTCGCAGACAGGTCCTGAGCAGCCGATTCCTCGCCAAACGCTACTTCACAAACACGCCCATGACGTAGAGGACCAGCATCCCGGCGGCGAGGCCGGAGAAGGCGGTCAGCGGCATGCGCTGCTCGGCTTTCTCCTCGCTCCGCCAGACCAGCCCGCGGCTGATCGAGAAGGCCACCTGGAAGACGGCGCCGGCGCCGACCGCCAGGAACAGCACCGCCGGGGCCGACGAGGTCGTCAGGCCGCCGACCCAGGTCCCGACGATGGCCGGGGCGCCGCCGATCACGGCCAGGACGGCGAGGCGCTGGAGCGTCGGGCGCTGCCGGGCCAGCGGGACGACGATGCCCATGCCCTCGGTGATGTTCTGGATGATGAAGCCGACGACGAGGAACGTCCCGAGGGCGGCCGCGCCGACCGCGAACGAGGCGCCGATCGCCAGCCCCTCGCCGAGGTTGTGGAGCCCGATCCCGATCGCGATCATCGTCGCGAAGCCGAGCTGTCGCGCTTCCGGCGTCGCGGCCGACTGCTGCCGCTGGCCGATCGCCTGGAGCAGTGCGAACGTCAGCGCGATCCCGATCCCGACGATGCCCAGCCCCTGGAGCGGCGCGGCCAGCAGACCGGCCTGCTCGACCGCCTCGGCCGTCGCGTCGATCCCGAGGAAGATCAGCAGCCCAACCGTCGCGGCCATCAGGAAGCGGGTCCAGCGCCGGCTCAGCCGTCGCAGGACCGGCAGCCACAACATCCCGAGGATGACCGGGATGATCCCGACGTAGACGCCGACCAGCGCCAGGCTCCAGAGCGTCGAGCCGCCGGTCGTCTTCGTCGCCGACGCCGCGTCGATCGAGGCGTCGAGCAGGACGGAGTTCGAGGTCAGCAGGGCGATCGCGTAGGCGTCGCCCTCGACCCACGGGTAGGTCATCGTGATCGTCGCCGAGCCCAGCCGCGGAATCGGGTCCTGGCTGATGGTGAACGGCCAGATCGCGTC
This sequence comes from uncultured Thermomicrobiales bacterium, assembly GCA_964244115.1. GTDB lineage: Bacteria > Chloroflexota > Chloroflexia > Thermomicrobiales > UBA6265 > CADCWK01. Next base: position 26,203 of record CAXTHM010000005.1, read on the forward strand.
GTCGATGTTGATCTGGGCGATGTCGAGTGGCTCCTGGCTGGTGTTGCGCAGGTGGAGCTCGATCTGGTTGGGCGTCAGGACCGTCCGGTCGAACTGGACGGTCTCGATCGGCACCGCCGGGGCGACGTTCAGCCCGGCGCCGTCGGTGGCGAGGAACGTCGCGATCACCGCGACCAGCAGGACCAGCGGCGCCAGCGTCAGCAGGATGACCCGGCCGCGCGACGGCGCCGGTGCCCCGGAGGACGTCGATGGGGAGGACGGAGACAGGGTCGTCAGCGTGTCAGCCATGCTCACTCCTCCTCGACCACGAAGACGCCGGTCCAGCCGAGTTCCGCGAACTCGGTCTTGTGGGCGTGGAACATGTAGCGCCCGGGGTACTTGTAGGTGAACTCGAGGATGCCGCGCTGCCCCTGCATCTGGGTGATGGTGTCGGTGAACTCCGACGGGGTCCGCATCGTGCCGGTCGGGTAGTAATGGAAGAAGTTGGCATGGAGGTGGAAGGAGTTGATCGGGTCGTATTCAAGGATGTTGACGAGGAAGATCCGGACCGACTCGCCGACCCGGAGCCGGATCGGGTACTTGTCGTGGTCGTAATGGAACGGGATCCCGTTGACGGCGTAGAACTCATTCGCCTCGGCGTCGAAATCGACGTTGTAGCCGTGGGTGACCATGACGAACTCGTGGTCGACCGGCGCCCAGGGCTCCTTGGGGTCGATGATGAAGACGCCGTAGAGCCCGCGGGAGATGTGGGCGGCGAGCGGCGCGGTGTGGCAGTGGTAGAGGTGGAGACCGAACGGCTCGGCGTCGAACTCGTAGGTGAACGAGCCACCGGGCTGGACCATCCCGGACGCCTCGTCGAAGACGCCGTCCATCGCGCCGGGGTGGATGCCGTGGAAGTGCATGCTGTGCGGGTGGTCGCCGGCGTTGACGAAGGTCACTCGGACGTGGTCGCCCTCGGTGACGCGGATCGTCGGGCCGGGGATGCGGCCGTTGTACGTCCAGGCCGGGAACGTGAGGCCGGGCACGATCTCGATGTCCTTGTTGTAGGCCGTGATCAGGTACTCGCGCTGCGTCTGCCCGTTCGGGAGCGTCGTGACGGTGCCGCCGTCGAAGTCGGTCAGCGTGTCGGTCGGGTTGAAGCCGTTGGCGACGTGGTCGACGTCGCCGACGACGGTCGGCATCCCGAGCGGGTGCCCGCCGGGCGACGCCTCGTGGTCCATCCCGGCCATCGGCGGCATCTCCGGCGTCGGGTCATCCTGCGCCGACGATCGCAACCGGACGTCGGCGATGGCTAGTGCGCCACCGACGGACGTGCCCAGCAGATGCCGGCGATCGATCCTCCGGATCCATCCCGATCCGAGCGGTGAATCGGTCGCGTTGTCGTTCCGGGTCACCCGTGATCCTTCCCATTGGGACAGGGCTTCGCCAGGTCCGGCGGAGGCTGTCCGCCGACCAGATCACCATGCCCACGCCATCGATAGTCGATATCATTCTTAGATTTAGCTTAGGCTATTTCGTCTAATCTGTCGAGGTCTCCGCGCTTCCACGTTGGGTGTCATGGGATGTGCGGGGGAGCGGAGCAGCACTCTCCGCGGCTCATGTCGCGCAGCGCTGCTCACGCCATAAGCGGGGAGCAGCGCTGCGGATACTGGACCAGGCACTGCTCACGAAGGCCACTATGGGAGCCGACCCGATCGAGCCGACCGTCGTCGATCAGCGTCGGCAGCATGATGACGACCGGTCAGACCCACCGACGAAGACCGGTCGACGACGGCCACCGCTCCAACGGTGGCCGTCGTCGACCGGTTTCCTGGAACGACAGCGGTCAGGCGGGTTGCGCGATCTCGATGGACGGGGCTGCGCCTAACCTCCGGCGCCTGCGGAGCCGCAGCGCAGCGAGAGCCGCATGGGGCAGGCGAGGGATCGGACTCACCCCAGGCCGTGGGAGGGGACTGCCCCGCTATCCGAGCGACGCGAACGCGCCCCCTCTCCCGGCGCGATGGCCGGGTCGGGGCATGGGACGAGGAATGACTGGGACCTAATCAGCCACACGCTCCAGGATGACGAGCGGGATGTCGCGGTCGGTCGCGTTGAGGTAGTCGTTGTAGAAGGGGAAGGCGTCGCCCATCAGCGGCCAGAGCGCCTGCTTCTCGGCACTGTCGGCGGTGCGGGCAGTGGCCGGGAAGCGGTCGCCGCGAATCTGGACGGTCACGTTCCGGTCGGCCTCGAGGTTGAGATACCACTTCGGGTGCGTGTCCGAGCCGGCGTAGGAGCCGATGATGATGTACCGGCCACCCTGCTCGGCGAAGTAGAGCGGGGAGACGATGGGCCGGCCCGAGCACCGGCCCGTCGTGGTCAGGAGCAGGGTCGGCGCCTTGTGGCGGTTGTCGTCGTAGCCCTCGGCCCCGTCCGTGGCGAGGTAGCGAGCGACGTGCTCGCCGGAACTGCGGCGGTAGGACTCGTCGCGGCGCTGGGCGATCTCGGGGGTATCCTGGGGCATGGCTCGTCTCCTCGGTTGGAAGATGCGGACACTCGTGAATGGACGGTAGTGTCGCACCGGCGGGGGCGGGACGGACTGCCCGACTCCCGCGGCCCGTCGTGTCTTGGTCCGTCCGATGACCCGTCCGTCCAGGCAGTTGCCCGCCCCGGACGAGCGCCCGATACCGCCCGCCGAACGGTAACCAGCGAGCCGAACGCCGCCGATGCACCCGGCGATCGCCTCCGGACGAGCCAGCGATGGCCGAGACCTGTCCCCATCTCGATCAGATCCGCGACGTCAAGCCATCCTCCTGGGGCTGCGAGGAGTGCATCGCGCTGGGGGACACCTGGGTCCACCTGCGGGAATGCCTGATCTGCGGCCAGGTCGGCTGCTGCGACTCCTCGAAGAACAGGCACGCCACGAAACACGTCCAGGCGACCGGGCACCCGATCGTGACGTCATTCGAGAGGGGTGAGGACTGGCTCTGGTGCTCCATCGACGAGATAACGATGCAGCCCGGCTGACGCGCCCCGCCCGGACCCCGACGGGCCGACGATGACGACCCATCTGGCGCTGCTCCGCGGGATCAACCTCGGCCCTCAGAACAAGGTCCCGAAGCAGACGCTGCTCGACGTCTTCGAGGCGGCCGGTTGACACGCCGATAGCGCTACGTCACGCTTGGTGGGAACGAGGAGTCCACCCGATGGCGACGACTGTCCGACCCACGACACAGCGGTCATGGCGGGTCCCGGTCCGGGAGCCGGTCACCGCGCCGCGCCGCGGACGGCACATCGTGTCCCACAGCCGCCGCCGTCCCCGGCCCGTGTGGCTCCGGCTCCGGCTCGAACAGCTTCCCTGGCACATGCCCCCGGCCCCCTACACGTTGACGGCGCTGGAATCTGCCGAGATGTTCGACCGGGACGCGCACCGTGACCTGGGCATCTCGGGGCGAGCGTTCCTGGACCGCTGGCAGACGGGCTTCTACGACGACGCATCCGATCTCGATCAGCATGGGCGAGCGGTCCTTCGTCTCGCGCGGTCGATCGATTACATCCGCCCCGACGACCTGCCGGTCTGATCGATGCCGCAACGCACCGATGTCGACCGGGTTGGTAGCGCCTTCCTTGCGAGCCTCTCGGCTCCACTGGCGTGCGTCACCAGGGCGCACGTCATACGCCGGGAGAAGCTGACCAGGATTGAGCCCGGGTCCACGGCGTCACGCCCTGTCAGCCGCGCCCCACATCGGGAAGGTGAGGAGTGGACGGCGCAGCTCCGGTTCCCCGGCTCGCTCAGGGCCAGAGACGGCGGCCCGCTGGGGCTCAGCCTGGATCTTCAACATGGCTACCGAGTCGTCAGGAGTCGGGATGACATTGGGGAGTTGGTCTCCAGCCGACGCTCATCGGTCCTGACCGACTGGCGCATCGAGACGACCTTTTACGAGTACCGGATCCTTGGCCGGATGGAAACCGAGCTGCTCGTCTTCCACCATCACCCCGGACCAGGGCATCTCGGCCCCGATCATCCGCACGTCCACGTCTCGGCAACCGTCATCGACCGGGCGCCCAACGGCGACGCGATCCCGTACGCCCTCGACAAGCGCCATGTCGCGACCGGGACTGTCACCCGCGTGTCCGTCGTCCGGATGCTGATCGAGGAGTTCGGCGCCGAAGGCCGCGGCGACTGGCAGCGCATCCTCGCCGCGGTTGACGCGTAGTCGGCATGACCCGACATGCTCAGTCCCGGAACAGGAGCAGGGCGGCGTCCTCAAGCAGGATGATCGCCCTGGCGTCGGCGATCTCGCCAGTCTCGACCATCGCCAGCGCCCGGTCGATCGGCAGCTCGATCACCTCGATCACCTCAATGTCCTCGCTCTCCGACGCGATCCCGCCGCCCGGCCGGACGAGGTCAGCGGGCGAGTAGGCGCCGACGAAGACGTGCAGCTTCTCGGTCACGGAGCTGGGGCTCATGAAGGCCTCGAAGACCTTCCGGACAGCGCGGACGCGGTAGCCCGTCTCCTCCTCGGCCTCGGTCCGGATCCGATCCTCGGGGCTGGCATCGTCCAGCAGCCCGGCCGCGGCCTCGATCAGCATCCCGGCGTGGCCGTTCGCGAAGGCTGGGTAGCGGAACTGCCGGGTCAGGACGACCGTGCGCCGCTCCGGGTCGTAGAGCAGGATCGTGGCGCCATTGCCCCGGTCGTAGGCCTCGCGCGACTGCCGCTGCCACGTCCCGTCGCGCCGCCGCAGGTCGAACGTCGCCTTCCGGAGCGTGTACCAGTCGTCGGACAGCACCTCGATGGCGAGGATGCGGACCCGGTCGGTGGTCGATAGTGTCTCTGTTGCGGAATCGTGGGCGGGATCGTGTCCCGGATCTGATGTCGTCATGGGCGGCATTCTAGATCAGATCGACCAGGAGAGATACCAGACGGTCTCGTGGTCGGGGATCGGCAGGAACCGGATCGCGCCGCCGTCGGTCCCGGCCAGGTAGATCCCAGCCTGTGGTCCGTCCTCGCTGACGAAGGCGATCCGCTCCCCGTCCGGCGACCAGACCGGGTTGCTGGCATCGCCAATCTGCCGCAGCGCGGTCACGATGCCGGTCGACAGGTCGTAGATCTCGACGTAGCGCCCGCCGGGGTCGCCGACCTGATAGATCAGCCGCGTGCCGTCCCGGGTGATGTTCGGCGCGTCCTCGTTCAGGGTGGTGGCGGCGATCGCCTGGGTCGAGCCATCGAGCAGCATGACGTCGGTCTCGCCGTTGCTCCGGACGACGTAGGCCATCGCGCCGTCGTCGGAGAAGCTCGGGAAGCTGGTCCACGGGTCGGTGTAGGAGGTCGGGCTGCCGCCGTCGAGCGGTTGCCGGATCATCCAGGCGACCCCGACGGACTGGTCGGCCAGCGTCACGATCAGGTCGTCGCCGCCCGGCAGCCAGGCGACGTAGGAGACCTCGCCCTGCCCGGACCATCCCGTCACCTGCCGCTGCCCGGAGCCGTCGCGACCCATCACCCACGCCTGCGGCGTCCCGGTCTGGTCGGAGATGTAGGCGATCCGCGCCCCGTCCGGCGACCACGCCGCCGCCCACTCGTCGCCGGGCTCTGACGTCAGCTGGCTGCTCGCGGCCGACTCGACGTCGGTGGTGTAGATGTCCCACTGCCCACCGGCCTTGAGCCCGTAGGCGATCAGCCCACCGGATGCGTGGGCCGTGGACGCCTCCTCGTCGTCGCTGTCCCCACTGCCGGAGAGCGAGTAGACATCGCCCGACGGGCTCGGTGAGGCATCGTCGTCCCCCTCCGGCTCGTCGCCGTGCGGCGCCCCGAAGAGGACGGGCGGAACGGCGAACGTACCTCCCCAGTGCCAATACGAACCCGGCACGGCAAGGGACGAGAGCGCGATCAGGATACTGAAGGCAAGTGCGCTCGGCTTCATGGGAACTCCGTCACCGTGATCTGCTCATCGAAAACGCTGCGACAGGAAAGATCACGTTCGAGGCTTTATAGCGGGCTTCAGATGGATTGCCTGCCCCAAATGTCGTGGAGCGGCTCCCCTCTCTGGGCACCTACGAGCCGCAGCGCAGCGAGAGTCGCTTCCGGCAGGTGAGGGAGCGGGTTCACCCCGGCTGGGGGAGAGGTCTGCTCCGCCACCACCCGTTACGAATAGATCGCGATCTGCTCGTCGACGAAGTCGCGGGTCCGGCCGAAGAACCAGCACCACTCACCGCTGTCGTCCTGAACGAGGCGGACGACCTCCGCGACGGTCGAGGAGGCGCCGTTCTGGGTGAGGGTGTAGGTGAAGGCGATCTCGGCGGTCTGCGGGTAGGTCTCGCCGGTCACGCCCCACGTCCACGGGATCAGTTCGACCCCGGTCACGGTCATGTCGCTGGCGTCGATGCCGGCGTAGTAGTCCGTGAACCAGCCGACGACGACCTGCTCCGGGATGATCGCCCGGGCGTCGGGGTGCATCGACTGGTACATGGCGGAGAAGTCACCGGCGAACTCCTGATCGGAGATGGCGACCGCCTTAGTGATCGCGTCGTTCTCCAGCGACGAGGCGTCGTTGCTGGACGACTGGTTGGCCGTAGAGGTAATGGTGTTGCTGGAAGACGCATCCGTCGACTCTTCTCCTCCGGGAGATCCACCGTTGGATGCTGTCGGATCAACTGCATCAGGCGGAAGAGTCAGAATGCGACCATTGTCGAAAGTCCACCCCCACCTTCCTTCCGCAAGTGCGCCGAATCCGGCAATGGCAAGGAATACATTGGCAGAGTAATTTCCTGACTGATCCGTTATCAGAAATGTGGCATCCAACACGATACTCTCGCCTGCGTTTAAGATCACCCGCTGACTGCCAAAGTCATTCCACGATTGCACCTCCCAAATTCCTCGGAGATCATCGTACATACGCAAGGCAGAAGATGACACCGAAAAGTCCACTCGACCATTTGTTGTGTTTTCGTACTTTAGTATGACCTCGACGAATCCCCCGTTAGCGGTGGCATTGACGGTCAGGCGACTTGTTCCTGTATCCCAAGCCTCTCCCGATTGGAGAATCGTCCCTGAAGGTGTTTCTAGATCGGACGTAGGAGTAGGTGGTTGAGTCGGAGTGTTTGTTGGTGGAATCTGCGTGGCGGTCTGCTCAACCGTCGCGGTCGCCTCACTGGTCGCCGTCGCGGTCGGTTCGATGACCTCGACTAAGCCGGAGCCAGCTGGGACGATGCCGAACAGCAGGGCGGCCACGTCACCGTCGCCCTCGTTCCGGGCGGTCAGGGCGACGCCGGCAGGAAGAACGACGCCGCGACCCTCCTGGACGGTGCCCTCGACGCCGGACGGGCTGGTCACGGTCAGGTCGCCGGACTCGAGGTAGAGCCCGGTCGGGCCGTTGAGGGTGTTGTCGCCGGTGTCGGCGCCGGGGGCGAAGACGGCCTCGGTCAGGTAGAAGACCGCGTCCCCGGGCAGGTCGTCGCGGATCGGCCCCTCGGCCAGGATCTCCGTCTCGACCCCGACGATGCCGGCGTCCGTATCCGTCTCGGTCATGGCGACCGGGGTGCCGCTGACAGGGGTGCCGCTGGCGGGTGTCCCGTCGCGAGGTCCGGTCGCGTCGGCGGTCGTGGTGCCGGCGGCCGCGGCGTCGGCGGAGCGGACCGTGACGCGGAGCAGGGTCGCGTCGGTGTCGGTCTGGTTGCTGATCGCGATGATCGAGCCGGGCTGGAGCAGCGAGCCGTCGCCACCGGACAGCTTCGAGCTGAAGCCGAAGTCGTCGGCGATCTCGATCTCCCCGGCGGTGACCTGAATGATTTCCGGCGCGGCGAGGGCGCCGTCGCCACCGAGCAACCCGCCCGGCGCGATCGTGATCTGCTCCAGCCGGAGGACGGCGGGAGCGTCCGGGAAGCCGGTGGCGCCATCGCTGACGAGGTCGGTCAGGGTGATCCCGGCCGGGAGGCCACCGGCGAGGACGGAATCCGACGCGGCGGGTGTGCCGTCACCCTGCCGGGCGAGGGTCTGCGACCCGATCAGCGAGAGCAGCGTGACTAGGACCATCGTGATGGCGACGAAGCGCTTCGCGGATCGCATCGGGTCGACCTCCAGCAGGGCAGCAGGGCGGCGGGACACACGCCCGGTCAGCACGACGCGACGTGGCACAGCGCCAGCGCATCCGTGATCCGACCGGGGCAAGTACCACCATGCTACGGAGATCCGGCGATCTGAACAGGAAGAAATCACAGGAATCGCGTTGGGTTTGCCCGATTGCCGGACGTTAACGTGGCTGATGGCGAGTAGATGGACGTGCTGATCGCGAGCGAGACGGCGCCTCGCGAAGCGAGCGCCATGTCCCTACGAAGACATCGGTCCTACCCACATCAGGGAGGCGAAGCCGACAGACGAAAGCCCCTCTCCATCCGCAGATGGGGTTTGGGGTGGGGTCAACAGGAAGGCGAAGCCGATAAACAAAAGCCCCTCTCCATCCGCAGATGGGGTGGGGGAGGGGTCAAACCCGGACGACGACGGTCTTCGCCACCCGGTCGCCGACGCGCTGCCGCCGGTCCGACGACGTCGCAACGATCAGACCGACGAGGCCGACCAGGAAGGTGTCGACGAGCAGGAGCAGGGAGCGGACGACGGCCTGGCCGACGGTGATCGATCCGCCGTCGACGGAGACGACCCGCAGGTGCAGGGCGCGCTTGCCGGGCGTGGCGCCGGTCCTGGCCTCCATCCCGACCCAGTAGCGCGGGCCGGCCAGCCAGAGCAGGACCGCTGTCAGGCCGGTCGCGCCGAACGCGACCTCGCCCCCCCGCCCCGGCCCGCTGTCCGGGGTCTGGTCCCTGCCAGTCGTTTCGTTGCTGGCAAGGAAGGAATGCCAGGCGGGAACGATCCGTTCCCGGGAGAGTCCGGTTTCGATGCGGACGCCGGGTCGTCGTCCGATCCCGACGCGCCCGAAAACGACCACCCCCACCCTGGTTCCACACAGCGTCGTGTGGAACCAGGATGGGGGTGTATGAGTCGCTGAAGTGCCTAGCCGCGGCCGGACGGAGCGCCCTCGCCGAGGTAGAGCTCGTCCGGCACCGTGCAGAAGGTCGAGAAACCCGGCCAGTGCAGGTTGGTCAGGCCGTTGCGGTCCGGCTCCAGGAACGGGCCGGTGACGTACGGCTTGATCAACTGGACCGGCGTCTCGTGGTAGACGAAGACCGCCGGCACGTCCGTCACCAGGGTGCGCTCGGCCTCCTGGAACATCGCGATCCGCTCCTCCGTCGGCCCGGTGAAGACGTTGGCGGCACCGAACTGCTGGAGATAGGTCTCGTTGACCCACGGGTGACGGCCGTTGTTCCAGACGCCGAGCATGTTGCCCGGATCGAGGTAATCCATGCCGTAGGAGACGGCGCCGAACGGGATGTCCTTGATCTGGGCGGTGAAGGCCGCCTGGTCGATGTTGCTCAGTTCGACCGGGATGCCGAGGATCTCGGTGATCCCGGCCGCGATCGCGGCCGCGACGGTCTGGTTGAGGGGGCTCTCGTTGCGCAGCAGCATCGTCTGGGCTGGGAAGCCGACCCCCTCGGGGAAGCCCGCCTCGGCCAGCAGCGCTCGTGCCATGTCCGGGTCGTAGGACTGGATGGAGCTCAGCGCCTCGCCATTGGCGGCCGGGAAGCCCGGTGCCAGGAACGAGTAGGCCGGGACGCCCGAGCGCTTCAGGACCGCCGCGGTGATCGCGTCCCGGTCGACGGCGTGGCTGAAGGCCTGCCGGACGAGCAGGTTATCGAACGGCGCCGCCCGCGTGTCGAAGAACAGGTACCAGGTCCGGAAGTCGCCGACCGACTGGTACAGTTCCTGGCTCATCACCGGGTCGGATTCGGCCAGCTGGAGCTCCTGCGGGGCCAGCCCCTGCATGTGATCGATCTCGCCAGCCTGATAGAGCGTGAAGAAGGTGTTCTGGGAGGCCAGGTTGAGGACGATCGTCTCGACCGTCGCCCGCACCTTGCCGGTGTAGTTCGGGTTACGGCGGTAGACGATCCGCTGGTCACGGGAGAACTCCTCGATCGTGTACGGACCGGCGGAGACGGCCGTCGCCGGGTCGGAGTTGTACATCGGACCGACGCTGTCCAGCGCGGCGGCCGAGAGCGGCACCGAGTAGAGCATCATCGACGGCAGGTAGGGGGCCGCGGCAACCGTCTCGACGATGAGCTGGTTGGGGTTCGCGCCCTGCCGGACACCGATCTGGTCCGGAGTCACCGTCCCCTCGACCGCCTCACCGAAGTTGACGATGATCCCGGTGAAGAACCAGGCGAAGTCCCAGACGTGAGCCGGATCGGCGCCGTACTGGAAGCTGCGGACGTAGTCGTTGGCGGTAACCGGGTTGCCGTCGTCCCACATCAGACCCGGGTCCAGCTCGAAGGTCCAGACGGTCGCCTCGGCGTTGCCAGACCACGATGTCGCGGCGGCCGGGATGATGTCGAAGTTGCGGTCCATCCGGACGAGCGGATCGGAGAACAGGTCGGCGATCGCCGGCCGCTGGTAGACCTGTTCGAAGAAGTCGAAGACGCGGGCGATCGTCGGGTCGGACGCCATGATGAAGACCTGGTCCTCGGCCGGAGCGGCACCAGCGGGAGGGGTGCCCTGGGCCAGCAGGGTCGCGGGTGACATCGGCAGGAGCGAGGACGCCCCGGCCGGCATCTTCATCGCCGCCATCGCCGCCGCCGCGCCGGCCATGCCCCCGATCAGTTGGCGCCTGGTCGTCGGGTGGAGCCGCAGCATCGGGTTGGTCGAGTCGTGCACGCCGTCGTGGGTCATCGTCGAAGCTCCTTGGGTCAGGTGGCAAGCGTCGCCGGGTCGCGGGTCCGGCCGGAGCAAGGGTGCCCTGTCGGGACCCCGGCGGTCGTCGTCTCGCGGGCGCGGCGCCTGCATGTCGAAGGAAAGTGGATGCAGTGTGCGGTGGTTCGCCCGTTCCCGCAAGAGCCGAACGCACAAATCTCGTCTCGATCGTCGCCGACACCATCTGTATGGCGGAACGATGCTTTCTAAGCCAGTCAACCGCCCGATCGCCGCACCGTGTGCGCGACCGAGCCGAACCCCGCCTCGTCTCGACGCCGACCGGCATGGTCGTTGCGTCAGGACGAGTGCCGCATCCCACGGACGCACCCCGTGATCGATGGGTTCGGCGAGATCCCTTCCGGCCACCTCGGCTGGGTGGAAACGGCTTCAATGAGAGATGGATGCATCAGGATGGGCGAAGCAACCGCGACCGCGTCCCGGCAGTGGATCGTCGGCGAGAGCGACCCGCGCCAGATCGCCGGGATCGTCAAGGCGTCGGTCGTGCCCCGGCCGATCGCCTGGGTCTCGACCCGCGGCGCCGATGGGGTCGGCAACATCGCCCCGCACTCCTATTTCATGACGCTCGCCGACGTGCCGCCGGTGCTCGGCTTCGTCAGCAGCGGCCGCAAGGACACGCTGCGGAACATCGAGGCGACCGGCGACTACGTCATCAACATCCTCGGGGACGACCTCACCGAGGCGATGAACCTGACCTCGGCCGACTTCCCGGCCAGTGAGGACGAGTTCCTCTGGGCCGGCCTGACGCCGGAGCCGTCGGAGAGCGTCGCGGCGCCCCGGGTGGCGGAGGCGCCGGTCGCCTTCGAGCTCCGCCACCGCGAGACCCGCGACTACGGCACCGCCGACGCGCCCAGCTACCTGATCGTCGGCGACGTCGTCCGGATCCGCGTCCACGGCCGGGTCCTCGACGGCCACCATGTCCTGCCGGAGCAGCTCCGCGCCGTCGCCCGGATGGGTGGCCCGGCGACGTACGTCCGGACGACCGACCGGTTCGACATCGATCGGCCATCGTGGGACGCCGTCAGGGAAACGATCGTGCGTCCCTGAGCCAGGCGACGCGTCCGTCGCGACGCATCCACCCGAGATCACGCCGCACCTTGCCAGCTCAGGAGTCCGCCCCGATGTCCGCCCCAGCTCCCGCCGCCGCTTCGACGGTCCCGATCGAACAGGCCGTCCGCGGTCTCCACCATCTGACGGCTGTCTCGACCGACGCCGGCCGCTCCGTCGCCTGGTACACCGGGCTCCTCGGGCTCCGGCTCGTCGCCCGCTCGGTCGACCTCGACGACTGGCGCTCGCACGGCCTGTTCTTCGGGACGGGTGCGGACGGCGCGCCCGGCTCCCTGCTGACCCTGGTCGACTGGCCGGAGATGAAGCGCGGCAACCCCGGCATCGGCGGCACCCACCACCTCGCCTTCGCGACCGCCGATCGCGACACGCTCCTGCGCTGGAAGCGGTGGCTGACCGACCACGGCCAGCCCGTCGACGGCCCCTACGACCGGACCTACTTCACCAGCATCTACACGGAAGACCCCGACGGCCTGATCATCGAGATCGCGACCAACGGTCCAGGCTGGACCATCGACGAGGCGCCGGACCGGCTCGGCATCGAGGTCAAGCCGCCGCCGTTCGAGACGACCGCCGCCGGCCGCGACGAGCCCGCCATCGCCGCCGAGACCTGGCCGGAGCCCGTGTCCGCGATCGATGACGCCATGCGGCTGGAGCGTTTCCACCATGTCACGGCGATCGGCACCCACCAACCGGAGATGGAGCGGCTCTGGGGCGACATCCTCGGGCTGCGGATGGTCAAACGGACGCTGAACTTCGACGACCCGACCTCGCCCCATCTCTACTGGGGTGTTGGCGACGCCGCGCCGGGGACGATCGTGACGTTCTTCGTCCAGGATGCCAAGACCCGCCGGCCGGCCCGCTCCGGCACCGGCGTGTCGCATCACTGGGCGCTGGAGGTGCCCGATGGCTCCCTGGGATTCTGGGTCGAGCGGCTGACGAACCACGGCATCCAGGCGATGACGATCCAGGACCGCGGCGCCTTCCAGCGGGTCGCCTTCCGCAACCGCGACGGCATGATCGTCGAACTGGCGACGACCGGCCCTGGCCTCCCCGCCAGCGATGTCGCTAACCCGGCCAATCTCCCGCTCTGGCTGCCCGACCGGATCGAAGCCCATCGGGCGACGATCGAGGCCAACCTCTCGCCGCTCGTCATCCCCGACATCGCAAGCTTCGGCACCGGCCCCACCGCGTGAGCGATTCGCGGACGGCGTCACCGGCCCCCGCCACATGGTGAACCAGCCGGCGATCCCGCTGGAGACGCTGCACGGCCAGTGGTGCGACGCGATCGGACGGGATCTGGGTGACGACCTGGCCCTCGTCGAGGACACCGCGCCAGGCTACGAGCACACCTACGCCGCCGGCAAGGGGCGAGACCGGCGGCTGGTCGTCGTCTGCCCGTGGCACTGGCCGGCCTACAGCCACTACCAGTTCTGGGAACTCGTGTCCATCCCGTGGCTGGCCCGCCGGGCCGGTTACCGGGACTGGGTACTGGTCACCAACGCGGCCTGGACCGACTGGATCCTGCCGGCACTCCGGCCGCTCTACGGTCAGGTCATCGTCGCCGACGATCCGCCGACCGCCGCCATCCGCGACTGGCTTCGCGCCGACCCGACGCCCATCATGCTGCCACCCGACCGGCCCGCCGGCCGGGTGTCGCTGGGCGAACCGACGCCTAAGCAGACGACGGTGACGCTCAAACAGGCCATCGCCGCGGCGCTCGGCCCCGACGCCCGGACCGGCTACAAATTGCCAGCCCGGCTGGTCGAGGCGACCCTGCGGCCTAACGTCGCCCTGGACGACGGCCAGACCCTGATCTTCGCCAAATCCTTCCGCAATCCCGACGTGATCCACGAGGCCAAGATGCTGGCCGGCCGCGCCCTGCTCTGCCCCGACGGCACCCGGCCGATCGTCGTCATCGACGGCCGCTGGCGGGACGCCCCGGACCTGATCGCGTCGGTTGGGGCCGATGTCTGCACCGTCGATCGACTACGAAAGCTATTGGGGTAGAGCCGTCCGAGCTGGATTGATTTTCGCTCCAGAAATGCACCGCTCTGTAAATAGGGCAGCCCATCATTCAGGTGCCGGTGGGCAGTCTCTAGCGACCTCGAAGCGATCGTTCGATGTTGAGCAGAGCGAAGAGACCTCTCAGGATGATGACGATGCCGAGAAAAGTACCGATCCCCGCCGCGACGATGTCCGCATTCGATGGCCCGACCGTCGCTGTCCTGGCGGTAGAGCTTCCAGGAATCGAGACATCGTTCCGCTGCGTTCCAACATAGACAGCGATCAGGATGGCTGGCAGGATCGCGCCGATGATCGCTGGCCACCAACCCAGCTGCTCATTCACCGCTACGGCTGGCTGCTGATGGGGAGCGATATGGGCGTAGGGGCGCGGGTTCGTCAATTGATCATCTGCTTCCCAGCGTGACGCATAGAGGCGCTCTTCATTCACAGGTACTTTCTCCATGGGACGAGTCTTAGGCCGACCAATTCCGCAGTTGGGGCAGAAGCGGTCGTCCCCTTCGAACCGGGCGCCGCAGGCGTTGCAGAATGCGGCCACGTTCATTGGAAGTCCCAGTCACGGGTTATCACCCAGTCGTTGTTATCGAGGACTGTCGCTGGAAGGGAAAACGCAGCCCGGTCGCCGATCACAAAAAGGTAGGTGTCTCTATCTGGCACGGTTACGGTGAAGCTAAGTCGACAGTTGCTTTCCGGCGTAATGACACCTGCACCCAATCGCGCCGACCCGATGATTTTGGCGTCCGTGTCCCCGACGCCAACATATGCGCCCTGGACCATGTCAGTCATGAACGCTCGGCCGGAGCAGACACTTCCAGTCGAGACGAAGTTCTCTGGCTGGTGAATCAAGATACTTCCATGGATCATATGGCTCTGGCCTGACCCGCTGTCGGTGCCTGAACTCAGAAACGCCCACGTCACAACCCCGACCACACCAACGATCACGATGAGCATGAACCATCCGAGCCGGTTGGTAGTCGGAGCCGCCGCTGGTGCCACATCGGCAGCCGATCGTTGCGCCATGGCTGATGACGCGCTGATATTCGGAGCAGCTCTCGGCGTGATGCTGGGCGGTGCGGACGCGCGCGGCGCACCGGAGAACCGACCCGTGTCGGAAATTCGACGCGCACCACAGGATGAACAGAATCGATCCTTCGGTTCAAAGTGAGTTCCGCAGGCGTTGCAGAATAAGGCTGCGGTCATGGAGTCCGCCAGTTCTCGAAATCTGGGGACATGGGATCGGTTCGGGCTTCGCAGGCGTTGCAGAGCAGGGCGGGGATCACCGCTCGAAGCACTCGGGCCGGATGACGGTCTCCCGGATCAACTGGCGGAGGTCGTCGGGATCGCTCTTGTGGCCGGTGATCCGACGCAGCTCGCGCTGGACTACGGTCAGGACGACCTCCGACGTCATCGCCTGGGCAAGTGCCTGCGGCGATGTCGCCCGCTTGACCCGCCAGAGGTCGTCGATCTGCTTGCGCTTGAGCGACTCATAGGACAGGTAGAACAACTCCGCCATCGCCTCGGGGCTCGTCGCGGCTGACAGGTCGAAGGAGAAGACGAGATCTATGATGACCGGCAGGCCACCCTCAATGTGATAGACCTGCCAATCGCTCCCATTGGTCAGGACCATCCACTCGACGCCTTCGTTGACCGCGTACATCTCGACCTGGCGCAGCTGGCGGAGACCGAGTTTGGTGCCGACGCGCTTGACCTCGACGAACGCCAGGACCTCGCCGTCGATCCGGATCCCGTAGTCCGCGAACTCACCGCGGACCTGATACTCGGTGGTCAGGTGCGAGTACTTGTCATACCCGAGCACGTCGCAGAGGAAATCGGTCACGAGGAGACGGGTATCCCCCTCGTTGGCCTGCCGATCCCTCAGATCCTTGAGTGGCCGCTGGAAGCGACGAATCTGGGACGTGAGGCGATCCCGGACGTCCTGCTCCCACTTCGGAGCCGCTCGGGGTCCCCCACGCTTTCGCTCGGCCTGAGCCTCGACCGCGTCCGTCGCCAGGACGGGGGATTCGGTATGCGTGACGGCGATGACTTGATCGGACATGAGCGACTGCGTTTCCGGGGCGGGACCGGTCATAGGAAGCTCCTTTGCCTCGAATTACGGGACGACGGGAACGCTGTTAGCTGATCGTCGGGGTCCACGTTGACCCGACTCAATGATCTCATGGTTGATCCCAGATAGGGGACGTGTTTCCGACAGGGTCAGGCGGTACGACATGCGGCCCACACAACGCCGAGTGGCTCCGACGCATCTTACACAACGATATCGCCAAATCGTTGTGTACGGCACGCGCAACTCACCCGGCGTGGTGTTGGGATCAGGACCATGGGAACGGGCTCGCCCCCCCCGCTATTTGAGCCACGACCAACACGGGCCGTCGTATTGGTGGAAGAGCGGCTTTCCACCAATACGACGGTCCTTGTTGGTGTATGCGCAACCAGGCTCGACCGCTTACCGCACCACGAGGTCCGCGCGTCCGCGACGCTCCGTCAGCCCGGCGGCCCTGGACGTGGCGTTGAACTGGCCGAGCAGGCTGGCGAAGTGGTCGATGTCCTCCGGCTCCCAGTCGCGGAGGGCCTGCCGGAGGATGCCCTGATGGCCGGTGCGCAGGGCGCGCATCCGCTGGTCGCCGAGCGCGGTCAGGCCGACGAGGTGGGCGCGGCCATCGTCGTGGTCCGGGTGACGCTCCGTCAGCCCGAGGCTCTCCAGCGACTGGAGCAGCCGGCTGACCGCGCTGCGATCGACCCCCAGCATCTCGGCGATCACGCTGGCCCGCATCGGCCCGTGGTTGGCGAGCAGCCGGAGCAGCCCATAGCCGGCCGGCTGGAGCGTCGGGTGGATGCTGGCGGCGGCGCGGCGGCGCAGGTCCCGGACGCTGGCGAACAGGGCGGCGAGTTCGATCTCCACGGCGTGGACCGATCGTTCGACGGCGTCGTCCGGCTCCTGGCCGTCATCGGCCCTCGGCTGCCCGTCGAGCAGGCTGACCTGGTCGCCGGCGAGAATGTCCGTCGTGGCGCCCGGATCCGCGTGTGTGTCGGTCGTCATCGTGACCCCTGGGGCCGGAGGAGCTCGCCGGCCGTCCCGGTCGGAACCCCGTAGACGGGCTCCGCCGGAGTGACCGGCGTCTCCTCCTCGGCGAGTTGCTCGGTGGCCGTCTTGGTCCCGAGCGGTCGGTTCGGCAGCAGCATGACCATGACGATGGTCAGCAGGGCCAGCGGGACGGCGATCAGGAAGATATCACCCACTGCCTCACCGTAGGCCGATTCGACGACGAGGCGGACCGGACCCGGCAGCTCGGACAGGACCGGGATCGCGCCCGAGGAGCCGCTGGCGGCGACCCCGATGTCGGTGAGGCCGTCGTTGGTCAGCGTCGTCACCCGGCTGCCGAGCACCGCGCCCAGCGCCGAGACGCCGATCGCGCCGCCGAGCGTCCGGAAGAAGGCGACCGTCGAACTGGCCGCGCCGAGCTGCAACACCGAGACCGAGTTCTGGACGATCAGGACGAGGTTCTGCATGACCATGCCGAGCCCGAGCCCGATCAGCCCCATGTAGCCCGCCAGCAGGACGAAATTGGTGTCGTAGCGCAGCGTCCCCATCGCGGAGATGCCGATCAGCATCAGGAAGGACCCGAGGATCATGTACGGCTTCCAGGTCCCAGTCTTAGTGATCCGTGCCCCGATGATCGTCGAGGCGACCAGCGAGCCGACCACCAGCGGCAGGGTGAGCAGGCCGGACTCCGTCGGGGACTTGCCCCGGGCCAGCTGCATGTACTGGCTCAGGAAGACCGAGGTGCCGAACAGCGTCACGCCGATCGAGGCCGAGGCGATCACGGACAGCACGACCGTGCGGTTGCGGAACAGCTCCAGCGGGATGATCGGTTCGATCGCGTGGCGCTCGACGAGCACGGCCAGGGCGAGCAGGGTGAGCGACCCGCCGACCATCAGAGCCGAGGAGCCGGACATCCAGGCGAAGTTCTTGCCGGCGAGGCTGACCCAGATCAGCAGGGTCGAGATCCCGGCCGCGATCAGCGTCGCGCCGACGTAGTCGATCGAGACCTTGCGGGCCGGACGGGCCGGGAGGTGCAGCGTCTTCTGGAGCAGGACGATCGCGGCGGCGGCGATCGGGACGACGATGTAGAAGTTCCAGCGCCAGCCGACCGAGTCGGTCACGACGCCGCCGAGCAGCGGGCCGCCGGCCGTCCCGACGGCCATGATCGCGCCGAGGACGCCGGAGTAGCGCCCGCGCTCACGGGGGCTGATCAGGTCGGCGAGGACGATCTGGACCAGCGCTGTCAGGCCACCGGCGCCGAGGCCCTGGATGACCCGGCAGAAGATCAGGAAGCTGGTGCTCTCGGACAGGCCGGCCAGGGCCGTGCCGACCATGAAGATCAGCAGCGAGAGCTGGACGAGCGACTTGCGGTCGAACAGGTCGGCGAACTTACCCCAGACCGGGGTGCTGACAGTGGTCGCGAGCAGCGACGCGGTCACGACCCAGGTGAAGGAGGACTGGCTGCCGCCGAGGTCGGCGATGATCCGGGGGAGGGAGGTCGTCACGACGGTGCTGGAGAGGATCGCGACGAACAGGCCCAGCATCAGCCCGGAGATCGCTTCGAGGATCTCGCGGCGGCTGCGGACCGGACCGTCCAGGTCGAATGAGGCTGACGGGGCGGGTTTCGCCGGGGCGGTGGCTGCGCGCTGACTCATGGGGCTCACTTCTCGGGAACGGCGGCACCGGTGCGGTGTCCCAGACGGGTAGATGATTGACCGCAATCAACTATACATCGGGATGGGAAGGGTGCCAAACCAGTTTCCGAACTGGACGAGCACCTGCGCGTCGGACATGGAACGATGAGGCGCCCCGGCTGTCGTCCCGTGAGTGCCTCCCGGCGTCCGCTTGTCGTGCGTCGACGCCGATGACCGGATCGTTGGGCCGGACCGACGCAGGGGTGCGGCCGGCAACCGGCTCCGGCGGGAAGCATCGACCGATGACCGGCCTTTCTCACCGCTATAGGCGGCGATCAGTCCGGGCTCGCCGGTTCAGCCCGTCGGCGGCGCGATCCGGTAGGGGCGGATCAGGCCGTCGAAGGCGGACGAGATCCGCTCGTCGAACGTGCCCGTCGGGTCGAGGACCCAGTTCATCCCTTCGCCGATCGTCGCGATCAGGAGCAGGTGAGCGAGCCGGGAATGGTCCGGGATGGGGAGCTCGCCCTGCCGCTCGGCCTCCGCGAGCAGGCTCGCGACGTCCTGCTCGAACCCGCGGAACCCGAGGGCGACCAGACGGCTCAGCGCCGAATCGCGCCGGAGCATCAGCAGAGCATGGAGGACGGCAGGCTGCTCTGGTCATACCGGGCCGCGGCCGACCCGGACGAGCCGCAGTACGCCATCGCCGGCGACAGGCTGCTCGTCCCGGACGGCAGCTTCATCGCTCCGTCCTCGGACACCCAGGGTAAGCCTCCGACCAACGCCCCGTCCGTGATCGCCTTCCGGCTCGGCTCCGGCGAGGCGACCCCGGCCAGCTGATCCGGGTACGGCCGGGACCGTCGCTGACCGATTTCAGCACGATCGATGCGTCTCGTTGAGCCATCGTCGAGACGATGAAGGAGCGCTCTGGCGATCGTCGCCGGAGTGCTCCCGCGTTCGCAGGGGCGACGCCATGAGATCGGCGATGCGGCCGTACCCGAGCGGGGCGCTCCCGCACTCCCAACGGGCGATGCATATCGATTGCGACTCGTCGTCGAAACGCCCGCCCATCGGCCTTTCCATCCGAACCGAAGAGCCACCGTCCCCGACGCGGACGCCGGTCGACGCCGAACGGACGCCGCCGAAAACACTCGTCATCAGCCGTCTCGTAGGGGCGAAGCCTGCGAGGCCGGCCGCCGCAGCGGCCATCGCGCGGGAGGGCGAGAACGGTATTGACGAACGCGTGGGCCAGGATCGAACGGGTCGGTCCCAAACCACCGAGATCGCTACGCGGTGCGGACGGGGCAGGCCCCGCGCCCTGTAACCGATGGCGCCCCTCGCTACGCTTATGACGCCGGCGTCGGAGTTGGTCCCTCGAGCCGCACGGCGTTCGGTGCGACAGTTGAATCGGTATGGGAGGCCGCCGGAGGTGAACTGGGCCCGGTTGACGACATCGGCCGCGGGCTTCCGGACATCGGAACATCTTCAGCGGAGGATGACTCCAAACCGGCTTCGGCGCTCGTCATCCCCGGAGCCTCGTCGATCACCCGATCCAGCCGCCGGGCGTCGAACCCCTCCTCCATGTCATTCATTTCCGGAGGGAAGTCATTGATTCGATAGATCGTTGGTTCGTCGGCTCCAGACGTATATTCCAGATCGCGAACCAGGAGGTCATAGGTAACGGTCTGATCCTCCCATCGCTGCCCGTCGCTCGATAGGGTAAAACCGATGCGAAAGCTGACCAACGCAGGGTAGATATTGGTAGAGGACGTCTGGTCTGCACCGCTCTGTTCCGATTCCTGAAAGTAGTCGCTGGTGTAGAGCCAACTGAGGTCCACGTCTATTCGACCATCGTCATCAACGGTCCAGGTTCCATGACCGACCGCGTTCCAGGTCGGGGTAAAGATCAGAGTCCCGTCAGCGTCGAAGGTCAGCGTGGCGAAGATGTCCGGGCTGGAAGACGATTCCATGCCGAACGATCCCGTCCATGCCCATGTCCCAACGACCGGATTGTCCCTCTGCCCCATCCCCTGTCCCTGCGCGGACGCATTCGGGATCTCGTTCAGGTTGAGACTGATCCCGCTCGGGTTGGCGCCGGAGAGCGACAGGGCGCCGTAGCCGACCAGGGCGATGACGAGGGCGGCGGCGATGGTCGCGATCGGCGGGCTCCAGCGGCGGCGGGCCAGGCCAGGGTGTGGCGTCATGGTGGGGGCTCCTGACCGGTTGGCGTGGGGGGCCGGCAGCGACGGGTCGGCCGTTGGTGCCGGGGTCGCGATGATCGGGCGGCGCGACAGCTCGGCCCAGAGCTGGTCGCGGAAGGCCGGGTCGGGCTGGACGGTGCTGGCGGTGGACTGCATCGCCCGGAGCAGGTCGGTGTCGGTGGGGTCGAGCGCGGAGTAGGCGTCGGAGTCCTGGACGATGTCGTTCCAGGCATCGTCCAGGGTGTCGTCGGTGGGGTGGGTCATCGCGATTCCTTGTCGGCGGCGAGCCAGCCGCTGGCGGTGGCGAGGATGCGGAGCCGGGCCAGGGCGCGCGACTGCCGGGTCCGGATCGCCGTGTGGCGCTCCCCGAGGACGTCGGCGATCTCGCGGTCGTTGAGGCCGGCCAGCCGGAGTTCGACCACCCGGAGCTGCTCGGCCGGGAGTTGCGCGAGCAGCGCCGCGAGCTGGCGCTGGTCGTCGCTCGCCAGCGCCGCGGTCTCCGGTGACCGTTCGGACGACATCGCCTGCTCGGCGAGGTCGAGCGGCAGGTCGGGCCGGCGGGCGCGGACGTGGTCGATCACGGTGCGGTGGGCGATCGTGAACAGCCAGGCGCGGAATGAGCCGCCCCGGTACTGGTCGAGGCTGCTCATCGCCTTGAGGAAGGTCAGGCTGGTGACGTCCTCGGCGGCCTCGCGGGAGCCGAGCCGGAAATGGCAATAGCGATAGACATCGTTCAGGTAGCGCTCGTAGAGCGGCGCGAAGGCGGACCGGTCGTGCCGCGCCCGGGCGACGATGAGGCGCTCGTCGCCCTCCGTTGTCGGGGGCACCGGTCGCCAGGGGTCGTGGTCCTGTCCGTCATCGGCCACCTCCGCCATCTCTGCCCCCGGTGACTGGCCCGCCGGCCGCGATGCCAGGCGCGTCTCCTGTTCGATCTACAGATAAGACGGGCGGACAGGAGAAGTGTGGCGGCGTTTCATTGTGGAGTTGCTGTCGATGCCGTTCACGTTGGCCCGGCCCGCTTCGCTGCCATTCATGGTCGGGGAATCGCGATCATGCCGGCCACCGCGGAAGGCGCGACCAACGCGGCCGAATGGGCATCGACGTCGCCACCGCGAGGGTCCGCTCGGGGCCCGGTGCTACACTTTCGCTACCTTCCGCAACCCTGTGTATCGCCGGGCCGTCCGATATCCCGGCTCGCGCGTAATCACCCTGAGGAGACGCCGGCACGATGGCTGACCCGACACCCTCGTCCCTCCCGGCCGCCGACCCGAACCCTCGCCTCGACGCGGCCCCGGATACGGGGGGCGGAGGCACCGCGACCGTCAGCCCGCCGGTCCGCGGGGCGCCCCTGACCATCTTCGGCCGGGAGCAGCGCCGCCGGATCGGCGAGTCGGAGACGCAGCGGGTGCTCCAGGCCGAGCTCCAGGCCCGGATCAGCGGCGAGGTCCGGTTCGACGACACGTCGCGGATGCTCTATGCCACCGATGCCAGCAACTACCAGATCGAGCCCGTCGGCGTCGTGATCCCGAAGACGACCGACGACGTCCTCGCCACCGTCGAGCTGGCGACCAGCCACGGCGTCCCGATCCTGGCGCGGGGCGGCGGCTCGTCGCTGGCCGGGCAGGCCGTCGGCGCGGCCCTCGTGATCGACTACTCCAAGTATCTCAACCGGATCCTCGAAGTGAACCCCGAGGAGCGGACCGTCACCGTCGAGCCGGGGATCACGCTGGAGCTGCTCAACTCGCAACTCCGGGCCAGCGGGCTGATGTTTGGGCCGGACCCGTCGTCGCTGGACCGGGCGACGGTCGGCGGCGTGATCAGCAACAACGCCTCGGGCGCCCACAGCATCCTCTACGGGATGGCGGGCGATCATGTCGTTTCGGCCCGGGTCGCGCTCGGGTCGCAGGGGACGGTCGACATCGGGCCGGCCGCGACGGGCGGCTACGAGGCGCGGGCCGCGCACGACGACCCCTACGGGCAACTCCTGACGAAGCTCCTCGCGTTCCGCACCACCCATCACGACGCGATCGTGCGCGACTTCCCCCGGCACTGGCGCCGGGCGACCGGCTACAGCCTCAACGAGCTGACCAAGCCCGATGGCCAGATGAACGTCGCGAAGCTGCTGGCCTCGGCCGAGGGGACGCTCGGGGCGATGCTCCGGGCGACGATCAGCCTCGTCCCGACCCCGAAGCGGACCGCCCTGGTCATGCTCCAGTTCGACGATCTGGTCCGCGCGATGGAGGCCGTGCCGATCCTGCTGGAGTCCGAGCCCTCGGCGGTCGAGCTGATGGACCGGATGCTGATCGACCTGACCCGGAAGCAGCCCGGCTACGCCCGCCAGATCGGCCTGATCCACGGCGACCCGGCAGCCGTCCTCGTGGTCGAGTTCTACGGCGACGACAATGACGACCTCGCCCGGCAGTGCCAGCGGGTCGAGCAGTTGATCCGCGACCGCGGCATCGGCCTGATGACCGAGCCGCTGCGGGTGCTCGATCCGGTGATGCAGAAGGACGTCTGGACCGTCCGCAAGGCCGGCCTCGGCCTCCTGATGAGCATCCGGGGCGACTACAAGCCGGTCCCGGTAATCGAGGACGTCTCGGTGCCGGTCGAGCACCTGGCCGACTACGTCCGCGCGATCCTCGCCCTGGTCGAGGAGCACGGCACGACGGCGGCGTTCTACGCCCACGCCTCGGCCGGCTGCCTGCATGTCCGGCCGCTGCTCAACCTGAAGTCGGTCGAGGGCGTTACGGCGATGCGGGAGCTCGGCGTCGCGGCCTGCGAGCTCGTGACGCGGTTCGGCGGCGTGATGTCCGGCGAGCACGGCGACGGGCTCCAGCGCGGCGAGCTCAACGAGCGCATCTTCGGCCCGGAACTCTACGGCGCGATGCGGGAACTCAAGGGCATCTTCGACCCGCGCGGCCTGTTCAACCCCGGCAAGATCGTCGATAGCCCGCCGATGACCGAGAACCTGCGTTACGGTCGCGGCTACCGGCCGATGGAACCGAAGACGTTCCTCGACTTCCGGGCCGAGGGCGGGCTGCTCGGCGCGGTCGAGATGTGTAACGGCGCGGCGGTCTGCCGGAAGCTCAAGGCCGGGACGATGTGCCCGTCCTTCATGGCCACCAAGGACGAGGAGGACACGACCCGGGGCCGGGCCAACGCCCTCCGGAACGCGCTGGCCGGCAAGGTCTTCGAGCCGAAGGACTTCACCTCGAAGAAGACGTACGAGGTCATGGACCTCTGCATGTCCTGCAAGGCCTGCAAGACGGAGTGCCCGAGCAGCGTCGACATGGCCAAGATCAAGACCGAGTTCACGGCCCAGTACCAGGCCGTCCATGGGACGCCGCTGCGCTCCCGTGTCTTCGGCCACATCCACACGCTCTCGAAGGTCTCGGCCCCGGTCGCGCCGCTGGCGAACCTGATGCTGCGGACGCCGCTGGCGAGCCCGGTGATGCGGGCGCTCGGTGTCCACCCGAACCGCAAGCTGCCGGCCTTCCAGCGCAAGACCTTCCCGCAGGTCTTCGCGGACTGGCGGGAGCAGCACCCGACGCGGGGGCGCGCGTTCCGCGGGCAGGTCGTCTACTTCCACGATACCTTCGCGACCTACAACTACCCGCAGATCGGGCTGGCGGCGGTCCGGCTGCTGGACGCGGCCGGCTTCGAGGTGATCCTCGAGGAGCGCCGGGTTTGCTGCGGGCGACCGATGCTGAGCAAGGGTCTCGTCACCGACGCCCGCCGGATGGCGAAGCGGAACGTCGCGCTGCTGGCCCCGTACGCGAGGCGCGGTATCCCGGTGATCGGGACCGAGCCGAGCTGCATCCTGACGCTGCGGGACGAGTACGCCGACCTGCTCCCGGACGACCCGGATGTGCAGGTACTGGCCGAGAACAGCTTCATGATCGATGAATACCTCGCGAAGCTGGCCGACGCGGGCAACCTCGGGATCGATTGGCTGACGCGGGAGGGGCCGGAGGTCCTGTTCCACGGCCACTGCCACCAGAAGGCGCTGATCGGGATCTCGCCGTCGCTCGGCATCCTCCGGGAGAGCGGCTGCCGTCCGCGGGAAACCGGGGCCGGCTGCTGCGGGATGGCCGGGTCGTTCGGCTACGAGACGGAGCACTACGACGTCTCGAAGAAGATCGTCGAGGATCGGCTGCTGCCCGCCGTCATGGCGGCGTCGGCGGAGACCGTCGTCGCGGTCGCCGGGGTGAGCTGCCGCCAGCAGATCGAGCACTTCGCCGACCAGACCCCGCAGCACATCGCCGAGGTCCTGGCCGACCGGATCGCGCCGGGGCACGTCTGGAAGCGCGGACCGGCACCAATCGTGGATGACGTGACCATCGTTGGGCTCGTCGCGGATTGACCGGTTCGGACGCTTGCCGCCCCGTCGGGCTGGATCGACCGTGTCGTCGCGCCACCGGGCGCTAAAGCCGCCCGGCAACTCAAGAATCGTCCTGGATTGCCCGATGGGGATGACGGCTGAACCACGCCGGACGATAGTGCTTCGTCTTGTCGGGCGGCTTTAGCGCCCGGTTCCGTGGACAACGTGCCCCTGGGCATTCGTCCCCACTCAACCTGTTCCCCCTGTGTCGGCATTGGGTGGCAATCCCCTGAATCTCTTCACACTCGCATCGTCACGCGATATCGGTGGTGGTGTATCGTCCGGACGGAGCCATGCGAGGCGTCTGGCGGAGCGGTGAAGGGGTCCCGGTTGGCGCGACGACAGACGATCCGGTCCGGTCGCCCGGAGTTGCGGCAGGAAACCACCGCCGGGCATCGGGCCGATCTCGCGGCGACGCGTGCGCTGGGGGTCCGGCCGAGCGGCTGGTGGCGGGTCGGCTGGGCGGCCGGACAAGTCGTGCTGTTGCTGGCGATCCTCCAGACCTACACCCTGCTGCGCCGGTCGTTCTTCCAGCAGGCACCGGAGGAGGCCTTTGCCAATGCGCTGGACCTGATCCGCTGGCAGGGCGCCGTCGGGCTCAACATCGAGCTCGACCTCCAGGGTTGGGCGCTGCGACACGACTGGCTGATCGACGTGGTCAACGGTTACTACCGTAACTTCAAGCCGACCCTCTACGTCTGCGCCGTGCTGGCCTGCCTGGTCGCTCCCGTCGCCTACCGTCGGGTCCGGCGGGCCTTCGTCGTCGTCACCCTGCTGGCGCTGCCCTGGTACGCCCTCTTCCCGCTGGCGCCGCCTCGGTTCATGGCGCCCTACGGCTACCCGTTCGTCGATACCCTCAACGCCTTCAGTACCACGCCGAACGCTACCTCCGGCTTCGCCGCCGCCAACCAGTTCGCCGCCATGCCGAGTATGCACATGGGGTGGACGTCGATCGCCGCCCTCTGGCTGGCGGTGACGCTCCGGCGCTGGTGGCTGGGGACGATCCTCGGGGTGGCGCACCTGACGATGATGGGCTACGTCGTGATGGTGACCGGCAACCACTACGTCCTCGACATCTTCGGGGGGCTGCTGCTGGCGGGGATCGCGATCATCGTCGCCTGGCTGCTCCCCGACCGATTGCCGTGGACCGCTGCCTGGAACCGGTCCTTGGCCCGGCTGGCGGCGCGGCCCGGCCTCGACGGGATCCGACCTGCCCCGATCGATGTCCGCTCGACCGACCATCGCGCCAGCGGATGGGTCGCTTGACCCTCGTCGGGATGTCCAGGCTGAAGCCGCCGCCAGGGGAGACCTCGGCCTTGCCCACCGAGAGCGGTCGCCCCGCGGACGAGGTCGCGTCAGGACGGCGGGGCCGACGCCAGTCGGAGCGCTGGTGGCCACTGGGCGTCATCCTGCTGGGCACGGTCCTGCTGACGCTGCCGATGGTCTGGGGGGGCGTCCGGCTCGGGCAGGACACCGCGACCCAGTTCTACCCGTGGTACGCCAACCTGGGCGAACGACTCCGGGCGGGTGGTGTGCCGGAATGGAACCCGACCCAGTTCGGCGGCGCCCCGCTGGCCGGCGACCCGCAGTCCGGCTGGATGTACCTGCCGGCGATGCTCGCGTTCACCGTGCTTCCCTTCGGCGCCGCCGTCATCGCCCAGATCTTCGGTCACCTGCTGCTCGCCAATGTCGGCATGTGGCTGCTGGCCTGGCGGGTCGGGCTGGGGCGACTCGGGGCGCTGGTCGCGGGGTTCAGCCTCTCGGGCTCGGGCGTGCTCTATGGGCGCATCCCGAGCGGTCCGGCGTCGTATCAGGCCGTGACCTGGCTGCCGTGGGTCCTGCTCGGAGCCGAGGTCGCGCTCCGGTCCCGGACCTGGCCGACCCGGATCGCCGGCTGGGGTATGACCGGATTCGCCATCAGCCAGGCCCTCGCCGCCTGGGTCGGGCAGGTGAGCTACTACACGCTGCTGCTGCTCGCGGCCTGGCTGGTGTTCCGGGTGCTCTGGGGTGGGATCTCCGGGGGAGCGGATCGCGCTCTGGCCCCGGTCGGGTCGCTGGGAGATGAGCAACGTCCCCAACCCCCGACCCCCTCACCTGTCACCGGTTCGCTCCCTCGCCTGAAGGCCATTTCGACTCACCGGTCCCGGAGAGGGGGAGACGTTGGCCACATCCCTCGAACGGGCAGACAGGAAGTCGCAGCCGGCGAGCATGAAGCCCCTCTCCATCCGCAGATGGGGAGGGGTTGGGGAGGGGTCCCATCGCGGGGAGGCGAAGCCGACCTGGAAGAGCCCCTCTCCGGGCCTGAGCGCCGCAGCGCGAAACGAGCCGGGGAGGGGTTTGGGGAGGGGTCCGCTCCGCGACCCGGCACGTCAGAGGGAACTGACCGCTTCCGACTCATACATCGTCTGCCCGCCGCCCGGCTATCCCTGGCCTGGCCGACCCTTGCCCGTCTCCTCATCCACGGCGCGGCGATGCTCGCGATCGGGCTCGGCCTGAGTGCCGCCGGGCTGCTGCCGCGGCTGGAGTTCAACGGCGTCTCGAACGCCTCCGGTGGCGAGTACGGGACCGACATCGGTGGGGTCATCGGTGGCTCGACCTCGGAGAGCGTGATCGGCCGACTGTTCCAGCCGTCGCTGTACTACCCAGGTGCCGCCGTCCTGGCGCTGGCGGTCGCCGGGCTCCTGCTGGGCCGGGGCCGGTTCGGGATTCCGTTCTGGCTGCTGACGGCCCTCGGCGCGATCGTCCTGACGATCCCGGCGGTGACGCCGCTGCACTGGCTGCTCTACCAGCTGCCCCAGTTCCGGACGCTGCATGAGCACTGGCCGGAGCGGGTCATCCTGGTCGCGTTCCCGGGGTTGGCGCTGCTGGCGGGGACCGGTGCGCAGGTCCTCGCCGACGCCGTCCGCGCCCCGGCCAGTGTCGCCGTCCGTGGCGCGGCCGTCCTCATGCCGGGGTTGATCCTGTCCGGGTTCGGTCTGCTCGGTGGGAGCGTTGCCTGGATACCGATCGTCGCGGTGCTCCTCGTCGCGCTCGTCACCGCCGTGCTGATCTTCCGGGACCGGCTACCGTGGCCCACGTCCACCGCGGAGAACCGTGGGCGTCTCGAGGACCGTCTGACCCGCTGGCTGCCAATGACGTTACTGGTCGTGGTGGTCGCCGACCTGATGCTGATGACGCAGGCGCTGGCCGGGCAGGCACCGTTCGGCGGCTTCCACCGGCGCGACCTCGATGCGTATTACGCCCCGTCCGCGGCCGCCGAGTTCCTCCGGGAACGCTCGGACACCGAGGGACCGTTCCGGTTCGCCGGCTATGATCCGTCCGTCGGCGTGACCGAGAACGGGCAGAGCGTCCTCTACCGCTACCAGTTCCCGGACGCGATCACCCAGGCACTCGTCGTCGACAACCGGGCGACGATGTTGGGGCTGGAGGACATCCAGGGCTACAACCCGATCCAGATCCAGGGCTATGTCGATCTCATCACGGCGCTGAACGGCGCCCCGCAGGAGTACCACGGCGCCAACCTGTACCCGGACGGGCTCGACTCCCCGCTGCTCGGCCTGCTCGACGTTCGATACCTCGTCCTCCCGTTCAGGGCCGGCGACGACCGGACGGACCCGCGGGCACTGAGCGGGTGGCCGACGGTCTTCGATGACGGGACGGTCCGGGTGGTCGAGAACCTGGATGTGCTGCCCCGGCTCTGGGCCGTCTCCGATCTCCGGACCGTACCCGAGGGCGAGGCGCTCCCATTGCTGGCCAACGGAGCCGTCGACCCGCTCGTGACGGCGCTCTTCGAGACCGGCGTCGGACCGGTCGCACCGAATCTGCCCGCCTCCGACCTGAATGCGCAGCCGCCGGCCCTGACGCTGCGGCCCTCGGATGACCCGGACACGATCCGCTTCGACGCGATGACCGTGACCGATACCCTCGTCGTCCTGAGCGAGATCGCCTACCCCGGCTGGGTCGCCGAGATCGACGGTGAGTCAACCGACCTCCTGACCGCCGACCACGCGCTGCGGGCTGTCGTCGTCCCCGCCGGCCAGCACACCGTCACCCTCCGCTACGATAGTCCCGCCACCCGATACGGTCTGCTCATCA
>CAXTHM010000005.1:55458-69799 GCA_964244115.1 uncultured Thermomicrobiales bacterium
GCACCACGCTGCTGTTCGCCCTGGCCGCCTGGCTCGGCGCGGTCTGGCGAACCCTAGGCAGCTCACCAGCCAGCCCCTCTCCATCCGCAGATGGGGAGGGGTTGGGGAGGGGCCTAAGACGGCGTTTGGCGAATTCCGCCGAAAACGCTTGACACCCCTCCGGGCCGGTGATAAGGTGGCGGAGGTCCGGGAGCCAAGGGTTCCTGAACGACCTGGCCGCAAGGACCCAAGAGTGGGTCCGGTGCGCGGCCCAGCAATCCAGCAGCCACATGGCTGGTCAGGTTTCCGGACACCGTCCGGTGTCGCAGATGCAGAGAGGAGGAACCCGATGATTCGAGCAATCCAGCTTCCCGTTGTCGCCGACAGCACTGTCGCGCGCGAGCAGTCCCGAAGCGCTACCCGTTGGGTCGCCTTCCCCGCTGCCATGCTGCGAGGTCGCGGGATCACTGCGCCCAACCTGGCCCCCGTGTGCCCGGGAGGTCTCGAATGCTGACGTCCGTCGCGCTGTCCTAGCGCGCCCGTCACATTGCGAGATGCTCCGGTAGCCCGGGTTGGCCAGTGCCAATCCGGGTCTTTGCGTCCCCGGACCTGGTGCTCGCCGCTGTGCCCTGGGCCGTCGCCTCATCGCAATGAATCGTTCCACCAGCCTCGATCTCAGGTCCGCCCCATTGGCGAGGCCCCGGAAGGGTATTGCCCTGAGACAGCCCCGAGATCAACGAATCGGTGGAATCCGCCGGATAGGAAAAATCTGAACGTCGGCTGGCGTCAACCGGTTGCGCGGCCGGAGGAGGGACATCGGGTGTTGATCGAGAGGGAATCGGCCCGGCGGTAGAAGCCGGGACGGTCGATCGGCGGCCGGGCTCAGCGTCGTCTGAGCACCACCACGTCGACCGGAATTGGTTCGTCGTCGAGTTGAGTCGTCAGTTTGACAGGAGTTCTTATGCACCCCGACCACATGCTGCGGGCGATGGTCGACGACCGTCGCCGCCCGGTGATCTTCGAAGCCGGGCTCTCCCGTCGCGGCGGGCCGATCCGCACCGGGGCGATGCTCGACCGGATCGTCCGGCTGGCTCGCTGGGTGGCTGTGTCCCGCCCCGCTCGTCCGGGCCAGACCGGTCCCGGCCTGGCCCCAGCCGGTGGTCCCCACGCCTGATCGCCCATCGATGTGCCAATGATCGATTGCCACCCGAGGAGTCTTGCCATGTACCCCAACGATCTGTCTCGCGACCTCGTCGAGATCCACCGCCACGGTCTGCTCTCCGCCGCCGATGCCTACCGGCGCACCCGGCTCCTCACCGCGGGTGACGACTGGTCGATCGTGATCGTCCGCCGCGCCGTCGGGAGTCACCTCGTCCGCCTCGGCATTGTCGTCATCGGCGATGCCACGGGGCGACCGGGGCGAGCCGCGGTCGCCGTGCCCGAATCGGCCTGACCTGCCTTCGTCGGTGTGCCAGGTCTCCGCCGATCGCTCCCATCTGATCGTTCCCGTCGTCGAGAGGAGTCCAGTGTGTTCTCGAATCCCATGTCCCTGGAGATGATCCGGATCGTCCATGAGCGGCAGCTCCATGAGGCCGCTATCCGGCAGGCGAATCTCAGGCTGGCTGACCCCGGCCGGGAGCGTCCCGCGCTCCGCCAACTGGTCGGTTCCGCCCTCATCCGGGTTGGCCGTGCGCTCGCCGACGATCCTGCCGATCCTGCCCCCGAGGGGCAGGATCGACGCGGCAAGCTCCGCCTGCTGCCCCGCCTTGACGAAGGAGGTCCCGATTGCCGTCCATCGACCTCGCGGCCATGATCGCCATCGTCGCCCGGCCCGAGTCCGCCTCTCCTGGTGTTGGGGGGGGGGCGCCATCTCCCGTCGGAGCCCGTGCGGCTGGTTCGCCGGGTGTCGCCCGTCCGCCGGACCGTCGGCCACTGGCTGATCGATCTGGGCGGGACACTCGCCGGTCGCTGATCTGACCTCTCCCGCTCTCCGACTGACGTGGCCGCCGGGTCTCTGGGTCCGACAGCCGCGTCAGTCCGGGGCGTCCCATATCGAGAGCCCGATCGACCCGGCCCCGAACCGCTTCCCCCGGCACCTGACCGTCTTCCTGCCATCACCCGACGACGTCGTCGAATCGCCCCCGACCGCCGCGTGTGCCCACGCCGCCCTGTCCGGAGGCTGACCAGGAGAGATCTCATGGCCCCGACCCTGAACCCGCCGGCGACGATCCCGCCCCGACTCGCCGAAACCGATCGCGACGCTCGCGTGCTGCGGACTCCCGTCGTAGTGCAGCCTGTCCGCCCCGTTGCCAGTCCCGCCCCCGACACCTGGTCGGCGCTCCGGCGCTATCTCTTGATCGGCGGGGTCGATCGGGTGCTGACCGATCCCCTACCGGTCACCGTTGCCGACGCCGATCCCGTCCGGGCGGCCCTCGCCGAGGACAGCCTGCGCGTCGTCGCCGAGATCCTCGCCGCGACGGCCGCCAACCCGTCGCGCCCGGAGCCGCTGCTGCTGGCCCTCGCTCTCGCGGCGGCCGCCGATGACGATCTGACCCGGCGGGCGGCCCTGGTCGCGCTGCCGCGGGTCGCGCGGACCAGCCGCGACCTGTTCCTGTTCGCGACCTTCGTCCAGAGCCTGCGCGGCTGGGGACGGGGGCTGCGGCGGGCGATCGGCGCCTGGTACAACGACCGCTCCCCGGCCGCGCTGGTCGAGGACATCCTCGCGACACCGGGCTTCGCCGGTTGGCGCCATGCCGACCTGCTCCGGCTCGGCCACCCGAAGGCGCCGACGATCACCCACGACGCCATCTACCGCTGGGTCGTGACCGGCGTCTCGCCACCGGCTCTCCTGACCGACCCCGCTGTGCCGGATTCCGCCGCCCTGCTCGCCCGGCTAGCGGCCGCGACGGCCGTATCGGAGATGCGGGACGGTGTCCTCGCCGCGGCGCTG
This sequence comes from uncultured Thermomicrobiales bacterium, assembly GCA_964244115.1. GTDB lineage: Bacteria > Chloroflexota > Chloroflexia > Thermomicrobiales > UBA6265 > CADCWK01. The sequence goes on from CAXTHM010000005.1 coordinate 58,388, forward strand.
ATCGCGACCCACCGGTTGCCGCTCGCCGCGGTCCCGGCGTCCTTGCGTCGGGAGCCGTGCGTCTGGCAGGCGCTTCTGCCGCACCTGCGGTCCGCCGAGGTGCTGACATCGCTTCCCGAACTGGCCGCGACTGACTCACTCGTGCCCGGCAATCCGGTCCACGAGACGGTCACCGACCGTCTCGTCCGATCGGTCGCGGGTCCTGCGGGAGGGGTGACACCGCTCGCCGTCGTCGCGGCCCGGCGTGCCTATGAGTCCGGCCACTCGGGGACCGACCGTTGGGATGTCCGGGACGACATCATGACCGCCCTCGATCGGGCCTTCGATCTCGCCTGCCGACGTGTCGAGACGTGCGACCTGCCGGTCACCATGCGCATCCCGGCGGGGTTGCCAGGATGTACGGCCCGGAACGGGATAGTGTCGGCTCTCGATGTCGCCGCGACGCTCGCGATCATCCTGTCTCGCTCCGAGTCGGACGCCCGGATCGCCGTGGTCGGTGACGCGACCCTGCCGCTGCGGCTCGCCCCCGGCGCCAGTCTCGTCGATACCGTCGCGGCGATCGGCCGGCTCGCCGCTCGGGCTGGCTCTCGGCCCGGTGAGACAACGGGAGTCGAGATCGACGCGACCCTCCTTGCCGGAGCACGGCGGGTCGTCCGATTCGGCGATCCGGGCGACGGCCCGGGTTTCGGGGACCGGCCCGATCCCGCCATCGACGTCGTCACGGTTCACGGGTGCGACCGCAACCTGATCGGGACGGTGCTCGGTCTGCTGCGAGCGTCCGCCTAAGCCACACCGCCCGGAAGGAGGGACCTCGCGATGTCCGTCTATCGAGCATCGGCCCGGTACTACGACGCGATCTACCGGCAGCTTTTCGACCACACGGCCGCTTCGTCGGCCTTGCGATCGCACATCACCCGGCGCAACCCCGCGGCGGTCTCCCTGCTGGAGGCTGCCTGCGGGACGGGACTGGTTCTGGAGCACCTGGCGCCGGACTTCCGCGTGTCGGGGTTCGACCGGTCCCCGGACATGATCGCGCGGGCGCGGGAACGGCTGCCGGACATCCCGCTGGCGGTCGCCGACATGACCACCTGGTCGGCCGACGAGCACTACGATGTGATCGTCTGCGTCGGGAGTTCGATCGGCTACGTCCGGACCGAAGCCCTGCTCCGGCGGACCGTGCGGAGATTCGCCGACCATCTCGCTCCCGGGGGTTTGCTGCTGATCGAGCCGTGGTTCTCGCCGGAAGCCTGGGAGGACGGCCGTCAGGGGCTCGACATCGTCGATCAGCCGGACCTGAAGCTGGCTCGCCTGGCGACCAGCGGTCGGGATGGCGACCGGTCCGTCCTCGACTTCGACGTCCTGATCGGCACCGAGGGGCGGGTCGAGCGGTTCACGGAGCGGCATGTCATGGGGCTGTTCACGGACGACCAGATGCGGGCGGCGTTGGCCGCCGCCGGGTTGGACGTCGAGCGAGACGACGCCTACCCGACGGGACGTGGTCTCTACGTCGGTCAGCGTCGGTCTGATGGCCCGCTCAGTTCTGCCGGATGAGGATTCTGGCCCAGCGAGCCGGGACCGGCGGGATCTCGATCCGACCTCCTGCAACCCGAACCACGACGACCGGGTCGAGCGCGTCGCTCAGCTCGGTGCCCTCCGGCAGATCGGTGGCGACGCTCAGCGGGGCGAGGTCGGCGGCGGCGTTGATCGCGACGATCACCGTCTCGTCGCCTGCTCGTCGGGCGAAGGCCAACTGCTCGGCGGCGACGTGGAGCTGGCGGTAGTCACCGTGGCGGAGGGCGACCGAGCGGTGCCGGATCGCCGCCAGGCGGCCGATCTCGCCGGCGAGTTCCGGGTGCGCCATCGCCGAGACGTCCACCGGCCAGGTGAGGGCCGGGCGGAGTTCGGCGTCGCTGTCGCCGCGCTTCTCCCCGGCGATGCCCCACTCGCTGCCGTAGAAGATCGACGGGACGCCCGGCATCGTGAAGAGCAGGGCGTGGAGCGGGTAGAGGTGGGCCGGCTCACGGAGGAGCGATGCGATCCGGTTGACATCGTGGTTATCGGCGAAGGTGTAGAGGGCGAGGTCGCGGTAGATGCCGCCCTCGCCCGACTGCCGGTTCAGGGCGAAGGCGATCTCGTGCAGGTTAGCGTCGTTGAAGCTGGAGTAGAGCCCCTTCCAGGTCTCGTAGTTCGTCGTCGAATCCAGCATCCCCGGACCCGTCCAGTCGCGGTAGTCGCCGTGGATGACCTCGCCCAGCAGCCAGGCGTCCGGCGCGATCTCCCGGACGACGGCGGCGAGGTCGCGCTGGAAGCGGCGGTCGAGGACGTCGGCCGCATCCAGCCGGAGCCCGTCGATCTCATATTCGGCGAACCACTGCCGGGTCGCGGCGAAGAGGTGCTCGCGAGCATCGTGGTCGTCGAGGTTGAGCTTGACGAGATCGAGGACGCCGTTCCAGCCGTGGTAGGTGAACGGGTCTCCGGCCGGGCTGCGCCGGGAGAAGTCGATCCCGACGAACCAGTCGCGGTATTGGGACGCCTCGCCGTGCTCCTGCAAATCCCGGAAGGCGAAGTGGTCCCGGCCGACGTGGTGGTAGACCGCATCGAGGATCACCCGGATGCCGTTGTCATGGAAGTGCCGCACGAGGTCGCGCAGATCATCGTTAATCCCGAGCCGTCGGTCGACGGTGAAGTAATCGGCGGTGTCGTAGCCATGCCGGGACGACTCGAAGACTGGCCCGAGATAGACGGCGTTGACACCGAGATCCCGCAGGTGATCGGTCCAGGCCGCAAGCTCAGGCAAGCGGGAGACCGGCTCGGACCGGAAGTCGTTGTGCTCCGGGGCGCCAAGCATCCCGAGGGGATAGAGGTGATAGAAAACCGCGTCCGTTGCCCAGGTCGTCATGTTTCGCTCCGAGGTTTCCTGATCAGTACAGAATCGTGTCAGGCTGCCTGTGATACCGCGAGATCACATCTCTAGCGGTAGACGCCGAAGGGAAGAACGACATCTGCTGATCCAGCACGGCAGCGCTGGCCTCGGCGGGCCTGCGTCGGTCACCCCAGACCTTCTGCCGCCTTGTCTTCCTGACGGATGTAATATGTGTTGGCCATGTCAGTCCGAATCTTGCGATCAGGGACTACCTTCCGACCATGTCGACGGTTTCGTGATGGTCCCGTTCGCGTCGGAGAGCGTCAGGGGAAATTGTGAGTCGCGTACGACCCCGAAGCGGATCTTCTTGTATTCGTTTGCGATGTTCTCAAGGTCGAAGGGGGTTCTCTTCCTCGGGTTGACGATCGCCACTCGCTTTCCCAGATCATCCCGAACCATCCTGATGGGCTCGGCGAGGTCGGAGTCGTTCGTCATGACAACCGAGAGGTCGGACTCATCTCGGAATGCGTCGAGCAGGAGATAGCTCGCCAGACTCACGTCAGACCCCTTCTCCTCTCGCTGGATGACCACAGCGGTAGTGAGCGGGGTCAAGGGGATCGGTCCTCTGACACTGAGGTCTGCCAGTGGGCGAGTCTTTCGCGAGGTGAAGAACCGTCCGTAATGCACAGTGAGGTGTGGGATGGTCTCCAGAGCGCGAATGTAGGCTTGTTGCCGGACCTGATTCTGAAGGTTGCCCGGCATGGGGCTCACCAGTGCGGTGAAGTATCTGATCCGTTTGATCTCATATCGTGGAAACAGTCTTGAACTGAGTGCATCGAGATCGAGCCAGCGGTACGGTCGCCAGGCTGCCCGGTTGGACGTATTGTCGGCGTCATCGAAACACCGGTGATAGAGATTGAAGCCATCCACGTACACATTGGCTGTCGGGCGCATCGAAGGAGCGCTCATGAGTCACCACGTCGATCAGGCGAAAAACGCAGAGGCCGCCTTGTGAGCGGCCTCGCAACCCATCGCCGAAGCGAATGGGGGATGTACGGATAGTATAGTGAATATGGAGTGACTACGTCAATCGAGTGTGCTCGTTCGGGACATGTGAGACAGGAACCGGGCGAGAAGTCCACATGGAATCCGGTAGTCAGTAGTCTGATGCAGTCAGTTCGTTTGTCGGTGGCTTCACCAGACCCTTCGGGCCGTCGTGAGGGTCAGGACAGGAGCGACATCGGGTCGTGGTCCCGCAGCGCGGCGATGAGGCGGCCATCGCCGATCGCGGCCAGCGTCACGTCCCGTTCGCGGCCGCTCAGGGTAGCGAGTTCGGTGTTGGCGAGCCAGCCGAACACGCCGGCCAGTTGGCGAACCAGCGCCAGACCGTAATCCCGTCCCAGCGCGTCCCGGCTGTAGCCCGTCACGCCGGCTTCGACGAGGCCGTCGTGGTAGGTCGTCAGCAGGTCGGCCTCGGTCCGGGTGCGGTCAGTGACATCGAGCGTTCCGGACAGGCAGGCCGCCAGGTCGACCACCGCCGGACCGATCCCGGCGGTCTGCCAGTCGGTGATGACCGGTGGTGCCGCCGCGGAGGAGTCGCGAAAGGCGATGTTGTCCAGATGGAGATCGCCGTGGATCAGCGTCCGGGGGGCGGTCGAGAGGCCGTCGAGGACACGCTCATAGGCGCCGCCGGCCAGCCATTCGAGCAGCTTCTGGATGTCGTCCGGGAAGGTCGCGACGACGTGGTCCGGCAGCCGGGCGACGTTCCGCTGGAGCCGGATCTGGGCGGCCTCGTGGTCGCCGGTCCAGCTCGCCAGCCACGGCATCGGCAGGTCGCGCCCCCACCAGACCCCGTGCAGGCGGGCGATGCTGCTGATCAGGAGGGCCGCGTCGGCGACCGAACAGCCGGTCAGGACGTCGCCGAATCGGAGGCCCGACAGATCCTCCAGGAGGAGGACCATCCGGTCGTCCGGCAGGTCCATCGCGGCGAACAGCGATCGCGGGACGGCGACCCCGCAGTGAGGAGCCAGTTCCTCGTAGAAGTGAAGCTCTCGGGCGCTCCGGGTGACGTGGGCGTCCCGCGTCTCGTCCGTCGGTGGTAGCCCGGAGGCGTCGGCGAACGTTCCGGTTCGCGGGGCCAGTGGCAGCTTGGCGATCAGCGACTGGCGATGGCCCGGCTGGTCGTCGGTGAGGGTCGGGGCAACCTCGGTCCGGAGTCGGATGATCCGGCCTGTGAAGCCGCGCTCCGCGCCGATCTCCTCCCACGCGACCGTCTCGATCCGGCTCGCGGGGGGCAGGGCGCCGGAGAGATGGAGAGCGGACGTCAGCCACTCGGGAGTCAGTTCATCCGGATGCCGGGGCAGGCGCATGGGCTGCGGTCCTCCCGCGCTGGCGTCCCGGCCGGGGTGATCGGGTCCCCCGATCGCGCCGGGTCCGTTACCATTGTGCGCATATCCACCGGGTGATAGGCTGGATCGTCCGTACACCTTCATAGAGAGACGCTCCGCACCGATGAGGCATCGATGACCCGTATTATCGCCTTCTTCAATCAGAAGGGCGGCACCGCCAAGACGACCAGTACGCTGAACGTGGCCGCGGCGCTGGTCGAGCGGGGGCGGCGCGTGCTGGCGATCGACCTCGACCCGCAGGCCAGCCTGACGATGGCGGTCGGGGTCGATATCGCCGCGCTGACCGGGTCAGTCTACGACCTGCTGATCGACGAGACGGTCGAGATCCCGGACGTGATCATCCCGACGACGCTGCCGGGGGTCGATCTCGTCCCATCCCACCCGGATCTGGCCGCCGCCGAGCTGGAACTGCTCAGCGTGCTGGAGCGGGAGCGACAGCTCGACTATCGGCTGCGCAGCGCCGACCTCTCGGCTTACGACTACGTCCTGATCGACTCGCCGCCCGCCCTGAACGTCCTCTCGATCAACATCCTGATCGCCTCGTCGGACCTGATCATCCCGATTGAGCCCCACCCGCTCTCGCTGATGGTGCTGGGCAGGCTGTTCGAGACCGTCAACCGGATCCGCCGCCTCAACCCGCGTCTGCGGGTCCTCGGGTTCCTGCCGACCAAGGTCCATCACTCCTCGCGGCTGGCGACGGACATGCTGACGGCGCTGGCCGAGGAGTTCCCTGACCTGGCCCGGCTGCCGGCGATCCCGCTCTCGGTTCGCAGCGCGGAGTCGGCCGCCGAGCGCGTCAGTGTCCTGAACTACATGCCCAAGTCCTCGGTCGCCGCCGCCTACCGTGAGGTCGGCGCCTGGATCGAGAACGAGGGGGCCGCCATCGAGGCGACCGGCCCGGCCGTCGTCGCCGGCCGGCCGGCGGACCACGGGCGTGGCTGACCGCGGCGCGGCGCGGCGCCGTCGCTTCACGGTCGACAGCCTGTTCACGGACACCCGACCGCAGGCCGTTGGAGTGACCGACCTGGTCGAGGCCAAGCAGATCCAGCTGGAGCGGATCCGCTCCGACCCGTCCCAGCCGCGGCAGACCTTCGACGAGGAGAAGCTGGAGGAACTCGCCGCCAGCATCCGCCTCGAAGGCGTCCTCCAGCCGATCGTCGTCCGCTACGAGTCCGGGCGGGACATCTACATCATCGTCCAGGGGGAGCGCCGCTGGCGGGCCTCCCGGATGGCCGGCCTCGCCAGCATCCCGGCGATGGTCCGCGACGTCCCGATCGAGCGCCGGCTGATCCAGCAGTTGATGGAGAACATCGTCCGCGACGATCTCAACGCCCTCGACCGGGCGTCGGCGCTGCGGGCGCTCAAGGTCCAGCTTCGCGACGCCCCGTGGGAGGCCGTCGCCGAGGCGGTCGGGATTCGACGGAGCAGGCTGTTCCAGTTGCTCGGGACCGAGAAGCTGCCCGAGACCGCCCGTGAGGACATCCGGGCCGGTCGCCTGAGCGAGAAGCAGAGCCGCGCCCTCCAGGGGTTGCCGCCGGCGGCGCAGGAAGCCCTGCGGGACGCGATCGTGACCGACAACATCCCGGCCGAGGAGGCCGCCCGGCTGGCCCGGTCGCTGCGGGCAGAGGACCTGCCCGAGAACCCGACGGAGATCGGCGAGCGCGTCCGGCAGCTCCGGGCCGAACCGGTCCCTGAGCGGCCGGTCGCGAGATCGGGCGGTGTCGCGGCCTCGCCGGGCGACGCGGCGCCAGGAACGACACGGGCCGAAGCCAACATGTCCCATGAGGGGCGAGCTGCCACAACGGCCGTTGCGTCCGGACCTTCGTCGGTCCCGGAATCGCCGCCCATCGACGGCTGGCGCCGGGAACTTGACGGGTTGCTCGGGGATCAGTCCGCCGTGGCGACGTTCGATCCGGCCCGGGTACGCGGGGCCATCCGGCGGCTGGCCGTCGAGTTGCGCAATGCCGAGGCCGACGACCTCCGTGACGGCTCGCTGACCGCCGACCTGGTCGCGCTACGCCGGGCGCTCGACGGTGCGCTCGGCGCCTGAGCCAGTGATCGGAGTCTCCGGATGAGGATGTCGACCGCCGTCAGCGAGGAGCCGGTCGACGGCTACACCGCGATGCTGACCGCCTCGGACCTGCTGCTCGCCGTCCGGGCCCGGGACCCGCTCGCTGGTCAGTGGGAGCCGGGCGATGTCCAGTGGTGGTACGCGACCGAGCCGAAGCTGGCCAGCGCGAGCGGCAGCGTCTGGAGAGACGGCGCCGGCACCCCGGTCGCCGTGAGCCTCGAAGCCGTCTACGCCGACGAGCCCGGACAGTCGCCACGCGTCGACGTCGATATCCTCGGTGATCTGGACGATGGAGGCGCGGCCCGCCGACTCGTGCTTCCCGTCCTGCTCGATCGACTTGCCGACCCTGCCTTCCACCCCGAGGCGATCGTCGCGATGACTGTAGATGGACGGGACGAGGATCTCGCCGGGCGGCTCCGGGCGATCGGTTACACGGAGGCGCCCCACGACCGGCTCGACGCCATGGGCCGATCGGCGCTGACGCTCGATGCTCCGGCGCCGCTGCCGGACGGCTACCGGTTCGCCGACGGGACCGAGCCGGCCGACGGGCCGCATCACCTCATCGGACGGAACGGGCCGGACGTCCACGAGCGCCTGCTCCGCTGCCCGCTTCACTGCCCGGAGTTCGACCTCCGGGTCGTCGGCCCGGAGGGCGACGTCGCCGCGTACTGCCTGCTCTGGCGCGACGGTGAGACCGGCGTCGGGCACTTCGAGCCGGTCCGGACCGAGGATGCCCATCAGCGCCGTGGCCTGGGCCGGGCGCTGATGGCCGAAGGTATCCGCCGGCTCGCACGGGCCGGGGCGACGATCATCAAGGTCGACGCCTACGCCGACAATCCGGCGGCGATCGCGCTCTACCGCCGGGCCGGGTTTCGGCGCTGGAACGTCAAGTGGTCCCTCCAGCGCCGGCCGCTGACGACCTGATCCCGGCCACGTTTCCCCTGGCGGCTTCATGCCGACGCTCATCGCCCGATGGTCCTCTCGCCCTGTCCGGCGCTCTCCGTTAACATGATACGACAACGTACTACGTTGACGTATTACGAACACGTAGTACTATAGGGGCCTGCTTCGTCAGAGGGTGAGGAACTCGGGGCGGTCCGCCGCCCTGCCGAGCCCACGAGCAGCCGCTGATCTGAAGAACGGGAGTATCTCGCGTGACCATGCCATCCACGGGGACGTCCAGCCGGCCCCCAGGTCCCCTCGCCCGCTGGGCTCGATTCGCCGTCCGGAACCCCTGGCGGGTGATCGCCGTCTGGGTCGTCCTGATCGCCGTGCTCGCGGTCGCCGGCAATCGGCTCGGCGGGGAGTACGTCAACCAGTTCGACGTCCCGAACTCCGACTCGCAGTCCGCGATCGACCTGCTCACCGATCGCTTCCCGGATGCTGCCGGGGATACCGCCTCACTCGTCTTCCAGACCCCGGCCGGCGTCGCCGACCCGGCCGCCCGGGCCGGGATCGACGCCGTTCTCGCCCAGGCGGCCCAGCTCCCCGGCGTGACCGGCGTGACGTCGCCCTTCGACGTCCCGGAGCAGGTCTCCGACGATGGCACCATCGCCTACGCCACGCTCCAGTACGCCAGCGTCGCGAACGACGTCCCGACCGCGGATGCCGAGGCGCTCTTCGCGCTGGTCGATGCCTCGTCGGGCACGGCGGGCGTCCGGGTCGAGGCCGGCGGCCAGGTCGTGAGCGCCAACGAGTTCCCGGAACTGGGCGGCACGGCCGAGCTGATCGGGATCGGCGTCGCGCTGGTCATCATGCTCGTCATCTTCGGCTCGCTGATCGCCTCGTTCCTGCCGATCGTGACGGCGATCGTCGGCGTCGTGCTGGCCACCATCGTGACGCCGCTGTTCGCCAACTGGTTCACGCTGAGCGGGGACATCACCCCGGCGTTCATCTCGATGATCGGGCTCGGGGTCGGGATCGACTACGCCCTGTTCATCATCAACCGCCACCGGGAGGGGTTGCTGGCGGGGCTGTCGGTCGAGGATGCGGCCGTCACGGCGATGAACACGGCCGCGCGCTCGGTCGCGTTCGCCGGCATCGTCGTCGCCGTTGGCCTGCTCGGCCTCGCCACGATCGGGATCCCGTTCGTGACGGGTCTCGGCCTGTCCGGTTCGATCGCCGTCGGGCTCAGCGTGCTCGTCGCCGTCTTCCTCATGCCCGCCATCCTCGGGGTCCTCGGCACGCGGGTCACGCGCTTCCGGGTGCCGGGTCTGGGCCGCGCCTCCCACGGCGAGACGGGGTTCTGGTTCCGCTGGGGCCGCGCCATCCAGCGCCGCCCGGGGGTCGTCAGCGGCGTGGCCGTCCTGATCCTGATCCTGATCGCCATCCCGTACTTCAGCATCCATCTCAACCTGTCCGACGCCGGCAACAACCCGGAGACCAACTACGATCGCCGGGCCTACGACCTGACCGCGGAGGGATTCGGCCCCGGCGCCAACGGTCCGCTGCTGCTCGTCCTGGAGGACGGGGCCGGCCTGCCGCAGGCCACGCTCGACGGCGTCACCCAGGCCATCGCCGCGGTGCCGGGGGTCGATTCGGTCTCGGCGCCGTTCACCAACGAGGCCGGCGATACGTCGATCGTCCAGGTCTTCCCGGTCTCCGGCCCGCAGGACGAGGCCACGACGGATCTGACCAATACGCTCCGCGATGACACCCTGCCGGCGGCGCTGGCGGGCTCCGGGGTGACGGCCTACGTCGGCGGCGCGACGGCCGCCACGATCGACATCAGTCAGATCATCGCGGATCGCACGCCGATCTTCTTCATCGTGGTGATCGGGCTGAGCATGCTGCTGCTCGCGCTCGTCTTCCGCTCGGTGGTGATCCCGCTCAAGACGGCCCTGCTCAACCTGCTCTCGGTCGGCGCGGCCTACGGCGCGACGGTGGCGGTGTTCCAGTGGGGCTGGCTGGGCGACCTGCTCGGGCTCGGCGCGACCGGGCCGATCGAGGCGTTCCTGCCGATCATCCTGTTCGGCGTCCTGTTCGGGCTCTCGATGGACTACGAGGTCTTCCTGCTCAGCCGGGTCCATGAGGAGGTCGTCCACCACACGCCGGCCCGGCGTGCGATGCTGATGGGAGTCGGGTATTCTGGCCGGGTCGTCGCTGCCGCCGGCGCGATCATGGCCGCCGTCTTCCTCGGGTTCTTCCTGGAGGACAACCGCACGATCAAGATGATCGGCTTCGGGCTCGGCTTCGCGGTCTTCGTCGATGCCTTCCTCGTCCGGCTCATCCTCGTCCCGGCCGTGATGACGCTGCTCGGGCAGCGAGCCTGGTACATCCCGGCCTGGCTGGACCGGATCCTGCCCCGTGTCAGCGTCGAGGGGCCCGCGGAGCCCGAGTCGCCCCGCGACGACCCGTCCGATCGGGCGGTCCCGGCCCAGCCCGAGATCCTGCCACGGCTGTCGCGTCAGAACTGATCCGACCGAACCAGACACCACAGCAGGGACACAGCGCGTGACCAGACGACAGACGACGATCAAACGGCTCGGTGACCTGTTCGACTGCGTCGATACGACCGCCATCGCCTGGCTGGAGCGCCGAGCCGCCAGCTGCGACCTGACCCTGCACAGCATGGGCGTCCTGAAGGTGCTCGCCGAGAAGGGGGAAGCGACCCTGACCCGGATCGGGCAGCAGATCGGCGTCCCGCCCAGCTCGATGACCGGGATCGCGGCCCGGCTGACCGAGACCGGCTACGTCGAGCGCGGCCCCTCCTCGATCGATCGGCGCTCGGTCGTCCTGCGGATCACCGAGTCCGGGGAGCAGACCCTCACCCACCTCAAGGAGACGCTCGACGGCGACCTGGAGGAGGTCCTCGGCGACCTGAGCGAGGAGCGGCTGGAGGAGTTGGTCGATGACATCGACCGGGTCATCCAGCGGATCGGCCAGCTCGCGGACCAGCTCGACCGGGAGTCGCGCCAGGCCCGGATCGAGGACAGCGGCGCGGCCATCGCGTCGGACTAGGATGAGGTGCGATCGAAGCGCCCGTGTCGGCGAGCAGACCTCGCCCCCAGCGAAGCGAGGACCCCGCTCCGGCTCACCTGCTCGCTCACCCGCCCCATGCGGCGCTCGCT
>CAXTHM010000005.1:69809-74677 GCA_964244115.1 uncultured Thermomicrobiales bacterium
CGGCTCCGCAGGTACCCGGGGAGGGGAGCAGCGCCGATGTGCCGCGAGAAGACCCGTTGAGGGGAACCGCGGTAACGCTCCGTCGCTGGCCGTCGGACCTCTCCGGATCGTCTATCGAGAACAGCCCCGGCGAGGAGATCGCCGGGGCTGTTCGTTGTCGACCGTGCCTACCGCCGGAGCCACTCCGCCCGCAGCCGCCCCAGCTCCTCGCCGGTGAGCTGCGGCTCGTCGTAGAGGCCGGCGACCCGCCGCTGCCGGAAGGCTTCGAACAGCGTCACGGCGGTCGCGACCGAGATGTTCAGACTCTCGACCATGCCGGACATCGGGATCCGGACCGTCACGTCGGCCCCGGCGATCGCCGCCGCCGTCAGCCCGCGGTGCTCGTTGCCCATCACGATCGCGGTCGGCCGGGTGAAGTCGACATCGTAGAGATCGACGCTCTCGTCGGTCAGAGCCGTCGCGACGATCTGCATCCCGCGTCCGCGCAGCAGGGCGTAGCAGCCCGCGATGTCGTCGTGCCGGACGACCGGGACCCACTTCGCCGCCGACGACGAGGTCGCCCGGGACGGGCGCTTGCCGGGGGCGGTCTCGTGCTCGTGGACGGTGTGGATCTCGAGGACGCCGGTCGCGTCGCAGGAGCGCAGTACCGCCGCCGCGTTGTGCGGGTCGTGGACATCCTCCAGCACGACGGTCAGGCCCGGCTGCCGCCGGCCGAGGACCTGGTCGATCCGGGCCTCGCGCTGAGTGGACCGGGGCCAGCTCCGGCGGGTGGTCGGTCGCCCATCGATGGCGTCACCTGAGGACATGGGATTCTCCGGTTCGTCGGCTGTGGCGGTCGGCACGGCTGCTCGGTCCCTTCGGCAGCGATGATCGATGACCGTGATAGCACAGCGGTTGGCCTGTTCTTTCGGGCATCCGGGGATGATACTGTGCGCCAGTGGTCCGCCGGGCATCGCTGCCCGCGGTCCGGATCGTCTGACGGTGAGCGTCAGCTCTGATCGATCCCGCTATCCGCCGTCCCGGACGTCACATCCGGGCCCGGCGGGGGGATCGCATCGGGACGCCCTCGCACCGTCAGCGACGAGTCGAGCGTGTACCGTCCGCCCACAGCAGGGCGTTCAGAGGGAGTCAGCACCGTGGGACACCAGCCGCGTTCATTCAGTCGCCGCCACGCCATGAAGGCCGCCGCCGGAGCCGCCGCCTTCGCCGCTGCCGTGCCGTACGTCTCCTACCCGACCCGGGCCTCGGCCCAGGGCACGACCACCGTCCGGCTGAGCACGTCGTCGAATGGTGCCGAACTCGTCGCGCTGACCAATCAGGTCAATGCGTTCCAGACCGCCAACCCCACCATCAAGGTCAATATCGAGTCGATCCCGGATCAGTACCCGACGGCGCTGACCACGAACCTCGCCGCGGGCACCGCCGCCGACATCTTCTTCGTCGACTCGCTGCTGTTCCCGGATCTCGTGACCCGCGGCCAGCTCTATCAGCTCGATGACTTCCTCTCGGGCTCGGGTGGGGGCGACGACTTCTTCCCGAACCTGCTCGGCGCATTCCAGTACACCGGTGGGACGTTCGGCATCCCCAAGGACTGGTCGGCCCTCGCGATGTTCTACAACGCCGATCTTTTCACCCAGGCCGGGATCGCCGCACCGCCCACGACCTGGGACGAACTCACGACCACGCTCCAGACGCTGACCGATTCGACCGGCATCCCGGGGTTCGTCACCGCCCCGGACCTGGCCCGCATCCTGCCCCTGATCCTTCAGGCCGGCGGCGGCGTGATCAGCCCGGACTTCAGTGAGATCCTGATCGGGCAGCAGGCGACCGCCGACGCGCTGGCGCTGATCGTCGGCTACTACAACGATGGGCTGGCGACGACACCGGCCGATGCCGGGGCGGGCGACACCGGTCAGGCGCTCGGCCAGCAGGCTGCCGGGTCCACCTACGAGGGGAACTGGACCTACGGCGGGTTCGCCCAGAACTTCCCGGACTTCCCGCTCGCTGCCGCTCCGCTCCCGGCTGGCCCGGCCGGACAGGCCACCCTCGCCTTCACGGTCTCGTACTCGATGTTCGCCGGGACCCAGATCGCCGACGCCGCCTGGACCGTGATGAACTATCTGACCGGCGAGGGCATGTTGTCCTGGTGCACCGAGTTCGGCGTCATGCCGTCCCGGTCGTCGCTGACCACCGAGTGGCTCACGACCTTCCCGGAGCGGCAGTTGTTCGTCGATGCCGCCGCCTATGCCCGGCCCTGGCAGGTCGGTCCCGGTGGTCAGGTCTTCGTCGACACGGTCGCGAACAACACCTTGCAGGCGCTGTTCGCCGGCCAGATCGACGCGGCTCAGGCGCTCACCGACCTTCAGGCCGGGGCGGAGGCCAACATCCAGTTGCAGGCCCCCGGCACGGCGACCCCGACCAGCTAGCGGATGACTGCCGCTCGCCTGGACCAGCATCCACTGTGGGGGCACCGGAAGAGTCCATGACCGGATCGCGGCGGACAGGGAAGGATGGCCCTGTCCGCCGTTCAGGTTTCTTGCGCGGCAGGAGGGGAAGAGATGGTGTCGTTACCCATTGGCCGAAACGGCCGTTCCGGGCGGTCTGGCCGTTCACGCAGCCCCATGGCGTCCGAGGATCGGCTCGCCGGCTGGATCTTCATCGCGCCGGCGTTCATCGTGCTGCTGACCTTCATCTTCGGGCCGATCGTCTTCTCGGCCTGGGTCAGTCTGCACGACTGGGATACGATCGGTCAGTTCGGCGAAGAACCAGACCGGCCGTTCATCGGGCTCGACAACTATCGGGAACTCTTCGACACTCCGGCCTTCTGGCAATCAGCCCGGAACACCGTCTGGTACACGGTCGGCGTCGTGCCGGCCCAGACGGCCTTCGCCCTATTGCTGGCGATCCTCGCCAACCGGAAGCTGCGTGGGATCTCGTTCTTCCGGACCGCCTTCTACTTCCCGTCGATCAGCTCCTCGGTCGTCATCGCCGTCATCTTCCTCTGGCTCTACTCCGGCAACGGTCTGATCAACAGCGTCCTTCGCGATCTCGGGATCAACCCGCCCCGCCCGGTCTGGCTGGCGAACCCGAACGGCGTCTTCGAGCTGCTCGGTCGCAACGTCGGCTGGGACATCGAGAATGCCTGGCTCGCCGGTCCGAGCATCGCCCTGCTCTCGATCATGCTGCAGAACGTCTGGTCCACGCTCGGGTCGCTGATGGTGGTCTACCTGGCCGGTCTCCAGAACGTGCCGAATGACGTCTACGAGGCCGCATCGCTGGACGGTGCCACCCGCTGGCGACAGTTCCGCGACATCACCGTCCCGCTGCTCCGCCCGATCACCTTCTTCGTCGTCACGATCGGCATGATCGGCTGCTTCCAGGTCTTCGACCAGATCTTCATCATGTCCTCCGGTGGTCCGGCCGGTACGACGACGACGCTGGCCTACTTCGTCTACACCCAGGGCTTCGGCGGGCTGCGCCAGGGGTTCGGGTCGGCTGCGGCCATCGTGCTGTTCTTCGTCATCCTGTTCGTCTACTTCGTCCAGCGCCGTGTCATCGGCCAGAGCGATACCGACTAGGCGCGAGGCGTCGCGTCGACCGGAACGTCACCTGTCGATCAACCCGGAGGATCACCATGGCGGCCGAGAACACCCTGGGACCCAACGCCTACGCCCGGACCGGGCAGGACAAGCGAGACGTCCTGCTGGACCGCGTCATCAAGGTCGTGGCCTACGTCGTCCTGATCCTGGTCACGATCGTCACCATCGCCCCGTTCTACTTCTCCGTCTCCCTGTCGCTCATGCCGCAGGAGGACACGCTCCGGATCAGTCTGCGAGACGTCCTGTTGCCCGACTCGATCCAGCTGGACGCCTATCGCAACGTCCTGACGTCGTCGGATCTGCCGCGCTGGTTCTTCAACAGCACCCTCGTGGCGTTGATCTGGGTCGTGGCCCGGTGCCTGTTCGATACGATGGCCGGCTATGCGTTCGCCCGGATGGATTTTCCCGGAAAGAACCTCGCCTTCCTCATGATCATCAGCACCCTGATGATCCCCGGAATGGTGACGATCATCCCGAAATTCATCATCCTCAACGAGATGGGGCTGCTCAACACCTACGGGGCCCTGACGATCCCGTTCCTGGCCAGCGCCTTCGGGGTCTTCCTGATGAGGCAGTTCTTCGAGAACTTCCCGGTCGATCTGGAGGACGCCGCCCGGCTCGACGGCGCGTCGCGGTACCGGATCTTCTTCCAGATCGCGCTGCCGAACGCCGGTGCGGCGCTGACGGTGCTGATCATCGGCTCGTTCCAGGGGTCGTGGAACAACTTCCTCGAACCGCTGATCTTCATCAGCAACCCGGACCTGCGGACCCTGCCGATCGGGCTGGCGTACTTCCAGCAGGAGAACGTGATCAACTACCCGGTCCAGATGGCCGTCGCGGTCGTCTCAACCATCCCGATCGCGATCGTCTTCTTCGTCTTCCAGCGCTACTTCCTCCAGAGCCAGACCAGCTCGGGCATCAAGGGCTAGCCCACGGGCACGCGCATCGGCGCCAGCGGGAGACTCCGGTCGATGAGTTCGGCCGGGGGCTCCCGCTCGCTCTGGCGGCTTCGCCGGAGCTGTCCGGCTTCGATGGGTGGGGATGGGGTGGGCCGCGGCCCGATCAGCCCCGGTTGAAGAAGCCGCCGCCGCGGGCCTTCCGCGGGTTGCGGTCACCGGTCGTCCGCTCGACCTCGCGCTCGTCGGTCGGCGCGTTCGGGTCGGGGATCGGGATCTGGAGCTGGTTGAGGACGAGGCGGTTGGTCGCCGCCAGGATCAGCGGCGGCGTCAGGGTGTCGACCGTGCCGAAGACGAGCTCGCCGCGTTCGGC
>CAXTHM010000005.1:74687-84801 GCA_964244115.1 uncultured Thermomicrobiales bacterium
GACTGGAGCGGGGCCGAGGCGATCACGTACCCAGCCCGGCGGAACGCCTGCCGCGGGGTGGCGTCGGTCAGCGAGAGGATCGAGAGCGACGTGAAGGCGACGATGACGCCGATCACGATCAGGAATAGCCAGAGCGGGACCAGGATCGCGAACAGGCTGCCGGACTGGGCGTAGAAGACGAGGTTCAGCAGCAGGATGCCCAGCGCCGTGAAGACGATGGCGGCGACGATCCAGGCCCGGACGGCGTACTCCCGGAACCAGGCGCCGAGGTCTCGCCACGACGGCCGATCGATGACCAGCCGTGGGTCGACCCACCTGGCGAGCAGCGTCGTCGCCGGACCGGCCCCGATGATGAGCCCGACGATCACGACCGCCTCCCCGAGGACGGTCGGGAGCGCGGAGCCGATCGCCGCGAAGAGGACGAACGGGATGAACGACGCCACCCACCAGAGGATCGACCCGAGCATGTAGGGCAGGACCTGATCGAAGGTGTCGCGGACCGCCCGCCAGAGATTGTTCAAACCGCGCACGGAAACCCTTGTCCACCCGCGGCAGCGCGGGTCTTTTCCAGCCGTGTCCGCGGCGCCCACGCGCCTGTCCAGTTCGCCGGCAACTATACTCCGGCGCCCGTCATGCTCCGGCCCCGTCTCCACAGCGGCACCGGCCGCTCCGCCGAGTGCCGGGGACGCCTCGGTGAGCGCCTGGCGGTCGCGCGGGAGACGTTGTGCGGCCACCCGGGACCGAGCTGGCCACGGTGCCCTCGCCGGTCGCGCGGGCGACCCGGTCGACAGGGTTTGACACAGGGGTTGACAGCGGACGGCGAAATACCTATATTCCCCATCAACAACTGAACAACTCCTCATCCAGAGGGGCAGAGGGATCGGCCCGATGAAGCCCCAGCAACCCTCCCGCGCGATCGCGCGGGAACGGTGCTAATGCCGACAGGTCGTCCTGGACGATGAGGGTGCTGTCTCTTCACTGCCACGGCAGGCTGGATCGCGCCCTTCATCGCCACGATGGAGGGTTTTCGCATGGTCGCCGGTCCGTTCTCATCCCAGCTTCTCGGTCCTTCCGCCCCTGCCACCGTCCACGTCGCCGCTGGTTGCCGCCAGGCCATGGTCGCCGCGGTCTGCCCGGCGTCAGCTCTCGTCGACACCTTCGGGCGAGGGAGCTGAGATGGGACGATACCTGCTCTCCCGCGTCGTCGCCGCGGTTCCGACCCTGATCCTGCTGACGCTCGCCGCGTTCCTGCTCAACATCGCGGCCCGGGGCGACCCGGCCGAGGCCGCGCTGCGGCAGGGCGGGCAGGAGCCCACGGCCCAGGCGATCGCCGCCCTCCGGGAGGATCTGGGACTCAATGACCCCATCCCGGTCCGGTACGTCCGCTGGGTCGGCGGCCTGCTCCAGGGCGACCTCGGCCGCTCCTACATCGCCAACCGCGACGTCAGCGACATGATCGCAGAGCGCGTCGGACCGACGTTGCGACTCGGGCTCTCGGCGCTGGCGGTGACGATCCTCGTCGGGGTCGGGCTGGGGATCGTCTTCGGGCTGCGGGCGAACTCGGCGGTCGATGTCGTCGGGCGGTGGGTCGCGTTGCTGCTGGCGGCGGTGCCGTCCTTCTGGCTGGGTCTGCTGCTGATCACGCTGGTCGGGCAACGCATCCCCGGGGTGAGCGTCGGCGGCTACGGCGGCTTCGGCCATCTCGTCCTGCCGGTGATCGCCCTATCGTGTGCGCCGGCCGCGTCCCTGATGCGGTTCACCCGCGGGGCGATGATCGAGACCTGGCGGCAGGACTACGTCCGGACGGCCCGGGCTAAGGGCCTGAACTCGCTGATCGTCGTCCTGCGCCACGCCATCCCGAACGCGATCCTGCCGGTCCTGACGCTGCTCGGGCTCCGGTTCGGCCAGATCCTCGCCGGCGCGATCGTGATCGAGACGATCTTCTCCTGGCCGGGGATGGGGACCGTCCTGTTGCAGGCGATCTCCGGCCGCGACTTCCCGGTGATCGGCGCCTACGTCGTCCTGGTCGGCATCACGTTCGTCGTGATCAACCTTCTGACCGATCTCAGCTACGCGCTGATCGATCCCCGGATCCGTCTCGACGGCAAGCGAGGGTACTAGCGATGGCAGCCGGAGCGACGACCCTGAGCCGGGCGGGACGGTACGCGCCCGTCGATCTTCCCCAGACGGACCGGGCCCGCCTCTGGTTCCGGCTCAGCCGGTACCGGCTGGCCCTGGTCCCGGCGGTGGTCCTGATCATCTTCATCGGCTCGGCGATCCTGGCCCCCTGGATCACGCCGTACGAGCCCAACGCCTTCGACCTGCCCAACGCCCTCCAGGGCCCGACGTCCAGGCACCTCCTCGGGACCGACCAGCTCGGGCGCGACCAGCTCAGCCGGCTGATCCACGGCGGACGGGCGACGCTGCTGCTCAGCTTCCTCGCCACCGTCGGGGTGATCCTGCTCGGGATGGTGGTCGGGGTGATCGCCGGCTACTTCGGCGGCCTCGTCGATACCGCGATCGGCACGGTCGTCACGGCCCTGCTCGCGATCCCGAGCCTGCTCCTGACGCTGGCGATCCTCGGCGTGCTAGGGGCCAGCACCTCGACCCTGCTCGTGGCGTTGATCGGGGCCGGCTGGGTCGGTCACGCCCGGGTGTTCCGGGCCGCGATCCTCTCGATCCGGCAGCAGCAGTACGTCGAGAGCGCCGTCTCGCTCGGGGCGTCGCCGGCCCGCGTCATCCTGCGGCACCTGCTGCCCAACCTGCTGACGACGGTGGTCATCCTCGCGACCCTGGACTTCGGCGGGTTCCTCCTGACGGTGAGCGCCCTGAGCTTCCTCGGGCTCGGCGTCCAGCCACCGACCGCCGACTGGGGCACGATGCTCAACGACGGCCGGCCCTACTTCGACGCCCTGCCGATCCTGGTCACGCTGCCCGGTCTCTGCATCATGATCGTGGCCTTCTGTAGCGATTTCCTTGGTGATTCCCTCCGCGACGCGGTCGACCTCGGCCGCTAGGCCAGCCTGAAGGACAGACGGATATGGCGTTCTCCCGTGGCCCCTGACGGCACCCACCGTCAGGTCTGGGCAGCCGTTGCCCGATGCGTCCCCTGAACCCGTGTGTCGTCTCCGTATCGACGAGGAGCAACCGATGTCGTCATCCCCAGGATCGTCCCCAGGCGCGGGCCTCCGCCGCCTCGCCACGCTCGCCATCGTCGCCCTGGTCGCCCTGACTCAGCTCGGCGCGACGGCGTTCGCCCGGCAGGAGGCCGGCGAGACCCTCGCCGCCAGCCAGGAACTGACCGCGGGCTACTCCCGCACCCTGATCAACGGTGAAGAGGACTTCCTCTACACCCACACCAACCTCCAGATCTGGGAGCCGCTCGTCCGCTACGACAACAACCTGCGCCCCCAGCCGGGCATCGCCGAGACCTGGCTCCTGAGCGAGGACGGCCTCGTCTGGACCTTCAACCTGCGCCATGACGTCGTCTTCTCCAACGGCGACCCGCTGGTCGCCTCGGACGTGCTCGCCTCGATCGACCACCTGAAGAAGTCGACCGGCAAGCCGTCGGCGTTCCTCGGCGGGATCAACTTCCCCGAGATCTACGGCGACCCGGTGGTCGCGGCGACCGACGACTACACTGTCACGTTTACCTACACCAGCCCGCGGCCGCTGCTGCCGTACTCGATCTCCAACCACTACAGCCCGGTCTGGGCGGCGGAGAGCTTCCGGCCGGACGGCACCTTCAACGGCTACCCGATCGGTTCCGGCCCGTACGTCCTGGCCGACTGGCAGCGCGACCAGTACATCGAGCTCACCCGGAACGAGAACTACTACGGCACGCTCCCGCATCTGACCAAGATCCACCTCCGGCAGTACTCGGACGCCACCGCTCGCCTGGCGGCGCTGCGCTCCGGGGAGGTCCAGGCGCTGCTGGAGCTCGGCGGCGTGCTGCCGTCGCAGGCGGCCGAAGTCGCGTCGGACGGCGAGTACGACGTCCAGGCTCACGCGGCGGCCTGCAACACGTTCCTCGCCTTCAACGGCTCGGCCGGTCGCGTCTTCAGCGACGTCCGGCTCCGGCAGGCCGTCAGCCTCTCGATCGACCGTCAGGCGCTCGTCGACCAGCTCCTCGACGGCTACGGCACCCCGGCGACCAGCGTCCTGCTCGAGCCCGTCACCGAGTTCGCCGTGACCGACCCGGCCCAGCAGGTCCAGTACAACCCGGAGCAGGCGGCCCAGCTCGTCCAGGAGGCGACCGGCGGTGAGCGGGTCTCGGCCAAGCTGATCTTCACGCCGCCGGCTGAAGGCATCAACGCCTGGCCGTTCCCCCTGATGGCGGCCTACTTCCAGGGCATCCTCGAACCGCTCGGGTTCGACCTCGAACTCCAGCAGCTGGAGACGACGGCCCTGACCGACGCCCGGAACGCCGGCGACTACGACGTCTCGATCAGCAACAACTGCTGGGCGACCGGCGACCCGAACTACATCCTCGGCCGGTTGCTCGATTCGACATCCGCCCAGAACGTGACGCAGTTCCAGGGCTACAACAACCCGCAGGTCGATGCCCTCCTCGCCGAGGGGCGGACGACGCTCGATCCGGCCCGCCGCGTCGCCGTCTACCAGGAGGTCCAGGCGATCGCCAACGTCGAGGTGCCGGTCGCGCCGCTGTTCAACCAGCAGACGATCACCGCCGCCGGCCCGACGATCCGGGGGCTCGACCAGCGGGTCGCCTACGCCCCGACCTTCGAGACGGTCTACATCATCGAGGCCCCATGACCACCCTCGCCGCGCGGGGGGCGCCCGTGACCCCACCGGTCCTGCCCGATGCGCCGGCCGACCGCCGCTCCGCCATCCTCGATCTGGCGGCGACCCTGGCTGATGTCGCCGCCGCCAACGCCCCCCGCCACGACCGGGAGAACACGTTCCCGCACGACACGTTCGCCGCGCTGCGGGCCAGCGGCTACCTGGCCCTGACGGTCCCGGCCGAGTTCGGCGGTGGGGGAGCGACCCCGCTCGAGCTGATGCTGGCCCAGGAGCGGCTCTCGCGGGGGGACGGCTCGGTCGGGCTCGCCTCATCCATGCACCTGATGCACGTCGGCGGGCTGGCCGACTCGCGGGCCTGGCCACCCGAACTCCTCGACCGATTCTTCCGGGACGTCGTCGAGCGGGGCGCGACCATCAATGGGATCGCCAGCGAGCCGGACCTCGGCAGCCCCAGCCGGGGCGGCCAGTACGCGACGACCGCGCGGGCGGTGGACGGTGGCTGGCTGGTCACCGGCCGCAAGACCTGGTCGACGCTCTCGCCCGATCTGGCCTGGTACAACGTCCTCCTGACGCTGGTCGAGCGGGACGGGGAGACGCGGCGGGGATCGGTCCTAATCCCCGCCGGCACGCCGGGCGTCCGGATCGAGGAGACCTGGGACAACCTCGGGATGCGCGCGACCGGCAGCCACGACATCGTCTTCGAGGACGTCTTCGTCCCGGACGATCACCGGCTGCCCGACCCGACCGGGCGGCCGGGGGTCGACGGGCGGGGATGGACGCTCGTCACCAGCGCCGTCTACCTCGGCATCGCGACGGCGGCGCGGGACTTCGCCGTGGAGTACGCCCGGAACCGGGTCCCCTCCGGCGTCGGCCGGCCGATCGCCGAGTTGCAGACGGTCCAGCACCGGATCGCCCAGATCGAGATCCTGCTGCTCCAGGCGCGTTCGGTCCTCTACGGCACCGCCGAGGGCTGGGCGGCGGACCCCGACCGGCGCGAGGACTGGGCGTGGCGGTTCGCCGCCGCGAAGTACACCGTCACGAACCACGCCATCCAGGTTACCGACCTCGCGCTCCGGGTCGTCGGGTCGTCCGGCCTCCAGCGCCAGCACCCGCTGGAGCGCTACTTCCGCGATGTCCGGGCCGGGTTGGGCAACCCGCCCATGGACGACGTCGCGCTGACCATCATCGGCAAGGCCGCGCTCGGGCTGGATTGACCGCCACCTTGCCTCTCCCGCCAGATCGTCTATACGGACAGGAGCATCACCATGAGTACGCTGCGGGACTATCTCGTCCAGAAGCGGGACGCCCTTTTGGCCCGGCGGGCGGCGGTCGAAGCGGGGGACGACGCGCCCCGCGTCTTCTCGGCCACGACGACCGTCGAGGGGCGGAGCGGCATCCGCCGGATCCGGATCCGCGACCACCAGATCATCAGCGACAGTGGCCCGGACTTTGCCGGCTACGACCTCGGGGCCGGCTCGCCGGAGATCCAGCTCGGCGTCCTCGGGAGCTGCCTGTCGCATGTCTTCCTGATCCAGGCCGCCGATCGGCAGGTCGAGATCGACGAACTCTCGGTCGAGGTCACGGGGCGGCTCCACCCACGGGCCGGCCAGCCGGGCTTCGAGCACCTGCCCGTCTACCCGCACGACATCGCCTACACCGTCCGGATCACCAGCCCGGCCCCGGAGGGCGAGATCAGCGCCCTGCACGAGCAGGTCGAGCGGGTCTGCCCGATCTTCAACCTCCTGCGCCACCCGCAGGAGATCCGTGGAGAGCTCGTCCAGACGGCGTCGCGAACGCTGGTCCCGGCCTGACCCGTCCCCCGTCATCACCCGAAGGAGTTGCGATATGACCACGTCCGAGACCACCAGCACCGCGACGACCGGGATCTCCGGTGAGGATGTCTTCGGCATCCTTGCCGACATCCAGCCCGGCTCGCTCGCCGCGAGCCTGCGCGAGCAGCGCCCCGACCTGACCCGGTTCAGCCAGGCCAGCTACGAGTCCCTGTTCGACCCGGCCAGCGATGACAGCCTGTCTGGTAGGGAACGGGAGCTCGTCGCCCTCCGGATCGCCCTGCTGACGCCCGACGTTCCGCTCGCGGCCTGGCACCGTGACCGTCTCACGGCTGCCACCGGGACGGCGGCGACGGTCACCGCCGTCACCGGGTTCCCGGCCGTCTCGCCGGAACTGACGCCCCGCGAGGTCGCCATCCTCCACCACACGGACCTGCTCACCCAGCGACCGGTCGACGCGGAGCGATCCGACATCGACGCGCTCCGGACGGCCGGGCTCACGACCCTCGAGATCGTGACGCTGTCGCAGTTGATCGCCTTCGTCGCCTTCCAGGTCCGCGTCCTCGCGACGCTGCGCGCGTTCGGAGCCACCGCATGAGCCACCTGCCCCAGTTCACCCGCCAGGTCGTCGACTGGCCGCCCTGGAGCGAGACGATCGACGACGGCGACGCGACGCCGGACCAGCTCGCGATCGTCGACGAGATCGTCGGCGGTCGGAAGGCGGGCCGGACCTACTGGGCAACCCTTGCCCACGACGCCGACGTCCTCCGCCACCGCCACGACCTGTTCCCGGAGACGCTGCGCGACAAGCAGGAGGAGGGTGGGTCGCCCCGCTCCGACCTGGAACTGTCCGCCGTCGCCGCGAGCAAGGCGACCGGCTGCGTCTACTGTGCCTCCGTCCACGCGCGTGCCTACCAGCAACTGACCGGCAACACCGAACTGATCGACGGGGTCCTGCACGACGGCGTCGCGGCCAGCCTGCCCGAGCGTGAGGCAGCCCTGGTCGCGTTCTCGGCGAAGCTGGCCGACTCCCCGAGCGAGATCACCGCGCAGGACGTGCAGCCGCTGCGGGACGCCGGCTACTCCGATCTCGAGATCTTCGACGTCGCGCATGCCTCGGCCATGTTCGCCTGGGCCAACCGGCTCCTGCTGACGCTCGGCGGCCAGACGGTCGCGGTCTGAGGCCAGCAACGGCCGTTTCTCGCGTCCGAGCGGGATGTCGATCCGACGAGGACCCCGGTACCACTCGATGGTGCCGGGGTCCTTGGCGTAGAGTCTGCGGCGACAGACGGGCCGATCGCCGCGAGAACGCCCCACCCGAGGACCATCACCCATGCTCGACACGAATCTGACGCTCAAGGCGGACGAGCTCTACCTCGCCGGCGCCATCGACACCGACGGCAGCGGCGAGCGCGCGACCGGGATCTACGCCCGCGATACCCGTTTCATCAGCGTGCTGGACCTCGACCTCAACGGTAGGTTGCTTCGGACGCTCGCGGTCCGCACGCCGGACGCCAACCGCGCCCTGTTCGTGTCGACGAACGAGGGCTACGAGGACGACGGTCGGGAGGTCTATGGGCATAGTCTCGGCGTCGAGCAGGAGTTGACCCTGACCGACCGGGTCACGCTCCGGCTGACGGTCCGCAACCACGGCCTCCGATCGCTGGCCCCGGCGATCGGTCTGACGATCGGCTCCGACTTCCGCGACCTGTTCGCCATTCGCGGCTTCCCGCCGCCCGAGCCGGGCCAGTACCTTCCGCTCGCCCCGTCGGGTGACGGCTTCGACCTCGGCTACCGCACCCCGGCCGGGGAGGAGGTCGGGATCAGCGTCGGATTCGAGGAGGCGCCGGTCTCGATCGTCGAGGCCAGGCCGGAAGCGGCCGATCAGGACGCCGGTCGCCAGCGGTCGTCGCCGGTCTTCGGTCCGGCGGGGGGCGCCCGGGCCGCCGTCGCCGCGCTCGCGACGTTCCGGCCCGCCCTCTCCCCGGGCGAGACGTGGCGGACGACGGTGACGGTTCGCCTGCGGACGTTCGGTGCGCGGCCGCTCTCGGCGGTCGCCGAGTTGCCGTCGCACGGTGCCTTGCAGCCGGGGACGATCCGGACCAGCCGCCCCGACCTCAATGCCGTCCTGGATCGTGCCACCGCCGACCTCGCCATGCTCCAGACGACCTTCGACGAGGGCTCAATCGTCGCGGCCGGTATCCCATGGTTCGTCGCGCCGTTCGGCCGCGACAGCCTGATCGCCGGCTTCCAGACGCTGCCGCTCTCGCCGTGGCGGACGGCCGCGACGCTGCGGGTCCTGGCCGCGCATCAGGCGACCAGTTACGACGCCTGGCGAGACCGCGAGCCCGGCAAGATCCTCCACGAGACCCGGTTCGGCGAGATGGCCCGGAGTGGCTCGATCCCGCACACGCCGTATTACGGGACGGTCGACGCGACGCCGCTGTTCGCCTGGCTGGTCGCCGAGACGGTCGCCTGGACCGGCGACGAGTCGCTCTGGCGGGAGCTGGAGCCGCACGCCCGGGCGGCCGTCCGCTGGATGCGCGAGTCCGGCGACCTCGACGGCGACGGGCTGATCGAGCACCCGACGCGACAGCCGGATGGGGTCCACATCACCAACCAGGGCTGGAAGGACAGCTGGGACTCGCTCCATCACGCCGACGGCTCCGTCCCGACCGGCGACATCGCGCTGGTCGAGGTCCAAGGCTATGCCTTCGCCGCCTACCGCCGGCTGGCGGATATCGCCCGGCTCTACGGGGACGACGCCTGGGCCGATGAACTGTCCGGCTACGCGGAGCAGACCCGCTCCCTCGTCGAGGGACGGTTCTGGCTCGATGATCTCGGGGTCTACGCGCAGGCGCTCGACGGCGACAAGCGCCCGACCGCGATGGTCAGCTCCAACGCCGGCCACCTGCTGCTGACCGGCCTCCCGGCGCCGGACCGGGCGGCCCGGGTGGCGGCAACCCTGGCCGACCCGAGGATGAACACCGGCTGGGGGCTCCGGACCCTGGCGACGGACGCGGCGACCTACAACCCGATGAGCTACCACAACGGCTCGGTCTGGCCGCACGACAACTCACTGGTCGTCGGGGGGCTGGCGGCGACGGGGCAGGCGGCGGTTGCCATCGAGTTCTTCGAGTCGTTGCTGGCCGCGGCGCTGACCGACCCGATGCGGCGGCTGCCGGAACTGTTCTGCGGCTTCCCCCGGGTCGGGATCGCCGAGTCGGCGCCGGTGCCGTACCCGGTCAGTTGCATCCCGCAGGCGTGGGCGGCCGGGGCGATCCCGTTCATGTTGACGAGTCTGCTCGGGCTGACGATCTCGGACGACGGCCGGGAGATCTCGGTCGCCCCGGCGCTGCCGGCGTCGATCGACTGGGTGGAGGTGACCGGTCTCCGGGCGGATCAGGCCGATGCGACCATCCGGGTCCAGCGTGACGGCGACGGCTATCGGGTCGAGGGGAGCGGCGCGATCCGGCAGGCCGCGTTCCGCGCCTGACCGTGATCTCATGGCCCTCGTCGGTCGCGAGCGGTCAGCCCCACCCCCCGACCCCCTCCCCATC
>CAXTHM010000006.1:0-32440 GCA_964244115.1 uncultured Thermomicrobiales bacterium
CGGGACGGCGTCGCGGTCTTCACCTGGTACGCGTGAGAAACTGTCCTCCAGCAAGACCCCAACCCCTCCCCATCTGCGGATGGAGAGGGGCTCTGCATGTCGCGCAAGCGCTCCTGCCTGTCCCGTTCGTGGAGATTTTTCGTCGTAGGGGCGAAGCTTGCGAGTCCGGCCGCCGCAGCGGCCTTCGCTGTGAGGCGAGGCCGTGTTCCGCGTTCAACCGTGTCCGAATAACCCCATGCGTGGGAGATGGGGTCGGTCTACCCGGAGCCGTTGGATGCCAGACGGGTCTGCAACTACCTACGCGGTTGAACCCGCAATACCGGTTATCGCCCTGCAGGGCGATAACCGGTATTGCGGCCGAGCGAGGCCAGCGAAGCGAGAACCGTCGCCCCTGCGATTTGGACGCCATCCACCCGTTTGACAGGAGCGCTTGCGCGACAGACGGAAGCCCCTCTCCGGGCCTGAGCGCCGCAGCGCGAAACGAGTCGGAGAGGGGCTCTCGCTTCGCTAGGGGTGGGGACCCTCCGCCACCGACGCACGAGAATGAGCTACCGAGCGCTTTGGTCCGTCCCGGGGTCGTCAGTGGCCGAGGACGTTGCGGTCGTCACGGCGCCGGCCCGGCCCTGGCTGGCCGCCGATGCCGCGGGCGCGGTCCGGGACGTGGCGGCGCTGGACCAGGGCGACGAGGACGACGACCACGACGGCGGCGCCGGACACGACCCGCCACCACCATGCGCCGTCTCTGCTGCTCGCGTCGTCGGTGGTATCGACGGGGCTGGCGATGGTGTCACCGTTGCCGACCGGCTGGAGCCGCGGGCCGGGGTTCTGCCCGACCGGGCTGGTCGCCTGCGCCGCGACCGCATGGGGGTACCCGGCGATCGGGGCATCGGCCGCGACGGAGGTGGCTGTGCCGAGGAGCATGAGCAGGGCGGCTAGCACCTCGCCCATCGCCAGTGAGCGTGAGCGGGGGAGTGGAGCGGTCGGCGGGGGAGGTGACTGGATGTCTGACAAGGGCTGGACTCCGGCGTGGGTGCTGCCGATGCGACGCGGCCTGGGAATCGTTCGGTCAGGAACGGATGATCTCGATCGGACGGTTCGTCCGGACATGGTCTGGGCCGGTTCTGGCAAGCGTTCCCGGATACGGATGTTGCATGGTACGCGATCGGGCTCTGGGCGCCGACCGGCGCTCATGCCGCGCGACCCGTCATGGTGCCGAGCGATTGCGTTGGCACCGAGCCAGCGGTCCCGTCGGCGTCCGGGACGACCGTCTCCGAGAGCCCGCCGAGGACCGTATCCACGTCCGCGTCGGTGAGGCCGTCGCCGAGGAAGTCGATCCGGTAGCGCATCCCCGCTGACGCCCAGGTGACCGAGCGGGTGGCCGGGTCCGTGGCCGTCGCCGCGGTGGCGGCCTGGGTCGCGGCGTGGCCGAGGACGGTCAGATCGCCGGTCTCGGTCTCGGTCTCACCGTTGGCCGGAGCGGCGGAGAAGACGATCCGGTCGACCAGCGCGCCGGACATCCGGCGGTAGGCGACGGTCCAGGTGACGGCGGTGTCGTCCCCGGCCGCATTCCCGGTGACGGACTGATCGACGAGGCTGGCGGCGCCGAAGCCACCAGGCATGGCGCCGGGGGTGACGATGGTCGTGCCGGTCGGGAGGTCGTCGCGGAGCTCGTCCCAACCGCCGCCGAACGGGGCCAGATTGTCGACGAAGGTCATCACGACATCGACGGGCAGGCCGGCGGCGGTGACGCGGTAGGGGAGCTCGGTCGACGCCGCGGCCGCGGCGTCCTGGCTCGGATCCGACTCGGTCCAGCTCACCTCGACGATCGTGCCGGGGGCGAGGGCCGTGCTGGGCTGACCGTCCAGCCGGAGGCCGCCCCGGCCCGGCGTGGTGGTCTGGACGGTGGAGACCGTGGCGGGGCGGCCGCGGACGATCGCCTCGGAGCCGTCCTCGCCGGTGACCGTCGCGGTCCTCGCGTCCGGCCCAGCGGTCATCACGATCGACATGTCCTCGGCGGCGTAGCGGACCGCGAAGGCGTCCGTCGTCATCGTCTCGATCACGACGGAGTCGAAGGTTCCCGGCGGGACGGGCGGGTAGAGGAGGGGACTGATCCCACCCTGGACGGTTCGGCGGACGGAGCTCCAGGTGTCACGGTTCTGGCTGGCGGTGATCCCGCCGGCGGTGCCGGAGCCAACCAGGGGCGGGTTGTCGCCCGGTGCCGGGATGTAGGCCGAACCGGCATCGGTGGCGGCGCTGTCCGCCGTGCCCGGCTGGCCACCGAGGGCGCCGTCCGGGTGTCCCGTCCCGGCCAGTTCGGTCGCCGCGACGGTCGGGTCGTCGCCCTGGCCGGTGGGCCAGAACTGCTGGAAGGCGAGTCCGAGTCCGAGGCCGACGACGATCAGGCAGGCCGCCCGGAGCGAGGCCGCGAGCGGGCTCGTCCGCCGGGGGGCTGGCCACGGCGTATCCACGGTCGGGTCCATGGCCGGACGTATGTCGGGGATGCGGTCGGGCCGCCGCGGCATCCGCGGCTGTGGGGTCGGCGACGCGCTGGTCCTGTCCGACCGGACCCGGCCGGGGAGGGCGTCGAGGATCCGGTCGGCGACGGGCAGCCACTCGGCCGTATCCAGGTGCCGGCCGAGGCGGGCTCGGTCGCGGTCGAGGGTTCGGCTCAGGGACCGGCAGCTCGCGCAGGTCGCGAGGTGCGTGGCGATCCGGCGGGACTGGACGTCGTCGGTCGGGCCCGCAAGCAGGTCGGCGCCGACCTGCTCGCACCGGAGGGGTGGCCGCTCGGTCATGCGGTGGTTCCTCCGGTGCGAGGCGTCGGCGGGTGGTCGTGCGTCTCGTCGCCGGGGAGGTCCGCGGCGGCCAGCCGGGCTGACCGGAGGAGAGTCAGGTGCGGTGCGCGGGCGACCGGCTGACCCTCGGGCGGCGCGGGCCGATCCGCCACGGCCCCGGTCATGGCGCCGAGGCGGGCGTACTGCTCGCGGAACTGGGCCCGGGCCCGGCTGAGACGGGTGCGGGCACTGGCCGGGCTGCCGTTGAGCTGCCGGCCGATCTCGGCGCCGGAGAAGCCGGCGGCGTGGAGGAGGAGCGTTGCCCGGTCGCGCGGGTCCATACCGTCGAGGATCGTCTCGATCGTGTCGGCCTCGACGATCCCGTCGCTGGGGGAGGCCACGCTGGGGAGGAGGTGATCGATGCTCCCGGCATCGGCGTCGCGGTCGGTCCGGTTGCCCCGCGGCAGGAGCTGGGAGAACGGCACCCAGCGAATCACCTTCCGGCGACGCAGGTGGCTGAGGGCGTGGTTGGTCGCGATCCGGTACAGCCAGGCGCCGAGATGTGTGGGTTCAGGCGTCGGCCAGGCGCGGTAGGCCGACAGGAAGGTCTCCTGGGCGAGATCCTGGGCCAGTTCGACGTCTCCGACCATGCGGACGAGATAACGGGACAAGGGCGCCTCGTAGGTACGGACGACCTCGGCGAACCGGGCGTCGCGAACTGCACTGGCGTCGACGGGTCGTGGGGAGCGGGGCATCGCGCGGTCCTGGCGGGAGCGGCCGCGCTGCCAGAGCAGGGAAGCGGCAGCGGCAGGGATCATCGGAGGACATTCTACGGTCCGCGATGAGGCGTCTACCCGGTCTACGTCGGCGTTACTCATCAAGATGCATGGGGGGCGCCGTCTGTTACACGGATGCCGGAATCCTGAGCGGTCGGTGATGTCGGGGGTGCCGTTGTTCGGTGCGGCGCGTCAGAGGCGGGCGGTGGTGTTGGCCCGACCATGAGTAGCCTGGACTCAGGGACGATGCCGCCTCGACGGTTGGTGCGCCGATGACGGTGGTGACGAGCATTCCCCACCATCCCACGCAGCGCAGCCCAGCGGTCGGACCGGAGGACGATCCGGCGCCGCGTGTCGATCTTGCCACGCGTAGCAAGGCGGTCCGTTCAGCTCGGCGTCGGACCGCATCGCCGATCGTTTCGACTCGGTGACGGGCTCCCTCTCGGCCATCGATGCTCCCAGGCGCTGGCATATCACACCTGTCGATCGAGAAACGGAGATATCTCCGCTAACCCCGTTCCTAAATCACGGGCGTCCTCTACGGCATCGCGGCCGCGATGCCCGTCTTCCGGGCGCAGGGCTTCGTCCACATCGTCAACACCGCCTCGACGGCCGGCCTGAAGACCACGCCCAATCAGGCCGTCTACTCGGGGACGGAGTTCGCCGTCCGCGCCATCTGCGAGGGGTTGCGCCAGGAGGCCGGCGACGCGCTGCGGGTGACGATCGTCTCGCCCGGCTTCGTCCAGACGGATTTCGTCGAGAGCGTGTCCAACCCGGAGGTGCGAGCCTGGCTCATCACGTCCCGCGACACCTTCGCGATCCCGCCGGACCCGATCGCGCGGGCGATCGCCTCTGCGATCGAGCAGCCGTCCGACGTCGATGTCGGCGAGGTCGTCGTCCGGGCCACGGCGCAACGGTAATCCTCCCATCGACCTGCCGCCCTCACGGTGGCGGTCGTCCCCCGAACGTCCGCCTGGCGAGGGGCGCGGCTCTCGGCAGACCGGATGAGCGCCGGCGGACGCATCACAGGACGGTTGGGCAGACTGCCCTGCACATCGCGACGAAGTGGACCGATGGCCGGTTCGCGCGTCCGGGGCGGCGGTCGGTTTCGTGCCTATCGGCCGGAGGGTGCGTGCTAGAATGGGCCACACGACCGGGCCCCGACCGAAGCTGGATCTTGTCCTCCGACGCGCCAGCACCGTGCGCTGTGGGGTGACCTCCGGCCTCGGGGCCCACGTTCCGTACGACGTGATGACCGCCGAACCTCTCGGTGGGACGCAGGTCGTTCATCAGGGCGCGAGCCAGTCAGGTTGCCTCAGCGATGCGGCGGTGACGGGCCCACCCAGGGAGCCGATGGGGCAGCGATGAGCATGCCAGCCACGGATTTGCGCGCACGTTTCTTCGGTCCGAATGCCGGCTACGTCCTCGATCTCTATGATCGGTACGCCGACGACCCGACCTCCGTCGATCCCGAGACCCGCGCCTTCTTCGATGCCGCCGAACCGCGGGAACTCGCCCGCCTCGCCGGAGGGCTGTCGTCCGCGGCCCCGGTGGCGACCGCGACGGCCAACACCACGACCACCGGTCCCGCCGATGTCGCCCGGATCGTCGGTGTCTCGCGGCTCTCCGGCGCGATCCGCGACCTCGGCCACCTCTCGGTCCAGCTCGACCCGCTCGGCTCGCCGCCCTACGGCTCGCCCGAGCTCAGCACCGACCACTACGGCCTGACGGAGGCCGACCTCGCGTCGATCCCGGCCTCGGCCGTCGGTGGGCCGGCCGCCGAGGGGCTGACGACCGCCGGCGAGGCGATCGCCCGGCTGCGCGACATCTACGGCGGCGGGGTCGGCTACGACCTCGACCACATCCAGGCCGCCGACGAGCGGGCCTGGCTGCGGGACGCGATCGAGCACAACCGCTACGGCGCCCCGATGGACGCCACGCGCAAGCGGTCGATCCTGGAGCGGCTGACGCAGGTCGAGGCGTTCGAGACCTTCCTCCACCAGACGTACCCCGGCCAGAAGCGCTTCTCGATCGAGGGGACCGATGTCCTGATCCCGGTCCTCGACGAGATCATCGTCGACGCCGCCGCGACGGGGACGCGCGAAGTCGTGCTCGGCATGGCCCATCGCGGCCGGCTCAATGTCCTGACCCACGTCCTGGGCAAGCCGTACGAGGCGATCATCGCGGCGTTCGAGGGCGGCAAGGGCAAGCAGGCGACGCCGACCGACACTCTCGAGGCCGAGGACGAGATCACCGGCAACGATCACGCCGACGACGTCACCGGCGACGTCAAGTACCACCTCGGGGCCAGGCTGGCCGTCGACAGCGCCACCGGCCGGGTGACGAACATCCCGCTCGTCCTCGCCCCGAACCCGAGCCACCTCGAAGCGGTCAACCCGATCGTCGTCGGCATGACCCGCGCCTCGCAGGACCGGCGCGACCGCCCCGGCGAGCCCGAGCGGGACGACTCCGCCAGCATGGCGATCCTGCTCCACGGCGACGCCGCCTTCCCCGGGCAGGGCGTCGTCGCGGAGACGTTGAACCTCTCCGGGCTCACGGGGTACGCCGTCGGTGGGACGGTCCACATCATCGTCAACAACCAGATCGGCTACACGACGGACATCGGCGACTCGCGCTCGACGCTCTACGCCGGCGACCTCGCCAAGGGCTTCGAGATCCCGATCTTCCATGTCTCGGCCGACAACCCTGAGGCCTGCCTGATCGCGGCCCGGATCGCGATCGAGTACCGGCAGGCGTTCGACAAGGACGTCCTGATCGACATCGTCGGGTACCGGCGCTGGGGGCACAACGAGGGCGACGACCCGACGTTCACCCAGCCGCTGATGTACCAGAAGGTGCAGCAGCTCGCGACCGTTCGGGCCCAGTGGGCCGCCAGGCTGGCCGACGAGGGCGTCGTCTCCGCCGACGAGGCCGAGGGGATGCGCAAAGGCCAGCTCGCCGCGCTCGGCGACCTGCGCAAGTCGGTCACGGACGGGCTCGCCGCGCTGCCGCACGAGGAGCCGTACGGCGAGCCCGGTCGGCGCGAGGTCGAGACGGCCATCTCCGAGGAGCAGCTCCGGAGCTGGCACACGGCGCTGCACACCTGGCCGGAGGGGTTCGAGCCGCTGAGCAAGCTCGGCCGGCAGCTCGACAAGCGGCTGAAGCTGATCGACTCGCCGGAGGGCCGGCTGGACTGGGCCAACGGTGAGGCCCTGGCCTTCGCCGGGATCCTCTCCGACGGCATCCCCGTCCGGCTGACCGGGCAGGACGCCGAGCGCGGGACGTTCGTCCAGCGCCACCTCGTCCTCCATGAGCGCACGACCGGCGAGACGTACAACCCGCTGGCGCACCTTCCGGACGCGACGGCCTCGTTCGCGGTCTACAACAGCCCGCTGTCCGAGAACGCCTGCGTCGGGTTCGAGTACGGCTACAGCGTCCACGCCCCGGAAGCCCTCGTCCTCTGGGAGGGCCAGTTCGGCGACTTCGTCAACGGCGCCCAGGTCGTGATCGACCAGTTCCTCGCCTCGGCCCGGGCGAAGTGGCAGCAGGAGCCGTCGCTGGTCCTGCTGCTGCCGCACGGCTACGAGGGCCAGGGGCCGGAGCATTCCAGCGGCCGACTGGAGCGGTTCCTCCAGCTCGTCGCGCGGGACAACCTCCGCGTCGCCAACTGCACGACGGCGGCGCAGTATTTCCACCTGCTCCGGCGGCAGGCCGCCCTCCTGAAGATCGACCGGCGGCCGCTGGTCATCATGACCCCGAAGAGCCTGCTGCGGCACCCGCTGGCCGCCTCACCGCTGGGCGACTTCACCTCGGGGACGTTCCGGCCGGTGCTGGACGACGCGACCGCGGCCGACCGCCGGGCCAGCGTCACCCGGCTGGTGCTCTGCTCCGGGCGGATCTGGGTGGACCTGGAGGCGAGCGAGCACCGCGCCGACGCCGACAAGGTCGCCGTCGTCCGGGTCGAGCAGCTCGCCCCGTTCCAGCGGACGGCCCTCTCGGAGGTGATCGGGCAGTACCCGAACCTGACCGAGATCGTCTGGGCCCAGGAGGAGCCGCGCAACATGGGGGCGTGGTCCTTCATGGAGTCCCGCCTGCGCGGGCTCGTCGGCGGCGCGGTCCCGGTCCGGTACGTCGGGCGGCCCAACCGGGCCTCTCCGGCCGAAGGGTCGGCCGACATGCACGCCGCCGAGCAGCGCCGGATCGTGGCGACGACGCTGACCGTCCCCGCGGGGACGACCGACGGCCGATCGACGGACGGCAATGGCGCTGCCGGCGGCAACGGCCGGCACACGTCCCGCCACGTCGAGGTGCGGACGCCTGCTTCGGTCGGTGACGAGTAGCGCGGATTGCGGTCGAGGCGCTCGGGCGGCGGAGCAGACCTCTCCCCCGGCCGGGGTGAACCTGCTCGCTCACCCGCCCCATGCGGCTCTCGCTGCGCTGCGGCTTCGCAGGTGCCCAGAGAGGGGAGCAGCGCCGTCGAGTGGGCAATCGTGGGGGCGACCCTTGTGGTCGTCCGCGCCGGCTGGCGCCATGCGGTTCAGCATGGCCGCGTCGTGACCGGTATCATCCATTCGACGGGCAGAGGGGCGGGCGTGCTGAGCGCCCGTTCCGTGCGACACAGACATGAAGGAAATGAGGAACAGCAATGGCGGTCGAGATCCGGGTTCCACCGCTCGGCGAGTCCCTGGTCGATGCGGTCGTGGGGACCTGGCTCAAGGGCGAGGGTGACGAGGTCAGCCGGGGCGAGACGATCGTCGAACTGGAGACCGACAAGGTCAACCTCGACGTGACCGCCACCGAGGACGGCGTCCTCTCCAGCATCGCCAAACAGGAGGGCGACGTCGTCACCGTCGGCGAGATCCTGGCGATGCTCGGTGGTGCCTTAGCGGGGACCGCCAACGGCGCGGCCCCGGCGGCGGACCCGGTCGTCGCCGAGCCGGCCGGCGGCCCGCCCAGCGACGAGCGGACCGTCGCGGTGGACAGCGGGCCGAACGCGGCCCCGATCGCGGCCTCGGCCGCTCCGGCTCCGGTTCCCGAGGCATCCGCTCTGGCCCACACGAATGGCGATGCCAACCGCGCGGCGCCGATGGTCCGGCGGCTGGCCGAGGAGCACGGGCTCGACCTGGCCCGGATCGCCGGCAGCGGCCCCGGTGGCCGCGTGACGCGCGAGGACGTCCTGGTCGCGGCCCGCGGGCAGTCGGCCCCGGCGGCGCAGACTCCGGCTCCGGCGGTTCAGGTCCTGGCCGCGACGCCCGCCCCGGCCTCGCTCTCCCCGGCGCAGGCGACGCCGGCCAGCCTCGTCCCGGTGCCATCCGGTGCGGCAGCTGCCCCGGCGAAGGCGGCGACCTCCGCCCCGGAGCCGAGCGGCCGGCCCGAGGAGGTCGTCCGGTTCTCCCGGCGGCGCCAGACGATCGCCCAGCGGCTGGTCGAGGCGCAGCAGACGGCGGCGATGCTGACGACCTTCAACGAGATCGACATGACGGCCGTGATGGCCCTCCGGTCCCGGCGCAAGGAGTCGTTCAAGGAGCGCAACGGGGTCAACCTCGGCTTCATGTCCTTCTTCACCAAGGCCGTGATCGGGGCGCTGCGGAGCTTCCCGCAGGTCAACGCCGAACTGCGCGGCGACCAGCTGGTCCTGAAAAAGTACTACGACATCGGGATCGCGGTCGGCGTCGAGGAGGGGCTGGTCGTCCCGGTCGTGCGCGACGCCGACCAGAAGACGTTCGCCGGGATCGAGCGGGAGATCGGCCAACTGGCCGTCCGGGCGCGGGACAACAAGCTGACGCTGGAGGAGCTCTCCGGCGGGACGTTCACGATCACCAACGGCGGTGTCTTCGGGTCGCTGCTGAGCACACCGATCCTGAACACGCCGCAGGTGGGCATCCTCGGGATGCACGCCATCCAGCAGCGGCCGGTCGTCCGGGACGGCGAGATCGTCGTCCGGCCGATGATGTACGTCGCGCTGAGCTACGACCACCGGGTGGTCGATGGGCGGGAGGCGGTCCAGTTCCTGGTCAGGATCAAGGAGCTGCTGGAGGACCCGGAGAACCTGCTGCTCGAGGGCTGACTTTGCAGCAGGTTAGCAGTTTGGAACGCAAACTTGAATAGATGGGACTCGGAAGCGATGTGTTCAGCCTGACAAGCACCATGTTAACTATAAAAATAACTTGAACCGGATAGAAGGCGTGACCCCAACGGGGTCACGCCTTCTATCTTAGGAGGCTTACGGTGCACTATGCGTACATGTTTCCTTGCAAGTAGGTGGCGCTGGAGCAGTACGCTTTTGCCACCACATACCGTGCTGGCCCGTTGTTGTACCAGACAAAGAATGAGCCACCGGCTGTGGTATAGGCTCCTCCCAGCCCCTGTCCTGACGTATTGACGATGCTAATGAAGCAACGTCCTGAGCCGGCAGGAGAATTGTAGTAATTGATAACGTACAGATTCACATTTGCGGCAATGTAAAACGAGCCAGTGAGCGTGACAGTAGCCTGCCCCGGATTGTTGGCAGAGAATGGAATGTTGATAGGTTGCGCCGAAGCGGCGTTTGGAGCCGCTACTATCCCTGTCGAAATGACAAGGGCCATGAGTAGAGTCGACAGCGACTTCTTTGAGAGATGGCGCATCGTTGCACTCTCCTTTTGTTCAGAAGACTTTCCTCTACTCTAGGGGAATCCTCTTCCGATTTGATTCCTTAACGATGCAGCACTGGAGTAGAAGTTGCAATATCTGACTATCCTATTTGCATTCAACCATCTGGGCTATGACCTTGTTAGAGGCAATTAGTGTATCGCAAGATCGAGAGAAAATATTTTAGTATATATTCTAGATTCTATATTTTTATAAATCTCGTTATAATTCTGATTGAATTAATTTTTGTAAATCGAATAATATTATACTATTTCACCTAGTCGATGACATTTTTGAATCCGTATGCTTAACTCAAAGCGGCTCGTCGCTGTCCTCGAAGGCCTGGACGATCAGGGCCAGGCCGGTGACGAGCAGGATCGTCCCGATCACGCCGGTCGTGACCTGTGTCCAGCTCGCGCCCTCGGCCGGGGCCAGCCCGAGATCCTGCGCCCGGAGGGTGACGATCAGCAGGGCGAACCCGGCGACGATCAGCGCGATCGAGACAATCTGCCGGGTCCGGTGCGGGTGCCGCGGCGGGTCGGACGATCGCGGTCGAACGCCGTGGCCCATCGCCGGTTCGGTGGTCGGGTCGGCGATGGGCTCGCCCAGGCGCTCCGGCGCCGACTCGGCGGCAGGTTCCGGGATCGTCGATGGGGACGGAGTCGTGCTGGACATGCGGCCCTGGACCCTGACGGCGTGCGCGGATCGCTGTCCGGCCGGTTCCGGGAGCGGAGTCAGGCCACAGTATCCCCTGTCGGGCCGGGTACTGCCCGGCTGTTCTCATCGGTATCGGGGGAACCGGTCGGCCGGTGCCCATCGCGTGAGCTGAGGATGAACCGGTTCCGGCGGCGTGAGCGGTGACCGTGCGTGTGTTCGCTGTCGGGAATCTCGCCCGCCGAACGGTCCGGAATGCCGGGACGATTTCGGCGTTGCGGGGCGGTCCTGGCGCGTTTCGCGGGGCCGATGGGACGGATTGGTGCCCGGATGCCCCATGCGATCCCGCGACGCTTGACCGACCGTCATGCACGGGCGAAGATGACCCCAGACATTGATCCGGACCGTCCCGATCCGCACGGCATGGCTGCCGGACGGGTCAGACGGCGGACGGTCCCGGTGAAGGTGGGGAAGCGGCGACACTTGGTCAGCGTGGGGTCGGGGGCAGGGGTGCCTCAGACGACCGGGGACGCGTGCTCCGGACTCAGGCGACCGGCAACGAGGGAACGGGGATGCGGCAACGTCTTATCGATGCGGCGCGCAGGGGTGGCGCGCTGACCACCGGCCGACCCGGCTCCGGTGGGGACCGGGCGAGTCGCCGCCGGA
This sequence comes from uncultured Thermomicrobiales bacterium, assembly GCA_964244115.1. Lineage (GTDB taxonomy): Bacteria > Chloroflexota > Chloroflexia > Thermomicrobiales > UBA6265 > CADCWK01. The sequence continues at coordinate 11,501 of CAXTHM010000006.1, forward strand.
CGCTCGTCCGCTTCGGCGTGATCGCGGCGGTGCTGGTGCTCGTCCTGAGCATCGTCGGCCCGGTCCTGGCCCAGTCCGGGGACAGCCGGCCGTACACGTCGACGGACCCGAAGACACCGGAGGGCCTCCAGATCCAGGACCTCTACAAGCTCATCTTCTGGATGGGCGTGGTGGTCTTCGTCTTCGTCCAGTTCCTGATCGTCTACACGGCGATGCGGTTCAAGCGCCGCCGCTCGCAGAACACCCGGCCCAACCAGGTCCACGGCCACCGGACGCTGGAGATCACCTGGACCGTCATCCCGGCGATCGTCCTGCTGATCATCGCCGTCCCGACGATCTCGACGATCTACTCCACCTACGCCGCCGGCGATGACACCGAAGACGCGATGGTGATCGAGGTCTACGGCAAGCAGTGGTGGTGGGAGGTCCATTACCCGGCCGCCGGGGCCGACAACGCGACCGGGACCGAGGGCGACGTCGTCGTGACGGCCAACGAGATCCGGATCCCCGAGGATCAGAAGGTCGTCTTCAAGCTCTACTCCAACAACGTGATCCACTCCTTCTGGATCCCGGAGATGACGGGTCGGATGGACGTCATCCCCGGCCATGAGCGGCGCCTCGCCTTCACGCCGCAGGAATCCGGCACCTACTACGGCGAGTGCGCCGAGTTCTGCGGGACAGCTCATGCCTGGATGCGTTTCGTCGTGAAGGTGCAACCGCAAGCCGAGTTCGACACCTGGATGACGGCGATGCAGCAGCCACCCGGAGCGGGAACTGCCGGCTATTCGCGGGATGGCGTTGTCTCACAGGCGCCACGTGCGTTCGGTCAGTGTCTCCAGTGCCACCGCATCAATGGTGTTGATGGGAGCGCCGCCGGAGCTGGTATCGCCACGGATCCGACCAGCTATAGCGCCGGACCGAACCTCACCATGCTGGCCTGTCGTGACACGCTCGCTGCGGGGCTCCTCGAAAACACGCCAGAAAATCTTGCCCTCTGGTTGCTCAATCCTGGCCATGTCAAGGAAGGTAATTACATGTACGCCGTCGATGGCGGCGTCAAGAACCAGGGAGAACCAGGGGCGTTGACTCCGGAAAACGTCAATATCCTGGTCGCCTATCTCGAATCGCTGAAACCGGATGCGGGCTGCCCGGAGGCGGGGACCGAGAACGGCAACATGAACACGGACGCGCTGGCTGCCAATGCCGCTCCGGTCGCGACGCCAGCACCCGTCGCCCCGGTCGCCACCCCGGTCGGCGGGACGCCCGTGGCGACAGGCGGGGCTCCGGTCGCGGGTGGACCGGTCCAGCTCGAGGGCGTCGACATCAACTGGACGCAGAAGGACCTGACGGTCCCGGTCGGTGGGACGATCGACATGTGGAACGGCGGTGTCCTCGAGCATAACTTCGCGATCGAGGGCTACAACGACGCCGCGCCGGTCGCGCTGCCGCAGACTGGCGAGCACGTCATGTGGACGGTCCCGGCGGACCTCGCTCCCGGTACCTACACCTTCTACTGCACCATCCCCGGGCACCGGGAGGCTGGAATGGTCGGAACGATCACGATCACCGCCCCGTAGCACACACCGGCCACCCCTGATCGGAAAGGGTGGCCGGACACCGGTCGACGGCATACGATGCACCCGTCACGTCATGGCATTCGCGAACAGTGGGAACAGGAGTCGTCATGGCGACCTTCGCGCAACCGCAGACCCTGGCCAGGCCTGCGTCGACAGCCTACCCGTCCGAGAGCGGCCTCTGGTCGTGGCTGACGACGATCGACCACAAGCGGATCGGCATCCTCTACGGGGTGTCGGCGATCGTCTTCCTGTTCATCGGCGGCCTGGAGGCGATGCTGATCCGGCTCCAGCTCGCCCGGCCGGAGAACAGCCTCCTCAGCCTCGACACCTATAACTCCGTGTTCACGATGCACGGCACGACGATGATCTTCCTCGCCGTCATGCCGGCCTCGACGGCCTGGTTCAACTACCTCGTCCCGTTACAGATCGGGGCGCGGGACGTGGCGTTCCCCCGGCTCAACGCGCTCAGCTTCTGGCTGCTGCTGGCCGGCGCCCTGATCCTGAACCTGAGCTTCCTCGCCGGGGCGGCCCCGAACGGCGGCTGGTACGGCTACGCGCCCAACACCGAGATCCTGGTCGGTTCGACCAATGTCTTCAACGACGGCCGGAACATCGAGTTCTGGGCCCTCGGCCTGCAGGTGCTGGGCTTCTCGTCCCTGGCCGCGTCCTTCAACATGATCGTGACGATCTTCAACCTGCGCGCCCCCGGCATGACGCTGATGCGGATGCCGATCTTCACCTGGGCGACGCTGATCACCTCGATCCTGATGGTCCTGGCCTTCCCGGCCATCACGATCGCCCTCGTCCTGCTCCAGCTCGACCGCTTCCTCGGCACCCACTTCTACATCCCGTCGCAGTACGTCATCCCCGAAGGGGGTGGACAGGCCGTCCTCACTTTGACAGGCGGTGACCCGTTACTGTGGCAACACCTGTTCTGGATCTTCGGGCACCCAGAGGTGTACATCCTGATCCTGCCCGCCTTCGGCATCGTCTCGGAGATCATCCCGGTCTTCAGCCGGAAACCGCTGTTCGGCTACGCGGTCATGGTCTACGCCCTCGCCGCGATCGCCTTCCTCGGCTTCGGCGTCTGGGTCCACCACATGTTCACGACCGGTCTGGGCCCCACCCCGACCGCGATCTTCTCCGCGACGACGATGCTGATCGCGATACCCACCGGCGTGAAGATCTTCAACTGGGTCGGCACGATGTGGGGCGGACAGATCCGGTTCAGCACGCCGATGCTGTTCGCCGTCGGTCTGGTCTCCCAGTTCACGATCGGCGGCATCTCCGGCGTCATGCACTCCTCGGCGCCGGTCGATACCCAGCAGAGCGACTCGTACTTCATCATCGCCCACTTCCACTACGTGCTCTTCGGTGGCTCGATCTTCGCCCTGATCGCCGCCGTCTACTTCTGGTTCCCGAAGATCACCGGCAAGATGCTGGACGAGAGGCTGGGCAAGATCCACTTCTGGTGGACGTTCTTCGCCTTCAACGTGGCCTTCTTCCCGATGCACTTCCTCGGGCTGGAAGGGATGCCGCGCCGCTACGCCACCTACGGCGAGGGCTCGGGGTGGTGGTTCTGGAACGTCATCGTCTCGATCGGCTCGTTCGCGCTGGCGGCGTCCTTCGTCCTGTTCGTCTACAACATCGCCAAGACCCTGCGCTCCAAGGAGACGGTCGGCAACGACCCCTGGGACGCGGCTACCCTGGAGTGGACGATCCCGTCGCCGCCGCCGGTCTACAACTACAAGGTCATCCCGACCGTCACCCACCGGGACCAGTTCTGGGCCGACAAGTACGGCACCGGCACCCACCACGATGAGGAGAGCGACGTCGAGGTCCGGATCGCCGGCGTCAAGGTCGGCAGCTTCGACACCAACGACGAGAACCCGGAGGCCGAGGCGGCGACCCGGCGCCAGGGAGGCGATACCCGCGGGTCCGCGGCCCTGGGCAACATCGAGGAGGAGGAGCACATCCACATGCCGAACCCCTCGTTCTACCCGCTGATGGTCGCGATCGGCATCTTCCTGATGGCCTTCGGTCTGATCTACAGCCACCCGCGCCTGGAGATCGAGCGGCTGAGCCTGCCGGTCCTGTCACTGATCGGCGTGGTCGTCATGCTGATCGGGATCGCCGGGTGGTCGTTCGAGCCGGCTTCGGACCCAGAGCCCGAGCACGACGACATGACCGCCCCGATCGGCACCTCGGCCCACGCCTAAGCACGATCGAACCGGGACGGGTGGCGTCGCGCCATCCGTCGAACATCGGGAGCAGTGACCTTGGCAACGACGGCACTCGAGGTGCAGCACGCGGGCGGCGGGACGGCTCATGGTTCCGACCATGGCAGCTCCGGCCACCCGCCGACCAGCACCGGCATCGACAGCAAGAAGCTGCTGATGTGGTGGTTCCTGGGCAGCGAGTGCGTGCTGTTCGGGTCCCTGATCGCCACCTTCATGATCTACCGCAACCGGGCCCAGGATCTCTCCTTCAACCTGCAAGGGGTGGAGGACTCCGGGCTGGCGGTCGCGGGTGGTCCGTTCCCGAACCAGATCCTGGACCAGCTCTACACGGCGGTCTCGGCCGGCGTGCTGCTGTTCAGTTCGTTCACGATGGTGCTGGCGGTCGCGTCGATCGGTCGCGGGAACATCAAGGCGTTCCGGGTCTGGACGCTGGCGACGGCGATGCTGGGCGGGATCTTCCTGGCCGGCCAGTACTTCGAGTACACCGAGTTCTTCCATGAGGGGCTCAGCATCCAGCAGAACATCTTCGGGGCGGCGTTCTTCACCCTGACCGGTGTCCACGGGATGCACGTCTTCGTCGGCGTGATCTGGCTGACGATGCTCTCGATCGTCTCGTTCCGGGGCGGCATCTCGAAGAAGGACCACACGAACGTCGAGGTGGCCGGTCTGTACTGGCACTTCATCGACATCGTCTGGATCGTGCTGTTCACCCTCGTCTACCTGCTGCCGTACCGCGACGGCACGGAGGAAGTCCCGACGGAATCGGGCGCGGACGCGGCGATGCGCCTGATCCACGCGATCCCGTTCTTCTAGGTCGTCTGTAGCCTGCGCCTGGACGCGCGGAGGGAGTGGCCCATGTCAGCGACGCATATCGATTCCCAGGCCGAGGATGCCGCCAACGACCATCCTGGCGACCGCGTCTACTTCAACATGCTCGGGCTGCTGGCGGCGCTGACGGCGATCGAGGTGATCGTCTTCTACGTGACCGACTCGATCGTGCTGCGGGTGGGGATCCTGGTGGTCCTGCTGCTGGTGAAGTTCATCGCCCAGGTCGGCTGGTTCACGCACCTGCGCTACGACGACAAGCGGCTGGCTCTCGTCTTCGGCGGCTGCTTCTTCATCGCCCTGAGCTGCATGGCGGCGCTGGTCGCGATGCAGTCGGTGGACGGGTTCTTCCTGCTGAACGAGTACCAGTAGCCGTCACCTGGTTCGGGTGAAGAGCGGACGGTGTCCCGTCGCGGTATCCGTGGCGGGATCGTCGTGTCCTATCGGATGGATGGTCGTGACGTAGGGTCACGGGCTTGCCCTGACCGGCGCCCGCAGGCGCCTTCGCCGCAAGGCGAGACGGTGTTCCGGATTCAACCATGTTCGATCGAGCTCGGCCATGGGACCACGGTGACGACGAGGTTTGGTATCGGCACGGTGTCGAGCCGGTTGATTTCAATGACCGAGGTTGAACCCGGGAGGCCGACTGTCGCCCTGCGGGGCGACGGCCGCTGCGGCGGCCGGTCAGGGCAAGCCCGTGACCCTACGACGGCCCGCTGCGGTGAGACAGGCCGGGGCGGCGTTCACGACCTTCGCCGTTCGCGAGGCGAGGGCTGGCGTACCATTGTCGGCATTGCCACCGCTGATCATGGTGCGGCGCCGACGATGCGCCGCGCCGCCAGGACGCCGTCATGCCGATGCTCCCCGATCTCGCCAACCTGATCCCGCTGGCCCAGCTCTCGGCCGGTGCGCCGCGCGGCGACCTGTACACGCACTGGTGGATCAACCCGTTCGTATTGGTCGGCGTCTTCGGGGCCGGGGCCGCGTACATCTGGTCTACCGGCCCGTGGGTGCGGACGCAGGCCGACCCGACGCCCTACCGGACGCTGCCCCGGCAGCGGTTCTCGTTCTTCCTCGCCCTCGCCCTGCTGCTGGTCGCGCTCGGGCCGCCGCTCGAGGATTGGGCGACCTGGTACCTGCTCAGCGCCCACATGGTGCAGCACCTCCTGCTGACCCTGATCGTGCCGCCGTTGCTGCTGCTCGGGCTGCCGGCCTGGCTGGTCCGCCCAGTGCTGACGCGGTTCCGGCCCGTCGAGCGAATCGGGTACGTCCTCACCCGGCCGATCGCCGGGCTGGCCCTGTCGGCGCTGGTGACCCTGATCTTCCATGTGCCGGCGGTGATGGAGGTCTCCTGCACGGACCCACTGCTCCACTGGGTCGAGCGGTTCTGCTACGTCTTCGCCTACCTGCTGTTCTGGTGGTCGATCGTCGGGCCGCTGCCGGAGTGGCCGAAGCTGACCGAGCCGCTCCAGTGCCTGCTGCTGTTCCTCCAGATGCTGCCGATGATCCTCGTCGGGGCGCCGATCACGCTGGCGAACTCGGTGATCTACCCGATGTACACCGAGCACCCGTTCGGGCTGTTCGACGTCGACCCGATCGTGGACCAGCAGGCTGCCGGGCTGATGATGTGGGTCCTGGGGATGGTCGGGATGCTGATCCCGCTGTCGTTCATCTTCCTGCGCTGGGCCGGGCGGCAGGACGCCGAGGCCCGGGGCGAGCACCGACCGCCGACCCCGCGTAGTGCCGGCGACTGACCGAGCCCGGATGGCACCCGATGTGTGCTGTGCTGACAACATTCGGGACTTCCGGACCCGCGCACGGGTGCCTATACTTGTTGTGTTCCCTGCCCCGGGCGCACGGCGATCGTGAACCGAGACGATCGCCACCACGGTGACCGCGAACCATCCCCGACGGATGGCCGATCGGTCTCCCTGCTGGAGCGAACCATGGCCGTAGCGCAGTCACCTCCGCGGTTGCCCCCGACGACGACGATCCGCCCGACATACCGCGAACCGACGCCGCCCGCCAAGCCGGACGACAAGGCGCCGGTCTGGGCGTTCGTCTGGACGCTGTTCGGGTTCAAGATGGCGATCGTCGCGGTGATCCTCTATTCGAACCCCAGTCACGCCACGAGCCTCCTCGTCCTAGCGACGACGTGGTTCTGGCTGATCATCCCGGCGTTCGCGGTAGCCGGGCCGATCGCGTTCCGGTGGCGGCTGCGGAAGGTCCGCCGGCAGCGGGCCGCGCTCCGGCGGTCGGAGTGGCTGATGGACGCCGACAGGCTCGGTTCCGGCAACGACTGACGGTCGGCCCTGGTTGCCGTCGATTCCGTCGAGCCGCAGGCGACGACATGCCCCCGCGCGCATCGGGGTCCGGCAGCGGCGCCGGATCAGTGGACAAGTGACCGGCCGACCGGCGAAGATCACGCGGAACGATTGCATCGGCCGGTGGCGACACTGGCCGCCGAGGGTGTCCGGGGGACAGGACCGTGAAACAGCAGGCGAACTTCGGCAAACTCTTCCTCCGGCCGATCCTCCTCCTGGTGATCGTCTTCGCCTTCGCGGTCGGCTTCGTCGTCGGCTACGGCGAGTGGCTGCTGGCGGTGACGGACGCGACGGTCGAGAAGGACTCCTTCGCCCGGCCCGAGCTCTGGGTGGCGATCGGTTCCGGCGCCGTGATCGTGATCGTCGCCGGTCTGATCGCCTACAGCCCGCCGGGCCGCTTCGCCTTCCTCGAGCGCGGCCAGATGCTCGGCAGGGAGGCGATCTTCGCGCCGCCGCCGCCGGGCCCGGCCTCGGTCGCCCGGAGCGGCGGTACCGGCTCCGTCGGCCAGATCGCCGAGGGCTGGACGCTGTTCGCCAAGGACACCCCGCTGGCCTACGTCATCGGCACGGTGCCCGGTCGCCGGGGGCAGGGCGGCTATCTCTACGCCGCCGGCTTCGATGGCAACGCCCGCCAGATCTGGGTCCCGGTCGATGCGGTCGCCGATGTCTATCCGGAGACCCGCTCCGCCTTCCTGACGATGCGCGGCACCGACCCGGCCGTCTACGGGTGGACCAATATGCCGGAGTCGGTCAAGCCCGTCCGGGGTTCCTGATCCCGGGTTCAGGGTGACGCGACATCGGTGAGTGATGGTGCGGACCTGGCTGGTCGGGGGACTCCCGGCTGGCCGGGTCCACGTTTGTTTCTGCCGGGACCCGTTTCGAGACCCTCTGCGCCTCGTCTGACCGGCCCTGAAGGGTCCGGCTGAAGGACATCGTTGGCGACGCTGATGGCCATCATGCCGCGCCCCGTGACCGTAGCCGCGCGTTCGGACGCGATCGTGCGGACCGATGTCGTTGAGCCGGCTCGCTTCGCTGGCCTTCAGGGCTGGTTGGGACGAGGGCGGTGTCGTGCCCTTCGGCAGGGACGAGGAAGGCCCTGTCCCTGCGGGGAGCGGTAGGCGACGATACGGCCACAGTGGGACAATGACGACCGGATGCGATCAGACCAGCGAGAGGGTTCCGGGGCAATGACCACTGCGAAGATCGACGGCACGGCGACCCGAATGACGACCAGCCTGACGACGGACCTGCGGGCCGCGGCGGAGGCGTCCGTTGAGCGGGTGGCGACGCTGGCGGGCGAGGTCGCGCTGGTCGCCGCGCCGTCCAACCATGAGGCCGACCGGGCCCGATTCGTCGCCGACCGGCTCCGGGCGATGGGGTACGAGCCGGAGATCGACGAGGTCGGTAACGTCATCGTCCGCCGCGGGCAGCAGGGTGGGCCGGCGATCCTGATGATGGCCCACACCGACACCGTCTTCCCGTTCGACGTCCCGCTGCGGGCGGAGCGCGACGGCGACTGGCTGTCCGGCCCTGGCATCGGCGACAACAGCACCTCGGTCGCGGCCGTGATGACCGCCCTGGCGATCCTGGACGAGCACGAGATCGCAACACCGGCGGACCTGATCGTCGTCTTCAACGTCGGCGAGGAGGGGCTCGGGAATCTGCGCGGCGCCCGGGTGGCGACGGATCGCTTCGCCGGCGATATCTCCGGCGTGCTGGTGATCGACGGCAAGATCGGCCACGTCACCAACGGCGGCGTCGGCTCCAGCCGCTGGCGGGTCACAGTCGCCGGTCCGGGCGGCCACTCGTACATGCACTTTGGCCGGCCGAGCGCGATCCACGGGCTGGCGGAGATCATCGCCGGGATCGCGGCGATCCCCGTGCCGAAGGAGCCGAAGACCACGCTCAACGTGGGCATGATCAGCGGCGGGACCTCGGTCAACACGATCGCCGCAAGGGCCGAGGCGATCGTCGATCTCCGGTCCGAGAGCGCCGACGCGCTGGCCGAACTGGTCGCCAACGCCCGGGAGGTCGTCGAGCGGCTGGGTGAGAGTGGCCAGGGGTTGACGGCGACGATCGAGATCCTCGGGGAGCGCCCGGCCGGCGTCCTGCCGGTCGAGACGCCGCTGATCCAGCTCGCGGCCGACAGTGCCCGGCTGATCGGCCATGAGCCGCGCTTCAACACCTCCAGCACGGACGCCAACATCCCGATCGCGCGCGGCATCCCGGCCGTCTGCGTCGGCATCTACGACGGCGAAGAGGCGCACACGGTCAACGAGCGGGTCTTCGTCCCGTCGATCCGGTTGGGGATGGTCCATCTGGTCGACCTGATGATCCGGGCCGGCACGGTCTCCGCGTAGAGAGCTGGAAGGGTCGATCGGCTGTCCCGGAGCGGACCGCCGCCCAGCCGGGGTGAAGCTGCTCGCTCACCCGCCAACGCGATGTCGACTCCGCGGGTGCATGGAGCGGGGAGCCGCATCGGAATGGGGCTCGGGCATCATCTGCGGCCCCCTGCCGTCACCCTCGTGGAATGACGTTTCGCCGGCCATCGTCATGCCGGATCGCTTTATACGGAATCCGGGTAAACGGTTGTTGAACCTGTGACACCTGGGTGGCGGAGCAGACCTCTCCCCCCAGCGGAGCGAGACCCTTCTCCGGCTCACCTGCTCGCTCACCCGCTGAAGCGGCTCACGCTACGCTGCGGCTCGCAGGTGCCCAGAGAGGGGAGCACCACGCACCTGCGGTCACGCACCAAGCTTCAACCCGGATTCCGTATCAGGCGCGGGAAGACCGGGCTGGCCCTTCGCTCACCGGTCATCGCTGTTCGCGTCGACGACGAGGAAACCCGGATGCCGCTGCGCAAGGTCACCGCGACCCGCTATGTGACGCCGCTGCGCGAGGGCGGTTCGCTGCCCGCCATCGCCGAGGCGGACGACGACGGGACCTACGTCGTGAAGTTCCGGGCGGCCGCCCAGGGGCCACGGGCGCTCGTGGCCGAGGTCATCGCCGGGGAGATCGGCCGGACGCTCGGGCTGCCCGTCCCGGAGCTGGTGCTGGTCGAGATCGACCCGGAGTTCGGCCGGGCCGAGCCGCATCAGGAGATCCAGGAGCTGATCCAGCGGAGTGTCGGGCTGAACCTCGGCATGGATTACCTGCCCGGCTCGCTGACGTTCGACCCGGTCGCCAGGTTGCCGCCAGATGCGGACCTCGCCGCCCGGATCGTCTGGTTCGACGCCTTCGTGACGAACGTGGACCGCACCGCCCGCAACACCAACCTGCTCCGCTGGCACCGCGCCCTGTGGCTGATCGACCATGGGGCGGCGATGTACTTCCACCACACCTGGAACGACGTCCCCACCCAGGCCCGGTCGCCGTTCGGCCGGGTGCAGGACCACGTCCTGCTGCCGTTCGCGGGGCCGATCGCCGCGGTCGACGCCGATCTACGGTCACGGCTCGGGGCCGACGACCTGACCCGGATCGTCGGCCTGGTCCCGGACGACTGGCTGGGCGGCGAGGCCGGGTTCGCGGACGCCGACGCGCACCGGGTCGCCTACATCGACTACTTCACCCAGCGGCTGGCGGCGACCGACCGCTTCGTCGAGGAGGCCGACCGTGCCAGAGCAGCCATCCATCCCGCCTGAGCCATCGCGCCGGACCACCGTCACCCCGCCGACCGTCCGGCAGATCTGGATGCGCGCCGTCATCATGGCGGTGGTGCTGGCGCTGTTCGTCGCGATCGCGTTCGGCCGCTTCGAGACCGAGCGGGTCGTCCGCCTGTTCATCCTCTGGGCCGTCCCGCTGGCCCTCGTCTTCGGTGGGCTGTTCACGCTGCTCAACCGCCCGACCGGGGATGGGGGGCGACGATGAGTGACGTGTCGGCGTCTGCGGCAGAGGATCTGCTACTCGATCTCAAACCTGAGGATCGTCGGCGAGAACAGTTCGGTACGGGGTGTGACGATGGACGCGCATGGGTAGCGGAGCAGACCCCTCCCCCAGCCCCTCCCCTGCTCGGTTCGTCGTCCCTCCTCACCGCCAGGAGAGGGGAGCAAGTCGCATTCGCGAAAGCCGTAACGCTTTCAGCAAGCGGCTTCGTTCCCTGGCTGACGTTGTCCTCGATGTCCAACAGCGGTCAAACCTTGTCCGACGCCACAGTTGCGGATCTCCCGAGCAGGACTACCTGCTTCCGCCATCGCCGTCTGCTCCCCTCTCCGGGCACCTGTGCAGCCGAAGCCGCTTCAGCGGGTGAGCGCGCAGGTGAGCCGGAGAGGGGCTGGGGGAGAGGTCTGCTCCGTCACCCGGGCGCTTCCATTACAGCCCGCCCCGAGGCTTTCCGGAACCCCCGTCATTGGATGGCGCGATCGTGATGCCGGAGCAACCGTGGGTCCGGTTCGAGTACGCCGTCATCCGGGTGATCCCGCGGGTGGAGCGGGGCGAGGCGATCAACGCCGGCGTCGTGCTGTTCTGCCGGGCGCGGCGCTTCCTCGGGGCGCGAGTCGGGCTCGGGGACGCGCGTGAGCTGGCGCTGCGGGCGATCGCGCCGGACGCCGACCTCGACGCGATCCGGGAGCGGCTGGAGATCATCCCGCTGATCTGCTCGGGGGCGCCCGGTTCCGGGCCGATCGGGCGGTTGACGCAAGCAGAGCGGTTCCACTGGGTCGTCGCGCCGCAGAGCACCGTCGTGCAGGCCGGGCCGATCCACACCGGGATCTGCACGGACCCGGTGACGGCGCTGGATGACGCCTATGCCGCCATGCTCGGGCTGACGGACGCCCGATAGCCACGGTCGGGTACCGTGCCCGGACCATCCCGGTGATCCGGCCGGACCGCCGTCGGTCCTGACGAGGCCGGGATGGCTCCGAACTGGCATGGATCAGGGACGACCGGGCGGCGCCGACAGTGCCCTGCCCGGAAGGGTGATGCGTGCCGCGTCCCCGATGACCGATGATGGGAACGAGACGCAGTCGCGGTAGGGGAGACCTCCCAGCGCGACCCACCAGCCCACCCACTCAGCAGGACAGGACGCTATCGGTATGGAATCGACCGCCTACACCTCGATGCGCTACGCCATGCATGGCGACGATCCGCGCCGGCCGCTCTCGAAGATGACGCTGCGGCGGATCGGGACGTTCGCGCGGCCGCACCGGCGTCGCCTCGTGCTGTTCCTCCTGCTCAGCGTCGCGACCGCGATCCTGGCGGTCGCGACGCCGACGCTGGCCGGGCGGGTCGTCAACGAGATCGACGACAACGGCTCGCGGGAGGTCGTGATCCGCCTGGCCGCCATCATCGGCGTGATCGCGATCGCCGAAGCCGGGCTCGGCGTCCTGATCCGCTGGCTGTCGGCGAGCATCGGCGAGAGCCTGATCCTGCAACTCCGGACGGCCGTCTTCGACCACGTCCAGAGCATGCCGATCGCGTTCTTCACGCGGACCCGGACCGGTGCGCTGGTCAGCCGGCTGAACAACGATGTCATCGGGGCGCAGCGAGCGTTCAGCGACACCCTGTCCGGGGTGGTCAGCAACATCGTCATGCTCGCCCTGACGCTGGTCGTCATGCTCGGGATCTCCTGGCAGATCACCTTGGTCGCGCTGGTCCTGCTGCCGGTCTTCGTGCTGCCGGCCCGGCGGATGGGCTCGCTGCTGGCCCGGCTCCAGCGGGAGTCGGCCGATTACAACGCGATGATGAGTTCGCAGATGACCGAGCGGTTCTCGGCACCGGGCGCGACGCTCGTGAAGCTGTTCGGCCGGCCAGCCGAGGAGTCGGCCGAGTTCGCGGCCCGGGCCAGTCGCGTCCGGGACATCGGCGTCCGCGCGGCGATGGTCCAGTTCGTCTTCATCACCGCCCTGACGCTGGTCTCGGCGCTGGCGCTGGCGGCCGTCTACGGGCTGGGCGGCTTCTACGCCCTGCGGGGGCAACTTGAGACCGGCTCGGTCGTCGCCCTCGCCCTGCTGCTGACCCGGCTCTACGCGCCATTGATCGCCCTGGCCAGCGCCCGGGTGGCGGTCATGAGCGCGTTGGTCAGCTTCGAGCGGGTCTTCGAGGTGCTGGACCTCACGCCCCTGATCGCCGACCGTCCCGACGCCCGGACCGTCCCGGAGGGGCCGGTATCGGTCGAGTTCGAGCATGTCTCCTTCGCCTACCCGTCGGCCGACAAGGTCTCGCTCGCCTCCCTGGAGGAGGTCGCGATCCTCGATACCCGCGGCGGCGTCGAGGTGTTGCACGACCTCTCGTTCCGGGTCGAGCCGGGGCAGCTCGTGGCGCTCGTCGGGTCGTCCGGCGCCGGCAAATCGACGATCGCCCAACTCGTCCCGCGGCTCTACGACATCGACGAGGGGGCGGTCCGGCTGTCCGGCGTTGATGTCCGTGACCTCTCGGCCGAGTCGATCCGGCGGACGATCGGGATGGTGACGCAGGACGGGCACCTGTTCCACGACACGCTCCGCGCCAACCTGCTGCTGGCCCGGCCGGAGGCGACGGAGGACGAGCTCTGGGAGGCGCTGCGCCGGGCCCGGCTGGTCGACCTGATCCGGGAGCTGCCGGACGGGCTGGAGACGGTCGTCGGCGAGCGCGGGTACCGATTCTCCGGCGGCGAGCGCCAGCGGCTGACGATCGCCCGAATGCTGCTGGCCCAGCCGTGGGTCGTGATCCTCGACGAGGCGACCGCCTCGCTGGATTCGACGTCGGAGGCGGCGGTCCAGGCGGCGCTGGCCGAGGCGCTGACGGGCCGGACGGCGGTCGTGATCGCCCACCGGCTCTCGACGGTCCGGGCGGCCGACCTGATCCTCGTCCTCGAAGCCGGGCGGATCGTCGAGCGCGGCACCCACGACGAGCTGCTCCTCAAGGGCGGACGCTACGAGGAGCTGTACCGGACCCAGTTCGCGGAGCAGCCGGTCGCCGTCGAGGTGGCCGCCGCCGACTGAGGCGACCGAGGCGCGGCCCCGTCTGCTGACCGGCGGGGATCCGACGAGCGACAGGTCGAATGCGTATCTGATACGGAATCCGGGTAAATGGTCGGTGGACCCGTGACCCCCTCGCTGGCGGAGCAGACCTCTCCCCCAACCGGGGTGAATTTGCTCGCTCACCCGGTGACGCGGCTCTCGCTACGCCGCGGCTCACAGGTGCCCAGAGAGGGGAGTCTTTACCCGGATTCGGTATCAACGGTCAAGACGAGTCAATGATCGGAGGGTGTGGGCGGCTCAGCCGTCGGCCGGTCAACGAGGTCGTCGATCTGGCGGTCCGTCGATCCGCAACGCGTGCCAGCCCGCCGTCACCATTCGGTCGTACCTTGCCCGCATTCCGCTGATAGACTGCGACGGTCTCCCGGCTATTCGGGCGACGTCCTCCGTTGGGCCAACGCGAAGGGGATCTAGAGATCATGGCCGACCGTGAGACCCGTCCGGTGTCCGACGATTCGCACGGCGACCCCGGTGGCGATACCGCCCATCCGCTCGTCCGGCGACTGATGCGGCCGCTGGCGAGCGCCCCGGTGCGCTGGGCCATGGTCGTGGTCTGGGTGGTCCTGATCGTCGCGACGACGCCCCTCGCCGCGAAGCTGACCGATGTCCAGGAGAACGGGGCACTGGCGTTCCTGCCCGACAGCGCCGATTCCGCGAAGGTCGCCGAGCTCCAATCGACCTTCCAGAACGACGACACGCTGACGGCGGTGATCGCCTACCAGCGGGACAGCGGCCTGACGCCCGAGGACCTGGCGGCGATCGAGGCGCAGCGTCAGCAGATCGCCCAGCAGTTGCCGAACGACCCGGTCGGGCCGCTCGTCCCGGCGGAGAACGGGCAGGGCGCCCTCGTCACGGTGACGATCCCGGCCGCCGAGGACAACATGTACGACGACGTCCCGGTGATGCGCGAGATCATCGACGCATCGCCGGAGGGGCTCGACGCCAGCGTCACCGGCGCGGCCGGGTTCAACGTCGATCTCACCGACGTCTTCAGCGGTATCAACGGGCGCCTGCTCGGCTCGGCGGCGATCGTCGTCGCGATCATCCTGCTGATCACCTACCGGAGCCCGTTCCTCTGGCTGATCCCGCTGGTCACCGTCGCGCTGGCCGACCGGCTCGCGACGGCCGGCGCCTACGGGCTGGTCGAGCTGTTCGGCGTCCAGGCCGATGGGCAGAGCACGGGCATCCTGCCGGTGCTGGTCTTCGGGGCGGGGACGGACTACGCGTTGCTCCTGATCTCCCGCTACCGGGAGGAGCTGCGTCGCCACGAGCGCGCCTCGACGGCGATGGCCGTCGCGCTGCGCCGGGCGGGACCGGCGATCGTCGCCTCGGCCACGACGGTCACGATCGGGCTGCTCTGCCTGCTGGTGGCGGACTTGAACTCCAACCGGAGCCTCGGGCCGATCGGCGCGGTCGGGATCGTTGCCGCCGTCCTCGCGATGCTAACCCTGCTGCCGGCCATCCTCGTCATCGTCGGCCGGCGGGTATTCTGGCCGTTCGTGCCGCGCTTCGGTGAGGTCGCCGACGAGGAGGCGACGATCTGGGCCCGTGTCGGCCGCCGGATCTCCGGTGCGCCGCGGCCCATCTGGATCGGGATGGTCGTCCTGCTGGTCGTCCTCGCGCTGGGGGTGACCCGGATCGACACCAACCTCAGCCAGAACGACCAGTTCACGACTACGCCGGACTCCGTCGTCGGGCAGGAACTGCTGGCCGAGAGTTTCCCGGCCGGGGCCTCCGCGCCGACGACCGTGATCGCCAACGAGGGCGCGGCCGCCGAGACGATGGCCGCGATCGACGAGGTCCCGACCGTCGCCAGCGTGGCGGAGGCCGGTCGGGCCAACGGGCTGGTCTCGTTCGCGGTCACGCTGACGACGCAACCGGCGACGACCGCCTCGTTCAACGCGATCCAGGAGCTGCGCGAGCGGCTCGGGACGGTGCCGGGGGCCGACGCGCTGGTCGGCGGGTCGGACGCCGAGAGCTTCGACGTCCAGGAGTCGGACGCCCGCGACCGGACGGTCGTGGTGCCGCTGATCCTGCTGGTCGTCTTCGTCGTGCTCTGCCTGCTGCTGCGGTCGCTGCTGGCGCCGGTGCTGCTGATCCTGACAGTGGTCGTGTCGTACCTGGCGGCGCTGGGCGTCTCGGTGTTCGTCTTCTCCTCCCTGTTCGGGTTCGCCGCGGTCGGCTCGTCGGTGCCGCTGCTCGGCTTCGTCTTCCTCGTCGCGCTCGGGGTGGACTACAACATCTTCCTGATGGGTCGCGTCCATGAGGAGAGCGCCACGATGGGGACGCGGCGGGGGATGCTCCACGGTCTGACGGTGACGGGCGGGGTGATCACGTCGGCCGGGGTGGTGCTGGCGGCGACATTCGCGGTCCTCGGGCTGCTGCCGCTCGTCGTGCTGGCGGAGGTCGGCTTCCTGGTCGCCTTCGGGGTGCTGCTCGACACGCTGCTGGTCCGGTCGATCCTGGTCCCGGCCCTGACGCTGGACATCGGCCCGAGGATCTGGTGGCCGAGCGCCCTGGGGCGGCGGGCGGAGTAGGACGGCGGAGGGGGGGAATCAAGGCGGCGAGGCGCGACTGCGGAGCAGTCCTCATCCCCAGCGAAGTGTGATACGGAATCCGGGTAAACAGTCGGTGGACTTGTAACCCCTCGGTGGCGGAGCAGACCTCTCCCCCAGCCCCTCTCTGGGCACCTGCTCGCTCACCCGCTGACGCGGCTCTCGCTGCGCTGCGGCTCGTAGGTGCCCAGAGAGGGGAGCCGTACGCACCTGCGGTTACGCACCAAGTTCAACCCGGATCTCGTATGAGTCCGGCGCCGCAGCCCGTTGGCTGTGGTGTCGGGGGGCTAGTGGCGACTCACGGCTCCGACATCGGCGGCCCGAAGAAGCTGACCGCGGTCGATGACCGGAGGGCGATGGCCGCTGGGCCGTCACCCGCCATGAGGAGGTCCGGGCGCAGCAATGAGTCGAGGACGGGGCGGCGGTAGACGTCGCCGTAGCGTTCCTGGCTTGGGTCTTCGGGGACGGCATCGAAGGGGAGATCCGGCAGCGGGGTGGCCTGGTCGAATGACCAGCGGAGCCAATAGGTGCTCTCGGCCTCCCACGCCCAGAAGCGGGACGTGCCCGCCGTATCAGTGACCCAGACATCCGTCGCCAACAGCATCGCGCCCAAGGGGACATGGACGCCATCCCAGTCGTGCGCGACGGCTGGCCAGTCCGGGACGATCTCCTGCCGGTCCTCCGGATAGGTGTGCCCGGCCGGAGCGATCGCCGGGTAGCGCCGCGCGAGCGCCGCCCAGGCCGCCGGGCCGGTCACCTCGTAGACGCGAGCATCCGACCGAACCGGTAATCGGCGGCGTCGGATCTTGTCACCCGTGTGCGGTCGGAGGTCGTTGTTGCCGACGGCGGTGGCGATCACGAGCGAACTGATGCCGTCGATGGCGGTCGATGTCAGGATCGACGGGTGCGGCTTGTGGGCGTATCGCTCGAAGCCGGACAGCGGCCCCATCGAGGCACGGTCGAGACCGGGTTCGATGCGGTCGCTGCCGGCATGTGATGACCAGATCTGGGTGTTCCGATCGAGCGGCCCCCACCACCATGCGAGCTCGGTCGCCCGTGCGATCCGCTCGGCCGTCGATCGGCGGGCGGGTGTGTCAGCGGCCAGCCGCTCCAGCCGGGCGGCCGTGGTCGGGTCCCAGGGACTGACCATGCCCATGGCACCGGTGGCCACATGGAAGGCCGTCAGCGGATCGGCCAGGTCGCCGGGGGACAGGTCGAGACCCTCGACCAGCGCCAGGAGGGCCTGGCCGGCCGGGGCGGTCATGATCGCCTCGGGAGTTCGTTCGTCGGTCGGCATGGTCGACGGTCTCCGTCTCGATGGCACACCTCATCGGCCTGGGCCTAGACCTGGTCCCGGCGGGAGGTCGTGGTCAGAGGACAGGTGTCGCGTTCGAATCTGACGCGCGGCCCGGGAAGCGGGTCGGGCGGTGCTTGCGCATCCAGATCCCGTGGCGGCCCCGGCCGTAGTAGTCGATCGCCGTCCCGACGTCGACATAGCCGACGCGGAGATAGAGGGCGTGGGCGTCGGTGTTCTCCCGCTGGACCATCAGGACCATGTCGCCGCCGGACAGCCGCGTCTCCAGCTCGAAGAGCAGGGCGGCGCCGACCCCGAGGCGGCGGGCGGGCGGGTCGACGGCGATGTTGATCACCCGGGCGTCGAGGCCGCTGCGGTCGCCGATCGCGCAGCCGAGGACGTGCCGGCCCTGGACGGCGACGACGAACTGGACGATCGGCAGGAATGACAAGGTCAGCAGGGTCGCGATCGGGTAGGCCAGCCGGGGCGGAAAGGCGCGGCGCTGGATCCGGGCGACCTGCAGGATGTCCCGGAGGCGGACCCGGCGGATCTCGATGCCGCCCAGCGTCATCCGGGCCGACGCCTCATCCCGGCTGATCGACTGCTGGCTGACGACCCCGAGCGGGATGCCGGGTGCCGTGGGCGACCAGGTGATGGGCGGCAGCCCGTCGGTCCCGCTCTGGTCGTGACGTTCGTCAGGCGACACGGTCCCGTCCCTCACGACCCATACGGTTCCCTCACGCGCGATCACGGGACTGGCGGTGCACGATACCACGCTCCCTCGGTGTGGCTGCCGTGTGCTGGCCGGTCGCCTGGCCACGCCTGGTCGGTCCCGTTCGGGAACGCAATACGCACCTTGAACGGAACGAGCGTTGATTTCCCGAGCCCCACAGGCCGTTGCCCATATGTCACCCCACCATTCCGGGGTTTTCGCCTTGACAGGCGCTTCGACCCGTTCCTAGACTGGAGATCGAATACGGACATATGTTCGTATTCGATCGACCGAGCTGGCCCAGCCGCGGCGCACGGGTCAGCCCACGGCGGGACCGGGATGGCGACAGGGAGCGGTCTTTGCCGATGCGTGGCGACGTGGTGGACGATGTGGGAACGGTCTTCAGGAGCAGCCGTCGAACGGGTGCGGAGGATCGGACCGGACGACCGGGGGCCAGCGCGAGGGCCGTCCGGCCGCTGGCGCTCGACGCCGACCTGAGCGAGGAGATCGAGCTCGACCTCTCGCGACTCGTGCTGGCGGCGCAGAGGGGCAGTGCGGCGGCCCGGAACGACATCTACGGGCTGCTCCAGGTCAAGATCGGTCGCTGGGTGGAGCGGGAGTGGCGGGCGATCCGTGATCGCAGCCTGATCGTCGAACCGGGCGACGTCCATGGCGAGGCCTTCATCGTGCTGGCCGACCTGATCGAGCGATGGCCCGGCGCCGGCGGATTCGGCGCCTACGTGATGCGGGTCTTCCCGTGGCGGCTGCGGGCCGCCGTCCGGGAGCAGGCCGGGCTCCCGGTCAGGTTGCGGCAGGCGACGGGACCCGGTGGCTGGTCCGGATCGGTCGCCCTCCCCGAGGGGTTCGGGGAGACGCCGACCGCCGGGCTGGCGGCGGAGCAGTCGTGGCTGGCCGACCAGGCGGTCTCGCTGCTCGAGTCCCTGGCCGAGCCGCTGAGTGAGACCGACCGGCTGCTGCTGATCTGGCGGGTCCGCGACGGGCAGCCGATGACCGCGATCGCGCGGCGCCTCGGCCTGAACCGGCGGACCGTGCACCGGCGCTGGGACCGGATCACGGACTGGATCCGGGAGGAATGGGAGTCCTGACAGGCCTGACGGTCGTAGCGTCGGGCGCTCCGGCAACGCCCGCAGCCTGGTGCTCGGGCCCGGTCCATCGTGCGCGTGACCGCTGCGGGAAGACACGCGAGTGGCTCACCCACCGCGATGAAGACATAATAGGTCGCAGCGAGACGCGGGACGGGCCATCGGATGACGGGTACCCGGATCACCGGCAGCAGGGAGTGATCGTGATGACCACGGAGACGCAGACACCGGTCGGGGCGGGGCCGGATCGGACGGATGGCTACGACATCCGGGACACCGTGCTGGACGCGCTCGGGAACACCCCGCTGATCCGGCTGCACAGCGTCACCCGAGGTCTCCGGACGCCGGTCGTCGCCAAGGTCGAGATGACCAACCCCGGCGGCAGCGTCAAGGACCGGATCGGGATCCGCATGATTCAGGAGGCCGAGCGGCAGGGCTGGCTCGTGCCGGGCGGCACGATCGTCGAGCCGACCTCCGGCAACACCGGTGTGGGGCTGGCGATGGCCGCCGCCGTCCGCGGCTACCGCTGCATCTTCACCGTGCCGGACAAGGTCGCGGCCGAGAAGATCGCCCTGCTGAGGGGCTACGGCGCCGAAGTCGTGATCTGCCCGACGGCCGTCGAGCGGGACGACCCGCAGAGCTACTACTCCGTCGCCGAGCGGCTGACGCGGGAGACACCGAAGGCCTTCCAGCCCAACCAGTACTTCAACCCGATGAACCCGCGGACGCACTACGAGGCGACCGGGCCGGAGATCTGGCGGCAGACCGCCGGGACGGTGACCCACTTCGTCGCCGGTGTCGGGACGGGCGGGACGATCTCGGGGACGGGCCGGTTCCTCAAGGAGCGTAACCCGGCCCTGAGCGTCGTCGGCGTCGACCCGGAGGGCAGCATCTACACCTCGAACGACCTCCACACCTACAAGGTCGAGGGCGTCGGCGAGGACTTCTGGCCGGGATCGTTCGACCGCGAGATCGTCGATCGTTGGGAGCAGGTCTCCGATCGGGACAGCTTCCTGATGACGCGGCGGCTGGCCCGCGAGGAGGGGCTGCTCGTCGGCGGCTCGTGCGGGATGGCCGTCGTCGGGGCGCTGGCGATCGCCCGGGAGTTGGACGACCCCGAGGCGCTGGTCGTCGTGCTGCTCCCGGACAGTGGCCGGGGCTACCTGAGCAAGATCTACAGCGACACCTGGATGCGGGAGAACGGCTTCCTGTCCCGCTTCAGCCAGGCGACGCGGATGGGCAGCCTGGTCGCGGCCCGGGGCGGCGAGACGCCGGGCGTCGTCGCGGTGCCGGCGACGGTCGTGTAGCTGCCGGTCCGGAACGGCACGTTCTGGCCGACCACGATCTGCGCCGGCTG
>CAXTHM010000006.1:32450-78706 GCA_964244115.1 uncultured Thermomicrobiales bacterium
GTGCCGGCCAACCAGTCGGTCGCGGCCGTGATCGAGGTGCTGCGGCACCACGAGATCAGCCAGGTGCCGGTCGTGCGGGAGCGGCCGGTCGGGGAGAGCGGGTCCTTCGTCGGTCCGGTCGACGTCCCGGCGGTGGTCGGCTCGATCTCCGAGCGGACGCTGCTGGACCGGGTCTACCGCGACCCGGATGTGCTGACGCGGCCCGTCCAGGAGGTCATGGACACGCCCTTCGGGCTGGTCGACGCCAACGAGGAGGTCGAGCGCGTCTTCCCGCTGTTCACGGGCGGGGCGACGGCGGTGCTGGTCCAGCAGGCCGGCAAGGTCGTGGCGGTCGTCTCGAGCGCCGACCTGCTGAGCTATGTCGCGCACCAGCGGCTGGCGGACGGCGACAAGGACCGGCACACCGGCACCGAGTAGGCCGGGAACCGGCCTCCCCCGGTCCCGATCGGATCGGCCCGCGTCGACCCACCGGGATCGCCGACCCGAGCACGCATCGTTCGATCGGGATACGATGGCCGCTGAACTGCGTCGAAGGGACGGACGCCCGAGACCGGGATGCCCGTCGGTGATGCATGCCTGACGTGGCCGTCCTTCCGGGATCGGCCCGTACGAACGTCTCCCCCTGTACCCCTGAGGACCATCGATGGACTATGCGCTCAAACTCGGCGAGATCCTGCTGCTGAACATCCTGCTGTCGGGCGACAACGCCGTGGTGATCGGCCTGGCGGCCCGGGGACTCTCCGAGAAGCACCGTCGCCGGGCGATCATCGCCGGCGGGCTGGGCGCGGTCGGGCTCCGGATCATCTTCACGTTCATCATCACGATCCTGCTGGACATCCCCTTCATCCATCTGGTCGGCGGCATCCTGCTGCTCTACATCTCCTGGAGCCTGCTGAAACCCGAGACACCGCAGCAGGAATCGGATGTCGCCTCGTCCGGGCTCTGGCCGGCGATCTGGACGATCGTCGCCGCCGACGCCGTGATGAGCCTGGACAACGTCGTCGCGATCACGGCGGCGGCGGACGGAGATTTCCTGCTCCTGATCATCGGTCTGGCGATGTCGATCCCGATCGTGATGTTCGGCAGCGACATCCTGTCCAATCTGCTCAACCGGTTCCCGATCCTGATCTACCTCGGTGTCTTCATCCTGATCGTGACGGCGATCGAGATCGGGGCGGAGGAGGACTTCATCGTCGACTGGCACCCGATCGAGACGTGGGAGACGGCCGCGCTCGTCGCGATCGCGTCGGTGGTCATCTTCGGGCTGGGCTGGTGGGGCCAGCGCCGGGCGAAGGCGAAGCACGGTTCCGTCGCTCGCGATCAGATGGAGCCGGGCCGCTCCTGATCCCGGGGAACCCCGCCGGCGACACGTGTCGTCCGATGGGCCGGTGTCTCGTATCGCCGGGTCGGCAGCAGCGGTGGCGGTCTGGCGCGACGATGTCAGCGCCGGCATTCGGTCGGCGTCTACGCACGTCCGGGGAAACGGCGATCCGTCCGGCATGGTCCGTATCCGGTTGTCAGGGATGCCAGGAACCATCGGGAATCCGATTCGGGGTGCTCGGCGTATACAGATACAAGAGCGTTGCCCCCCCAACAACGACGCTCGCTCAGAACGATCAAACCGGGTGCTTGCACCCATCCCTCCCCCCCCGCACAGGCCCGGCCCTCCCAGCCGGGCCTGTGGCGTTAACGCGAATCCTTTAGCCCACGGCCTTCCGGGAACCATGCGTCCCGCACCGGGCGCTGAAGCCGCCCGGCAACCCCTGGATGGTCGGCACTCCCCGTGACGCTCACCGCATCGTGGGAATGCGACGCGCTCCTGATGTCGAAGCCGACTGTCGGCTCGTCGTCCCCTTTAACGCGCCGCCCCTTGCCGGCTCGCCGCCCTCACGTCACCGTACGTCTCACAGGCCCGCCGTGGTCGACGGAGGGTGGCCTGGGCGGGTGACGCGGGATGCACGGGGAGGGGAGATGACAGCCGAGACGAGACGGACCGACGCCGCGACCCCGCCCGGGGCCGGCATCGCCACCGCACCGGCCTCCGGGTCACCACTGGAGGTCTTCCGGGTGTTCCTCGGGCTTGGCCTGACCTCGTTCGGTGGGCCGGTCGCCCATCTGGGGTACTTCCAGGAGGCGCTCGTCCGGCGGCGGCGCTGGCTGGCGGACGAGGAGTACGCCGACATCGTCGCGCTCTGCCAGGTCCTGCCGGGGCCGACAAGCAGCCAGGTCGGGCTGATGGTCGGGCTGCGCCGGGCCGGGATCGCCGGGGCGGTCGCGGCCTGGGCGGGCTTCACGCTGCCGTCGGCGCTCCTGATGACCGTCTTCGCGCTCGGCCTGAACGTGTTCGACAACGCCGTCGGCGAGGGCCTCATCCACGGCCTCAAGGTCGTCGCGGTCGCGGTCGTCGCCCTGGCGGTCTGGAGCATGGCCCGGACGCTCTGGTCGGACCGGTTCCGAGTCACGGTCGGGTTGGCCGCCGCGATCCTCGTCCTGCTCTGGCCGACGGCGATCGGTCAGGTGCTCGTGCTGGCGGCGGCGGCCGTCGCGGGGATCACGCTGCTGGCCCGCGGGTCGCCGGCGCCGGCCGTCGCTGGGGATGAGCCAGCTTTCGAGTGGATCGGTCGGCGGCTCGCAGCAACCTGCCTGGCGCTGTTCGGCGGGCTGCTGGTCGGCCTGCCGGTGCTGGCCGCCGTCGCGGACACGCAACTCGTCGACCTGTTCGACGGGTTCTACCGGTCCGGCTCACTGGTCTTCGGCGGTGGGCACGTCGTGCTGCCGCTGCTGGAATCGGAGGTCGTTCCCAACGGCTGGGTGACGCCGGACGAGTTCACGGCGGGGTACGGGCTGGCGCAGGCGATCCCCGGACCGCTGTTCACGTTCGCCGCCTATCTCGGCGGGGTCACGCACGGCATCATCGGGGCCATCGTGGCGCTGGTGGCGATCTTCCTGCCGTCGTTCCTGCTCGTCTTCGGCGTCGTGCCATTCTGGGCGGCGGTCCGGCGTCGCCCGGCGGTGCTGGCGGCGCTGGCCGGGGTCAACGCGGCGGTCGTCGGGATCCTGCTGGCGGCGCTCTACGATCCGATCTGGACCAGCGCGATCGGCCGGCCGGAGGACCTGGCGCTGGCCCTCGGCGCGGTCGGCGCACTGGCCTGGTGGAAGGTCCCGCCGTGGCTGGTCGTGCTGGCGGCGGCCGGGGTCGGCATCCTGATCGTCCCGTGACGGGTGGGGTCGTGCGGTCTTGACGTAGGGGCGAAGCTTGCGAGCCAGGCCGCCGCAGCGGCCTTCGCCCCGCAGGGCGATACCTGTCTCCACCATCGACCTGTTCCAGATGGCGAATGCTCAATCCATGTTGACTGTTGAGCGATGCGGTTTGTTCCATCAAGCACGGTTGAACCCGGTGTGCCGGTTATCGCCCCGCGGGGCGATGGCGCCTACGGGCGCCGGTCAGGGCAAGCCCGTGACCCTACGACATGGACGACGCGGCGCCGGTGCGGCAACTCGACGATTGGTCGCACTTACGGCGCGGATGACCAGACGACGGTCACTGGTCAGTCCAGCTTGAGGTAGCGGTAGCCCTCGGCCAGTTCGCCGTTGCCCGGGTGCTCCTGGGCGGTCCGGGCGGACCACTCGCGGACCATCGGCGCCGGGTCCCAGTCGCCCACCTGGCTGACGTGGGCCTTCAGGGACGCGACCTTGGTGTCGAAGTAGTCGGTGATGTCGACCCAGATGTTGGCGTCCTGGGTGCCGGTGACATAGACCTCACGGACCTTGTGCGTCTCCAGCCCCTCGGCGAGCAGCTCGGGGAACGTCATGCGGTCGCGGGCAGCGGGGTAGACCGCGTCGAGGGTGGCCTGCCCGGCGGCGCGGTGGTCGGGGTGGTTGAGGTAGCCGGTGCCGACGAACTGGACGGTCGGGTCCTGACAGATCACCACGTCCGGGCGGAGCTGACGGATGACGCGGGTGACGTCCCGGCGGAGATCGAGGTCCGGGACGAGGGTCGCGTCGCTGTGGCGGAGGAAGATGACGTCCTTGACGCCGAGGACGGCGCAGGCGGCGCGCTGCTCGCCCTCTCGGGTCGCGACGAGCATCTCCGGGGTGACGGCCGGGTCGGAGCTGCCCTTGTCGCCACTGGTCAGCAGGACGTAAGAGACCTCGCGCCCCTCGGCCACCCAACGGGCGACGGTGCCGGAGCAGCTGAACTCGGCGTCGTCCGGATGGGCGACGATGACGGCGACCCGGATCGGGGCGGTCTCAGCGGCGGGGGTCTGGGTGTCGCTCTCGGTCATGGGTTGATCTCGTCTCCTGGGTAGGGGCGGACACGTTCGTTCTGCGAAGAGTATCCAACAGGGACACGGCTATGTGAGCGCATCCGACAGGATGCCTGAACGAATGACCCAGGGCTGCCGGGTATCGGGTGGTCAGATGGATTACGGTCCGATCAGGAGACCCATCATCCGATTACAATGATGACATCGCACAGATGGATGCCTGCCCTGATTTCCTGCGAAAGGAAGTCGAGAAAACACGATGACGACACTGAACACGCCGCCGCGACCTCCCGCCCCCCCTCCACCGGGACCATCCAACATCCTCGTCCGAACCCCCAATCCATACCCGTTTCCGCGCGACGACCGCCCTTCAAAGTAGGACGATGAACAGGACAGCAGCTGCCAGGCAAAGGGCTTCGACGTAGAGAGCCGTCTGTGTCCAGCCCACCCACTTGGCCTTCGTCGAGAGGGTTCTCTCGTTGCGGTCGATCGAGGCGCGATATTCGTCGCCTACCCACCGTTTGAGCGAGCGACCGCCGAGTGGCTTGGCGGCGTACTCGTCGACGTATCCGCCAAGTGTGCTGATCGATGGCCGGTATTCGAGTTGGCGTGAGCGGTTCGCCAGGATCGCGAACCCGATCAGAAAGACGAAGGCGATGATCGCGGCGATCAACGCCCAGATAGACCGGACGGGTAGCGAAACCTGCGAGAGATTGAGCAGGGCCCCGGTAATCGGCAGGACGAGGATGCCCGTGCCGAAGGTCTACGTGATCTTGCCATCGAGTTGATCGAACGAACTGGTCTGGGCGGCCAGAAAATATTGGGCCGCGTCGTGATAGACCTCTTCCGGGGCGATATCGGTAACGTCGTCCGAGTCATGATCAAATGATGTCAGTCTCGATGAAGCGGGAGACAATCGCTTCTTTCTGAAAATGCGATGAAGCATGTCGGTCCTCACAGGGCTGAACATCGGGCCATTACCGACAGATCTAACCGATGATACCGATTCTCCTGATATCCGGTGCGCCATTCCCGAGATCGTCCGTTGTTCGGCCCGGTCCGATTCCAATCCATGTTGAAGAGGTCACCCGTCAGGTCAGGCGCCGGATCGAGGTGGCGCGGCCGGCGGCGGTGGTGACGAGGACGGCGGCGAGGGTCATCGGGCCGTCGGCGAGGGCGGTCAGGGTGGCCGGGTCGCGGTCGCCGCGGATCTCGGCGGCGATGACGTGGGCCGCGAGACCGCCGGCCCCGCCGGACGGGCCGGTGAAGCCGACCTCGGTCACGAAGGCGGTGCCGCCGGGGAGGATGTCGAGCGGCAGGCTGGGTTCATGGGTGTGGGTGCCGAGGACGGCGGCGGCGTGCCCGTCGATGGCGAGGGCGAAGCCGCGCTTGCCCTGCGGTTCCATTCCGTGGAGATCGACGACGACCGTGCCGCGGCGGTCGATCGTCTGCCAGGCGGACCAGAGCGGGGTTGCGGCGGCGATGGCATCGCGCATCGCGAGGTTGACGACGGTGACGGGTTCTCCGGCGACGTCGACGGTGACGCTGCCGTGGCCGGGCAGGTCGGGTGAGACGTTGGCTGGCCGGAGGACGCGGGGGTGGGCGAGGACGGCGGCGGCGTCCGGGTGATCCCAGGTGTGGTTGCCGCCGGTGATCACGTCGACGCCGGCGGCGACGAGCCGATCGACCGTCTGCCAGTCGGTGCCGTAGGTGTTGGTCGCGGCGTCGAAGGTCGCGTTCTCGGCGTTGACGATGACGAGATCGACGGCGTGGTCGGCGCGTAGTCGAGGGATGCGGTCGGCGACCCAGGCGACGGCGGGGCGGCCGACGAGGTCGCCGATGAAGAGGATGTTCACGGGCGGGTGTGCTCCTGCGGCTAGTGTGAGGCGATTGGGTTCAGGATTCACTGGACTTATGTGGTGGCGGAGCAGACCTCTCCCCCGACCCCTCTCCGGCTCACCTGCTCGCTCACCCGCTGACGCGGCTCTCGCTGCGCTGCGGTTCACAGGTGCCCAGAGAGGGGAGATCTGCCGCCTCTTGCGACCGGGAGCGCCAAGCAGAAGGCGGTGTCGTTCCGAGTTTGAGCGTGCATCCTACCGCCACTCCGCTCGGGAATCATCTCCCCGATGTCGAGTTGCCGATTGTCGTCAGGGCGCCGTGGGCGATGAGGCCGAGCTCATGGAGGGCGGCCCAGGTGGCCGGGGCGGCGGTACCGTCTGGGCGGAGCGTGGCGATCAGGGTGGCGAGGTCGTCGGTGACGTCGATGTCGAACGACTCGGGCAGTTCGGCCAGCGACAGGCCGAGTTCGGCGGCGCGGGCGACGAGGGCGTCGGCGGCCTGGGCGGTGCTCATCGGGGCGCCGGTGATGATGTCGTGGAAGCCACGGCCACCGATCAGGTAGTAACCGCCGTCGTGGACGCGGCCCAGCGCGACGTCGTGCTGATGCAGCGCGGCGAAGGCACCGGCGACGGCGGACGGTTGGAGCTGCGGCGAGTCGGACGCGATCAGGACCGTCCGGGCGTAACCCTGGTCGTGGCCCCAGCGGAGGAGGTTGACCTGGCGGACGCCCCAGTCCGGGCCGACCTGCGGGATGACGTGGTCCGGGGCGGGGGCGTCTGGCGCGATCTCGGCGATCAGGCCGGCGAAGTCGGCGTCGGCCGGGGTAAAGCCCCAGCCGAGGTCGTAGCCGAGGTCGGCGGCGGCATCTGCGAAGCGGCGGGCGATGTCGGTCAGGAAGGCTTCGTAGAGCCGGGCGGCGACCGCGTCGGTCAGTGTGGCGCCGAGCCGGGTCTTGGCCAGGCCCGGCAGCGGCATCTTGCCGCCGATGATGAGCAGGTCGTCATGGCGGCGGGAATTGGGCGACGCGGTCTGGGGCACGGGCGATCTCCGGGTCGGACCACCGTTCGGCGGCGCGTGAGGGGTGTCGGAGGGCATCGGAGACGATTGGGCCGACCGGCGACCGGTCAGAGGCGGCGGAGGAGGAACAGGCGCTGGGGGTCGTCGCGGAGCCAGGCGTCGTAGAGGCGGGACTCGACGATCGTGTAACCGTCCCGGGGGGTGCCGCTGATGACATACGACGAGTCGGTCGGGGACCCGTAGAAGTAGACCCACCAGGGACCGCCGTAGGGTGTCCGTGAGGTGATGTTGTTATCCAGCCCGTAGGTGTAGAGCTGGTAGCCGTCCCAGGCGGCGCCGGCGTCGAGCTGCTGGTTGGTGATGCCGATACTGTTGGCGTAGCGGGCGTAATCCCAGACGGAGTCCATGTAGACGAGGTAGTCGCGGGTGCCCATGACCGAATAGACCGCGACGGCGGCGATCATCGCCCAGCCGAGCGGCTGGAACAGCCGGCGGTCGCGCAGCGCCCAGAGGACGAGCATGATCGTCAGTGGTACGAGCGGGAGCAGGTAGCGGTCGAGCGAGTAGCCGCGCTCGATGTACTGGAAGGACGGCGGCAGGATCCCGACGACCTGGACCGCCAGCATCGCGACGACCAGCCCGGCCCGGGAGCGCAGGACAGTTCGCGCCGAACCGATCCGGCTGGCGAGGATGGCGAGCATGAGCAGGGCGCCGAGGACCGCCGCCACCGTCAGCCAGCGCCGGAATCCCAGATCCCACAGCGCGGGACGCGAGCCGAGGACATCGGGCGGGCCGATCCCGCTCCAGCCGACGAACTGGCCGATGTAGGGCATGAACCGGCCGAGGGACCAGAGCGAGGCAACGCCGACCAGCATGACCGCCTGCAGGCCCCAGAACACGACCCAGCCGCCGACCCGCATCCCGCCCAGGACGCGCGGCAGCCCGAACACGGCCGGCAGGGACAGCGGCAGCGTCAGGATGCCGAGGTAGACGATCTCGATGTAGGAGAGATTGCGAAAGAGCGTCCAGGCGCCCGCCCAGCCGAGGTCAAGGGCCGCGCCGAGAAAGCCGGTCTGGACGGCCGGGACCTCATTGAAGAAGCGCAGCCAGAGGTAGTAGCCGATCAGCATCACCGCTGTTGGACCGCCGACCCGGAGCAGCAGCAGGAGCGGGCCGAGGGTGATGCGCCAGGACCGGGACGGCCAGAGCTGCCCGGCCACGAGGAGGTAGAGCGCGACGCCGACCGGGATCAGCGCGCCCTGCTGCCGGGTGAGGAAGGCGAGCCCGGCGACCAGTGAGCCGGCGACGAGCCAGCGGTTGCCGCCGCCGAGGACCGCGGGCCGGGTGTCGGGATCGGCGCCGTCCGGCGAGCCGGTGTCGGGGCCGCGACGGATGCCGTGGACATAACAGGCGGTGCTGATGATGAGCAGCGACGTGAAGTAGGGGTCGGTCATGAAGGTGTAGGCGAGCGAGAAGGTCAGCGGGTTGAACAGGTAGACGGCTGTGCCGAGGGCGGCGCGTCCCTTCGTCACGCCGAGGTCGCGGCCCAACGCATAGAGGGCGGCGGCGCCGAGGGCGACCATGACGACGGTGGCGAGGCGCATGACGCCGAGCGACATCCCGAAGACCGTCCCGAACAGGGCGCCCCAGAGGATCTGGAAGACGGCCGTCGCGGCGACCGCCGGCAGGACGGTCAGGCGGCCCTCATCGAGGAGGATCTCGACGGAGCGGGTGTAGCCCCAGTCGTCGGTCGTGGCGACGTCGAGCAGGGTTGGGACGATGAAGGCGGTCGCGGCGAAGGCGGCGAGGACGAGGAGCAGGGCGAGGTGGGTGCGGAGGTGACGGAGGGTGGCGGCGAGACCGCTCCTAAACCGGGCCGGGGTCTCGCCGCGGCTCACTCGCGGAGCGGGGCTCTCGGCCTCGGGAGGTGCTGGCAGGGATTCGGGAACCGTCGGGGCGGTCATGCTGGCTGCTCCGCTCTCGGTGAGGCGACGACCATTCCGTGACGACGTGAGTCAACCGGGTGACCGGGCGCAGTGTCGAGTGGTCTGGAGTCTTGACGCAAGGGGTCGAGTTCCGGCGTCGCGCCTGGGGACGCGTGGCCGTCCCCTCCCCCAGCGAAGCGAGACCCCTCCCCGGCTCGCTTCGCGCTGCGCCGCTCACGCCCGGAGAGGGGCTTTCATGGGACGGCTTCGCCTTTCTTGGTACCCCACCGCCAGTGAAGCGAGATCTCTCCCACCCCCAGAGGGCGACCGCTGATGGAGAGGGGCTTCATGCTGTCATACTACGATCCAGTTCTATCAGCAGGAGATTCGCGATGCGACGACCACATCCAGGGAGCGGGGCCATGCTGATGGTGGAGCGCGGCCAGCCGGTCGTCGCGACCCCACTGATCGAAGACGGCCGGGAAATGGTCTCCTACGCTGTGGAGACCGGGATCGCTGCTCCGACCGATCTCACCGATTCCATGCGGGATGCCCTTAGCCTGGCCAGTGCTTGGAGTGATCTCGACTGGGATGAGGCAGTCGAAGCGCTCGACCGGATCCGCCACGAGAGCCAGCCAACCCCTCCAGTCGATCTCACGGGTCTGTGAGACGGTATCTCCTCGACACGACCCCATTGGCCGGCTATCTGAGGGGAATCGCGTCGGCGCGTGAGCTGATTGAGCCCTGGATTCGTCGCCAGGAAGCCGCGACGAGCATCCTCGTCTACGGCGAGATCACCGAATACAACAAGAGCTTTCCCGATGTCATGCGCCGGCAGGAGCAGCTTCGCCGATTGCTGCGCGAGGTCTCTCCCTACATCCCCACCTTCGAGATCCTTGAGCGCTACGCGGACGTCCGGCGTCAGTTGCGTCCCCCGCACGGACCGGGATTGATCGGGGATATCGATACGCTGATCGCCGCGACGGCGCTCGAGCACGGTCTCACCCTGGTCACGACGGACACGGATTACGCTCGCGTCCCCGGTCTTGACCTGATCCTTCTGCCACGCAAGCTATAGCCACCGTGGGTCTACCGATCGGCGTCGCGGGGTGGGAAGGGGTGCTCGGCGCGGTCCGGGCGGTCGCGGGCCGAGCGGAGGACGGTACCCATGATGCGCTCGCTGGCCTTGATCGAGGCGCGGAGGTTGCCGCTGACCTTGCTCTCGCCGCCGGCCCGGACGCGGTAGGAGACCGGAACCTCGGCCAGGCGGAGGCCGGCCCGGGCGGCGCGGGCCATCATCTCGGTCGACCAGCCGTAGGTCATCTCGGACATGCCGAGCGCGAGGAGCTCCTTGCGCCGAATGACGCGGAACGGACCCAAGTCGGTCGCGCGGACGCCGTAGCGGAGGCGGAGCGCCCTGGTCGCGACCCAGTTGCCGATGACCTGCTGGGGCAGCAGGGAGCCGCGCTCAGCGGTGCCGCGGGTGCGGGAGCCGGTGACGAGGTCGGCGGTGCCGGCGATGATCGGGGCGAGCAGGGCGGCGAGGTCGGCCGGGTCGTCGCTGCCGTCGCCGTCCATCTGGATGATGAGGTCGACGTCGCCGGCGGCGAGGACACCGGTGGCGCAGGCCCGGCCGTAGCCGCGCTGGGGTTCGGAGACGACGAACGCGCCGCCGGTCTCGGCCCGGGCGGCGGTGGCGTCGGTGGAGCCGTTGTCGACGACGATGACCTGGCGGATGTCGACCGGGTGGCCATCGGTGGCGAGCTGATCGATGTGAGCGTGGAGCTCGACGACGGAGTCTTCTATGGAGGCGGCCTCGTCGAGGGCCGGGATGACGACGGCGGCGGTGAGGCGGGGGCCATCATACGTTTCGGGGTGGGGCATGTCGTCGGCTCCATCAGGTTTGTCGGGTCAGGCGGTGGCGGGGTCGGTTGGTCGTCGTCCGGCGTGTCGGTGGCGGAGCAGACCCCTCCCCCGGCCCCTCCCCGGCTCGTTTCGCGCTGCGGCGCTCACGCCCGGAGAGGGGAGACGTCCGTTGTAACTGAGTGGGGTACGGTGGCGTAAGAGAGTCTAGGCACTCATGAGTCGCGTTCGGCGGCGTTGGCGGAGCGTTTGACGATCTGCTTCTGGCGGAGGGCGCGTTCGGCCTCGGCGAAGTAGTCGGCGATGTCGCCCTGGGTGCGGATCCAGTCGAGGTAGCGGTCGATGCCGTCGGAGAGTGTGACCTGGGGGGCGAAGCCGAGTTCGGCGATCCGGCCGATGTCGGAGATCAGGGCGCGCATCTCGCCGGGGCGGTACTCGCCGGGGATGAGGGGCTCGATGTCCCGGCCCAGACGGTTGGCGAGCAGGCGGGCGAGATCGCCGATCTCGGCGGCGTTGCCGGTGCCGACGTTGAAGACGCGGCCGTCGGCGCGGTCGTCGGTCGCGACGAGCATGTTGGCGCGGGCGATGTCCTCGACGAAGATCAGGTCGCGGGACTGGTGGCCGTCCTCGTAGACGAGCGGCGGTCGGTCGTTCATGAGTCGAGTGCAGAAGATCGCGATCACGCCGGTGTAGGGGTTGAAGATCGACTGGCGGGGGCCGTACGTGCAGGAGTAGCGCAGGGCGACGGCGGGGATGCCGGTCGCGCGGCCGAACGAGAGGGTGAGCTTCTCCTGGTCGGCCTTGGAGATGGCGTAGGTGTTCTCGCCGCCCATCGGGGCGTCCTCGTCGGTCGGGACGGGGGTGGCGACTTCGCCGGAGACGGGGTCGTGCATGGCGTAGTCGCCGGCGGCGAGCTGGGCGATCGGGCGGGTGGTGCCGTAGAAGTGGCCGCTGGTCGGGCCGTGGTAGGCGCCCTCGTTGTAGACGGCCTGCGAGGAGGCGACGACGATCTTCCGGATCGGCAGGTCGCGCTCGCGGATGGTCTCCAGCATCAGGGCGGTGCCGAGGGAGTTGACCTCGATGAACTTGGCGATCTCGGGCATGTAGCCGCCGTAGGCCGCCTCGTGGAAGACGATGTCGACGCCGTCGAGGGCCCGCTCCCAGGCGGCGCGGTCGCGGACGTCGCCCTCGATGAACTCGGCGTCCTCGGGCACCCAGGCGGGCTTGCCCTGGCGGTGGGTGTAGGGCTCGAGTCGGTCGAGGATGCGGACCTCCCAGCCCTGCGCCTGGGCGAGGTCGACGATGTGGGAGCCGATCAGGCCGGCGCCGCCGGTCACGAGTGCCTTCATCTGGTTCCTGTCACCTGTTGTGTTCGGAGTCTTACGGTAAAAGGCGTCAGGCGTATGATTGTGGCATGAAATAATCGATGGACGTCAAGCGCTCCGCGATACGAGTGGCTGGTCGTCGTATCGAATCCAGTTCGGTCCGATCGAAAGCAGTAATCGTTGGCCGCGTGCCCATGCCCAATCGAGGGTCACCTCGATCAGGCTGATGATCTGTTCGAGACGTTCTCGCTGCTCCGCGTACGGTCCACATAACATGATGCGGCCATACCCCGTGGTGATGGCGATATCGAAGTTGTAGCGGGGTTGCTGGATCAGTCTCATGAATCGGCGGTCGTGGCTCACGATGATCCATCCCTCCGTGCGGGCAAATGCGTCGATGTCCGGGTCGGGCGTTCCCTCAGGGAAGACTCGATTGACGTAGGCAACGTCGTAGCCGCGCACCTCGAAGACCGATCCGACGGCCTCAATGACATTGGCGTCGATCAGAAAGCGTGGCCGGTTGGGGTTTGCGTCCATCCCGTTGCTCTGGCTCAGGCGGCGGATCGTCGAGCGAGCACGGCTGTGACATCTTCGATGACCAGTGATGGGAACGCGTCGACGATCTGACTCGCGCTGTAGCCATTACTGGCGAGTTCAAGGATCGACTCGACCGGGACACGGGTGCCACGCACGACCAGACGATTGCCCTGAACGCTTCGCCGCCGCTCCGTCTGGCCAATATCAGCGGGATCGCGCCGGCCAAGTGCTTCGCTGGCCCGCTCGGCGTCGAGCGCAACCGGTTCGATCTCGATGGCGATCGCGACCTGGCCGGGTCTGCCTGTGGAGAGCAGGGTCCCAGTGGCTGGCTCACGGAAGAGCAGGTCATTCCCTCGGACCCAGAGCCGCAGTTCCGACCAGGGCCGCTCGGCGTGGGACCGCAGGAAGTCCGCCGCCTGGCGGAGGCGCTGCAGCGAGAGTCCATGCTGGTCACGCAGGATGCCGAGCGTACGAAGTCCGACGACATCCGCGAAGGAATACAGGGCGCCTCGGGGTGTCGCGTCGGGGTCATAGAGCACACTCGGGACGAGCACGCCGCTGCTGGCCCAATACGCGACGCGACGCGGCGAGACGTTGGCGACTTTCGCGGCCTGTTCGGTTGTATAGGCGCTGAAGACGGCCATCTCGTGTCCTGCTTCGACAGTATCCATCCAATGGGAACACTTGTACGCGTACCTGGAGGTCCCGTCAAGGGGATCGCTCGCCTACCCCAGATGCAGCAGCAGCCGGGCGCCAACCGTCGCGGTCACTGGCAGGGGGCGGACGGTGCGGATCATCATTCGCATGTGGGCGGGGTCGGTGAGCCAGCGCTGGGCAAGGCCTTCGGCGCGGAGCCAGGGGAGCGAGCGGCGGGCGATCCGGCGAGGGTAGGCGGCGAGGGCGTCGGCGCGGACATCGTTGGCGGTAAGGGCATGGGCGAGGATCTCGCCGGCGTGGGAGCCGGATTCGAGGGCGAAGGCGATCCCGGCGCCGGTCAGCGGGCCGACCAGCGCCGCGGCCTCCCCGGCGACGAGCAGGCCGTCGGCGGCAAGGCGGCGGGGGCGGGGACCGAGGTCGAGCGGCCAGGTCCGGGCGCGGCCGTCGGGCTGGGCGTCGCGGAGCCAGGCGGCGGCGGGGGAGGCCGGGTCGGAGACGAACCGCTCGTAGAGGCCGTGGAGGTGCTCGTCGGCGCCGCCCTCGGTCAGGGTGCCGACACCGACGTTGGCGCCGCCGCCCGGCAGCGGGAACACCCAGCCGTAGCCGGGCAGGACCCACTCATTGAGCGTGAAGGCGATCCGGCCCGGTGGGGACGTGACGCCGGTGAAGTAGCCGCGCATGGCGATCCCGCGGGCCGGTCCGGCCGCGGGGTCCGAGGGCGGGTCGGTCAGCAAGTCCGGGGCGACGCGGCAGCCGTAGCCGCCGGCCATGACGACGGCGGAGGCGCGGAGCGTGACGTCGCCATCGGTACCCGGCACCCGGCCGGTGACGGTCCGCTCGCCACCCTGCCACGGGCCGACGCGGCGGACGGTCATCCGGCGGAGCTCGGCTCCGTCCCGGACGGCGGCGTCGACCATGGCGGCGTCGAAGACCATGCGGGGGATAACGCGGGCGTCGGAATGGGCGAGGACGCGGTGGCCGATCCGGGTCCGGGGGGCGAGGTCGAGGTCGCCGCCATCGGCGACGAGGACGGCGCCGTCCAGCCGCGGGTAGGGGGCGAGGCTGTCCTCGGCGATCCCGAGGCGGCGGGCGAGGGCCATCGCCCGGGCGCCGATCAGGTCGCCGCAGGGTTTGTCGCGAGGGAAGTCGGCCCGGTCGAGCAGCAGGACGCGCTGGCCGGCCCGGGCGAGGCTGATGGCGGCGGCGCTGCCGGCCGGTCCGGCCCCGACGACGATGACATCCGGGTTCGGGCCGGCCATGGCGAAGGTCCTCTGGGGTGGTCCGGGATGGGGGACTGTTCAAGTCGAACTGTGTCGGTAGGCGAACTAACGAGGGCTTGCAGTCGAAGCGCTCGTGTGGCGAAGGAGTCCCCACCCCCAGCCCCTCCCCTGCTCACCTGTTCGCTCACCCGCTGAAGCGGCTTCGGCTCACAGGTGCCAGGAGAGGGGAGCAGATTCGTCTATCGAGGTTGGGTAGGTCGTGCGAACACTGCTGTAATGGACGGATACGCACGATCGCGTCCAGTGGACCCGCCATCCGGACGGCTATCCCGCGTTCGACAGATCAGTCCGGGCTGGCATCCTCGTGATCGTCGGCGTCGGCCCGGATCAGGGATGGCCGGCTCCGGCGGCGCTTGTGGTCGAGGTCGGCCGCGATCCGGATCAGGATCGGCAGGCTCTCGCGCAGGGTCGTGAGCTCGGCGTCGCTGGCGAAGGCCATGCTGTCGAGCATCTCGCCGACGAACAGCTCCTCGATGGAGACGCTGATCGCGGTGCCCAGGTCGGTGATGCGGACGGACTGGCCGCGGCGGTCGATCGGGTCGGTCCGGCGGGAGATGAACCCGCTCGTCTCCAGCCGGACCAGCACCCGGGTGATCACGCTGGGCTGGACGCCGAAGTAGTCGGCCAGCAGCGAGGGCGAGACGGGACCGTCGGCGATCAGCCCGTAGCGGAGCCCGTAGAGGATGGCCGCCTGACGGTAGCCGACCTTGCCGTGGGGCGTCTCGAAGTCCCGCACGGCCGTGGCCCATTCCCCGAAGGAGGGCAGGACCTGGATCATCCGGGCCGCGAGGTCGCTGCGCTCGCTCCCCGACGCGACGGATGTCTGTCCCGTGTCGTCCATACGGTCCCTGCCTCCGGCCCACGAAACGGCGTTGCTGGCCTCCAAGGATACCGCGCCGGTCGTTCCTCGCCTCGGACCCTGGCGTCACGCTCCCCTTTGGCGGCGATCCACGTTCCGCGCCAGCCGTTGGTCGGGCTCAATTCGTCGGGCTGAATCCCCCAGCGGGGCGAGACCCCTGCCCGGCTCGTTGCGCGCGGCGGCGCTCACGCCCGGAGGGGGCTGTCGGGGCGCGAGTCGAATCGCCCTCGGCGAAGAGCGACCATGATCCTCGCGGTCCGGGTGTTCCGGTGAGGACGTGAGGGACGACACCGGCGCCACACGCCCCCTGTGCTTGGCTCCGCTGGTGGCCGACCGCGACCACGCCAATCGGAGCGTCGGGTGCGAACCCAGGGTCAGCGACCGCGTCTGGGCGGTCGTCCATCGTCCCATGGTCCCGCGGACGAAACGACAGGACCGCCGCTCGACCCGCAGCGGCGGTCCTGTCGTTCGGCGGGCGATGGCGGCCACGGCTAGACGCCGACCGGTTCCCGGACCTCGGCCAGGACGGCCTTGAGATACCGGGCCAGTTCGCCGGGTCCGGAGCGCGGGGCGATGGCCTCGACGTCGGGGTTGTAGTTCGTGTTGGTGTTGACGTCGTAGACCAGGACGCGGCCGTCTTTCGCCTCGATGAATTCGAAGCCGGCGACCTCGAGCTGGTACGCCTCGGCGAAGGCCTCGATCTGGCCGATGAGCGGGCTGTCGAAGCCGGCGCGGAGCGCGAAGAGGCTCTCGGCCTGGATCGGTCGGCCCTGGTCGTCCAGCTCGCAGGCGTCGGCCGGGCAGAGCTGGAAGCCGCCCCGGGCGGTGTCGGCGGTGATGGCGTAGACGTAGCGGTACCCGACGGTCTCGACCCGGGTGATGAACGGCGCGCGGGGCTCGACGTACTCCTGCAGCAGGGTGATGCCATCGACGGGCTGCTCGAACGCGTCCGAGGCGACATAGTCCCGGAAGGTGACGAGGTCGTCGAAGCGGCGAACGCCGAGGCCCTTGCCGCCCTGGTTGTGCTTGGTGATGAACGGCGTCGGGAACCGCTCGGCCGCGGCGACCAGATCGTCCCGGCCGACGACGGCGACGGTCCGGGGGACGGCGATCCCGAAGGCCTTGAGGCGGGTGAGCTGGCGGACCTTGCTGACCTCCATCTCGACGACGGCGCGACCGTTGACGACGCGGCGGCCGTGGGCTTCCAGCCATTCGAGGATGGCGCGGGTGTAGTCCTTGGACCAGGCGTGGTCGCGGGTGTGGGACGAGGCGCTGAGCCGGTTGTAGAAGACGCCCTCCGGCGGGGCGGCGTCGAGGTCGATGGTGCCGGTCGTCAGCAGCCACTCCTGGTAGTCGAGCCCGGCGGCCTCGAAGGCGCGGCCAAAGGGCGGGAACCAGTCGGGGTTCTCGTGGAGGACGTAGACGGTCATGGCGGTCCTTTCCGGCGCGAATCGGTATTCCTGCCGGCAAGCATACCCGGCTCGGTCGGACCTCGGCTGGTACCGGATCGAGAAGTCGACAAACGTCAGTGCGCCGCCCGTAGGGGTGGCGGCGACCGTCGGTCGGTTCGCCGAATGGCCGAACGAACGTTGACGCCGTCCCTCCACGGGCGGCGATCGTCGACCATCCGCCCCGTCGCCAGGTGCCGCTACTTGACGCCAGGTAATATGCTTACGA
Organism: uncultured Thermomicrobiales bacterium; assembly: GCA_964244115.1. Classification (GTDB taxonomy): domain Bacteria; phylum Chloroflexota; class Chloroflexia; order Thermomicrobiales; family UBA6265; genus CADCWK01. Next base: position 49,698 of record CAXTHM010000006.1, read on the forward strand.
ACGGATAGTCATTCGATGGTGTCGGCGGCCGGTCGGACGGACGGGTCGCGAAGAGGGTTCCCCTGTGGCCGAGATTCCCGCGTCCTTCCATGATCTGCTGACCGCGCCGGGCGTCGGCGTCCTGACGACGATCGGGGCCGACGGGCTGCCGCAGACGACGGCACTCTGGTATCTGTTCGAGGACGGCCAGGTCCGGCTGTCGCTCAACCGGGCCCGCCAGAAGACGAAGAACCTCGAGCGGAACCCGAACGTGTCGTTCTTCCTGCTCGACCCGGCCAATCCGTACCGGACGATCGAGGTCCGGGGGACGGCGACGATCACGCCCGACGATGACTACACCTTCGCGGATCGGATAGGGCAGCAGTACGGCGGGGCCAACGTCCGGGACAACGACCGGCCGGGCGAGTCGCGGGTCATCGTCGCGATCGAGCCGGTGAAGGTGAACACCTTCGGCGGCTGAACTGTCGCTATCGATTCCCTTGTCTCATCGATGTGCCGTCAGCGCGGATATCTGGGACTCCCCACTCCTTTCCAAAGGAAACTGACGGGGTATCGACGGGTTCGTTCAACCCTGATCGTCATCTCGCTCATCTGTCGCCGAAGGGACGTCAGGAGCGATGCGGTCGAGTCGATAGCGAACTTCGACCTCCTGCTCCAGCAGGACGATCCGGACGATCTCCAGGTTGGTACCTTGCGCGTATTCCAGATGATGCTCGACGACGGGCCAGCACTGGCGGGTACGTTCGACGGAGCGGGCGTATGACATCCCGAGCTGGAGTAACGGGACCTGGCGCAGATCACGGCGGCTCATGAAACTGGCCTGCCTGAGCAGGACGCGGAAATCACGATCGTGGCTCACGACGATCAGGCTCCGGCTTCGGGCAAGCCGTGCGAGGTCTTCATCGGGTGCGCCAGCCGACAGCGACTGACGTGAACCGTAGACCTGATAGCCCAGGGCCAGAATAGTCTCTGCCACCCCGGACTGGACGTTCTCATCGATCAGGAACCGGAACGGGCTGTCTGATGCCGAGGTCATCCGTCAGGCGACATCCGCGCTGGATGCGTAGGCCAGAGCGGCTTCGACGTCGACGACCTGGAGGTGCGGGTAGGCGTCGATGATCGCCTGCGTCGAGTACCCGGCATTGGAGAGTTCGTGGATCGCGACGACTGGGATTCGGGTGCCGGCGATCACCGGCTCGTTGCCGAGGACACCGCGATGACGCTCGACCTGGCCAAACTGTTCGGGAGACCGTTGCAGCGCCGCGTCGACCCTTCGACGGACATCCTCTATCAGTTCCATCAGGTCGATTGACCGTACCTCGTCGGGGTGATCGGACTCCCACCGGCCAGTCACAGGGTCGAGCAGGACGAGCTGGCGACCGAGCGCACCGAACCCCAGGTCCGACCAGGGCGTGTCGCGATGCCTGGCGAGATATCGGCCGGCGCGTCCGAGATCCTCCGTTCGCAACCCCAGATCGCGTCGAAGGTTTGCCAGCGCCCGCAGGTTCAAAAGGTCCCGGAACCCGTAGATGTCGCGTCCTGATTCATCCGCAAGATCATCGAAGGACGACTGGATGATACCGGCCGAATGCCAGGACCGGAGCGTGCCCTTCGGCAGGCCAGTCACCTGAACTGCCCCGTCCACATCGAGGGCCAGGACATCATACGGCTCGCTCATGGTGACGCCCCTGCCATTGAGAACCGTGGAGATGGACCCATGCCCGGTGATCTCCACTCGGAATTGTACCCAGAGCCAGCATTCTCTTACCGTCTGACGACGCCAGGTAATGACGGCTACTGCACGGTGGCGGTGACGCGGTGGTAGCCGTGGGCGCCCATCGGGACGGTGTCCTGGACCTCGGGAATCTGCGGGTCGCCGTTGCCGTCAACGGCGCGGGACGTGACGACGTACTCACCGGGCTGGGCCGGGACCTGCCAGTCGGCCTCCCAGAACACCCAGGTCAGGTCGGTGCCGGGGTAGGTGATGCGGACGGGTTGCCAGGTCTGGCCGTCGTCCGGGCTGAACTCGATGCCCTGGATGCCGCGATCCCCAGCGAAGGCGCGCCCCTTGACCGTGACCTGCTGTCCGGCCCGGAGCGGGTCACGGAAACGGGTGTTGTTGACGACCTGCGGGCTGTAAAAGTCCGAACGGGTATAGGGGGCGAAGTTCGGGCCCCAGCCCTGCTGCTCGTAGAAGCCCTTGGCGTCGTAGTCGACGACCTCGATTCCGGTGATCCACTTGATGTTCTTCTCGCCGAACAGCCCCGGCACCAGCAGCCGGACCGGGCCGCCGTGCTTCTGCGGTAGCGGCTCGCCGTTCATCGTGTGGGCCAGCATCGTCGACGATCCCAGCGCCTTGTCGATCGCGAAGGTATCGATGTAGCCGTCGGCGCCGTAGAGCTTGACCTCGACCGCGCCCTCCCTGACGCCGGCCTCGTTCAGAAGGGTCCGGAGCTGGACGCCATCCCAGAGGGCATTGCTGAACAGGCCGGACCCGACCCGGTTGCTAATGCACATCAGGGTCGATTCCTGCTCATAGGGGGCGAGCTGGAGGAGATCGTCGTAGCCGTAGAGCCGGGGGTAGGTGACGAGGCCAAAGATCTCCAGCCGCCAGGTGTCGGTCTCGATGCGCGGGTCGATCACGTTCTTGGTGACGGAGTAGAACTGGTCGTTGGGCGTGATCGGCTGGATGCCGGCGCCGTTGTAGGGCCGGCCGTCATAGCTGAACGCCGCCATCCCGTAGAGCCGGCGGAACAGCGACCACGATGGCAGCACCAGGATGGCGGCCGCGATCACCGCGAGGATGCTCCGGCGGGCGACCGGCCGGGCGACCGGGAGCAGCGGACGACTGATCGCCGGGGCCGTCATGACCGGCACGGCCGTCGGCACAGTCCCGGGCGTCGGCTCGGTCTTGAGCGACGCACCCGTGCCGGCCTCGGCGTCCATCCGGGCCGTCGCGACCGCGATGTCGTAGGTCGCCGTCGTGACCACGGGCTCGGGCACGACCTCGGTGACGCCGACGCGCTCGGTGATGAAGCGGTAGCTCAGGAGTAGGACGGCGCCGAAGCCGACGACGTAGGAGAGGAGGTACCAGCCCATCGTGACGAGGCGGGCATCGAAGGGCGGCAGGCCCTTGTAGCTCGTGACGAGGACCGGCCAGAGGAAGATCACCGAGCCCGCCCAGAGGACGAGCGTCGCGCCGAGGATGAAGGCGACGCCGTGCTTCGGCAGCCCGAATCGCCCGGTGCCGGCCCGGCGGGAGCGGAGGCTCTCGGCGATCAGCGGGTAGACCAGCCCGGCCACGAGCCCGGCCACGATGACGCCGGTGGTGCCGGTCCGGATGCCGAACTTCTTCAGCCCGTTATAGCCGCCGTAGTCATTGAAGAGGCCGAAGAACGTGTCGATGCTGAGGAGCGGCGCGACCCGGTCCGGGATCGCCTCGGGCGGCGGCGTGACGCCGAAGAAGTACCGCCCGGCGATCAAGAACAGCCCCAGCGAGGCCGTCGCGACCAGACCGGCGATGAGGCCGGCGAGCAGGGTGAGGAGACGGCGTCTGATCGTCATGGTCCGGGCTCGTTTCATGGAGGTGGCCGTTGGCGGCGGCGATGCCACCGGCGGCCGCCGGCGATCGGGTCGGCAGGCGGTCGGGCGCCTGGGTGATGTCGGCGATCAGGACGACGGGGTCCTCGAGCCCGACGACTGAGTCGGACCGGTGTCCAGGACCCGTATCACCGAGCGTCTTCGAGCGGGAACGCGCTGGCAGCCCACTAGTTCAGGCGGCGGGATCGGCGGGGATGAAGATGGTTTCCGGGTCGACGACGAGGCCCGGCAGGACGACCGACGCGTAGTGGCCCTGGTCGTTCGCCTTCTGCGGGCCGTAGATCCCGTCGATCAGCGAGAGGATCAGGACCGTTCGGGGCGCGGGATCGACCAGCCAGTACTCCCAAATACCGCTCTGGGCGTAGCGGAACATCTTGGTGACCGTGTCGTAATCCCGATTGGTCGGGGAGATGACTTCGACGGCGAGATCCGGGGCGCCATGGAATCGTCCCGACCGGAGGTTGGGCAGATTCGCATGCGTGAGGACGAAGACGTCCGGCTCCACGACCACCTCATCGTTCAAGAGGATATCGAACGGGGCGTACATCGTCTCACCGAGTGCGCGCTGCTGCACCCAGGCATCGAGCAGGCGAAAGATCGCGCGGGACGTGAACTGGTGTTGCCAGTTGGGTGCTGCCGCCACGAAGATCTCTCCGTCGATGAGCTCGTAGCGCCGACCGTCATCGGGCATGGCGTCCAGGTCAGCGATCGTGGCTCGTCGGGTGGCAGCGACCATGGGATACCCCTCTCCGGGATGCGAATCTGATGTCAGCGTAGCAGAACGCCTCTCGTGCTCCCACGCCGAAATCTGGTCTCCTCGGTCTCGGTTCTATGAAGAACCCGACGGCTGGAAGCCGGCGGCGCGGAGCCGTTCGGTCAGGGTGGCGACGGCGGTGTCGCTGTCGGCGGAGCGCCAGCCGCCGGGTAGCGGGATGACGACGGAGCCGTCCGGGAGGGGATGGGCGGTCAGGCCGGCGGCGGTGGCGAGCGCGACGAGTTCCTCGATCTGCGCGTCGTCGTCCGGCCGCAGGGTGAGGGCGGAGCCAAGGCGGACGCGGCGGAAGCCGTTCGACCAGCCCTGGAGGTCGGCCAGCACCGGCTCGGGCAGGCCGCGACGGGACTGGCGGGTGAGGAAGTCCGTGACCTGGCCGAGCTCGAAGCCGGCCGCCAGGGCCCGTCCGAGCGCTGCCTCGGTCAGCCGGTAGGTGCTGATCTCGCCCAACGTCTGCGGGTCGGCGAAGGTGAGCAGCGACCAGACCCGGACCGGGGACGGCTGCCGGAGCCGGATGGTGCCGTCGATGGCGAGGCTGATCGGCGCCTCGCGGTTGGCGCCGTCACGGGTCGTCGTGGCGTTGGCGCTGTCGGGGCGCTCCGTGGTCGTCGGGGCGAGCGCGGCCGGGCTGACGCGGACCAGCCGGCGCCCACGGGGACCGAGACCGAGTTCGACGAGGCCGAACCAGGCCAGCGCCGTCGTCAGGGTCCCGGAGATCGTGTCGGCGATGGCGGCCCGGCGGCGCTCGGGTTCGGTCGTGCCGGTGTAGGCGGCGCTGGCGGCGGAGAAGGTGTCGCCGAGGATGTCGGTATCGAGCGCGGCCAGCCACTGGGCCAGCTCGTCGACGGCGTACCACGGACCCGCGTCCTGCCCCGTCTCCGCATTCGCGTCCGGTTTCGGCCTGACTCCGGTGGGTGGTGCGGTCGCCTGGTCGGTCGCGATCAGTTCCCCGAGGTGGGCGAGCAGGCGGCGGCGGAAGCCCCGCCAGTCGGCACCCTCGATGGCAAGGTCGGTCCGGGCGGCGCCCTCCGGCCAGCCCGTGGTCGCGAGCCAGCGGAGCCGGAGCTGGGCCGTCTGCTCCGGGAACGACCGGTCCCGCCAGCCCCGGATCGCGGCGGTCGAGGTCAGGGCGGCCCCGGACGGGCCGTCGGTGACCCGGAGGATGCCCTCGTCCTGCCCGAAGGCGGCGAGGAAGGCGAGGTAGCCGGGCGGGGGCGTGTCGTCCCCGCGCCACCAGAGTCGGCCGTTGAGCCAGCGCAGCCACGATCGGGGCAGGCTCTCGACGGTCGCGATGGCCGGAGCGTCGGCGCTGCCGAGGGCGCGGACGACGGTGAGCAGGTCCCAGGCGAGGCTGTCGGGGGAACGCCACGGGTCGGGCTGGACCTGATCGGCCGAGACCGGTTCCGGGCGGTCGATCCCGTGGGCCGCGAGCGCCTTCGGGTCGCGGATCTCGGCCGGGACGAACAGGAGCCGGTTGCCGCTGGCGTCGTAGGTGTGCCAGACGAGCAGGCGGGACTCGAGATCGGACAGCATCGAGCGCAGGCGGAGTTCGGCGGCCGGATCATTCTCGGGTGGCGTCAGGCCGGCCGTCGCGACGGCTTCGGCCAGCGGGACGGTGACACGCTGGGGGTACGGGAGGGGCGTCGGGGCGTCGGGATCGGGGCGGGGCGGCAGGACGGCGTCCCAGAGCCGGGCGGCCTCCGGGCGGCGGGCGAGGCTCTGGACGACGGCGCGGCGGCGGTCCGGGTCGGCGACGCCCTCGCCGATCCGGGCGATCAGGTCGTCCCGGCGGTGCAGACCGGGGATGGCCTTGAAGCCCCAGTACCCGGCGGCCTCTTCCAGCTCGGTGTCGTCGAGGAGGCCCAGGAGGGTCGGCAGGGTCCGGGCGCTGACGTCGCCCAGTTCGCGCTCATCGCGGAGCCGACGGAAGAGCTGGCCGATCTCGATCGGGAGGAACAGGCGAGGGACGGCGCCGATCGGGAGCGGGTCGTCGTCGCCGACCCGGGCGATGATCCCGGCGCGGTAGAGACGGGCGGCGATCTCGTGGGCGGCGGGTTCGCTGACGCCGAGGCGCCGGGCGAGGTCGCCGATCGCGAGCGAGGCCTCGCTGGTCTCCGTGAGGAGCGTGACGAGCTGGCGCTCCTCGGCGTCGAGGCGCTCCCAGGCGTCGCGGCCGCCTCGCGTGTCGGTCATCGTCCGGTAGAGCCCACCGACGAGCCGGTGCTTCGGGCCGGCGGACTCCGTCGGGACCCGCCAGAAGCGGGCGATCCGGGTGAGCTCTTCGGGTGAGCGGCCGTTGAGCCGTCCCAGCAGGTTGCGCACGTCGCCCTCCCTCATCCGCCGCACCGGAGATCCAGCTCTGAGGACCGGGGTGCCTGGGAAGTATAGGGACGACCGTGTTCAGGCGGGTTGTCGTGGAAGCGCACGGGTCGCGGACGTGACACGGTCCCGGGCGCTGAAGCCGCCCGGCAACCCGAAAATGGTGAGCATGTGGGTTGGCACAACGTAATGAGTAACGGAACACGAGTTCAATGTACCGGCTCGTAATGCAGCACGAGCCGGTGTTCCGCCGTTAGCGCGACGAGCGCGTAGGCATGGCCATCGTCGTCCGAGCATTCGACCTCGAAGACGCTCGGCTTCAGGATCTCCACGACCGTCCCGACCTGCCTCCGTTGGGGGACGTGACCTGGCATTTGCCTGGTCAGTGCCATGCCATCGAGGATTTTCCCCCTGCTCCCTGGCGCACCTACTAGCGGCGCACCAGGGAGCAGCGGGGATTCGCGCCCAACGTCAAGGCAGATCAGCCGACTCGGTCGGGGTTCAGGGGCGAGGGGTGATGGTGGGGCTCGTCGCTGGACGTGTCGGGCGGATCGTTCCGATCGGCCGGATCGTCGGACGGGGCGAAACGGCGGGTGTAGGGGTGAACCGAATGATGATCGTCGGCTGCGGGGTGACACTGGCGACCGGGGTTCGGGTCGGGACGCGAATGGACGGGAATGGGGTTGGCGTTCGGGCCGGTCTCGTTGCCGTGGCGCTTGATGACGGTCGGGCAGATGCGGAAGCCCGGGCTGAGGGTTCCACTGAAGGTGACGGCCGGACCGATGCCGAAGCCCGGACTGAGGGTTCTGGCGACGCTCGGTAAAGTTCGACGCGAACGGTCGCGGTGTTGCTGGTCGTCACGATGAATCGCGACGTCGCCGGGTTGAACGTACTGCATCGGAGATAGTACGTCGTCTGCCAGGCGAATCCACTTCCCGGATCCGTGAAGAAGACATTCCCGACATCGTCGATCTGGATGGGGAAGTCGTTGGATTCGGCTGAGATCACGATCAGGGTTCCACCACAGGATGTCGTTCCGTCGTTGGTTTTCACGTTGCCAGCGAAGATGGTGGAACCGCTGTCATAGGGTCTGAAGAGGTCATCATTTGCCCTGAGGATGCTCGGAAGGGGTGGAACTCGTGTAGCCACGATAGGGATGGTGGGATTTGGTCTGAATGTCGGTCGCGGCGCGGCCAGCGATTCGGGCGTCTGCCGAACGGGCGCCAGCGACCCGAGGAGGACGAGGACGATCAGGACGACGGACCCTCCGAGTTTCGGCATCGAAAACTCCCGGTTGACGTGGAGGACCGCGCCACCGACAGTCGGTTGCTCGAGGTCGCGCACGCATAATACTCACGGATCGATCGTATCATCCGAACCACGAGGTGTAAACACGTCGTGAGAAATGACAGATCGGAATATCCGTTTAGGATTCAAGGAATCATCTCGACGGAGAGAGACTTCGGTTGCAGTCCGTACGATGAGTCAGTGATGGATTCGTCCCTGGGACAATCGATCGGCGGCGGCCGTATCCGGTCCACGAGATAGCCTTCTGCCTCGATGCGGGCGCCCACGGGATCGTCCCGCCGGCGGCGGTGGCGGTCTGGACGCTGACGGGCGAGGAGCGCCGCACCGTCGCCGAGGTGCTGACGGACATCCTGGCGTCGAAGACGCTGGCCCACGTCGCGGCGATCGCCCCGGATGGCGAGCCCCAGTCCACCCCGATCCGGTTCGTCTGGGATGGCGAGCGTGCCTCGATCAGCCAGACCGAGGGGCAGCAGGAACTGAAGAACCTGTGCCGGGAGCCGCGGGTCGCACTGTCGATGGTCGACCCGGGAGACCCGAACCGCAACCTCGAGATCCGGAGTCACGTCGAGTCGGAGGTAACGGACGCCGACCGGGCCTTCGTCCGGCAGCTCTCGCGCAAGGACCTCGTTCGACGCATCGCCTGCCAGGTAGTGACAGCCATCGAGGGATCAACGAGCCAGTGCGTCGTAGGGGCGTCGGACCTCCCAGCGCTGACCAATGGGTTGCCGCCGCTGGAGGCTGATTGTCCCTGCGGATGACTGGACCAGCGAGAGCCTGAATGCAGCCGCCAGTCACGCGTTCGCGGGACGGGCGTCACCGGGCCGAAATTTGGTAGCGCAAACTACCAAAACGGTGTATGCAAGATATCTGTCCTTCTCGACGATTCTTGTTGGATTATCGATGTCGATACTCGATTCGACCGCTTGCCCATGAACACTGGCGCCTTTTTCTCTAGCAAGATACAGTAGCGGTCACTGTGTTGCCCAAAATGCACGGCCGTTTGGTGTCACACTTTTCCTCCGAAAATCCGGTCTTGTAAGTGAGGGGTCCGAATAAGAACAAATGATCTACTTTCGGCCCTGGCCGGAGAGGAGGCAGCGGCGTGGCGACGGCGGGCCGACGGATGGGTGGCACGACCTCCCGAGCGCACGACAAGGAGGACGAGCAGACGGCGGGACCGGGACAGGACGAGGGGCGGCGGCTGGCGCTCGAGCGGCTGCGGCGGGCCGCGGCGGCGGGGGACTATGACGGGCTGCTCGACCCGGCGCTCTGGCGGCTGCTCGACGCGGCCGCGCTGACGGTCGGGTTCAGCCGGGAGATCGGGGCGCTGCGGTTCGCGATGGCCCGGTTGCTGGCCGAAGAGGAGGACCCCCGGCAACTCTCCCTGCACCTGGCGCGGATCACCATGACGATCGTCCGGGCGACCCAGGCCCGGCCACCGGTGGCTCCGGCCGAGGATCCGGTCCGGGCGGCGCTCCTGGCGGAACTCGGCGAGCTGGATGATCCGGAGGATCGGTCGGACGGTACCGGAGCGCCCGATGACGACGGGGAGACGGACCTGGCGGGAGAGGAGGACTCATGACGGGCCTGACGACACGACGGCCGGCGCGGAACGGCTATGACGACCCCGATGACGGACACCGGCCGCCGATCGAGCTCGGGCCGGCCTCGGCCTACGAGGCGCTGACCCGGCAGATGGTCGAGCGGATGGCGGACGACCTCGACGAGATCAAGGGGCGGCTCAACGGCCTGCTGTTCCTCGTCGCGGGGGCGGTGATCATCGACGCGCTCACGCGGCTGGCGCTGTGACCAGCGATACCCGGGCCCGACGGAAGTTCGTCGGGACGATGTGGCCTTCCAGGCGTTCCCCCTCTGGGCCGGGATCGTGATGCTGACCGACCTCGCGCCGGACGACCTGATGGAGAGGGGAGATGCGATTGGCCAGGACGCGAATCCCCGCTCCGGGGAGCACGGATGAGACGGCCCTGCGCGATCGGGTGCGGAGCGTGCTGGGCGACCCGACCCGGTTCTCCGATCTGGCGCTGCCGGACCGAGCGCTGCGGCGCTACCAGCGGGCGCCGGTCCGGGCGATCGCCGGTAGCGTCCTCGCCGGTCGGGGTGAGCAGCATGTGCTCGTCTTCAGCCGGCAGGCGGGCAAGGACGAACTCCTCGCCCAGTTGCTGGCGTGGGTGCTCGTCCGCAACCAATTCCACGGCGGCAGCGCGGTGATGGCCTGCCCGACGTTCACCCCGCAGGCGGCCCTGGCGCGGGACCGTCTGCTGGAGCGGCTCCGGGCGGAGGTCCCGGCCCGGCTGATCGGCACGCTGACGACCAGGGAGAGCTACATCGTCCAGGTCGGGCAGGCGTCGGTGCGGTTCCTCAGCGCCTCGCCGGCGGCGAACGTCCGGGGCCAGACGGCGGATCTGCTCCTGATCGCCAATGAGGCGCAGGACATCGACCCGGCGCACTGGGATGCGGTCTTCGACCCGATGGCGGCCAGCACCAACGCCACGACCATTTTCGCGGGGACGACCTGGAGCCGGAACGGCTTGCTCGCCCGGCAGATGCGCCATCTGGGCGCGGGCGAGCAGGCGACGGGGCAGCGGGTCTGGCGGGTGCCGTGGCCGGTCGTCGCGGCGGAACTGCCCGCCTACGGCGACCGGGTCCGGGCCCGGATCGCCCAGTTCGGCGCCGACCACCCGGCGATCCGGACCGAGTACGACCTGGAGGAGCTGGAGGGCGACGGGCAACTGCTGCCGGCCGAGCGGCGCGAGCAGCTCCGGGGCGACCACCCGCGGCAGCGGCGGCGGACCGATGACGACGGCCTCTACGCGCTGCTGATCGATGTCGGCGGCGAGGCGACGGAGCCGGCGGCGACGATGGCCGGTCGTCCCGGCGCGACCGCCGGCCAGGACCGGGACAGCACGGCCCTGACGGTCGTCGCCGTCGAGCGCGGCTCCGGACGTCCAGCTTACCGGGTCGTGGATCGCCGAGTCTGGACGGGTGTCGGGCAGGTGGCGCTGCACGCACAGATCGCGGACCTGGCCCGGAACGTCTGGCGGGCGAGCGCGGTGGTCGTCGATGCGACGGGGATCGGGGCCGGGCTGGCGTCGTTCCTCGGGGCGTCGTTCCGTTCGGGCCGCGGAGGCGGGTTGGCGGGCCGGACCGGGGCCGGGCCACCGGGCGAGCCGGTGGTCGTCCCGTTCGTCTTCACGCAGGCCTCGAAGAGCGACCTGGGCTGGTCGCTGCTGGCACTGATCGACGGCGGGCGGCTGAAGGAGTACGCCGACGACGGGGCGCCCGACACGCGGCGCTTCTGGGAGGAGGTGGCGAACGTCGCCTATGAGGTCCTGCCCGGGCCGGGGCAGCGGCTGCGCTGGCAGGTGCCGCCGAGCCGGGGTCACGACGACCTCGTGCTGAGCCTGGCCCTGGTCTCGGTGCTGGACCGGCTGGACTGGCGGCCGCGTTGGGCCGTCGGGAGTTGACCGGGCGGACCGACAGTCGTCGCTTCGTCGACCCCGCACGTATTGCAGCAGCACGAACAGGGTTGAACCCAGATCGCCGGTTATCGCCCTGCGGAGCGATGGCCGCTGCGGCGGCCGGTCAGGGCCAGCGAAGCGAGAGCCCGTGACCCTACGACGGGGCCGTTGCGACGCCTGGACGACCACAAGGGTCGCCCTGACGAAGGTGAAGTCGTCCAGAAAAAGCCCCTCTCTATCCGATGAGCTCCCGCAGGAGCGACATCGAGATGGGGAGGGTTCTCGCTGCGCTGGGGGTGGGGCTTGCCCGCCATCGACACCTCGAATCGAACACACCAACCGAAAGGACACACCGTCCATGGAACCCAACGACCAGATCCCATCTGATGCGACCACTGAGACCCAGACGCCGATCGACGAGTCGCCCGCGACCCAGCCGGACCGCACCGCGGACGACGTCGCGCTGGTCCGTGACTTCATCGTCGCGGCCGACCCCGGGCTGATCGCGGAACTCGTCACCGGCGCGACGGTCGGCGAGGTGCTCGCCAGCGTCGCGGCCGCCCGGGCGGCCTACCGACGTGTCGCGGAGCACGTCCGGGCGGCCGGGCCCGGCGCCGAGCCAGCCGATCGACCGGCTCCGGTGCCCGCGGTGCCGGCCGGCGGGGCGCCGCCGTTCGTGGTCGACCCCGGCGACCTGCCGTCGGGCGAGCTCATCCGGCGGGGGATCTCGGCGGCACGCGGGGTCAGCGGGTAGGGCACCGGAGCGAGCGGGCGACCCGAAGGAGGGAGCGCACAGCGACAGGGACCGGGAGACCGGCCGGCGCCGATCGCGCCGGCCGGCTGACGTGGCGGGACGACCCGACGCATCGAGACGACCGAGGGGGGACAGGCGACCATGGCGTTGACCAAGGTGGAAGCGGCCAAGCTGACCAATGATCTGCTCGTGCGCGGGGTGATCGATACGATCGTCCGCGAGAGCGAGCTCCTGATGCGGCTGCCATTCACCGACGTGACCGGAACGGCGATCACCTACAACCGGGAGGCGACGATGCCGCCGGTCTCCTACTACGACGTCGGCGACACCTGGACGGAGGCGACGCCGACCTTCACGCAGGTCACGACGGCGCTCCGGATCCTCGGCGGCGATGCCGACGTGGACGACTTCCTCCAGCAGACCTACGCCAACCCGAACGACCTGGAGGCGGAGGTCGTCGCGAACCGGGCCAAGGCGATCGCCTACTCCTACAGCGAGACGTTCTATCACGGCTCCTCGCTGGCCGGGTCCAAGTCGTTCGACGGCCTGGCGCGGCTGGCCGCGCCGGGGCAGATCGTCTCCGCCGGGACCAACGGCGGGGCGCTGACGCTGGACCTGATGGACGAGCTGATCGACCGGGTCCGGCCCGGCAAGCCCGACGCGATCCTGCTGAGCAAGCGGTCGCGCCGGAAGCTGAGCGCGCTGCGGCGATCCTCCGGCAACCTGCTGGAGACGGACACGGACGCGTTCGGCCGGCGGGCACTGTTCTACGACGGCATCCCGCTGCTCGTGGACGACTTCATCCGGGAGGACGAGGTCGTCGGGACGTCGCTGCCGAACACGTCCAGCCTGTTCGCGGTCCGGTTCGGCAGCGAGGGCGTCACCGGTCTGGAGCACGGCGGCATCCAGGTCGAGGAAGTCGGGGCGCTGGAGAGCAAGAACGCGACCCGCTGGCGGTTGAAGTGGTACTGCGGCCTGGCGCTCTACAGCGAGCTCGGCATGGCCCGGCTGATCGGCGTCACCCCGTAGATCCGGTCGCGATGGGCCTGCCCGGTTCACGAGCAGGCCGCTCCCCCGACCCCGTTCCGTTGCGAGGAGTCCAGGGGCAGAGCGGGAGAACCGTCGCGACCCCGGCCCGTCTCACTCGGTCCTCCCCTCGCGCCGACCCGCCGGACCGCCCGTCCGGCGGGTCGATGCGTCCATCCGCCGCCCCGGCCTGGCCACAGGAGCAGACATCGCCATGCACCCCCGGATCATCACGCTGCCATCCGTCGCCGACCCCGACAGCGCCCGGTTCGGCCGCTACCGGGAGGCGCTCGCGTTCTATGAGGGCGATCAATGGCTGGAGCGATCCCGCCGCGGCGAGACCCGCCTGACCGTCAACTACGCCCGGACGCTGCTCCGGAAGGTCGCCAGCTACCTGTTCCCGGCTCCGGTCGGCTTCTCCGTCGCGGCGCTGGTCCCTGGCGACGCGGCATCGGATGCGGCCGCCGCCCGGGCGGAGTCGCTGCTGGCCGGCCTCACCGGCCGGCTCGGGCTCGGGCAGCTCGATCTCGACCTCGCGATCGAGGCGGCCGTGCTGGGCGACGCGGTGATGAAGGTGACGTGGGACGCCGCGGCCGATGACGGCGTCGGGGCCCCGGTGGTCGCGGCGGTCGACCCGGCGGCGGTGCTGGCCTGGTGGGCGCCGGACAACCCGCGCCGGCTGGTCCGGGTGACACAGGGCTACGGGCTGCCGGGCGCGGTGATCGCGGGACTGTTCCTGACCAAGCCATCGCCGCGGGATGCTCCGCCCGGTCCGGACGGGGCACCGGGAACGACCCGACTCGACCGTCCCGAGCGACCGCCGGCCCTGGACCCGGAGGAGACGTACCAGGTCGTGGAGGAGTGGACCGATGCGCGCTGGCGCGTGACCGTCGCCGGTCAGGTCGTCCGCGACGGCGCCAATCCCTACGGCTGGATCCCGTACGTGATCGTCGCCAACAACCCCCGGCCGCACGAGCCGTGGGGGATGTCCGATCTGGTCGATCTGATCGACGTCTGCCGCGAACTCAACCGGCGGCTCAGCGTCCTCGGCCGGATCCTCGATCTCTCCGGCGCGCCGATCGCGGTGCTGGAGAACGTCGAGGGGTCCGAGGGGATCAGCGTCGGGCCGGGCGCGAAGTGGGAATTGCCGGAAGGAGCCCGCGCCTACCTGCTCGATCTGCTCGGTGGGGGCGGCGTCGGGCTCCACGTCGAGTACATCAACCTGCTCTACCGCAGTCTGCACGACCTCAGCGAGACGCCGCGGACGGCCTTCGGCGACTCCGGCCGCGACCTCTCCGGCGTCGCGCTGGAGGTCGAGATCCAGCCACTGATCCAGCAGGTCAACCGGAAGCGCCGGGGCTGGGAGACGGCCTTCCAGGCCCGGAACCGCCGGCTGCTCGACCTCTGCGAGCGGTTCGGCGGGGCCGACTTCGCCGGCCACCGCCGGACGGAGACGATCTGGCCGGACGTCCTGCCGAGCGACACTGCCGCCAGCATCCAGAACCAGGTCCGGCTGGTCTCGGCCGGTATCCGGAGCCGCCGCTCGGCGATCGGTACCCTCGGCGCCAGCGACCCGGACGGCGAGCTGGACCGGATCATTGACGAGACGACCCGGTTCGCCGGGCTGTCCGATGCGTTCGTCGGGAGTCTGCCGTAGGTGACCCCACCCCCAAACCCCTCCCCATCACGCTGGCGTGCTTCGCAAGTGCGGATGGAGAGGGGCTTTCGTATGTCGGCTTCGCCGTCCTGAGATGAGTCCCCTCACCCAGCTAAGCGAGAACCCCGCTCTGGCTCGTTCCGCGCTGCGGCGCTCACGCCCGGAGAGGGGATTCCGTGTGTCGCGCTGAAGCGCTCGGGTCAATTGCGGAGGCGACCCATGACGTCGGGTCACGGGCTTGCCGTGACCGGCCGCCGCAGCGGCCATCGCCCCTCAGGGGCGATGGCGGTGCCTCGCAACCAGCCCGGTAGGGGGCGAACCGGGGAATCACGGACACCGGGACCATTGCGCGGTGTGGCATCTGGCGGCACGGGTACGGACAGGCCGTCGCCCCTGCGAATCCGTCGCGGCGCGACGCGCCCCATTCCAAGAGCATTCCACATAGAAGGAACCAGACACCGTGACGACCCGCCAAGCCCTGCGGCTGGCCCTGCGCCGTCGCCTCGAAGACTCCGCCGTCCCGTCCCTCTGGGACGACGACACGCTCAACGATGGCTTCGCGTCGGCCATCCGCGACTACAGCGCCCGCTTCCCGGCTCATCGGACGGCGACGGTCGTGGTTGTGACCGGGGCGATGTCGATCCCCCTGACGGCGGCCAGCCAGTCCGGCGGTCGGATCGTCCGGGTGATCGACGGGAGCGGCCAGACCGTCCCGCGGAACTGGAGCGACGAGGACGCCCCGCCGGGCAGCCAGCGCTGGCGCTGGTGGGAGGGCGCGATCAGGCTGGACCTGCCCGCGATCGCCGGTTCGTGGCGGGTCGAGTACCTCGCGACGCGCCTGATGCCAGCCAACGACACCGATCCGGTCGAGGTCCGGGATGGGGACGAGGCGATCGTTGTCGCGATGGCCGCGCTCTATGCGCTCCACCGCCGGGCGATCGAGGACGGCAAGCGGGGCCACGCGCCCAGCCTGATCCTGGCGACGGCCGCCACGGTTCGCTCCGAACTGGAGCGCGAACTCCGGGCCCGGATGCGGCAGGTCCGGGGTGGCGTCCTGCCGGCCGCGACCTGAGCGGGAGGGTCCGTACGATGCCGATCGGCTTCACCGGCGGTGACGGCGGGGGCGCGAAACCCGGCCCGAAATCCGCGACGCCCGTGTTCTCGCAGCCTGTCAAGACGGACCCCGTCGTCTCCGCGCCCGTCTGGCCGGCGGTCCGGGATGTCGCGCGCGAGGCCGTCGCGGCTGTCGTCGCGGCGCTGATCCCGGTCACGGTCGAGGTCTACACCGTCCGGACGGACGGCCGCTCTTGCCCGGAGTGCGGTCCCTACGACGGCTCGCTCTGGGACGAGGGCGAGGGGCCGCAACCGCCGCTCCACCCCAACTGCCGCTGCCAGCGCCTGCCGCACCACACCGAGTGGCGCACGCCGAGGTGACCTCGCCGCTGACTCCTCTCCGTAGTCCGAATCCGGAATGCATCGATCGGGGATCACCCTACAAGAACGCCGCGGCAATCGACAGATGCAGCGATCAATATCTCTGATTGACGAAGTCGACCTGTCCGAAAAAGCCCCCTCTCCATCCGCACGTGCGAAGCACGCCAGCGTGATGGGGAGGGGGTTTGGGGGTGGGGTCCGCCCGCCACCAGCCACTCGCCACTCGCCACTCATGCTCACCCCCGGAGGTTCCCGTGCTCAACCCACGCCGCATTCGGCTCTCGGACCGGGGGATCGGTCAGTCGCTCCGGCGGGTCCCGGTTCGGCCGCCCCCGACGACCGGATCGCGGGACCTCGCCGAGGCGGTCGGTCGCGTCATCCATCGCGTGCGTCGCCAGGCGGGGCTCTCGCAGCAGACCCTCGCCGACCACCTCGGGGTCAATCGCTCGGCCGTCAGCCGCTGGGAGCATGGCCTGCGCAGCCCGACGCTCGCGCACCTGACGCTCCTCGGCGAGCTGGCCGGTCGGCGCGCGTCAGCGCTGCTGACCGAGGCGGAGGAGCTGATGCGCCCGCCCCGGGGGGCCGACCGGTTCGAGGACGGCTCCGGTCCGGACGGCCCGGACCGGTTGGACGGGCCGACCGGTTCGGACCGGTCAGACGACGTGGATGACCGGGATCGTGGGGAGATGGGGGACGACGATGCCGCAGACGACTGATGTCCGGATCGCCGGGGCCGGCTACATGCTGGCGCCCGGCGGCTATCACCGCGCCAGCGACGGCGTCGCGGAGGGGCGAGCCCGTCGGGTCGTGCTGCGGGATTTCTTCGGGGGCCAGCGCCGGGCCTTCCAGCTGGAGCGCGACCGGGGCTGGGATGGTCTCTCGGTCCACGGCGCCTTCGGAGGACAGGGCGTCGAGCCGTGGCCGGCCGTCGCGACCTTCGCCGACAGTGGCTTCACGCCGCGGGCATCGTTCGTCGACGGCGACCGCTGCCCGCACGTCGTTCTCGGGACGGCGACGACGACCCGCGCCTACGTCTTCATCGACGGCCGGCTCTACCGCTGCCCGTCCGGGACGGCCAGCACCTGGAGCGGCCTGGCGCTGGTCGCCGATTTCGCCGGGGGCAAGGGGAGCCAGCTGGCGCCGTACGTCCTGCCCGGCGGCGGCGAGCGGATCGCCGTCGCGCTCGGCCCCACGACCGACCTGAAACTGGTCAACCGGGCCGCCAGCGTCGGCGCTGCCATCTCGACCTTCCTCGCCGGCGAGCGCGCCGCGACGGTCTCGAGCTACGGCGGCGTCCTCATCTATGGCAGCGCCCGGCCCCAGGAGCCGCATGTCCTGCGGATCAGCGACGGGACCGACATCGACACCCGCCCGCTGGACGCCCCGATCGTCGCGATCGGCTACCACCAGGGGCGGCTGGCGGTCGCGACCCGCTCGGCCCTCTGGCTGCTCGGTGGGCGCTGGGACCCGGCGCGGCCGGCGGTGACCGACTCGGCCA
The DNA here is from genome assembly GCA_964244115.1 of uncultured Thermomicrobiales bacterium. GTDB lineage: Bacteria > Chloroflexota > Chloroflexia > Thermomicrobiales > UBA6265 > CADCWK01. The sequence goes on from CAXTHM010000006.1 coordinate 67,545, forward strand.
CCGGCGCCGTGGTCACGCCGCGGGTGCCGGCCCGCTGGCAGGGCGAGCCGGAGCCGTTCTTCTCGCCCGGCTTCTGGACCAGCGACGACGACTTCCCGTTCCTCGTGTCGTACGGCGGCAAGCTCTACACGTTCCTCGCCCACGAGGTGATGGAGTACGACCCCGGCACCGGCAACCAGCGACAGGGCTGGCAGGCGGTCGGGGTGACGGCCTCGGTCGCGTACGGGGCCTGCGTCGCCGGCGGGATGCTGATCGTCGCGCTGAGGACATGGCGGGGGCTGTCCGAGATCTGGGCGTTCGACGGCTCGGCCTGGTGGCGGATCGCCCGGCGCCCGGCCGGGACGGGGACGACGGCCTGCTGGCCGATGCCGACCGCCGGCGCCGCCGACACCGACCTGCTCGTCTTCCGGGACGGCTCGGCCTCCTGCGACCTCGCCCGGCTGATCTCGCGCGGGCCGGAGCGGCCCGCCTACGCCGCCTCCGGCGAGTACCTGACGAGCCTGCTCGACGGCGGGGAGCGTGACCAGCCCAAGGTCTGGCGGCAGGCCGGGGCCGTCTTCGCCGCGCCGGACGAGGGCGGTACGACGGTCGTCTCCGCCCCGGTCACCGTCCAGTTGCAGGTGTCGCTGGACGCCGGTGCGACCTGGCTGCTGATCGGGACGCGCTCGATCGCCGGCAACGACCGCAACGCGACCCTCACCGGGCCGATCCCCGAGAGCGCCCCCGACTCGGTCTTCATCCAGCTCCGGGTGATCTGGGGTGGCGTCAGCGACGCGGCCCCGACGCTGGCCGGCCTCTGGGCGGAGTACGAGCCGCTCGATACCCCGACCCGGCGGCGGCGCTGGTCCCTGACGGTGATGGCCCGCGACGGCCTCACCCAGCGCGACGGTGGCCGCCATCCCCGCGATGGCCAGGATCAGATCGACGACCTCTGGGACGCCTGGGCGACCGGTGCGACCGTCGACTTCCGCGACATCGATTACGACCGCAGCGGCACGACGGTGCGCGTCCGCATCACCGGGATCGACGAGCAGACCGCCCGTCCCGCCGACAGCGCCCGCCACGGCGACGCCGTCCTCCGCGTCAACCTCGTCGAGGTATGACCCGCTCGAATAGGCGGTGGCGCCCGAACGGCCGTCGCCCCGAGATCAGGTCGCCTTCCATGCACCACAAGGGGAGCAAACCAGGCCCATGACCGAACGGACCAACGCGCCACCTGCCACACCGCCCCGCTTCGGCAACGTCATCCCGCCGCCGATCAGCCACCGCGACATCCCGTTCGACCTCAACACCGCCTGGCACGACCTCGGCCCCCGCCGGCCCCGCTTCGTCGTCCTGCACCGGATGGCTGGCAGCCTCGCCGGGACGGACACCTACTTCCGGACCGAGGCCCGGACCCGCGCCCGGACCGATTACGGCATCGACCACCGCACCGGCGAGATCTGGCGCTGGACCGACCCGCTCGGCTGCGTAACGCTACGTCCATTTAGCTCGCTCAGGCTATAGACCGGAACAAAGCCAAGCATCCCATTTGACTGGTCTCCCGGCTTCGTAGGTAGCTTGCCAAGGTTGAAGGCCATATCAACCGTGATTCGGGCGCCATCGTTCTTGGGTCGGATAGATACCTTGACCCCGAGCTGTTGCAGGGCTTCTCTCCGCTCCTGATAGGTGAAGTCCCGAATCTGCCCCCACCGCTGTCGGACACGCTCTGCGAAGCTTTCGACGGCAGCTCGGGCATGGGTCCGGCTGTTGTGCAGTGCCAGCACATCCGTTAGGCGTATGGCTGCGGCTTCCCGCTCGGCACTGACGCGGGACAGCTCGGCAAGGATGAACTTCCGTTGGTCCGCTGTCTCGGCATCGCCCATCATCGCCTGTGTGTTGGCAACCCTGCGACCGACAGTGGCGAGATGGTCCTGAGCCTGCCTAAGCTCCCCGCCCAGGTCGTCACCCTGCTCTAGCCGGTCGGTGAATCGCTCAATAAACCGGGGATGCTGAATGACTTGCAGCACCCTAGACCATGCGAAGTCATCAACCATTGGTTGCATGATGCTCAGTCGAGATGTGCAGCGGGGATTGTGGTCAGGATCATGTGGGCCGCAGTGGACGTAGCGGCACTTGTCCTTCTCATTGCGGCAAACCATCATGCCGCCACAGAGTCCGCAGTAGATGAAACCTCCCCGAAGCAGGAAGCTTTCGGGATTGGGGTTTTTGTGGGAGCCGCCACGATTCCCCGCTATGGTCTGGTTCGCCATTTCAAAGACTGCTGGGGTCACTAATGGTGGGATCGTTCCTTCAGGAAGAGCTAGCCATTCATCCTTTGGAGCCATCTGCTTTGCGTACTTCCGGGAGTACCGAAAGGCGTAGGCTTCCCCAAGGTAGGCCGGGTTTCTGGCAAAGCCAATGATGGTCCGTGGCGACCAACCGCGACTAGCGTTCCGTGTGGTCGGGACGCCCTCTGCATTCAGCGTCCGAGCAATGCTCCGAGCACTCTTGCCGGATGCCAGTTCCCGAAAGATGCGTTGAACGATTGGCGCTGTAACAGGGTCAATATCAAGAGCTGTCCGCCGCTTGCGTTTCGGGTCGGTCGGGTCCGGTTCGCGCCAGACGTAGCCATAGGGACCACCGAAGCCGGGCATTAGGCCAGACTGGGCTCTGGCTTTGATGCCAGCTTGGGTCCGAGCCATGATCTTGGTTCGTTCGCTTCTTGCGCCATGGGCATTGATGATCGCCATGATTTGACCAGGTAGGGAATCGTCCGGGGGATTGGCTAGGTAGTGATACTGGCACCCACCGTTGACCGCTTCGATTTCAAGGAATGCCCAATGCTTTGGGTCGCGGCTTAGTCGGTCAGCGTCGGCCACCACTACCACGTCAAGCTGCTTCACTTGAATCAGTTCCCTAAGCTGAGTCAGCTTAGGCCGGAATATCGTCATAGAAGAGAACTGCTCGGCATATTCCCCCACGATGGTCCAACCCTGACCAAGGGCAAAATCTCGGCATTTCGCTACCTGCCCCTTGAGGCTGAATCCTTCCCGCTCCTGATCTTCAGTACTAACGCGGGCATAGATTGCAGCGCGAACCATTGCTATTGCTCCAGTACTAGTGCTTCCGTCTTTAACTGAATCAGTTTAACAGCGGGATCGTAGGAATGCTGCCGCTAGAGCTGGTTCCCCGGCATCTGCCGCAACTCGGAAACACTGGTACCAAGGGCCTTAGCAATCTTTTGGGCTGTAGCGAAGCGGGGAAGGCGTTCTCCACTCTCCAACCGGCTCAGGGTCGAGAGGTCTAGGCCAGTGAGTGAGGCAAGCTCGCTCATGGTTGAGAGGCCCCGGAAGGCCCGCCATTCTTTCAGGTAGTAACGATTGGTTGGGGCATCCTGATAGGCCATGGCTAGACCTCTTCCGTGCTGTAGGGCTTCCGGGGTGTCTGAAGATTGATGAGCCGGGTTGCAATCTCGGCTACCTGGTCAAGGATGGGGTAGTCATCCGCCGCTGGAGGCGTACCAACGTCAATCCGCTTTCCCCTCCGTGTAAGCGGCAGGAGGGACGTAGCGGCCCGGAGTTGGGCCATGAGGGGTAGCGCTTCCTCATGCCGCTCTGGAGGGATATCAAAGCGGTAGCCGGGGTCGGCAGCAATATGGCTCCGAGCGGCCTTGGCTTTCTGGATTCGTTGCTCCAGCAGTCCGGGGTTGATTCGCATTTAGGCCTCCATCTCTTTGATGGCTTGCTCAATCGCTGAGAGTCGATTGGAAACCATCCCGATTTCCCTGTATTGAGCAATCCGGGCCAGGGCCACATCTACCGCCCGTACCCGGACACCAGGCGGGACGGAGTGATTGGTAATGAGCTGCTCCAGCTCGGAGGCCGCAACGCTCCCGAGCCGGGACAATTCATCCGCTGTAACCTGGAATGCCTCTCCCCGAGCCGCTTCTACCATTGCCATAAAGGATTCGGTTGCAAGCCAACGGGTAAGCGTCCGGGGGGATAACTCTAGCTCTCGTTCTACTGCTTCCCTGCCTTCCCGGATAAGCAGATAAGCGGCGCGTAACTGCTTGATTTCGGTAGACGTGATTTTTGTCCTGTCGAGGGCAACGCTACCATCCATCTCAGTATCCTTTCTAAGCGCTATACAACGGTCAACCAAGTACTAATCAGATTCTTTGAATAAATCCGCAAGCCGCTTATCACTGTCCCGGCTGAGTTTATTGGAAAGTGCCCGGACCATATCGTTGCCGTCTGTTACCTCTTGCTCCAGGATTTCATAGTCCGCAGTAAAGAGGTCTCCGAGGGCGCTTTGCTTCCCCTTCGCTTCGATGATGGTTTCGAGCTTGTCCGCGTCCAGTCCGGAGATTCCTAGAGACAGAATCGCTGCCTTCCCATCGGCCATGGTGCCGCCGTTGATTCCCCAAGCGATGAAGGCTTGGTATGCCCAATGTCGATTTGCCATGCTCATAGTGGTTAGACCTCCTGATACTGAAAGGTTGGCGTTCCGGGGTAGGCCGATGCCTTTGGTTGCGTTCCCCGCTTGGCGTGGTAATAGGGATTCTCCTGGTCTTCCAAACCAGTCCGCAGCTCCGCAGTCGCACCGTCAAACGCTAGCTCGGCAGCGCTTTCTAGTCGGGAGAGCTCGGCTAGCTGCGGGGTTGCCATTCTGAGAATGTCCTGAAGGGCTCCAAGCCGAGGCCGGAGGATTACGACTTGGTCAACGTCGAAGGCCTGAAGCGCGGAAGCAAGATCATCAGCCAAAGCCACGGATTCGAGCGTCAAGGCGTCTACTCGCTCACGGAGGGTTTGGGCCTTGGCTCGGGCCGCTTCAACAACGTTTCGGGTACGCTCTACCTCTTGCTGGTAGGCCGATTCGTTGCCGTTAAAGGGCAGTTGGAAGCGGGGGTTGGCCGGGTTCTTCATAGGGAGTTCCTTACTGGTATGCCCCTGGGTAGGCCTGTAGTGGCTGCTGCGGGGCGATGAGGTTGGAGATGAGTCAGGAGCCATAAGGCTACGGATAACAGCGCTTAACTCTGCCAATCGGTCCGGGGATGGAGTTGAAGACCGGAGGGGTGCCATAGACCTCAGAGGAAGGCAATTGCCCAAGCTGCTTGCCAAAGGTCTCCAGGTCGCCCATGAGTTCCGTAGCCCGGACTCGGAGCGCGTTCAACCGGGTTTTATTGGTTCCGCTCATGTCAATTGATAAAAGGGCATATTCCGCGTCATGGACTCGGGCGGTCGCGTCCTTCAGGTGAGCCAAATTGCTTGGGGCATTGTCTGGTAGTGCCGAAATGATGTCTCCGTAAAGCATATTGTACTCCTAAAAACGGCCTATAGGGTTGGTATTTCAGCCATATACATCTATTGGCTGAGATAATTATATCAAATGAGGTTGCTCTCGTCAATGGGGATGAGCAACCAGGTTGGCTCGGGCATCGGGCTCCCTGGAGAGGCAACCGGCACAACCGGCACTGATTCGAGGGCAACCGGCACATCAACCGGCACAGTCAAAAACCCCGGCAGAGTCGCGGTTTTGACCTCCAGGAGGGCTGTTAGTGCCGGTTGTGCCGATTGCGGAGCAACCTCTACTGGACGTTCTACTCTCTCCTACTCTTTTCTTCTCTTTAGTAGGAGGTTTCTCCAGAACCGGCACAACCGGCACAACCGGCACAAACCCTGATTCCATCGGGGTTTTTCCTGTGCCGGTTGGGGTTTTGAACCGGCACAAATCGACTCGCAACCGGCACAAATGAGCCTGTCTCATGGTTGGGGTACCTTGGTATCTACCTTGGCTTCACCTATCGCCGTGAGAATGTAGACACGCTTGCCGCCTCCCCGGTCTTTTCCGACAGAGATGCCAAGGTTGCGGAGCTGTCCAATGGCCCGGTCGATTGCCGCGCTCGCACCCTTAGGGGTTTTTGGCCAGTTATCCGGGGTGAGATGCCCCATAGAAGACTTGCCGCGAAACCGGCTGGTAAGTAGTTCCAGCAAAGAGGCAGCCGAGCCGGAATACTGTGCCTCTTTCTGATCCTCTTTAAACCACTCCAGCAGTTCGTTTGCGAATGGGGAAGACTCCATAGAGAGCTGTTGGGCGTTCCCCCGGTTCTCCTGGTAGAGCCCGAGCATGTCATCCGGCTTCCAACCGAATGCCGGGGCTGCGGCCATCATCCAAAGGCTAAAGTCGGCCATCCGGGGAAGGTCATAGGGCGGCTTTTCTTCCAGCTCGGGAAGATTCCGTAGTGCTGAAACAACCCCGTCAAGCAGTACCCCAAGCGCCTTGGGATGATTGGCTTTGAAAGATGCCTCTACCCGTTTCTCCGTCTTGCGGTCGTCTTCGTTGTCCTGCTTCGTTTGGTTGAAAGCAGGCAGTGTCACCATAATCACTCTATCGAGGAAGTCCCCCCGGCTGCCAACATCGGTAATGCTGTTGAAGATCATTGGCCGGGTGCCGTCGAAAATCCGTTCCTCATCGTCTTTGTACATCTTCCGGGTACCGTAGGCTCCCCCGGTCGAGAGTCGGCAAAAGGCATCTGACATTTCCTGAGAGATATGGCTGTTGTTGTCAAAACTCATAACGTGCCGATGCTCTGCCTTGACCCGTAGATTTCGTTCGTCGTCTGGAGTCGATTGCAACTGGGCGGACTCGGGATCAATCAATCGAGCAATCGACTTGGTAACGGTACTCTTGCCGCTTCCGTGTTCCCCGGTAAAGGTGAGAATGGGGTAAGCGCTATCTGGTCTCATGGCCCCGAGCAACCAAGCAACCGTTAGTTTCTTGTCTGCTAGGGTTTCCCCCCGGATCATCTCCAAGAGCAGATCAACAGAGCCGCCGCGCTCGGGTACTGGGAGAGGAAGCTGCCCGGCAGGGCGATAGAACAACCCCGGAGGTAGGGCCTGAGGGCCGCTCCAGCTCTCCGAATCGACGCGGATGCCCTGCCAGTCATCATCACCAAGGTCAAGCCAAATGGCGCCGTCTTCCGAGTTGCCGAATCGGGTAAATACGTTCTGTTTGGCACCGTCGATAAAGGCCAAAGAGCTAAGCCCTGCTATCAGGTTATTAAGCTCGTTTTCCTCAGGCATGAAACCCGAGCTATCGAGGTAGGCTTTGGTCAGCTTTGCTCGGAACGCTTCCCCGGTAATCGTCAAGGTCTCGCCGCTCTTCAAAACCACGTAGCGTTGATTGTGCTGGTCTCTAATGAGCGTGGTTTCGAGTCCCTCATAGACTCTGTAGAGCCGTTGTTTGGTCGATACCCCAGCAGCGGTTTTGCCAGTCGCCTCAGTCGGGTCTAAATCGAGCAGCTCGGCAGCGTGCTTCCAACGGTTTTTGGGCTTGCATCCTTCAGCGTGGCACCCATATTTGGCCCTGCCGTCTGGAAAGCTGGTAATCCACCAATCGTCATAGTGCTTGGTTTTCGTCGTCGGGCATGGTTGACCAGCTACCCGGAAGACCACGCTTCCTTCCACCGGACCGACACTTTCCCGGAACGCAAAGCCTTTGGCGTCGAGGGCACTGCGCACCTCTACTTGACTTGCAGTACCCCAGACCTTCCCTTTGGGTGCGGAGCCGTATTCCGCTTGGAGTGCGTCTAGCTCGGGCTGGGTGTTCCTGATTTCGGACGGGCTGCCGGGAAGCTGATTGCCAGTCACCGTGAAAAAACGGGTCTCGCCATAAACCTCTAACCCAGATGCAATGGCGGGATTGGGGTTAAGGGTGCCGTCTTTCTTGGTAACGGTTCGCTCTACATCACCAAATGAGAAGGTCTTGACGCCTTCACCGCTCGGGCTAATCTCCGAGAGGGTGTCGAGGCTTCTAACGATTCGTTCCGAGATGCGGCAAGTGAAGGAACCAGATGCCAGGTCTAGGCAGTGGTCGTGATCGGTTCCCGCGATACCCTGCCCGGCAACAAAGACGAATCCGATCCCCGGCAGGTCGAATCGCCGTGCGGCTGCCAAAGCCTCTTCATAGCTTCCCCATGTTGTTGGTGCCCCATGATCGGCATTCTTCCCGGTATGAGGGTTGATTGGTGCCTTTGTCGTATCGCCGTTCGCTTTGACCTGGTACTTCCACCCAACCCATTGGTGACGGGCTTTCAAAGGATCATAGGCAGGGCTCAGATTAGCGAAACTTGGAGCCATAGAGACAGAGATATCGGCCGGAAGGGTTGACAAAACCGGCGCAAAAGTGCTAACATTCATTTGTAAGCCTTATCAATAATGGTCCTGGAGCCCGCTGGTCTACTCCCTGGCGGGCTCTTTGGTTTTCCCTATCTCCCAGTGAGAGGGGAAGTGGACCAATGGATAAATGTCTATAGGCAGTGGCCTTTCACTTAGGAAAGCTGGAGACCGTTTTAAGTGCTTAGAACTGATGGGCGGGAAGCGCCTTGAGGAATCGCTCAACCTCCGAGCGGGTAACTCTCGGGCTGCTATAGATGCTCACGCTTTGGAGCTGTCCATCCCGGAAGAGCCGGTAGAGGGTGGCACGGCTAACCCCAAGTACCCGGCAGGTCTGATCGACCGTCAGGAGGGCAGAGGGCTCCGCTGGAGGCCAGTTGCGGACTTTGGCCGGGGTAAGTGCACTAAGAGCCATATTGACCATGCCTTTCCTAATTGGTTCTGATTGTTGCCTAGAATCTGCGAGCGTCTCTGCTCTGGCCTCAGTGTATCTGAAGTAATACGCGGCCGTCAAGTGTAATTTGAAGTCAATATGTCGAAGACGGTTCCGAAAAGCTGATTTATTGATTGATCGCTTGCCTGCCTTCCTCTTTGCTCGCTCTAAGCGAAAGCAACCGATACAATGGTGTGGCTTGGGAAATCCCGAATGGCTGCCGGTTTTCAACTGGAGGGCGAGCTGGCAAATGGATGGATACTTCCCCGTTACCCTTCAAGTGCCATTCTCCGAGGGGGTGGGTACTTACCGCTCCTACCTTAGTGTGGCGTTTGGCCATTACGTGCGAGCAAAACTGATGCTCCATGAGGGCCTATCCCTCCCGGCTGATACTCCAACAACACATCCCCATATTGATAAAAAGTCCCAAGGCTGGGTACTCATGTTGGACCATACGTTTAATTGGTTCGACGTTTCCTATATGCTGATAGACTTTAGAAATCACTACGCCGAAAGGTTCAATGAGGCAGCTCCAGGGTCGTGGGAGAGGCACATTCTGGAGGGCTATACCAATACCGTTCTGTACCAACTAGTTGGGGGGCTTCATCAACTCGGAGAGATTTGGGAGCGGTTAGGCTCCGATCTAGCAGAACTCGGGATGTCTACAGTGATTGACCATCACCGATCCCAAAACGCCACGTTCGCTATGTACACCCGCGCTAGACATACGCTAGAGCATATCAAGAATCGCTACCCTGGTCAGTCGGGAGGCGATTTATTGACCCGCTCAATTGACCCAACCTCTTTCCGGTGGGGGATGGAGGAAACAAGATCTGGAGTATTTCGATACAGTGACAGTAAAGGCAAGACAACTTTACACCTCACCCACAAAAAGCTCATGGGTATTAAGAATGCGCATGTTGCGATGATTCATCAGCTTCAACGTGAGATTGATGAGTTCCCCAAGACGCTGATTGGTTCTGACTCGGGCTAGTCCGCAACCAACCTCCCATCCTCATTCCCGGCATCATCGAAGCGGAGCCGAATAACCGGCAAAGTGGCGTTTGGAGTTACTGACCCGCTCGGGCCGTTCTCGCCCTGGGCCTCCGGCCCGTGGACGGCGCCGCCGGGCGACGGGATCGCCCTCGTCCGGCGCCTCGGGGAGGCCGCGATCAACCGGGATGGCGTCAGCATCGAGGTCGCCGGGTTCGACGACGACCCCGTCACGGCGATCGCCGCCGAGCGGCTGGCCCGGCTCGTCGCCTTCTGGGCCGACTGGTGCGGCATCCCGCACGGTGGCTGGCCCGTCAACCCGGAGACGGGCCTGACGTTCGTCTACTGGCACAGCGAGTTCAACGGCGCCAAGAGCTGCCCCGGCGGCGCCGTGCGGAAGCTGACGGCGCCCCTGATCCGCCGGGTCGGCGACCTGCTGCTGGCCGCGCAGGGAGGCCAGCCGGCCGATGACCCCGATCCGGTCCCGTCGCCGCCCCGGCCCCCGGTCGGTCTCGACCTACCGGATGGCGTCACGCTGGCCGATCTGACCAGATGGTTCGGCTCCGCGCTATCGCCGGACGGCTCCGGGCGCCGCTTCACGTTCGATCCGGTCGGGCCGCTGAGCCGCGCCTGGCTGGATCGCGGTCGCGCCTCCGGTGTCTGGCCGGCCCTGGAGGAGGTCGCCCGGGATGCCGACAGCGTCACCGTCCGCTTCGCCGACGGCTGGACGCTCCGGGCGCTGCCGAACGGGACCGTGACCGAGGTCGCGGACTGACCGGCCGATGAGATTCGACTGCCGATCGCAGATCGTAGATCGTAGATCGATCAGAGGGAGCAAACCCGGATGGATACCGACATCACCCTGACCGGCGTCGTCGTCGGCTCGCTGCTGCCCAATGTCATCGCGATCGCCGTCCAGCCGACGTGGCGCAGCGAGACCCGGGGGCTGGTCGCCTTCGGCATCTGCGCCGTCGCCGGCCTCCTGATCGCCCTGCTGCAGGGGGACATCCGCCACGGCCAGGATGTCGCCGCCGGCGTCGTCACGGTCCTGATCACCAGTCAGGTGCTCTACCAGACGCTCTGGCGCCCGAGCGGGATCGCCCCCGCGATCGAGGAGGGGACGGCGATCGCCGGGGATGCGCGATCGATGGCCGTCGACGATGGCTTCCCGGATCGAACGCGCTAGCTACCCTACAGCGCGCCTCATAGCGGTTGACGGTGGAGCCAGCTCCCCCTCTCCATCCGGTCCGGACGGAGTCGCCCGCAGGTGACGGAGGCGGACCGGGATGGGGAGGGGCCGGGGCGTAAGGCTGACCGGTCGCGACCGACGAAGGTCATCAGATCCACCTTACAGCGGGTTTCAGGTGAAGGACCTGAACTCGACAGGTGATGCGGCTCCCCTCTCTGGGCACCTGGGAGCCGCAGCCGCTTCAGTGGGTAAGCGAGCAGGTGAGCCGGAGAGGGGTCTCGCTCCGCTGGGGGGAGAGGTCTGCTCCGCCGTCAGGCACATCGACTGATATCCGCTCTAGAGCGAGGGGCGAAAGAGTTGACGGATGGGAGTAGGGTAGGACCATGCCCGC
>CAXTHM010000007.1:0-5417 GCA_964244115.1 uncultured Thermomicrobiales bacterium
CGACCGCCGACCGCCGTCATTTGTCACTCGATCGTCATGGGACGCGCGATCCGGTCGGCGGGGTGACGAAGGAGCCCGAAAGAGGAGCGGAACGGGTATTGAAAAACGGAGAGGTATGCTAGTATGCGCAGGACGCTCCACCGCTAACGCGCTGCCCGGAACCAGTATCAGGGGTCCATTGTTCGTTGTGCCTGGGAACGTCCGACTATTGTTCATTGTCGCGATGGATCGCGACAGAGAGGTTCCCCAAGACAGATGAGTGATCGTACGGTTACCTGCCGCGACTGCGGCGAAGCGTTCGTGTTCACGGCCGGCGAGCAGGCGTTCTACACCGAGCGGGGCTTCTCGGAGCCTCAGCGCTGCCCGACGTGCCGTGCAGCCCGCAAGTCGCAGCGTAACGGTGGCGACAGCTACGGCAGCGCCGGCGGTGGGTCGTCGTACGGCGGCGGAAGCTCCTACGGCGGTGGCAGTTCCTACAGCGGTGGCGGCGGCGGCGGGTACTCCAGCGGCGGCTCCGGTGGTGGGTACTCCGGCGGCGGTAGCTCCGGCTACTCGAACGCCCCACGCCAGATGTTCGCGGCGGTCTGCTCGGGCTGCGGCAAGGAGACCGAGGTCCCCTTCCAGCCCCGTATGGATCGGCCGGTCTACTGCCGGGACTGCTTCCAGGAGCGCCGGACCAGCGAGCCCCGTGGCGGCGGGTACGGCAACAGCTACTAGCGCTTGCTGACCGCGTGACGACCGACCTGCCCGAGCAGCGACTGCCCGGGCAGGTCTTTTGCGTTCCTCGCCGTGATTGCCCGGCCAGGTCGATGGGCCGGGATCGGTCGCTGACCACGGTCCGATGAATCGCACACCGATGGCCGGCCCGGGCGAGATCGTGGACAGGTGAGGCAGATGGGTTCCGACGTTCAGGGAGCGCGAGTCAGAGCCGGCCCGGGCGTCGAACTGCGTCGACATGTCCCGGCCAACCTGGCCAGTTTCCAGCGCTGGTACGCCGACCCCGACATCGCCGAGATGCTCCGGCATGACCTCAGCCCATTGGACGCCAGGCAGTCCCAGAGCTACTTCGAGACCCTCATCCTGCCGCTCTCGGCCCGTGGGTTCTGCTGGGCGATCGTCGGTGCGACCGACGGCCGGCTGCTTGGCACCACCGCACTGACCGAAGTGACGTCCCGAACGCGGTCCGCGCTGTTCCGGATCGTGATCGGCGAGCGGGATGTCTGGGGTCAGGGGTTCGGGACCGAAGCCACGCGGCTGGTCTGCGAGGAGGCGTTCTCGACCCTCGGGCTCCTCCAGGTCCGGCTGGAAGTCTTCCAGCACAACGAGCGGGCGATCGCGACCTACGAGCGGGTCGGGTTCCATGAGACCGGTTCCCACGTCGAGTTCGTCCGGACGCGTGGGATCGACCTCCATGTCCGTGAGATGGCCCTCCAGCAGGATCGCTACGACGAGCTCGGCGTCTTCGCGTCCCGAATCCCGCCCTACCCGCCCCGGGCGGACGTCTCCACCGGAACCGGGACGACGTGACGCATCCCCCTGGCGGCTGGACCCCCGACATCCCCTCCCGACGGAGTTGCCCGTGACGCTCGACCAGACACCCGCAACGACGCGGTGCCATCCGGCCGTCCCCGATCGCGTTCCGGCCGGATGGGAAGCGGCCATGTCCGTCCTGCTGGTCATCATCGTCCTCACCGCCGCCCTGCCGCGTCCCGTCCGCGCCCAGACCGTCCTCATCCCGGAGCGGACACTCGCGCGGGTCATCCATGCCAGCCCGGATACCCCGCCCGTCGACATCTATGTCGACGATCAGATCCTCGTCGCGGCGACGAGCTTCGGCACGGTCTCCGGCTATCTCCCGATCGAGACCGGCGAACACGAACTCGCGGTCGTCCCCGCTGGCGGCGACCTGCTCCGGCAGTCGCTCGTCACCGTCGAGCTCGAATTCGTGGCTGAGACGTTCCAGCTCCTCGCGATCCAGAACTACCTCAACGGGATCACCCTGACGGCCTATGGCCAGGACACCTCGCGGATCGACGGCCAGGGCATCGCCCGGATCCGGCTGGTGCATCTCGTGCCCGACGCCAACGGCCTGACGCTGGCCCAGCCCGACGGCGCCACGATCTTCGACAGCGTCGTACCGCTCACGGACAGCGGATACGCGGACATCCAGGCCGGCAGCCAGACGCTGACGATCCGTCCGGAGCGGCAGACAGTCCCACCGATCGACCAGCCCCTCGCCCTCCTGCCAAACGTGGACTACGACCTCGTCGTCATCGGGCAGATCCGGGACGACTCGCTCCGGGTGCTTCCCCTCGTCATGGCGACCGCGCAACCCTGCGGGCAGTTCCTGGGGATCGGCGGGACGGCGTCGGGGTGCCTGCGCTTCGTCAATGCGTCGCCCGACATTCCGGCCGTCGACGTCTACGCGGGAGACGAGCCGGCCCCGATCGCGACCGCACTGGCGTTCGGCGTGGTCTCGCCGGTGATCAGTATCCCGGCCGGGGACGTCGCCGTCCGGATCGTCCCCACGGGTGGGGCCCGGGATGACGAGCTAGCCTCGACCTCCCTGTTCGTCGACGAAGGCGACGGGTTCCTGCTGGTCTCCTCCGGCCCGGCCGACCGGGCCGTCATGGAGGGGTATGACGACTCCGGTCTGCCCCTGGCCGGCGAGCAGTCGCGGGTCTCCGTGATCCATCAGACCAACCATAACGGCATGATGGATGTCGCTGCCAACGGCCAACCGCTGGTCCGGGCCATCCTCGAGAGCGAGGAGAGCGACGCCCGCATCGTCCCGGCCGGGACGTACGTCTTCGAGGCGACCGCGAACCCCGACGGCAATCGGATCGTCGCGGGTCCGGCCGTGGTGCTGGTCCCCGGTCAGGACTACCGGGTCATCGTCGCCGGCGACACGGATGAGAGCGTCGTCATGGTGATCGTGGCGGGGATCCCCGTGCCGACCGACATCGACATCCCCGCGCCCTGACCCGACGACGAGCGCCGCCCCCATCAAGGAGAACCGCCGTCAGAGCGGGTCTTGCTCCGGCGATGGGGACCCGAAGCCGGGTATCCTCTCCGCACTGGCCGACGGCCAGCGGACCGACGACGACCCTGGAGGATCACGACCATGACGTCACGCCGCATCCGGAACGGACGCCTTCCGCTGCTCGAACTCGCCCTCATCGCCGTGGTACTCGCGGTCTGCCTGGTCCCCCTGGCCGGAGCGGCAGCCCAGGGTGCGACCCCGGCACCGGCCAGCAGCCCGGCGGCAGCCCAGTCCTGCGGTGCGCGTCTCGGGATCGGCGATGATCAGGTCGCCTGCATGACGCTGATCCACGGGTCCGTCGATGCCGGTCCGATCGACGTCAGCATCGATGGCGCCGTCCTGTTCAGCGGGGTCGCCTTCGGCTCCAGCACCGGCTTCGTCGCGCTGCCGGCCGGGACGTACGACATCCGGGTCACGGCGACCAGTCAGTCCGACGCGGTGCTGTTCGACAGCCCGGAGCAGCAGTTCAGCGCCGGGGAGGGCGTCGAGCTGGCGATCGTCGGCTCGCGGGATGCGTCCACGCTCGCCGGCCTGACCCTGCCGATCCCGCCGTCCGCTCCGACCCCGGGGACCGCCTCGCTCCGCGTCGTTCAAGGGATCCCGGACGCGCCGCCGCTCGACCTCGCCCTCTCCTCCGGTGAGACTGTCGTGTCGGCCCTCGCCTCGCTCTCGGCGTCCGACTATCTGACGGTTCCGGCCGCGGCCGCGTCGATCGACATCCGGGCGGCTGGCTCGACCGATGTCCTGTTCCCCGTGCCGAACTTCACCGCACCCGACGGAGCGACGATCACGGTCTACGCCCTCGGCAGCGTGACGAATCCGACCGGGATCGTTCTCCTGACCGTCCTGGTTCCCGGTCCCGGTGGTGAGAGCGCATCCCCACTGATGCTTGCAACGCCATCGGCCTGACGACGACCCGATCGACGAGGCAATCAGAAGGGACGACCGCCGCGTGACCATCCTGCTCGCATCCGCCAGACGCCTTCGCCGACTCGGACCATCGACGCGACCAACGCTGGCACCCCTGGTCGCGGGAGCCGTACTGGTGAGTTCGATCGTCTTCCTGGGAGTCGTGGCGCCGCGGCCAACCGTGGCGATCCGGCAACCCGGAGCGAGCCCCGTCGCGACACCGGCCGACATGACGCCGATCGCGACGCCGCGGGACTCGGCGGACACGCGCTGCTCGGTGGTCCTGGGGACCGGTGACGATGGCGACGCCTGCATCGCCTTCGTCCAGGCCATCCCCGCGCTCGACGCGGTCGACCTGTCACTCGGCGACGCAGCGCCAGCGACCGGCATCACGTTCGGCGATTACGTCGACTTCATCGCCGTCGCCAGCGACGACGACGTCCCAGTCCAGATCACCGACAGTGCGGCTCCGGATCTGCTCATCGCCGACGCATCCCTGGACCTTCAGCCCGATCTCGCCTACGTGGTCGTCCTCGAACAGGCGTACGACGGTGACGGCCCAACCCTGACGGCTGTACCGATCGACCTCGCTCCGCTCGGCGCGGATGAGTCCCGGCTGGCGTTCCACCACGCGGTGACCGACGCCGCCCAGCTCGCGGTCCTGGGGCTCGCCCCTCCCTCCGACGAGGCGATCTCCCCCGCGGAGACGACGGACCCGATCACCATCGAGGCCGGCGCATTCGCGGTGGAGGTCGTGCCGGCCAACGAGCCGGACGACGTGCTCGCCACGCTGGATCTCCAGGTCGAGCCTGGGCTCTCCTACCTCGTCATCGTCGCTGGCACGACCGGCGATCAGACGGTCCAGGTGATCTACTCCGCCGCTCCGGTCGCAGCCGAGCGCTGATCGGCTGTCGGAACAGCGCACCCATGTCCCGGAACGTCCCGGCCGGCGTGAGGAAGCGGGACACCAGAACGGCTCCCCTATCGCGGGGAGCCGTTCTGGAGCTCGTCCGTGTCGGGATAGCGTCGGATCGGGGTCAGACCGCTTCGAGGAGATCCGAGGCCACCCAGCCGCTCACGGACGGGTCATCGAGCGACTGGACCTGGACCCAGCTGAATCCATCGGCGTCGACCGGCTCACTGATCACGACGAACCGGGTCCCGGCGGCATCAACCTCCAGGACGACCTCGGCCGCGGCCGACGGCTCTGAGCGAACGTTGACCCCGACGGCGACGGTCGCGACCGTGGTCCCGATGGGGAAGTCGCCCACCTCGCCGGAGCCGGTGCCCTCGGTCGGCTCGATGTCCTCCGATGGCTCGGTCGGCTCGGCTGTCGCTACCTGGGTCGGCTCGGTGGTCGCTATCTCGGTCGGCTCCGTCGTCGCCTCCTCGGTCGCCTGGCCGGACGCGTCGAGCACCGACTTGACGATGTTGTGATAGCCGGTGCAGCGGCACAGGTTGCCCT